>NC_019673.1:7327500-8005217 GCF_000328705.1 Saccharothrix espanaensis DSM 44229 | reverse complement strand
AGGCGTGCAGGGTGCGGACCTGGAAGTGCGGGGCCCACTCCGGGTTCGGCGGTTCGACGCCGTGCTCTGCGGCGAGCCGGAAGCCGAACCGGGAGTAGTAGGCGGGGTCGCCGAGCAGGGCGACGAGCGGTTCGCCGAGCGCGTCGGCCGCGCCGAGCACGGCGTGCACCAGGGCTTTGCCGACGCCGCGCCGCTGGTGGTCGGGGTGCACGCTCAACGGCCCGAGCCCGAGCGCCGGCCCGTCGTTGAGCGCGGCCCGCGTGCACACCACGTGCCCGATGATCGCGCCCTCGGGCGATTCGGCGACCAGGGACAGCTCCGGGATCCAGCCGGTGTCGGCGCGCAGCTCGGTGACCAGCCACGCCTCACCGCCGGGGTCGGCCGCGAAGGCCGCGTCGGTGATCGCGGTGATGGCGTGGACGTCGTCGGGGGTCTCGCGTCGGATGAGCACGGCGGCGAGCCTACGACGTGGTGAGGTGCACGCCCGCCGGCATCCGGGCCCCGCGCAGGAAGCTCAGCAGCACGCTCTGGAACGCCCGCGCGGCGGTGGTCGGCGCGACGTCCGTCCGGTGCGCCAGACCGACCGTGCGGCTGGTGCCGGGCGCGAGCGGCGTGCCGTGCAGCGACCGGGTGGCCAGCACGGTGCTGGGCACGATCGCCACCCCCAGGCCGACTTCGACGAACCGCAGCACGGCGTCCATCTCGCCGCCCTCCACCGCGAACTGCGGCTCGAACCCGGCGCGCCGGCACGCGGCGAGCGTGGTCTCGCGCAGGTCGTAGCCGGGCCGGAACATCACCAGCGGGTGGTCGGCGAGGTCGGGCAGGCGCAGCCGGGGCACACCGAGCGGTTCGGCGGAGGCGACGACGAGTTCCTCGCGCAGGACGGGCTGGACGGTCAGCGCCCGGTTGGCGTCGGCGGGCGAGACGATGACCAGCGCCAGGTCGAGGTCGCCCGCCTCCAGCGCGGCCACCAGGTCCCGCGACCCGCTCTCGGTGACCGACACCCGGATGCCCGGGTAGGCGTCGTGGTAGCGCTTGATGACGTCGGCGAACAGGCTCCCGCACAGGCTGGGCGTCGCGCCGACCCGGACCCGGCCCCGGCGCAGCCCGACCAGCTCGGCGACCTCCAGCCGGGCGGTGTCCACATCGGACAGGATCCGGTTGGCGACGGGCAGCAGCGCCTCGCCGGCGGGGGTGAGCGTGATGTTGCCGCGCGCCCGGCTGAACAGCTCCGCGCCGAGCTCCTTCTCCAGCGCGTGGATCTGCTTGGACAGTGAGGGCTGCGCCACACGGACTTCCTCGGCGGCCTTGGTGAAGTGCCGCGTCCGGGCCACTGCCAGGAAGTATGCGAGCTGCTGGAGCGTCATAGCCTCAGGCTATCGTCAAGTAGCTCACGATGTATTGGACGACTTGTCGCGTGGGTTCCTAGCGTCGACGGCGTGGACACGATCCGGCTCTACCGCAGCACGATCGGCAAGAAGGCCGTCATGGCGGTCACCGGGGGCGTGCTGTTCCTCTACGTCATCGTGCACATGCTCGGGAACCTGTCGATCTTCGCCGGGCCGGGCACGCTCGACGCGTACGGCAAGTTCCTGCGCGACATCGGGGCTGTCTGGCCGGTACGGGCCGCGCTGCTGGCGTGCGTCGTCCTGCACTTCGTCGCCGCCTACCAGTTGACCGCGCGGGCCCGCAAAGCCCGTGGCCGCTACGAGCACCGGCGGGTCGTCCAGGGCTCTTACGCGGCGCGCACGATGCGGTGGGGCGGCGTGATCATCGGCCTGTTCGTGGTCTACCACCTGCTGGACCTCACGGTCGGGTGGCTCAACCCGAACGGCGTGCACGGCGCGATCCACGCCAACGTCGTCGCCGACTTCCAGCACTGGTACGTGGTGCTGGCCTACGCGGTCGCCGTGCTCGCGCTGGGTTTCCACATCCGGCACGGGGTGTGGAGCGCGACCCAGACGCTGGGCGTGACCACCTCACGGGTGGTGGGCCTGGCCGCGGCCGTCGTGGTCTGCGGCGGCTTCCTCTCCGTTCCCTTCGCCGTCTTCACCGGATTGGTGAGCTGACATGCCGTCTGACCTCCCGCTCTACACCGAGGGCGACCCGATCTCCGACCAGCGCGTGCCGGTCGGCCCGATCGAGTCCCGCTGGGACCGCCGCCGGTTCTCCGCGCGGCTGGTGAACCCGGCCAACCGCCGCAACCGCAGCGTGATCGTCGTGGGCACCGGCCTGGCCGGCGGTGCGGCCGCCGCGACCCTGGGCGAACTGGGCTACCGGGTCACGTCGTTCTGCTACCAGGACAGCCCGCGCCGCGCGCACAGCATCGCCGCGCAGGGCGGGATCAACGCCGCCAAGAACTACCGCAACGACGGCGACAGCGTGCACCGCCTGTTCTACGACACGGTCAAGGGCGGTGATTTCCGCGCCCGCGAGTCGAACGTGCACCGGTTGGCGCAGGTCAGCGTCGAGATCATCGACCAGTGCGTGGCGCAGGGCGTGCCGTTCGCCCGCGAGTACGGCGGCCTGCTGGACACCAGGTCCTTCGGCGGGGCGCAGGTCTCCCGCACGTTCTACGCCCGCGGCCAGACCGGGCAGCAACTCCTGCTGGGCGCCTACCAGGCGCTGGAACGCCAGATCGGCGCCGGCCGGGTGGAGATGCACCCGCGCACGGAGATGCTGGACCTGCTCGTGGTGGACGGCCGGGCGCGCGGCGTCGTGGTGCGCGACCTGGTCACCGGCGAGGTGTCGACGCACTTCGCCGACGCCGTCGTGCTCGCGACCGGCGGCTACGGCAACGTGTTCCACCTGTCAACCAACGCCAAGGGCTGCAACACGACCGCGATCTGGCGGGCGCACCGCCGGGGCGCGCTGTTCGCGAACCCGTGCTTCACCCAGATCCACCCGACGTGCATCCCGATCAGCGGCGACCACCAGTCGAAGCTGACGTTGATGAGCGAGTCGCTGCGCAACGACGGCCGCGTGTGGGTGCCGAAGAACGCGCAGGACACGCGCACCCCCAACGACATCCCGGAAGGCGAACGCGACTACTTCCTGGAGCGCATGTACCCGGCGTTCGGCAACCTCGTGCCGCGCGACATCGCGTCCCGTGCGGCGAAGAACATCTCCGACGAGAAACGCGGCGTGTACCTCGATTTCGCCGACGCCATCGCACGTCTGGGCGCGCACGCCGTGCAGGAGCGCTACGGCAACCTGTTCGAGATGTACGAGCGCATCACCGGCGACGACCCGTACCGGGTGCCGATGCGCATCTACCCGGCCGTGCACTACACGATGGGCGGCCTGTGGGTCGACTACGACCTGCGCTCCAACATCCCCGGCCTGTACGTGATCGGCGAGGCGAACTTCTCCGACCACGGCGCGAACCGGTTGGGCGCGAGCGCGCTCATGCAGGGCCTGGCGGACGGCTACTTCGTGCTGCCCGGCGTGATCGGCGACTACCTGGCCGACGCGCCCTTCGAACCACTCACCCAGGACCACCCGGCCGTGGCGGACACCGTGTCCGAGGTGCGCGGCCGGGTGAAGACCCTGCTCGCGGTGGACGGCGACCGCACGGTCGAGTCGTTCCACCGCGAGCTGGGGCGGCTGATGTGGGACGAGTGCGGCATGGAGCGCGACGAGGCCGGGCTGCGCAAGGCACTGGACCGGATCCCGGAGCTGCGCGAGGAGTTCTGGCAGCGGGTCAAGGTGCCCGGCACCGGCGCGCGGCTCAACCAGGAGCTGGAGAAGGCTGGCCGGGTCGCGGACTTCTTCGAGCTGTCCGAGCTGATGTGCGTGGACGCGCTGCACCGCGAGGAGTCCTGCGGCGGCCACTTCCGGACCGAGTCGCAGACCCCCGACGGCGAGGCGCGGCGCGACGACGCCCGGTTCTCCTACGTCGCCGCGTGGCAGTGGACCGGAGCCGAACCCGTGCTGCACAAGGAAGACCTCGTTTTCGAGCACGTCCAGCCGAGCACCCGGAGCTACGCGTGAAACTCACCTTGCGGATCTGGCGGCAGAGCGGCGCGACCGGGCGGCTGGTGGAGTACCCGCTCGACGGCCTGTCGGCGGACATGTCGTTCCTCGAAGCGCTCGACGTCCTCAACGAGCGGCTCGTGCTCGCCGGCGAGGAGCCGGTGGCGTTCGACCACGACTGCCGCGAGGGCATCTGCGGCATGTGCGGCGTGATGATCAACGGCGTCGCGCACGGCCCGCAGAAGGCGACCACCGCCTGCCAACTGCACCTGCGCAGCTTCGACGACGGCGACGTGCTGACCGTGGAGCCCTGGCGGGCCGACCCGTTCCCGGTGGTGCGCGACCTCGTGGTCGACCGGGGCGCGTTCGACCGGATCGTGGCCGCCGGCGGGTACGTCGGGGTGTCCGCGGGCAGCGCGCCCGACGCGCACGCCACGCCCGTGCCGAAACCGGACGCCGACACGGCGTTCGAGGCGGCGGCGTGCATCGGGTGCGGCGCGTGCGTCGCGGCGTGCCCCAACGGGTCGGCGATGCTGTTCACCGCCGCGAAGGCCACCCACCTGGGCGTGCTGCCGCAGGGCCAACCCGAGCGGTACTCGCGGGCGCGGGACATGGTGGCCGAGCACGACGCGCTCGGGTTCGGCGGCTGCACCAACACCGGCGAGTGCACCCCGGCGTGCCCCAAGGGGATCCCGCTGACCACGATCGCCCGGCTCAACGCCGACCTGCTGCGCGCTCACACCACGCGCAGCGACAGGTAGCCCACCGAGCACACCAGGACGGTCGCCAGCAGCCCGAGCAGCAGGGCGCGCGGTCCGGTCGCGAGCAGCGCGCGCGGCCGGACCGCCGTGCCCAGCCCGAACATCGCCGCCGCGAACAGCACGGTCGTCACGGTCGTGGTGCCGTCGAGGAACCCGGCGGGCAGCACGCCGGTCGACCGCACCGCGACCATCGCCAGGAACCCGACCAGGAACAGCGGCACCACCGGCCCGCGCTGCCGGCTCACCCCGGCCACGATCGGCGCGAGCAGCACCACCCGGCTCAGCTTCACCGCCATCGCGGTCGCCATCCCGGACGCGGGCGCGGCGGCGGCGACCTGCGCCACCTCGTGCACGCTCAACCCGATCCACTCCGGCGACGCGCCCAGCAGCGGCAGCACGACCATCGTCAGCGTCCCGAACAGCGTGACCAGCGCGACGCTCGTGGCCACGTGCTCCTCGTCGCGCTCGGTCGACACCGCCGCGATGGCCGACGCCCCGCAGATCGAGAACCCGCTGGCCACCAGCAACGTCAACCCGCGCGGCAGCCGCAACCACCTGCCCAGCCACAGCGTGCCGAAGAACGTGACGCCGACCGTGACCACGGCCGCGACCAGGATTCCCGGCCCGAGGTCAAGCAGCTGCGGCAGCGACAGCTGGAGGCCGAGCAGCACCACCCCCGCGCGCAGCAGCTTGCGGGTGGGCGGCGCCAGGTCCGGCAACCGGCCACCCACCAGGACACCCAGCACGAGCGCGGCGATCAGCACCCCACCACGGTCGGCGCGCCGGGCCCGCCCCGGTAGCCGCAACCCGGCGATGAAGTCATACCCTCAGGCTATGACCGAGCCGCCGGACCTGGCGTCGCTGCGCCTGTTGGTGCTCGTCGGGGAGCTGGGCAGCCTGGGGCGCGCCGCGCAGGAGCTCGGCGTGGCGCAGCCCTCCGCGAGCAAGCGACTGTCCACCCTGGAACGCCGGCTCGGGCTGGTCCTGGTCGACCGGGGCCGGCGCGGCTCGGCGCTCACCCCGGCGGGCGTGGTGGTGACCGAACGGGCCCGGCGGGTCCTGGACGAGGTGGCCGGGCTGCTCGCGGGCGCGGACGCGCTGCGCGCCGAACGCGACGCCGGGCTGCGCGTCGCGGCCAGCATGACCGTCGCCGAGCACCTCGCCCCGGTCTGGATCGGCGAACTCCGCCGCACCCGCCCCGACCTGCACGTCGGCCTGCGCGTGACGAACTCCGAGACCGTGCTGCGGCTGCTGCGCGAGGGCGCGGCCGACCTCGGGTTCGTCGAAGCGCCCGGCGCGGTGCGCGGCCTGTCCACCCGCAAGGTCGCGGTCGACCGGCTGGCCGTCGTCGTGCCGCCCGGCCACCGCTGGGCCACGCGCCCGGTGAGCGTCACCGAACTCGCCGCCACCCCGCTCGTGGTGCGCGAACGCGGCTCCGGCACCCGTGACACGCTCGACAAGGCGCTGCCCGGCGCGGTGCCGCCCGCGCTCGAACTGGGTTCCACCACGGCCGTGCGCGGCGCGGTCGTGGCCGGCGTCGCGCCCGCCGTGCTGTCCGTGCTCGCGGTCGCGCTCGACCTGGCCGACGGGCGACTGGTCGAGGTGCCGGTGGCCGGGCTGGACCTGCGGCGCGTGCTGCGGGCCGTGTGGGCGGGCGGCCGGCGGCTGGTGGGACCTGCCGCGGAACTCCTCGCGGTCGCCGTCCGGCGTAGTTAAATGAAGCCATGAGCTGGTTCCGCCGCCGCACCGAACCCGAGACCCCGCCCGTGCACCTGCCCAACCCGGCCGAGGCCGCGGCGGCGTTCTGGCGCGGCTGGCTCGACCTGCTGCCCGAGATCAGCGCGGCGCTGGGCGACGGCGAACCGCACCGGCTGGAGAACGAGCTGTGCGACCTGGTCGCCGCGCTGCACCCGGACCTGCACTTCTCGCTGGAACGCGGGCACCGCGCGATCTACGCCCTGGTCGTCAGCGGCCAGGAGGACCCGAGGCTGCGCCCCTACACGGACGCGTGGGCCGCCGCCGCGCCGCCGGAGGACATGATCTGGGAGTACCACGACTCGGTGCCGCCGGTGCCCGACCCGACCCTGGTGACGGTCAACCTGGGCCCGAAGGCGGTGCGGCTGGCCGACGTCCGGGTGGTCGCGCAGGTCACCGACGGCCTGGTCGACGTGGCCGTGTTCCACCCGCTGTTCGCCGACCTCGACGACACCCAGCGGCGCACCATGACGTTCCTGCCGCTGGACGTCACGCTCGGCGAGCGGCTGGCCGCCGAGCGCCTGGGCCGCGTCGAGACCGCGTCGGCCGCACCCGAGGGCACGATCGGCCTGCTGGAGCTGCGCGACCTGGTCCACGCCCTGGCCGACCCGCCCGCTTGAGCCGCCGTCGACCTGAGCGGTCGGCTTGAGCGGCCGGCCTGTGCGGTCGGCATGAGCGTCAGCTTGTGCGGTCGGCCTGAGCGGTCAGCTTGAGCGGGCCGTCCCGGGCGACACCCCGAACGTCCGCTTGTAGGCGCGGCTGAACGAGGCCTCGGACTGGTAGCCGAACCGGTGCGCGACCGCGCCCACCGTCTCCGTGGTGTGCCGCAGGTGTTCCTGCGCCTGCTGCATCCGCCACCGGGTCAGGTAGCGCATGGCCGGTTCGCCCACCAGCTCGGTGAACCGGCCCGCGAACACCGACCGCGACATGCCCGCCTCGCGGGCCAGCCCGGCGACTGTCCACTCCCGTTCCGGGAACCGGTGCAGCGCGGTCAACGCCCGCCCCACGTGCACGTCGCGCAGCGCCGCCAACCACCCCACCCGGGCTTCGGCCGCGGTGTCCAGCCACGTCCGGATCGCCTGCACCACCAGCACGTCGGCCAGCCGGGTGATCACCGTCTCGCCGCCCGCCCGGGGCTCGGCGGCCTCCCGCGCGATGAGCCGCAGCGTGCTGTGCAGCCAGTCGTCGTCCCACGCGTCCACCCGCAGCACCAGCGGCAACTGCGCCACCAGGCGCTTGGCCGCCACGTGGTCGAACCGCACCACCCCGTAGGTGACCTGGGCCGCCGTGCCGCCCCCGCCGTGCCGCAGCACCTCGTACCGGTCGCCGATGCGCTCCACCGGCAGCCCGAACAGCTCCGCCACCGGCACCCCGGCGGCGCTGCGCACCCGGTGCGGCGTGCCGTGGGGTATCAGCACCAGGTTCCCCGGCCCCAACGTCAGCGGCGCGGCCCCGTCCACCTCCCACGAGCACGTGCCGGCCGTGACGATCCCGAACGTCATGAACCCGTCCAGCGCGGGCACCGAGATGCCCCACGGCGCGGTCAGCTCGGCCCGGCAGTACAACGTCCCGGTGAGCCGCAACAGGTGCAGCGCCTCGCCGAGCTGGTCCTGCGACGGCGGGAAGGGACGCGTCATGCGGCGATGCTCGCACCGGCCGCGCCACACCGTCCACGGTGGAGGACGAACGGCAACGAACCCCGGCGCACCGGCCATGGCCCGGCGCGGCGCCGGGTTCCGAGACTGGGCGGCATGCACAAGGCGATCCTCATCCTGGCCGGTCTGGCACTGGCCGTCGTCGGCGCGGCGACCCTGTTCGCCCCCGCCGCGTTCCACGCCCTCAACGGCACCGAACTGGGCGACTCGGCGGCCCTGCTCAGCGAGATCAGGGCATCCGGCGGCGCGCTGCTGGCCACCGGCGTGCTGGTCGTGGCGGGCGCGTTCGCACCCCGCCTGACCGCCACCGCCGCGCTGGTCGGCACGATCCTGCACCTGTCCTACGGGCTGTCCCGGGTGCTCGGCCTCGCCCTCGACGGCCTCCCGCCCGCGAGCCTGCTCGCCGCCGCGGTGGCCGAGGTCCTGCTCGGCCTGGCGTGCCTGCGCGTGCTCGGGTCACGTCCCGCCTGACCCCTCGCGCGGCCGGCCGGCACCGGCCGCGAGCGTCCCCCTCGGTCAGACTGGCCACGCCCCGCACAGCCCGACACCCGGCGGACCCGCACAGTTGCGGATCGCTCACGTGCGGAAACGGCGCGCGCCTTGATCGAACGCCGTCCGGCGGGTTTGGCTGGGGACACCAGAGCGGGAGGGGAAGCAGATGGCCGATGTGGTGGTGAGGCCCGCGCGCGAGGACGAGTGGGCGGCGGCCGGTGCGATCACGGTGGAGGCCTACGCCGTCGACCGGTACATCGACGGCCACAGCGGCGGCTACGCCGACCAGCTCGCCGACACCCGGGCCCGTGCGCGGCAGGCGGAGCTCCTGGTCGCCGTGGACGTGGCGGACACCCTGCTGGGCACCGTCACCATCGCCCTGCCCGGCACCCCGTACGCGGAGGTCAGCCGGTCCGGCGAGGTGGAGTTCCGGATGCTCGCGGTCAGCCCCGGCGCGCGCGGCCGCGGCGTGGGCGAGGCGCTGGTCCGGGCGGTGATCGCGCGGGCCCGCGAGGTCGGCGCGCGGCGGGTGGTGCTCAGCAGCGCGGAAACCATGACCACCGCCCACCGGCTCTACCGGCGGCTGGGGTTCCAGCGGTTCCCGGAGCGCGACTGGAACCCGGTGCCCGGCGTCCAGCTGATCGCCTACGCGTTCAGCCTAGAACTGGCCTGACCTGCCCGGACGCCCGACGGACAGCCGTCCGGCGGGCGCTGGACCGGCACGCGCCTGAACGGGTCGGCGACTCGCGGCCCCACCCGGCGCGTGCGAGGCTGGTCGACGTGCTCCAGGCCTGCCTGAACGGTGCCCGCGCCACCGACAGCCACCCGGCGCTGCCGGTGACGCCGCGGCAGCTGGCCGCCGACGCCGCCGCGCTGGTCGCGCTCGGCGTCACCCACTTCCACCTGCACCCGCGCGACGTGGTCGGGCTGGAGGTGCTGGCCGGCCCCGAGGTGGCGACCGCGGTCGCCGTGGTCCGGGCCGCCGCGCCGCACGCCGAACTGGGCGTCACGACCGCCGCGTGGATCCAGCCGGACCCGGTGCGCCGCGCGGAACTGCTGCGCGGCTGGGCCGGACTGGCCGCCGGCCGCCCCGACGTGGCCTCGGTGAACGTCCACGAGGACGGCTGGCTCGACGCGGCCCACGCGCTGCGGGACGCGGGCGTCGGCATCGAGCTGGGGGTGTTCCACGAGGACGCCGCCCACGCCCTGCGCCGCGCGGGCGTCCCGGACGGCACGACCCGGATCCTGGCCGAGGTCCGGCCGGGCGGCACGACCGCCGACGCCGAGGCGCTGCTGCGCCTGCTCGAACCGCTCGGCCCGCCGATCCTGCTGCACGGCGAGGACGACAGCGCGTGGCCGGTGCTCGACCACGCCGCCCGCCTCGAACTCGACACCCGGATCGGCCTGGAGGACACCCTGCTCAACCCGGACGGCGACCGGACCCGCGACAACGCCCAGCTCGTCGGCTACGCGCAGCGCGCCATCCGGGCCAACGCCGTCCGCTGACCCGCCCGTCCCGCCCGCTCGATGCCGCTAGTCGGGCAGCACGACGGACACGATGCCCGCCAGGTGCGCGAGCCGCGCGACCTCCGCCGCCCGGAACATCGGCCCGCCCGGACGCCCCACCAGCAGCACCCGGTCGGGCTTGCCCAGCGGCGTCGCCGCCAGCTCGGTGCCCAGCTCGCGCCACGTCTCGGGCACCCAGTCCTCCTCGCCGTCGAGCACGGTCGCCCGCGCCAGCGGCATCCACGGCGGGTTCGTCATCCGGGTCTCCGGGGCCGCGGTCGACGCGGTGACCCGGTGCACGCCGGCGCTGTCGGACCGCACCACCACCGCCCACCCGGCGCGGATGATCTTCGGCACGCCCTCGGTGAACACCTCCAGGCCGCGCTTGGGCTCCTCCGCCACCTCCTCCACGAGCTCCAGCTCGCGGTGGGTGTCGAGCACGCCCGCGTACGGCCGGACCGCGTCCACCTCGACCCCGTCGACGGACTCGGCCGCGGTGATCAGCACGTCCGGCAGCCGGCCGGACGGCAGCTCCACCACCAGGTCGTCGATGGCGACGCCGACGCTGCGCTCCACCACGTCCACGCTGAGGATGTCGGCCCCGATCTCACCCAGCGCGGAGGCGACCGCACCCAGGGCGCCGGGGCGGTCCGGGAGCTGGACCCGGATCAGGAAGGACACGGTGCAACGCCTCCAAGGGGTTCGGAGATTCGGCCGATGATTCTCGCAGACGCAGCTTCGCTTTCCGACCCACCGGGGGCGTTGCGCCACGGTAAAATCCCGCACCCCCGCGCGCGGGCCGGACAACCCCGTCGGACTCGTCCCTGACCTGCCAATAGACTCGGCGGGTCCCGATCCGAGTAAACCGACCCACGGGGGTTGACGAGATGCCCAGCATCTCCCGCGACGAGGTCGCGCACCTGGCCCGCCTGGCCAGGCTCGCCGTCACCGACGACGAGCTTGACCTGTTCGCCGGCCAGCTCGACGTGATCTTGCAGTCGGTGGCCACGGTGGGCGACATCGCCACCGCGGACATCCCGCCCACTTCGCACGCCGTTCCGCTGACCAACGTGTTCCGCGAGGACGTGGTGCGTCCCAGCCTCGGTCAGCAGCAGGCGCTCGCGGGCGCCCCCGCCGCCGAGGACGGTCGCTTCCGCGTTCCGCGCATCCTGGGTGAGGAAGCATGACCGATCTCATTCGTTCCACCGCCGCCGAGCTGGCCGCCAAGGTCGCGAGCCGGGAGGTGTCGGCGACCGAGGTCGCCCAGGCCCACCTCGACCGGATCGGCGAGGTCGACGGCGCGGTGCACGCGTTCCTGCACGTCGACACCGAGGGCGCGCTCGCAGCCGCCAAGCGGGTCGACGACGACATCGCCGCCGGTAAGCCGGTCGGCCCGCTGGCCGGCGTCCCGCTGGCCCTCAAGGACGTCTTCACCACCGAGGGCGTGCCGACCACCTGCGGCTCGGCGATGCTCGCGACGTGGAAGCCGCCTTACGACGCCACGGTCACCCGCCGCCTCAAGGAGGCCGGCATCGTGATCCTGGGCAAGACCAACATGGACGAGTTCGCGATGGGCTCCTCCACCGAGAACTCCGCGTTCGGCCCGACCCGCAACCCGTGGGACCTGGACCGGATCCCGGGCGGCTCGGGCGGCGGCTCGTCGGCGAGCCTGGCCGCGTTCGAGGCCCCGCTGGCGATCGGCACCGACACCGGCGGCTCGATCCGCCAGCCCGGCTCGGTCACCGGCACGGTCGGCGTGAAGCCCACCTACGGCGGCGTGTCCCGCTACGGCCTGGTGGCGTTCTCCTCCTCGCTCGACCAGGGCGGCCCGTGCGCGCGCACCGTGCTCGACGCGGCGCTGCTGCACGAGGTGATCGCCGGCTACGACCCGATGGACTCGACGTCGATCGACGCGCCCGTCCCGCCGGTCGTCGCGGCGGCCCGCGAGGGCGCGAACGGCGACCTGTCCGGCGTGACGGTGGGCGTGGTCACCCAGTTCAGCGGCGAGGGCTACCAGGCGGGCGTGCTGCGCTCGTTCGAGGCGGCCGTCGCGCAGCTCAAGCAGCTGGGCGCGGAGGTCGTCGAGATCTCCTGCCCGAGCTTCGACTACGCGCTGCCCGCGTACTACCTGATCGCGCCCAGCGAGGCGTCGTCCAACCTGGCCCGCTTCGACGCGATGCGCTACGGCGCCCGCCACGGCGACGACGACACCCGCAGCGCCGAAGAGGTCATGGCGATCACCCGCGACCAGTGCTTCGGCGCGGAGGTCAAGCGGCGCATCATGATCGGCACCTACGCGCTGTCGTCGGGCTACTACGACGCCTACTACGGCTCGGCGCAGAAGGTGCGCACGCTCATCACCCGCGACTTCCAGCAGGCGTTCGAGAAGGTCGACGTGCTGGTGTCGCCGACCACGCCCACCACGGCGTTCAAGATCGGCGAGCGCGCGGACGACCCGATCGCCATGTACAAGGCGGACCTCTGCACCATCCCGGCGAACCTGGCCGGCACGCCCGCCATGAGCGTCCCGAGTGGACTGTCCGATGAGGACGGTCTGCCGGTGGGGCTGCAAATCATGGCCCCGGCGTTGCAGGACCACCGGATGTACCGGGTGGCGGCGGCTTACGAGGCGGCCCGGGGCTCCGTGCTCGCGGGCGTGCCGGAACTGGCGGTGGCGCGATGAAGAAGGCCCGATCGATCTTCGCACTGCTCGGCGCGGGCAGCGCGGCGGCCAGCGCGTTCTCCACGCTGAAGTCCGCGCGTGGCAGGAACGACAAGCTGGCGCTGGTCAACGCCGTCGCGAGCATCCTGGTGGCGATCACCGGCGCGGCGCTGGCCGTGCGGGGTCTGCGGAAGGACGGCGAGGCATGACCGCGGTGCACGAGCTGATGGACTACGCCGAGGTCATCGAGCGGTTCGACCCGGTGCTGGGGCTGGAGGTGCACGTCGAGCTGCACACCAACACGAAGATGTTCTGCGGCTGCGCCAACCTCTTCGGCGGCGAGCCCAACACGCACACCTGCCCGGTGTGCCTGGGCATGCCCGGCGCCCTCCCGGTGGTCAACGGCAAGGCGATCGAGTCGGCCATCCGGATCGGCCTGGCGCTCAACTGCTCCATCGCGCAGTGGTGCCGGTTCGCCCGGAAGAACTACTTCTACCCGGACATGCCGAAGAACTTCCAGACCTCCCAGTACGACGAGCCGATCGCGTTCGGCGGCTGGCTCGACGTCACCCTGGACGACGGCGACGTGGTGCGCGTGGAGATCGAGCGCGCCCACATGGAGGAGGACACCGGCAAGTCCCTCCACGTCGGCGGCGCCACCGGCCGCATCCACGGCGCGGACCACTCGCTGCTGGACTACAACCGCGCCGGCGTCCCGCTGATCGAGATCGTCACCAAGCCGATCACCGGCACCGGCGAGCGCGCCCCCGAGGTCGCCCGCGCCTACGTGACCGCGCTGCGCGACCTGCTCAAGGCGCTGGACGTCTCCGACGTCCGGATGGACCAGGGCTCGCTGCGCTGCGACGCGAACGTGTCGCTGATGGCCAAGGACGCCACCGAGTTCGGCACCCGCACCGAGACCAAGAACGTCAACTCGCTGCGCAGCGTCGAACGCGCCGTGCGGTTCGAGATGACGCGGCAGGCCGCGGTGCTCGCCGGCGGCGGCACCATCCGCCAGGAGACCCGGCACTTCGACGAGTCGACCGGCGGCACGTCACCGGGCCGCGCCAAGGAGACCGCCGAGGACTACCGGTACTTCCCGGAACCCGACCTGGTGCCCGTCGCCCCGTCCCGCGAGTGGGTCGAACAACTGCGCGGCACCCTGCCGGAACTGCCGTGGGAGCGCCGCAAGCGGGTCCAGGACGAGTGGTCGCTGACCGACGCGGAACTGCGCGACCTGGTCAACGCGGGCGCGGTCGACCTGGTCACCGCGACCGTCGAAGCCGGCGCCACCCCCGCCGAGGCCCGGTCGTGGTGGGTGGCCTACCTGACCAAGGAGGCCAACGCGCGCGGCGTCGAGCTCGGCACGCTGGCCATCACCCCGGCCCAGATCGCCCGGGTCGTCGCCCTGGTCAACGCAGGCGAGCTGACCAACAAGCTGGCCCGCGAGGTGGTGACCGGCGTGCTGGAGGGCGAAGGCGAGCCGGAGGCGGTGATCGAGGCCCGCGGGCTCAAGGTCGTGTCCGACGACTCGGCGCTGGAGAAGGCCGTGGACGAGGCGCTGGCCGCGCAGCCCGACGTGGCCGCCAAGATCCGCGACGGCAAGGTCGCCGCCGCGGGCGCGATCGTCGGCGCGGTCATGAAGGCGACCAAGGGGCAGGCGGACGCGAAGAAGGTCCGCGACCTGATCATCGCGCGCTGCTCGTAGTCACGTCCGTCCACCGCGGGACAGGCTCCGGCCTGTCCCGCGGTGGCGTTTCGGAGATCATTCCCGCGGCAATGCCGGCGCCCCTCCGGCACGAACGTTTCCCGGCCCGCGCGCAATCCCCTCGGGCATTTGGACATCCGTCGAAGTGATCATCCACACGGCACTCGACGTATCTGGTCCGCGCCCACCCGCTCTTCCACCTCGAAGCACCGGTGTCCTCCGCGAAAGGCGGGGTGGCGAACAGTGACGAGGGGAGCGCCGACGGTGTTATTCCAGGCGACCGGTCGGTCGGATCGTCCCCTTATTGCGGGCCTCGACACACCACCTCTGTGTCAACACGTTCGCCCATTCGAGTGGTACCGTCCGTCCCGAAAGGGACTTCGCCCTGGTCAACGCTGACCGTCACGGCGGCAACGATTGCTCTCGGTGAATTTACCGCTCAAAGGTGCGTCCATCTGTGTAAGGCTTGAGCCGTTCGGCCGGGCCGGGGGGCCGCCGAATGATCACTCTCACCAGCCAAGCATCCCGGGGGGAAACACCGGGATCCGTTGTAGGGGAGGACAACGCATGTCTGCTGAAACCGATCCCAAGCTCGTCGAGGAGATCGACGCCATCCCGACCGACGTGGTCGAGGACGAAGAAGCCGAGGCGCTCGCCGCCCGCAAGGGCAAGAGCAACGGCGGCAACGGCACCGGTGCCGGCGGCGCCGTCCCGCAGGGCGGCCCGTACCAGACCCACAGCGAGCCCGGCGGCGGCGACGACCCCAACGGCGGCCCGTACCAGCCGCACTCGCCCGAGCCCGCCAAGCCCGGCCCGGTCGTCCCCACCGGCGGCCCGTACCAGACGCACTCGGAGCCCGTCGCGGTGAAGAACTAAGAGGCAGTGGACCGCACTGCCAGCCGGACGGGTGGCAGTGCGGTCCGCTAGCTTGTGCTCTCATATGAGAGTGCCTCTGGCGACCGCCGATCCCGTGGGGGATGCCCGCGAACTGCACCGCAAGGGCAAGGCATCCGCATCCGCGAACCGCTACCTGACCGCGACCCGCATCCTCCGCCAAGGACTGGCCCTGCTCGACCAGGCGGACGCGGACCCGGTCGGCCGGCTCGAAGTCCGCATCAGGCTGCTCATGACGCTGTCCTTCTGCCTGGCCGAAACCCAAGGCCTGGACGACGGGCTGCACCGGCTCGCGGACGCCCGCGGCGAGATCGCGGGCCTGCCGGAAGGGGCGCTGCGCGACGAGCTGACCAGCCTCGTCAACGGCGTCCAAGGCGTCCTGCTGTTCCGCGTCGGACGCATCGAAGAGGGCATCGGCTACGTCGACCTCGACGTCGCCCACCACGAACGCCTGCTGGAGCGCACCAAAGCCGACGGCGGCGACCCGACCCCCGTCGTCCAGTCGCTGATCACCACGCTCACCAACCGCGGCAACGCCTACGGCGAGATCCACCGCATCGACAACGCCGTGCGCGACCTCGACCGCGCCGCCGAACTCGCCACCGAGCACGACATCCCGCTGCGCGCCGCCCTGGCCACCCACTCGCTGGGCAACGTGCTGCGCCTGGCCGGCGACATCCCCCAGGCGCTGCGCCGCTACCAGGAAGCCAACCGGGCGTTCCGCGAACTCGAACCCGGACTCCTGCTGCGGCTCGGCATCGACCAGGCCGAAGCCATGATCAGCGTCGGCCTGACCGACGAGGCCGGCCGCCTGCTCGACGAGGTGCTGCCCGAACTGCGCCGGCAGCGGATCGGCCAGGACGTCGCCGAAGCCGAGCTCTACCGGGGCGCCGCGGCACTCGCCGACGGAGACCTCGTGCTGGCCCGGCGCATGGCCCGCTCCGCCCAACGCCGACTGGTCCGCCGCGGCAGCCCCGCGTGGGCCGCCGTCGCGGGCCTGATCGAACTGCGCGTCGACGCGCTGCGCGCCGTGGAATCCCGCCACTCGTCACCGTCGGTGCTGCGCCGGGCGCTGGAACTGGCCGCGCGGCTGAGCGCGCTCAAGCTCCACGACCAGGCCAAGCTCGCCACCGTGCTGGCCGCGCGGATGGAAGCCCGGCACGGCAACGTCGACAGCGCCGCCGAACTCCTGCGCCGGGTCGCCACCTCGCGCCGGTTCGCCCCCATCGACCACCGGATGCTGCTGCGGCTGTGCCGGGCCGAACTCGCGCTGGCGCGCGGCAACCAGCGCGCGGCCCTCGCCCAGGCCAAGGCGGGCCTGGCCGAACTGGGCCGGATGCGCGACCGCATGGGCGGCCTGGAACTGGTGTCCGGCACCGCCCTGCACGGCCGGGAACTGGGCGACCTGGCCGTTCGCCTGGTGCTGGAGAGCGGCGATTCCCCCGCCACCGCGAAGCGCTTGTTCACCTGGCTGGAGCGGACCCGGGCCCAGCTCTACCGGTACGACCCGGTCGAGTCTACTGTGGACAGTGCGCTGAGCGAGCGGATCACCGAGGTCCGGCAGCTCAGCCGGGCGCTGCTGCGGGCCAGGCTGGACGGCCTGCCCACGGCGGCACTGGAGGAGCGCCTCGCCACCAGCCAGCGCGACGCGATGCGCCTGGGCTGGAGCGAAAGCCCGTGGGGCAAACCCCGCCCCGTCGCCACGGCGGACGACATCGTGCCCCGCCTCGGCGACCGCGCGATGGTCAGCTTCGCGGCCTCCGGCGACAGCCTCGTGGCGGTCGTCCTGGCCGGCGGCCGGATCCGGATGAAGCGCCTCGGCTCGGTGGACGAAGCCACCGAATGCGCCCGCCGCCTGCACGCCGACCTCAACGCCCTGGCCCCCGACCACCTGCCCCCACCCCTCATGCAGGTGATCTCAGCCTCCGCCAGGCGGGAAGCGGAGAAACTGGACTGCCTCCTCCTGCGCCCCCTGGCGGACATGATCGGCACCCGCGCACTGGTCGTCGTCCCGACCGGAGCCCTGCACGTAGTCCCGTGGGGCGTACTCCCCACCTGCGCCGGCCGCCCCACAGTGGCCGTCCCGTCGGCGACGTCGTGGCTCTTCACCACCAGAGCGGACCGAGCCGGCGCAACCGGCGTCCTCCTGGTGCGAGGCCCAGGACTCCAAGCCGCACAAGGCGAGATCGACCGCCTGGCGGGCTACCACCGAGACGCCAAACTCCTCGGCGTGGCCGACGCGCGGGTCAGCTCGGTCCTCGACGCGCTGGACGGCGTGGAACTCGCCCACATAGCCGCGCACGGTGAGCACGAGCCCGAGAACGCCCTGTTCTCCAAGCTGGAGCTGGTGGACGGAGCCCTCTTCGCCCACGAGGTCGGCAGAGTCCGCCGCCCACCGCACCAGGTGGTCCTGGCAGCCTGCGAACTGGCCCTGAACCGAGTCCGCCCAGGAGACGAACCCCTCGGCTTCGCCGGAGCCCTCCTCGCCGGCGGCGCCCGCACGGTGATAGCCGCGTCGAGCCGCGTAGGCGACAAGCAGTCGGCAGAAGCCATGGCCGACTTCCACCACAACCTCGCAGCAGGAGCCTCCCCGGCCGTAGCCCTGGCAGACGCCATAGCCATAGACCCCCTACGCCGCCCCTTCGTCTGCCTCGGCTCCGGCTAACCCCACCCGCCCGCGACTCCCAACCGTCCTGGCGTCCACCAACCGCACCCGCAGACCCGCGGGCGCGATCGGTATGCGTCGGCCGTCATCCGCGACCCGCGTGCGTCGGCCCACGTGGGTCGGCTCGCATTGGGGTCCGCGTCGGGCGTGCGCTGGTCCGCGTGGAGAAGTGCAGCGGGCGCTGGTGCTCGGGTGCTCGCCGTGTGCCGCGCTCCATGATTACGGCAACGAAATCGGTATCTCGAAAGTGCCCGAATCCGCGACTTTTCTCTGAGCTTCGCCCGAAAGGGTGATCTCGGTCAGAAGTATCGCTTGCAGCACCACTCTATCGGCAGCCCGATCCCACTCGACAGTGCTTTCCATCGAAAGTGTGATCAACCGACCGTCACCGAACCCACTGGTCGGGTACGAGAGGTCCACGATAGGTGGAATTGAGGCCAACCTTTGCCCCTTCCGCGCGGCCGGAGCCACGAGGTCTGCCTCTGCCTGCGTCCCGGACACGGCTTGTCGAAGGCCGACCGTGCAGGGAAGCGGCGGCTCGTGAGTTCAGGGAAGTAAAGTGGTCGAGGCCGAAGTTCCCGACACTCCGCGTCAACTAGTCGAAAAGCGGTGCGATACGTGAAGTTCGAGAGGTCGACTGACGCCAGTGTGCCCAGTCCGAACAGACCAGTCCGACGGGGCTGGTCCTCGCTGCCGGCCTAGTCCTTGGCGGCCTAGTCCTTGCTTCCGCCGGCGGCGCCGTCCCGGACCACGATCACCACGCGGTCGTCGCTGGACACCGGTGTGCCGCCCGAGTTCTTGTTCACCGTGCCGATCAACGCCGTGTTGTCGTCCACCACCACCAGCGCACCAACCCGGCCGAAGCCGTTCTCCTTGTCCAGGAACGGTTCCGGCTTGCCGGTGAACCCGCCGTCCGGGCCCATCGGCAGCACGAGCGTGCCCGGCGTGCCGGCCGTGCCCACCCACACCGCGTTCGACAGCGACGCGCACCCGCTCACGCCCGGCTTGTCCGGCCACGACCACGCCGGGTTGCCCAGCGGCTTGCCCGCCTCCACCCGGTACAGCTGCTCGGCCGACGCGGCCGCGTCCGTCACCCACGTCTTCGTGCCGTCCGCCGACACGCACATCCCGCCCGGCGACCGCAGCCCGGACGCCAGCACCCGCGATCCCGCCGTCGGGTTGCCGCGCGCCGGCTGCCCCGAGCTGTCGATCCGCAGCACCTTGCCCGCCAGCGACTCCGGGTCCGCCGCCGACGCCGGGTTGCCCGCGTCACCCGTCGCCACGAGCAGCGCGCCGGTCCGGTCGTAGGCCAACGACCCGCGGTTGCCCGAAGGCCCCTTCGGGATGCCCGTCAACACGGGCTTCGGCACGTCGTTGGGTGCCAAGCGCATCACGCGGTTGTCCGTCGCGGTCGTCACGTACACGTAGACCAACTGGTCCTCCGGGTACGTAGGCGACAGCGTCACGCTCGTAAGGCCGCCGTCCGTCGACGCGTCCACCTCGAAGGTCTGCACCACGACCGGGTCGACGTCCTTCGTGACCCGCACCAACCGGCCCGTCGTCCGCTCGGTCGCCAACGCCGTCACCGCGCCGGTCGTCTGGTTCACGTCCGCCAGCGCCACGCCCGACACCGGCGACAGGCACGTCCCCACCACGGCCGGGTTGAAGTCCTTGCAGCCCTGCGGCGGCGGCACGGGCGTCGGCTGCTGCCCCGGCTGCTGGCCCTGACCGGGGCTGCTCGGCAGCTCGCCCGGCAGTTCGGGACGCGGCCCGGCCTGCGGCGTGAGCGCGGGCGCCTGGCTCCACCCGGCGGGCGCGGGCTGGTCCGGGAAGCTCGCGCAGCCGACGGCCAGCAGGCCGACAGCGGAGCCGATCAGCAACCCACGGAGTCGAGACACGGGTCCCAGGCTAAGCGCGCGGCCGTGAACGTGAGGTGAGAAGGTCCTCCAACGCCTGCTCCACGGCCTGCACGCGGTCCAGCAGCAACTCCAGTTCCTCCACCACGACCTGCGGGTTCTCCAACGGCAGGTAGTGCGTGTTCGGCAGCACCCGGACGCGCGCCTGCGGCAGCCCCGACACCGGGCCCACCATGCTGTCCGGCGACGTCAGCCAGTCGTACCGGCCCGCCAACACCGTCGTGGGGCACGTCACGCCCGTGAGGTCCTGGCGCGGAGTGCGGCCCAACGCCAGCGCCAACGTGAAGTACCACGACCAGTCGTGCTTCAGGAACCGCCGCAGCGACCCCACCGCGGTCGACGACACGTCCGGCACCGGCACCCGGTGCAGCACCGAGTCCAGCAACGGGCCGGCGAGCCGCAGTGCCGTCGCCGACGACACGCCGATCAGCCGGCGCACGTCCGGCGGCAGGCCCGGCACCCCGAGCATGCTCGCGAACGAGTCACCCGGCGCGCCCGCCACCAACAACAACCCCGACACCCGGTCGGGGTGCTGCAACGCCAACTCGGCCGCCACCGTCACGCCCATCGACCAGCCCATCACCACGCACCGCTCGACGCCGCCCGCGTCCAGCACCGCGAGCGCGTCCGCCACGTGATCACGCAGGGTGATGCGCGACGGGTCGTCCGGCCGGTCCGACCCCATCGTGCCCCGGTGGTACCAGCTGTGCACCTTGGCGGAGGACAGCGCGGGCCACGCTGACGCCGACGCGCCCAGACCCGGGCTCAGCAGCACGTCCGGGCCGTCGGTGTCGGTGCGCCACAGCCTGATCCGCGTGCCGTCCGTGGAGAACACGTCATGCTCCCGCATGGTCGAACAGTGTGCCGTAGCGTGCGGGTGTGACGCTTACCGTGTTGGTTCCCGACGAACTAGGCATCCACGTGTTGGCCGGCGTCGAAGGCGTTCGGCCGGTGCTCTACGCGGCGGGGGAGGACCTGCCGCCGGAGGCCGCCGACGCCGAGGTGCTGGTGCCGAAGTTCCTCCAGAGCACCGATCCGCGCGAGTTCTTCGGGCGGCTGCCGAAGTTGCGGCTCGTGCAGCTGCTGAGCGCGGGCGCGGAGCGGTTCATCGGGACCGTGCCGGACGGGGTGCTGCTGTCGACGTGCCGCGGGGCGCACGGCGGGAGCACCGCGGAGTGGGCGATCGGGGCGCTGCTGGCGATCTACCGGGACTTCCCGGCGTTCGACCGGGCCCGGGTCGACCGGCGGTGGGACTACCACCTGACGGACACGTTGCAGGGCAAGGAAATCCTCGTCGTCGGCGCGGGTGACCTGGGCGATCAGTTCCGCCGGCGGGTGGAGCCGTTCGACGCCACCGCGACGCTCGTCGGGCGGACCGCGCGGGACGGCGTGCGCGGGCTGGACGAACTGCCCGAGCTGCTCGGGTCGTACGACGTGGTGCTCGTGGTGGTGCCGCTGACCGACGAGACGACCGGGATGGTCGACGCCAAGTTCCTGGCCCGCATGCGCGACGGCGCGATCCTCGTCAACGCCGCGCGCGGCCCGGTGGTGGACACCGACGCCCTGGTGGCGGAGCTGGTGAGCGGGCGGTTGCGGGCGGCGTTGGACGTGACCGAGCCCGAGCCGTTGCCCGAGGACCATCCACTGTGGAGCGCCCCGGGTTTGTTCTTGACGCCGCACGTCGCCGGGTCGTGCTGCGGGCACGCGGAGCGGGCGTACGCCGTGGTGGCTTCGGAGGTGGAGCGTTTCGCGCGCGGCGAGCAACCCCGAAACCTGGTCCACGGCGACTACTGACCCCGCGCCCGCCTACGCCACCCTCACCCCGTCCTCCTGCCCCCGCCCGTTCTTCTGCCCCGTTCTCCTGCCCGGCTTCGCAAAGGCGGTGCCTTCGGCCCGGCTGTGCCCCAGCGATCCTGAATGCGCACTTTCCGCCCGATATTCCCTCGACGGGGGGCGCAACTAGGCCATTCGGGTGTGCGTTGGCCGCGTAACGGACGCTCGCGGTGGTCCTCCAAACCTCCTAACGTGCGGGTGCGTGGCTACTGACGATCGCTCGAAGAGCCCGAGCGGCTACTCCGACGACGGTTTCTACTCGACACCGACGAGTGGCGCGGGCGGAGGCGCCCACCACTTCGACGACGGCACCCAGTCGTTCGGCAAGGACACCACCGCGTTCAACAAGGACACCAGCAGCTTCGACACCTCCGGCTACACGCCGGTGGACACCTTCGGGCAGACCGCCGCCACCCACCGCGACGAGGAAGACGAGCGCAAGCCGTTCGGCTGGACCGGCAGCGCCGACCTGGGCCTGTTGGTGCTCCGAGTCGCGCTCGGCGCGGTGTTCATCGGGCACGGCGCGCAGAAGGTGTTCGGCGCGTTCGGCGGCCCCGGCATCGACGGGTTCGCGCGCCAACTGGCCGAATTCGGCTACCGCGAGGAGAAGATCCTCGCCTGGGTCACCGGCATCACCGAGCTGGCCGGCGGCGGCCTGCTGGTCCTGGGCCTGTTCACGCCGCTCGCGGCGGCCGGGATCCTGGGCGTGATGGCCAACGTCGTCGCCCTCAAGTACGGCGGCAGCCTCTTCCCGCCGGACGGCTTCCGCCGCTTCCTCAACTCGAACGGCGTCGAGCAGGAACTCGCCTACGCGGCCATGGCGTTCGCCCTCCTCTTCACGGGCCCCGGCCGCGCGGCGCTCGACTACAACCGGAGCTGGTTCCGCCACCCGTTGCTCGCGGGCTTCATCTGCTTCGTCCTGGCCGCCGGCGCGACGGCCGCGACGCTCCTGGTCTTCCGCACCTGACACCCGGCACCGCGACACCTGACTCCACCTCGCACCGCGACACGTGACCCCACCAGGCACCGCGACACGTGGCTCCACCTGGTACCGCGACACGTGGCTCCACCTGGTACCGCGACACGTGGCTCGCACCTGATCCACGGGCCGCCGGACTTCGCCCGACCGCGGACTCCTGGGCTGACACTGCTCGACCTACCGGGGTGTCTGCCCTGGTTGTCCGGGGCCGCGACTGCCCGTCCGCGTTCCATCTCCGCGTTCCATCTCCGCGTGGCGGTCTGGGCTGGGGCTGTGGGGTGGGGCTTGGGGGGCTGTGCAGTTGTGAGGGGAGCGGGGCCTGGAGTGGGCCGGGGAGTGCGAGTTCTCGCCGCCGTGTGCCGCGCTCCTTGTTTACGGCAACGAAATTCGGCGTGGGAAAGTGCCCGGAAATAGCCACTCCATTGGGTGGTTCCGGTCTAGGCGATTCGGGGGACGATTGGCGGTGAGGGTGAGCGTTTGGGGTTGCGCTCTGTGTGCGACTACCCGCCTGGGTGCCGTGTGGGCGATCAGGCGGGTAGTCGGGGATTAGAGAATGCGGTTCCTGAAGCTCTAGCGGTTCACGTCCCGGACTGCGCCCTTTGCGGCGTCGGTGGTCAGGAGGGCGTAGGCGCGCAGGGCTGCCGTCACCGGGCGGACTCGGTCTGTTGGTTGCCAGGGGCGCTCGGAGGCTTCCATCTTCGCCCTGCGCTCAGCCAGCACCTCGTCCGGGACCTGGAGTTCCAGCTTGCGCTCGTGGATGTCGATGACGATCCGGTCGCCGTCGCGCACCAGGCCGATCGTGCCGCCGCCCGCCGCTTCCGGCGACACGTGGCCGATCGACAGTCCCGACGTCCCGCCGGAGAAGCGGCCGTCGGTGATCAGGGCGCACCTCTTGCCCAGGCCCGCGCCTTTCAGGAATGCGGTCGGGTGGAGCATTTCCTGCATTCCCGGGCCGCCGGCCGGGCCTTCGTACCGCACGACCAGCACGTCGCCGGGCTGGATCTCCTTGTTCAGGATCACCGACACGGCCTGTTCCTGCGATTCGACGACCCGCGCCGGGCCTTCGAAGTGCCAGAGGTCCTCGTCGATGCCGGCCGCTTTGATGACCGCGCCGCGCTCGGCGAGGTTGCCGTGCAGCACGGCCAGGCCGCCGTCCTTCGTGTACGCGTGCTCGACGTCGCGGATGCAGCCGCCCGCCGCGTCCGTGTCGAGCTTCGACCAGCGGTTGCTCGTGGAGAACGCCTGGGTGGTCCGGACGCCGCCGGGTGCGGCGTGGAACAGTTCGACGGCCTTCTCCGACGGCGACTCGGCGCGGACGTCCCACGCCGACAGCCACGACGCCACGTCCGGCGAGTGCACCGTGCGGACGTTCTCGTTCAGCAGCCCGCCGCGCCAGAGTTCACCCAGCAGGGCCGGGATGCCACCCGCCCGGTGGACGTCTTCCATGTGGTAGTCCGAGTTCGGCGACACCTTCGACAGGCACGGCACGCGCCGGCTGAGTTCGTCGATGTCGGCCAGGGTGAAGTCGATCTCACCCTCCTGCGCCGCCGCGAGGATGTGCAGCACCGTGTTGGTCGAGCCGCCCATGGCCATGTCCAGCGCCATCGCGTTCTCGAACGCCGCGCGCGACGCGATCGAGCGCGGCAGCACCGACTCGTCGTCCTCGCCGTAGTACCGCCGGCACAGCTCCACGATCGTGCGCCCCGCCTCGGAGAACAGCTCGCGCCGTGCCGCGTGGGTGGCGAGCGTCGACCCGTTGCCGGGCAGCGCCAGGCCCAGCGCCTCGGTGAGGCAGTTCATCGAGTTCGCGGTGAACATGCCCGAGCACGACCCGCACGTCGGGCACGCCGAGCGCTCGACCTCGGTCAGGCCGGCGTCGTCGACGTCGGGTGACGCGGACGCGGCGATCGCGGTGATCAGGTCGGTCGGCGCGACGGCGACGCCGTCGACCACGACCGCCTTGCCGGCCTCCATCGGCCCGCCGGAGACGAACACGACGGGGATGTTCACGCGCATCGCGGCGTTGAGCATCCCGGGCGTGATCTTGTCGCAGTTGGAGATGCACACGATGGCGTCCGCCTGGTGCGCGTTCACCATGTACTCGACCGAGTCGGCGATGATCTCGCGCGAGGGCAGCGAGTAGAGCATGCCGCTGTGGCCCATGGCGATGCCGTCGTCCACGGCGATGGTGTGGAACTCGCGCGGCACGCCGCCCGCCTCGCGCACGGCCTCCGCCACGATGTCGCCGAGGTCGCGGAGGTGCACGTGACCGGGCACGAACTGCGTGTAGGAGTTGGCGATGGCCACGATCGGCTTGCCGAAATCGCTGTCGGTCATGCCGGTCGCGCGCCACAGCGCGCGGGCCCCGGCGGCGTTGCGGCCGTGGGTCGTGGTGCGGGAACGGAGCGGTGGCACGGCTCCTCCAGAATCTGCGTCTCAAGCGGTGTCGCGACAGGTGCCGGGTGGGCGCCTTAAGTCCGGGAGCGGTGATTAGAGGCTACTCCGCCGCAACGCCCCCGTGACCAGCACGCCCGCGAGCGCGAGTGTGATGACGTGCACTGCCGTGCACCACAGGCAGACCTTGCCGATCAGCACGAACTCGGCGGCGACCAGGTAGACGACGAACAGCACGCCCACGGCGATCGAGGCCAGCCGCACCCAGTGCAGCCGGTCGTCACGCCACGCCACGGGCAGGCACAGCACGGTCAGGAACGCGAAGAACGCCAGTCCGAGGACGGCCACCGGGATACCGAGGAGCTCGGACTGCTCACTGGTGGTGACGGTGCCGCAGTCGATGACCGCGTTCTCGGCGCACAGCAGCACGCCCTCCCGGAAGTGCGCCACGGTCAGGTAGACCGACACCGCGAGTCCCGCGAGGGACAGCAGGAGGCTGACCGCGGGCACCCACCGGAGCTGCGTGTTCGACGTCACTCCGCTGACTCTACGGAGTCGGGTGTTGCGTTCGGGTCAGGGACGCGACCGCCGCTCACGTGTGCCAGCGCGGGCAGGTGACCGACCCGGACGGCGGGCAGCCGGACCAGTGAACCGTCGTTCAGCACGGCGCTGAGCCAGCCCTTCGGCACGACCTTGATGGCCTTCACCTCGTCCCACGCGATGACCCGCTTGCCGAAGGTCGAACGGGCGACGAGCTGCGAAGAGTCCACCGTGGTCCGGTTGCGCAGGACCCACCACGCGAACCCCAGCGGAACCAGGTAGACGGCCTGGAGGCCGGGTGCCGCCCACGCGAACGGGGTCGCGCAGATCGTGATGGTGGCGGCGGCGAGCAGGGCGGGCGCGGGGATCCGGAAGACGAGCTTGTCCACGTGCCGAGATGCTGCCAAACACCCGTCGACCGGGTGACCCCGGGCTGCTTTCACCCGGTCGTGGGTGTCCACCATCCGGGAGAGCCGTCCCGCACAGTTGACGCCCCTCGCAGTTGACGGTTAACGTCACGGCCATGCAGCGCACCCTCGTTCTCGTACTTCCCAGGCGCGTCGACGCCTAGGCAGGTACAGGCTGCGTCGACGCGCGACCCTCGTCCGACCCTCCGGGTGGCGAGGGTTTTTTCGTGCCCGGACCGTGCATTCTCCACACCCACGAGGCAGACAGATGACCAGCGCAACCTCGCGACCGGCTCCCGGTGAGTCGACGTCGCCCCGCCCTGGACCGCGGCCGAAACCGGCCCCGCCGAGCGGCGCCCCCCTCCGCGTGACCGGCGCCCAGTCCCTCGTCCGCTCCCTGGAGGCGGTCGGCTGCGAGGTGGTGTTCGGCATTCCCGGCGGCACGATCCTGCCCGCGTACGACCCGCTGCTCGACTCCACGAAGGTCCGCCACATCCTGGTGCGCCACGAGCAGGGCGCGGGTCACGCCGCGACCGGCTACGCGCAGGCCACCGGTGAGGTCGGGGTGTGCATGGCCACCTCCGGCCCGGGTGCGACGAACCTGGTCACGCCGCTGGCCGACGCGAACATGGACTCGGTCCCGGTGGTCGCCATCACCGGCCAGCAGTCCCGCCCGCTGATCGGCACCGACGCGTTCCAGGAAGCCGACATCTGCGGCATCACGATGCCGATCACCAAGCACAACTTCCTCGTCACCGACGCCGCGGACATCCCGCGGGCGATCGCCGAGGCGTTCCACCTGGCGTCCACCGGACGTCCCGGCCCCGTCCTGGTGGACATCCCCAAGGACGTGCTGCAGGAGATGACCTCGTTCTCCTGGCCGCCGGAGCTGCGCCTGCCCGGCTACCGGCCGACGACCCGGCCGCACGGCAAGCAGGTGCGCGAGGCCGCGAAGCTGATCGCGGCCGCCAAGCGCCCCGTCCTGTACGTGGGCGGCGGCGTCATCAAGGCCGAGGCGTCGCCGGAGCTGCTGCGGCTGGCCGAGGAGACGAACATCCCGGTCGTCACGACGCTGATGGCGCGCGGCGCGTTCCCCGACTCGCACCGCCAGCACCTGGGGATGCCCGGGATGCACGGCTCGGTGGGCGCGGTGGCCGCGATGCAGAAGTCCGACCTGCTGGTGGCGCTGGGCGCGCGGTTCGACGACCGGGTCACCGGGCAGCTCAACTCGTTCGCGCCGGACGCGCGGGTCGTGCACGCCGACATCGACCCGGCGGAGATCTCCAAGAACCGGCGTGCGGACGTGCCGATCGTGGGCGACTGCAAGGAGATCATCGCCGAGCTGATCGACGCGGTGCGCGCGGAGAAGGAGCACGCGAACCGCGCCGTCGACCTGACCCCGTGGTGGGAGCAGCTGGACGCGCTGCGCACCACGTTCCCGGTGGGCTACGACTGGCCGGAGGACGGGACGCTGTCGCCGCAGTACGTGATCGAGCGGATCGGCCTGCTGACGCCGCCGGACACCCTGTTCACGGCCGGTGTCGGGCAGCACCAGATGTGGGCCGCGCAGTTCGTGAAGTACGAGCGGCCGCGCACGTGGATCAACTCCGGCGGCCTGGGCACCATGGGCTACGCGGTGCCCGCGGCCATGGGCGCGAAGGCCGGCGTGCCGGGCGTCCAGGTGTGGGCGATCGACGGCGACGGCTGCTTCCAGATGACCAACCAGGAACTGGCCACCTGCGCCATCGAGAACATCCCGATCAAGGTCGCCGTGATCAACAACGGCAACCTGGGCATGGTCCGCCAGTGGCAGACCCTGTTCTACGGCGAGCGCTACTCCAGCACCGACCTGGGCACGCACAAGCACCGCATCCCGGACTTCAAGCTGCTCGCCGAGGCGATGGGCTGCGCCGGGCTGCGCGCCGAGTCCCGTGACGAGGTGGACGCGGTCATCCAGCAGGCCATGGAGATCGACGACCGCCCGGTGGTCATCGACTTCGTGGTCGGCAAGGACGCCCAGGTGTGGCCGATGGTCGCGGCGGGCACCGGCAACAGCGAGATCATGGCCGCGCGGGGCATCCGCCCGCTGTTCGACGAGGACGAGTGAACGTGAGCGCCCGCGGGCGCCGGATCGCGATGACGTGTGATGTTCCCGGTGCGGCTGTCGCCCGCGCGGATCGAAACGACGAGGACGAGTGATGACTAGGCACACCCTGAGCGTTCTGGTCGAGGACAAGCCCGGTGTCCTCGCGCGGGTGGCGGGGCTGTTCTCCCGCCGCGGCTTCAACATCGAGTCGCTCGCCGTCGGTCGCACCGAACACCCCGACATCTCCCGGATGACGATCGTGGTCTCCGTGGAGGAACTGCCGCTGGAGCAGGTCACCAAGCAGCTCAACAAGCTGATCAACGTCATCAAGATCGTGGAGCTGGAGACGACCGCGTCGGTGCAGCGCCAGTTGCTGCTGGTCAAGGTCCGCGCCGACGCGACCGTGCGCAGCCAGGTCCTGGAAACGGTGCAGTTGTTCCGCGCGAAGGTGGTCGACGTCTCCCCGGAGGCGGTCACCGTCGAGGCGACCGGGACGTCTGAGAAGCTCGACGCGCTGCTGCGGATGCTGGAGCCGTACGGGCTCCGCGAGATCGTCCAGTCCGGCATGGTCGCCATCGGCCGTGGCGCCCGCTCCATCACCGCGACCGCGGTGCGCTGAAATCCGTTTTGTAGGAAGGAAGTACCACCAGTGAGCGTCGAGATCTTCTACGACGACGATGCCGACCTGAGCATCATCCAGGGGCGCAAGGTCGCGGTCATCGGCTACGGCAGCCAGGGGCACGCGCACGCGCTGAGCCTGCGCGACTCGGGCGTCGACGTCCGCATCGGCCTGCCCGAGGGGTCCAAGTCCCGCGCCAAGGCCGAGGAGGAGGGACTGCCGGTCGGCACCCCCGCCGAGGTCTCCGCCGAGGCGGACCTGATCATGATCCTGGCGCCGGACACCGCGCAGCGGCACATCTACGCGCAGGACATCGCCCCGAACCTGAAGGACGGCGACGCGGTCTTCTTCGGCCACGGCTTCAACATCCGCTACGGCCTGATCGAGGTTCCGTCCAACGTGGACGTCGCCATGGTCGCGCCGAAGGGGCCGGGCCACCTGGTGCGCCGCCAGTTCGTCGACGGCAAGGGCGTGCCGGCGCTGATCGCGGTCGAGCAGGACGCCACGGGCGGCGCGCAGGCGCTGGCCCTGTCCTACGCCAAGGGCATCGGCGGCACCCGCGCGGGCGTCATCAAGACGACGTTCAAGGAGGAGACCGAGACCGACCTGTTCGGTGAGCAGGCGGTGCTCTGCGGCGGCGCGTCGGCGCTGGTGCAGGCCGGTTTCGAGGTGCTGACCGAGGCGGGCTACGCCCCCGAGGTGGCCTACTTCGAGTGCCTGCACGAGCTCAAGCTGATCGTGGACCTGATGTACGAGGGCGGCATCGCCCGGATGCGCTACTCCATTTCGGACACCGCCGAGTACGGCGACCTCACCCGCGGCCCGCGCGTGGTCACGCCCGGGGTCAAGGAGGAGATGCGCAAGATCCTCGGCGAGATCCAGGACGGCACGTTCGCCACCGAGTGGGTGAACGAGGACGACGCCGGCCGCGGCAACTACAAGAAGTTGCAGCAGGAAGGCGAGCAGCACCCGATCGAGGAGGTCGGCAAGAAGCTGCGCGGGCTCATGTCGTGGGTCGACCGGCCCATCACCGAGACTGCCTGAGTCTCTTCGCCAAGACGGAGCCCGCGGTGTTCACCGACGCCGCGGGCTCCGGTATATGTAAGGCCCATGAGCGACAGCGCGCCGATCTACGACGACAAGGCCCACGTGCGGGGCAACCTCGACCTCACCGGCGCAGCCTGGATCCGCAGCGACGAGGGCGCGGAAGAAGAGGAAGAGCACGTCGAGATCGCGTTCGTCGAGCACACCGACGGGGTGACCTACACGGCGATGCGGAACTCGGCGCACCCCGAAGGCCCGGTCCTGGTGTTCACGCCCGCCGAGTGGGAGGCGTTCATCCTGGGCGTCAAGGACGGCGAGTTCGACGAGCCCTGGTAGGCCCGTGACCGTGCGGCTCGGGTGGCTCGGGTGGCTCGGGCGGCTGAGGGTGGGGCGCTGGCGTTATGGCGCTGTGGGCTGGGCGTTGAGGGGCGGGTCAGGCTGGTTGGAAGAACGCGAGCATCTGCCGGGAGGCGTCCGGTGACATGAGGAGCTGCTGGATGCGCGCGGACTCCCGGGCCGCGGTGCCGGTGCGCTCGAACATCTCGCGCTCGTACTCCGCGACGGCGGCCGGGACGTCGTCCGGGTGGGCGGCCAGTGCGAGGGCGAGCAGGGCACCGTCGAGCAGCGCCATGTTGGCGCCTTCGCCGACCGGCGGCATCAGGTGCGCGGCGTCGCCGACCAGCGTGACGCCCGGCGTCGACGGCCAGGTCAGGCCGATCGGGAGAGTGGTGATCGGCCGCGGCACGATCGTGTCGTCGCAGGCCGCCACCAGCGCGGTGAACCGCGGGTGCCAGCCGGGCAGCAGGTCGATCAGCCGGGCACGGGCGGCGGCCGGGTCGTCGAACGGGATCGCGCTGGTGGCGAACCAGTCCTCGGCGGTGTTGTAGAAGCTCAGGCCGATGCGGACGCGGCCGTCGCCGTTGCGCTGCGCCGCCAGCGACAGGCCGTTGCCGAGCACCCAGTAGTTGCCGCGCCCGACCATCGCCGCGAGGTCGGGGTGCGTGCGGTCGATGTCGGGGATGCCGATCTCCACCACGTTCTGGCCGAGGTGCACCGGGCGGGCGTCGGTGAGCAGCGGGCGGATCCGGGACTGCGCGCCGTCCGCGCCGACCAGCAGGTCGCACGTGGCGCTGCTGCCGTCGGCGAAGCGCAGCATGCCGTGGTCCGCGGAGGTGACCGCGTGCCCCCAGCGCACGGTGTGTTCGGGCAGGGAGTCCAGCAGCAGGTCGCGCAGGTCGGCGCGGTCGACCTCGGGACGGGCGAGCGGGGCGTCGTCGGGCGTGTCCTCTTGGAGCAGCAGGGTGCCGTCCGGTTCGAGGAGCCGCATGTCCTGGCCTTCGCCGCGGGCGATCGCGAAGAACTGGTCGATCAGCCCGGCTTCGCGCAGCGCCCGTTGCCCGGAGTGGATGTCGAGCATGCCGCCCTGCCCGCGCGCCTCGCGTGACTGATCGCGTTCGTACACGACGGCGTCGATGCCGTTGACGTGCAGCACGCGGGCGAGAGCCAGGCCGCCGAGACCGGCTCCGACGATGGCGATGGTCATTCGCCCCTCCTTGATACGTCGTCCTGGGTCGATACGCTGTAGTGCTCGATACAGTGTATCGGGTGATGCGGTGTATTGTCACCGGCATGGTGGTGTGGGAGAGGCCGGAGCCGCCGAGCCGACCCGTGCCGTCCCCGCTGAGCCGGGAGCGGATCGTCCGGGCGGCCGTCGAGCTGGCGGACGCGGACGGCTTGGCCGCGGTGTCGTTGCGCAAGGTCGCGACCGTGCTCGACGTCGGGCCGATGCGGCTGTACGGCTACATCGCCGGCAAGGAGGAGCTGCTCGACCTGATGGTCGACGCGGTCCACGCCGGGATCTTGCCGACCGGGGACGGGTGGCGGGCGGCGCTGCGGTCCCTCGCCGAGACCACCCGGAGTGTCGTCCACCAGCACGAGTGGCTCGCGGACCTGCTGGGTGGTCGGCCCCAGCTCGGACCGCACGCGCTGGCCACGGGGGAGGCCGTCGTGGCCGCGCTGGGCGATGTCGACGTGGACGACGTCATGCCGGTGGTCGCCGCCGTCAACGCGTACGTGATCGGCGCGGTGCGTCGCGAGATCGCCGAACGGCGTGCCGAGCGGGCCACCGGGATGGACGAACAGCGGTGGCAGGCCACGCTCGGGCCCTACCTGGAGCGGACCTTCGCCACCGGCCGGTTCCCGGCGCTGGCCACGGTGGTGCGCGACGCCGCCCACTCCGACGCCGACCAGACCTTCCGGATCGGCCTCGACTTCCTGCTCGACGGCATCGCGGTCCGCCTCTCGGGGTGACGCGTCCGCAAGCCGGATCGGTGGCTGGGAAACGAGCGGGGGCGTGGGGAACGAGCGGTGGTGTGGAGGGCGAGCGGTGGCGTGGGAACGAGCGGGGGCGTGAGGGGTTAGCCGCGCCAGAAGCGGCGGGCCTCGCCGATCAGGCAGTCGCACGTGGACTCGGGGTAGTCGCACCACCAGCACGTCGGCTCCGGAGGCCGGAACTGGGTGCGGAGCGGCTTCGGTGTGGTGGTGCGCCGGACCGGCGTGGCCCACGTGGCGGCGGTGGGTGTGAGGAGCGTCGGGCGTGATCGCGGTGCCAGGTCCAGGGCTCGGCCCGCGCCCCAGGTGACGGTCCGGCCGTCCACGGCGGTGAACGGGTGCGCGCGCGTGAAGAGCTGGTCGCGGCGCGCGGCGAACGCACCCAGCGCGTACGTGCCGCGCGGCACCGCGATGTCGACGGGTTCGCCGAGCCGGGCCGGCACGATCAGACCGTTGTGGTTCTGCTGCCCGGTCAGCACCAGGCCCACCGGATCCCCTTGGCGCAGACCGGAAGCCTGCGCCGACGCGGTGAGGTTCGGGCGCACGGTCACCACGTTGCCGCCGAGGTCCGGGCGCACCGGCGTGCCGCTCACGTCGAACGCGCGCACGGGCCTGCCGGACGGGTCGAAGAGCGCGTCACGCCGGTCGTATAAGTAGCGGGCGGCGAACACCGCGAACGGGCCGATCGGGCCCAGCACGAGCGATGCGGCGAACTGCGCCATCAGGGTGTAGCCCTCCCGGCGTTCCGCGTCGGTCGGGTGGAACGGGTTGGCGGTCATGACGATCCGATGCCGGCCCCGCGCCGGGTGATACGAGGGCGGGGTCGTCGTGTGGCCGCGGAGGTCACCGCGCGGGCGGCGGGCCCTCGGAAGGGCCGTTCACCCGGACCGGCGATACAGGACACCCGTACGGGAAACCAGCAGGTGAGACAGGGCACCCGGGTGGTGGAAGCGGCGCCGCCGCCGGCTATGCTCGTTAACAACCCGGACACATTGCCGTGGCCGGCCGCGCGGGTCTCGGCTCGCTGTGACGGCCCCGCGCTCCCCACCCGCCTTGCCCAACCCCCGGGAGCACGTCCGTGACCAAGCCCGTTGTCCTGATCGCCGAGAAGCTAGCCCCGTCCGTTCTCGACGTCTTCGGCGAAGGCATCGAAGTGCGCCACGTCGACGGCACCGACCGTCCCGCGCTCCTCGAAGCCGTGGCCGACGCCGACGCGCTGCTGGTCCGGTCCGCCACGAAGGTGGACAAGGAAGTCCTCCAGGCCACCACGAAGCTCAAGGTCGTGGCCCGCGCGGGCGTCGGCCTGGACAACGTCGAGGTGCCGGCGGCCACCGAGCGCGGCGTCATGGTGGTCAACGCCCCGACCTCCAACATCGTCAGCGCCGCCGAGCACGCCGTGGCCCTGCTGCTGGCCACCGCCCGGCAGATCCCGGCCGCGCACGCCACCCTCCAGAACAACGAGTGGAAGCGCAGCAAGTTCAACGGCGTCGAGATCAACGGCAAGACGATCGGCGTGGTCGGCCTGGGCAAGATCGGCCAGCTGTTCGCCGCCCGGATCGCCGCGTTCGGCACCGAGATCATCGCCTACGACCCGTACGTCAGCCAGCAGCGCGCCGCCCAGCTCGGCATCGAGCTGGTGACGCTGGAGGAGCTGCTGGAGCGCGCCGACGCGATCTCCATCCACCTGCCCAAGACCCCCGAGACCAAGGGCCTGATCGGCGCGGAGCAGCTGGCCAAGGCCAAGCGCGGCGTGATCATCGTCAACGCCGCGCGCGGTGGCCTGGTCGACGAGGAGGCGCTGGCCGAGGCGGTCAAGGAGGGTCAGGTCGGCGGCGCGGGCATCGACGTGTTCAGCACCGAGCCCACCACCGAGAGCCCGCTGTTCGGGGTGCCGAACGTGGTCGTGACGCCGCACCTGGGCGCGTCGACCAGCGAGGCGCAGGACCGCGCGGGCACCGACGTGGCGAAGTCGGTGCTGCTGGCGTTGCAGGGCGACTTCGTGCCCGACGCGGTGAACGTGCAGGGCGGCGGTGTGGTCGGTGAGGAGGTCCGCCCCTACCTGCCGCTGGTGCAGAAGCTCGGCGCGGTCGTGGCGGCGCTGTCGGCGAAGGCCCCGACCAGCGTCACCATCGAGGTGCGCGGCGAGCTGTCCAACGAGGACGTGGCGGTGCTGCCGCTGGCCGCGCTGCGCGGCGTGTTCTCCAGCGTGGTGGAGGAGCAGGTCACGTTCGTCAACGCGCCGAGCCTCGCCGCGTCGCTGGGCGTCTCGGTCGACCTGGTCAAGGAGCCGGAGAGCGCCAACCACCGCAGCCTGGTGACGGTGCGCGCGGTGCAGGCCGACGGCGCGGTGATCTCGGTGTCCGGCACGCTGACCGGCCTGGACCAGGTGGAGAAGGTGGTCGGCGTGAACGGCCGCAGCTTCGACCTGCGCGCCGAGGGCAACGTGCTGCTGCTGGAGTACCCGGACCGGCCGGGCGTGATGGGCGCGGTCGGCACCCTGCTGGGCGAGGCCGGGGTGAACGTCGAGGCGGCGCAGATCAGCCAGACCAAGGACGGCTCGGACGCGTTCATGCTGCTGCGCGTCGACCGGCCGGTGGACACCGCGGTGCTGAACCCGATCGGTGCGGCGGTGGGTGCGCACACGGTGCGCGCGGTCAGCTTCGAGTGACCTGATCGGCTTCGGCGGTTGGTCGGCTTTGAGTGAGCTGATCGGGCTTGGCGGTTGGTCGGTTGAGTGGGCTGATCGGCTTGTGGCGGTTGGTGGGCTTTTGGTGAGTTGATCGGTGGAGTTGGTTCCCGGCGGGCCGGGGGTCACGGGTAGCGGTGTTCTCCGGGGTTGCCCTGGAGATTCCGCAGCCCGGCGGCCCCCGGCCGCTGTGGTCGTGGAGTCGGGGCTGTGCAGTGGGGTCTGTGCACGCTTGCGGCCACGGTGTGTGAACGGGCGCGAGCGCGGTCGCTGAGAAGGGTTATCGTCGCAGGTCCCAGCGGTGTCACAGTTGACGGTTGGTCCTCAAATCTGTGGGTGCCGTCACTCTTTCGGTCTAAATGATCGGCTCGGCGGAGCGATTAGGTTCCACCCACGAGGTTGACCCGGTGTCGTAGAGGGCACGGCACCGCGCGGGCAGCTCCACCCCTACCGGACACCGAGCGATGCTGCCTGCCGGGTCGAATCAGACCTCGGTTGGGGCACGTTGTGAGCCGATCTCGCGTTGTCGCCAGATCAGCGGTACCGGTGTTGGCGGCGATCCTCGTCGCCGGTTCGACCGCCGCGCCCGCGCTGGCCGCGGAGGACCAGCCGGCCGAGTCCGTCGCCGCCGCGCACGGGCTGGACGCCGGCAAGTTGCAGTTGAAGGTGGGCAAGCGGCTGACCGCCGCCGAGGGCCGGGTCACCGCGTTCGTGGAGTTGGAGGCCAAGCCGGCCGTCGACACCTACACCGAGAAGACCAGCCAGGGCGCGACCAAGCAGCAGGCCAAGGACGCCGCCAAGGCCACGAAGAACGACACCGGCAAGGTCGTCGACTCCGTGGTGCGCGACCTCAAGGGCAAGGACGCCGCGACCAAGGAGGTCTACCGGACCGGCAACGGCGTGGTGGGCGTGGTCGTCACGGCCGACGCCGACAAGGTCCGGGAGATCGCGCAGCGCGCGGACGTGAAGTCCGTCCGCACCGTGGTCCCGAAGTCCCGGCAGAACTCCTCCGCCGTCCAGCTGACCAACACGCTCAAGGTGTGGCAGCAGTACGGCAAGCTCGGTGACGACACCCGGATCGGCATCATCGACACGGGCATCGACTACACGCACGCCGACTTCGGCGGTCCGGGCACCATCCCGGCGTTCGAGGCGATCGACGAGACCAAGGTCGACGCCTCCTACTTCCCGACCGCCAAGGTGGTCGGCGGCTACGACTTCGTCGGCAACGGCTACGACGGCGAGAGCAAGGACCCGGCCGTCAACACCCCGAAGCCCGACCCGAACCCGATCGACTGCAACGGCCACGGCTCGCACGTCGCCGGCACGTCGGCGGGCTTCGGCGTCAACGCCGACGGCTCCACGTTCAAGGGCGACTACACCAAGCTGACCGGCGACTCGCTCAACGCGCTGCGCATCGGCCCCGGCACCGCGCCGAAGGCCCTGCTCTACGCGCTGAAGGTGTTCGGCTGCGAGGGTTCGACCAACGTCACCGCGCAGGCCCTGGACTGGTCGCTCGACCCGGACGGCGACGGCGACTTCTCCGACCACCTCGACGTGGTCAACCTGTCGCTGGGCTCCGACTACGGCGCCCCGGACGACCCGGACTCGCTGTTCGTCCGCAAGCTCAACGCCTCCGGCGTCGTGACGGTGTTCTCCGCGGGCAACGGCGGCGACCTGTACGACATCGGCGGTGCGCCGGGCAGCACCCCCGAGTCGCTGACCGTGGCCAGCTCCCGTGACGCGTACGTGCTGCGCGACGCCGCCGAGGCGACCGCGCCGGCCGCCGTCGCGGGCCTCAAGTCCGGCCAGTACAGCCAGTCGTACAACTACGAGGGCAAGTCGGTCACGGCTCCGGTCGTGCCGTTGGGCGACGCCGGCAACAAGGACGGCTGCCAGCCGCTGTCGGCCGCCGACGCGGCCGCCGTCAAGGGCAAGATCGCGTGGCTGGAGTGGGACGACAACGACGCCAGCCGGCGCTGCGGTTCGGGCGCGCGGGCGAACAACGTGACCGCCGCGGGCGCGGTGGGCGCGATCTTCAGCTCGACCCTGGAGAACTTCAGCGCGGGCATCGCGGGCAACGCGGCCATCCCGGTCATCCAGCTCACCGGCGGCGCGACCGCGTCGGTGCGGCCGGCGCTGACCGCGGGCACGCTGACCGTCCGCCTCGCGGGCTACCTGCGCACCGCGCTGCCGACCTACGACCAGGCGATCACCGACACGCCGAGCTCGTTCACCTCGCGCGGCGTGCGCGGCCCGGTCGTGAAGCCGGACGTGGCCGCGCCCGGTGACTCGATCGCCTCCGCGGCGGTCGGCTCGGGCAACAAGACCGCGGTGCTCAGCGGCACGTCGATGGCGGCCCCGCACACCACGGGCATCGCCGCGCTGGTCCGCCAGGCCCACCCGGACTGGACCCCGGAAGAGGTCAAGGCCGCGATCATGAACAGCGCGTCCGCCGACGTGAAGGCCGACGGCAAGACCTACGCGCCCAACCGCGTGGGTGCCGGCCGGATCGACGGCAAGGCGGCCCTGGACAACCAGGTGCTGGCGTACGTGCAGGACGACCCGGGCGCGGTCAGCGCGTCGTTCGGCGTGGTCGAGGTGACCAGGCCGGTGGCGCTGTCCAAGACGGTCAAGGTGGTCAACAAGTCCACCAGGTGGGTCGACTACACGATCGACTACGAGGCCCTGACCAGCATCCCGGGCGTCAAGTACGAGCTGTCGCAGAGGACCGTGCGGCTCAGCCCGCGCGGCATCGCCAAGGTCAAGGTCACGCTGAAGATCGACGACCCGGCGGCGCTGCGCAAGACCGTCGACCCGACGGTCGAGGCCACCCACCTCGACGTGCCGCGCCAGTTCCTGGCCGACGCGTCCGGTCGGATCGTGTTCACGCCCAAGAGCGGGTCCACGGTCGCGCTGCGGGTGCCGGTGTACTCGGCCCCGAAGCCGGCGGCGGACATCAACACGCCGAGCAACGTCACGTTCAAGGGCAACGCCAAGCAGTCGGTGCTCAACCTGACCGGCCGCGGCGTCAACCAGGGTGCCTACAAGTCGCTGGTCAGCGTCCTGGAGTTGCAGCAGACCTCGCCGAAGCTGCGCGAGTGCCGCCGCAACGTGACGACGAACTGCACGCTCAACGACACCGCCAAGGGCGGCGACCTGCGGTACGTGGGCGCCACGTCCACCGCGCCGCTGGCCAAGGCGCAGGGCGAGCCGCAGAACGCGCTGCTCGCGTTCGGCCTCGTGACCTGGGGCAACTGGTACAACCTGGGTAACAACACGGTGCCGTTCGTCGACATCGACACGACCGGTGACGGCGTGCCGGACTTCGAGGTCTACGCGAACAAGCTGACCGACACCGACCTGCTGGTGGCGGTCACGCAGGACCTGCGGACCGGGGAGACGGTCGACATCCAGGCCGTCAACGGCCAGTTCGGCGACGTGGACACCAACGTGTTCGACACGAACGTGGTGGTCCTGCCGGTGCTGCTGTCGTCGCTGGACATCGACCCGAACGCGGACACCTCGCGGATCTCCTACACCTCGGGCGTGGCCGGCTTCTACGTCGCGCCGGGCACGAAGAACGGGCTGATCGACTCGATCGGCACGCCGTCGTCGTTCGACCCGCTCAAGCCGGGCCTGTGGGTGCAGGGCGGCGGCGACGCCGCGCTGTCCTACGTGGCCCGTCCGGGCACCGCGCTGGTGGTCAACCGCGACGCCGCGGCGCTGACCGCCGACAAGGCGGACAGCCTGCTCGTCCTCAACCACCACAACGCCACCGGTGACAAGGCCGACGTGGTGAAGGTGAAGGCGACCAGGAGCAACCGCTCAGCGGACTGACGTCCGTGCGTCACTCTGGCCGGTCGGGGTTGCCCCGGCCGGCCAGAGCCGTTTACGCACATCGGGTGACGGCCGAACGGGGGCACTGAACCGTTCGGGTGTCCCGCAGTACGGGACATATGGCCACTGAAGTGTGTTCCGAGTGCGGTGAACGGGTCCGCGACCGGTAGCCTTTCGCAAAGGAAACTAGTCCCGCGCAATGGGACTGATACCTGGGAGGTGTGTGGATGCGGCTCGCAGTGATCCCAGGAGACGGGATCGGGCCCGAGGTCGTCGCCGAGGCCCTGAAGGTGCTCGGTGAGGTCGTTCCGGCGGCTGAGATCACCCGCTATGACCTCGGCGCGGCGCGCTGGCACGCCACAGGTGAGCTCTTGCCGGAGTCCGTGCTGGGCGAACTGCGCCAGCACGACGCGATCCTGCTCGGTGCGGTCGGGGACCCCTCGGTCCCCAGCGGCATCCTGGAACGCGGTCTGCTGCTCCGTCTCCGCTTCGAACTGGACCACCACGTGAACCTGCGCCCGGCCCGGTTGTACCCGGGAGTGCGCAGTCCGATCGCCGATCCGCCGGAGATCGACATGGTGGTCGTGCGGGAGGGCACCGAAGGTCTGTACGCGGGCAACGGCGGCCTCCTGCGCAAGGACACGCCGCACGAGATCGCCACCGAGGTGTCGATCAACACCTCGTTCGGGGTGGAGCGGGTGGTGCGGGACGCGTTCGCCCGAGCGGCGAACAGGCCCCGCAAGCACCTCACGCTGGTGCACAAGACCAACGTGCTCACGCACGCGGGTTCGTTGTGGTCGCGCGTGGTGGAGGAGGTGTCGTTGCAGCACCCCGACGTGACGGTGGCCTACCAGCACGTCGACGCGGCGACCATCCACCTGGTCACCGACCCGGCCCGGTACGACGTGATCGTGACGGACAACCTGTTCGGCGACATCCTCACCGACCTGGCGGCGGCGGTGACGGGCGGAATCGGACTGGCGGCCAGCGGCAACCTGGACGTGACGCGGCGCAACCCGAGCATGTTCGAGCCGGTGCACGGCAGCGCGCCGGACATCGCCGGGCAGGGCATCGCGGACCCGACGGCGGCGGTCCTCTCCGTCGCCCTGATGCTCGACCACCTCGGTGAGCACGAGCCCGCCCGGCGGATCGAGGCCTCGGTGGCGTTCGACCTGGCCACCCGGGACCACGCCTCGCCGGGGGCGACCTACGCGGTGGGCGACCGGCTCGCCGCACTGGTCAGCTCGAACGTCCGCACGGGCTGAGACCCGGGCGCTTCGGACCCGAAGGCCGCTCCGACCACGTTGGTCGGAGCGGCCTTCGGGTTTTTGGCGTGCCGGTGCGGGCGGTGCGTGGCTGGTGGTGGCGCGTGGCGCGTGGTGCGTGGGTGCGTGGGTGCGTGGGTGCGTGGCGTGGCGCGTGGTGCGTGGCGGGTGGGTGCGGTGCGTGGCTGTGTGGTGGGGCTGTGTGTGGTGGAAGCAGGGCGGGGAGTGAGCAGGGCCACGGGAATCGTGTTCTGGCAGGTCCACGACGTAGGGTCGGCGGAGCTTCCTGCGGGGGAAGTCCGGTCGAAATCCGGCGCTGACCCGCAACGGTAGGTCGTCCGCTCCGGCGGAGGACGAGCCCGATCACCCGCAGGCGGCCGAACGGTTCCACCTCCTGCCGTGGTCTGCGGGACGGGTGCGATGGTCCCTCGGGCTGCGTGCCGCACGGCCACCCGTCCGAAAGGCGACCGGTGACCAAACGGCTGTGCGCCGGCCTGACCGTGCTGCTGGCCCTGTCGATCGTGTGCGGCGTGTCGCTGGGGCCGGTGAGCGTCCCGTTCTCCGACGTCATGCGGTTGCTGAAGGCGGCGTTCACGGGAGACGTGATCGCCGCCGCGGAAGCGGGCGCGTACCGGATCGTCTGGGACATCCGGCTGCCCCGGGTGCTCCTCGCCGCGGTGGTCGGAGCGGGGCTGTCGGTCGTGGGCGTGGCGATCCAGGCGATGGTCCGCAACGCCCTGGCCGACCCGTACGTGCTGGGCATCTCGTCGGGAGCGAGCGTCGGCGCGACGGCGGTGGCCACGACCGGCCTGTTCGCGGCGCTGGGCATCTACGCGCTGTCGACGGCGGCGTTCCTGTCGGCGCTGGCCGCGATGGCGCTGGTGTACCTGGCCGCCCGGCGCGGCGGGCTCACCCCGTTGCGGCTGGTGCTCACCGGGACGGCGATGGCGTACGGCTTCTCCGCGATAGCCATGCTGCTGGTGTTCCAGGCACCGCGCGGCGAGGCGGCGCGCGCGGCGATGTTCTGGCTGCTGGGCAGCCTGGGCGGGGTGACGTGGATGTCGCTGCCGATCGCGGCGACGGTGGTCCTGGCTGGCATCACCTACCTGCGGGTGCAGGCGAAGAACCTCAACGCGATGTCGATGGGCGACGAGACCGCGACCACGCTCGGCGTCGACATCACCCGGCTGCGCAAAGTCCTGTTCGTGGTGACGGCGGCCATGACGGGCGTGCTGGTGGCGGTCAGCGGGGCGATCGGCTTCGTCGGCCTGATGCTCCCGCACCTGGTGCGGCTCGTGGTCGGCGCGGACCACCGCAAGGTCCTGGCCGTCGCGCCACTGGCCGGAGCCTGCTTCCTGATCTGGGTCGACGTGGCGGCCCGCCTGCTGGCCGCCCCCGAAGAGCTGCCGCTGGGAGTGATCACGGCGGCGCTGGGCGTGCCGTGCTTCGTGTTCCTGATGCGTGGGCGCGGCTACGTGTTCGGCGGCAAGTGATGCGTGTGGTCGTGGGCGGCGTCTGTGGCGGGTGTGGTGTGGAGGACGGGGGAAGGCGTGGTGGATGTCGAGGTCGACGGGGTCACGGTGGCGGGGATCCTGCGTGGCGTCACGGTGTCGGTGGGCGGCGGAGAGGTGCACGGGATCGTCGGGCCCAACGGCAGCGGCAAGTCCACGACGTTGAGGTGCGTCTACCGGGCGTTGCAGCCGACGGGCGGGGTCGTGCGGTTGGGCGGACGCCCGCTGGCCGAGCTGACGGTGCGGGAGAGCGCGCGCGAGATGGCGGCGTTGACGCAGGACAGCCACGTGGAATTCGACTTCACGGTGGCCGAGGTCGTGGCGATGGGACGGTTGCCGCACCAGACGGGGTTCGACGGGGAGACGCGGGAGGACCGGGAGATCTGCGCGTCGGCGCTGTCCCGGATGGACGCCGCGCACCTGTCCGGCCGGAGCTTCCTGAGCCTGTCCGGTGGCGAGCGCCAACGGGTGCTGATCGCGCGGGCGCTGGCGCAGGAGCCGAACGTGCTGGTGCTCGACGAGCCCACGAACCACCTGGACATCAGCCACCAGCTGGCGGTGCTGGCCCTGGTGCGCGGGTTGGGCATCACGGTGCTGACCGTGCTGCACGACCTGAACCTGGCGGCGGCGTACTGCGACCGGCTGCACGTGATGGACGACGGGCTGGTGGTCGTTTCCGGGAAGCCGGAGGACGTGCTGACGCCGGACGTGCTGCTGGAGGTCTTCCGGGTGAAGGCCCACGTGGTGCCGCACCCGGTGAGCGGAGTTCCCCAGCTGCTGTTCGAGCACCGGCTGTAGCAGTGATCCGGGCGACTGGTTCGGGGCTGGTGAGGCGCGGGTGTGGGTGCTGGGTGCGAGTGCGGGCGCTGGGTGTGGGCGCTGGGTGTGGGCGCTGGGTGTGAGTGCGGGTGTGAGTGCGGGTTTCAGGTGAAGGCAGAGGGGTGTTGTGGTGAAGAGGCTCGTGGCGGTTGCGGTTGTGCTGGGGCTGGCGGGGTGCGGCGCGACGATCGCGGAGACGCCCTCGACGGGAGGGAAGGTGACGGTCAGGAACTGCGGCGTCGACGTGACGTTCGACCAGGCCCCGAAGCGGGTCGTCACCAACGACTCGGGGATCGCGGAGCTGATGTTCGCGCTCGGGCTGGGCGACCGGATGGCGGGCTACGTCCTCGGTGACAGCCAGGAGGGCGACGTCGGCAGCTCGCCGTGGAAGGCGGACTTCGCCAAGGTCCCGAAGCTGGCCTCGGAGATCAACAAGGAGGTCGTGCAGGGCGCGTCGGCGGACCTGGTGTTCGCCGGGTGGAACTACGGGTTCTCGGAGAGCACCGGGTTCACGCCCGAGGCGTTGAAGGGGCTGGGGGTCGCGACCTACCAGCTGACCGAGGCCTGCCTCAACGGCGTGGGCAAGCAGCGGGGGATCATGCCGCCACTGGACGCGCTGTACACCGACCTGCGCAACCTCGGCACGATCTTCGGGGTGTCCGACCGGGCCGACGCGCTGATCACCGGCTACCAGAAGCAGGTCGCCGACGCGGAGAAGTTGCTGGCGGGCAAGCCGCGGCCGAAGGTGTTCCTGTACGACAGCGGTCTGGACCAGCCTTTTACGGCCGGGAAGAACGCGGCCCCGCAGGACATCATCGGGAAGGCGGGCGGCGACAACATCTTCGGCGACCTGGACGACAGTTGGACCACGGTGGGCTGGGAGTCGGTGGTCGCCCGCGCGCCCGAGGTCATCCTGATCAACGACTACGCGGACGGCGACGCGAACACCCCCGACCAGAAGCGGGCGTTCCTGGAGTCGTACCCGGCGCTGAAGGAGGTTCCGGCGGTGCGCGACAAGCGGTTCTTCGTGCTGCCTTACGCGGCGCTGGTCGAGTCGCCGCGCAACCCGGCGGCGATCGAGTCGTTCGCGCGGTTCCTGGCTCAGGGGTGAGCCCGACGCGGGACTTGGCGGTGACTGTCGCAAGTGGGCGGTGGGGGTTGCGGTGGTGGCTGGGTTCTAGGGCTTGAAAAGCGTCCTCGCCGGACGGGCGAGCCGCCAAGGATGACGGCGGTGGTGCGGTGGGCGTCGTGTCATCCCCGTATGGCCCGGTCGGAGACAACCACCCTTGGGCAGTGAGGGCAAGCGAAGGGCGTGCTTGCCCTCACTGCCCAAGCGCGGTTCGCTGGCGCGCGGGCCATACGGGGATGACACGACGCGGCAGGGGGATTGTGGGGGCGCGATTGGGTGGTGAGGTGCGGTGGGAGTGAGCTGTGGGGCGGGGGTGGGGATGGGGATCGGGTGGTTGTGGGGGTTGGGGTTGGGGTGGGGTTTGTGGGCGTTGGCGTTGCTCAGAGTGTGGGAACACCCGTCCGTGGCTTGGTAGTCGCCGCTCGGCTGTGGCAGGATTCCGAACGTGGCTCTCTTCGCCGTGATCATTATTTCTGAGCGCGCCGGGTAAGTGCTTCCCAAGCACCCGGCGCGCTGACCTCTCGCATCCTGCGGGGGGTCTTTTTGTTTTCCATGATCTTCTCTAGGAGACCCTCGTGACCACGCTCGGCGATTCCTTCCACGTCTACGACACGACCTTGAGGGACGGTGCGCAGGGCGAGGGCATCACCTACTCGGTCTCGGACAAGCTCGCGGTCGCGCGGCTGTTGGACGGGCTGGGCGTCGGGTTCATCGAGGGCGGCTGGCCTGGGGCTTTGCCGAAGGACACCGAGTTCTTCGCACGGGCGGCCAGGGGCGATCTGACGCTCAAGAACGCGCAGCTGGTGGCGTTCGGCTCGACCCGCAAAGCGGGCGTGAAGGTGCAGGACGACAAGCAGGTCCGTGCCCTGTTGGACTCGGGGGCGCCTGTTGTCACGTTGGTCGCCAAGTCGGATCGACGGCACATCGAGCGCGCGTTGCGGACCGATGTCGCGGAAAATTGCGCCATGGTGCGCGACACCGTGCGCTTCCTCGTGGCCGAGGGCCGGCGGGTGTTCCTCGACGCCGAGCACTTCTTCGACGGCTTCGCGTTCGACTCCGACACCTCCTTGCGCACGTTGGAGTCCGCTGTGGAGGGTGGCGCGGATGTCGTCGTCCTCTGCGACACGAACGGCGGTCAGCTCCCGCTGGGACTGGCCGAGACCGTGGCCGACGTGGTCGCCCGCACGGGCTTCCGGGTCGGCATCCACTGCCAGGACGACACGTCCTGCGCGGTGGCCAACACCATCGCGGCGGTGCAGGCGGGGGCGACCCACGTGCAGTGCACCGCCAATGGCTACGGCGAGCGAGCGGGTAACGCCGACCTGTTCGCCGTCGTCGGGAACCTCGTGACCAAACTCGGCCTGGACGTGCTACCGCGCGAATCCCTGGCCGAGCTCACCCGTGTCTCCCATGCCCTTGCCGAAATCGCGAACATCGCACCCGACTCCCACCAGGCCTACGTCGGGTCGTCGGCCTTCGCCCACAAGGCGGGGCTGCACGCGAGCGCGATCAAGGTGGACCCGGAGCTCTACAACCACATCGATCCGGGCGCCGTCGGCAACGACATGCGGGTGCTGGTCACCGAGATGGCGGGTCGGGCCAGTCTCGAACTCAAGGGACGTGAGTTCGGGATCGACCTGACCCGCCGGCCTGACACGCTCACCACCGTGGTGCGCAAGGTGAAGGAACTGGAGGCGGGTGGCTGGTCGTTCGAGGCCGCCGACGCCTCGCTGGAGCTGCTGTTGAAGGACGAGCTGTCCGAACTGGACGCGCCGCCGTTCACGCTGGAGTCCTACCGGGTCGTGCTCGACCACACCCAGGACGGTTCGATCGTGTCCGAGGCGACGGTCAAGGTGCACGTGGCGGGCGAACGCGTCATCGCCACGGCCGAGGGCAACGGGCCGGTGCACGCGCTGGACGCTGCGTTGCGCAAGGCGTTGCTGCCACACCTGTCCTGGTTGGACAGCGTGCAGTTGAACGACTACAAGGTGCGCATCCTCACCGATCAGCACGGCACCGACGCCGTCACCCGCGTGCTCGTGGAGTCGACGGACGGCGAACGCGAGTGGACCACGGTCGGCGTCCACGGGAACATCGTCGAAGCCAGTTGGCTTGCGTTGTGTGACGCCCTGGTGCACAAGGCGACGCGTGTGGGGGAGTGAGTGGTGGGGGTTTTGAATGGTGGGGTGTGAGTGGTGGGGGAGTGCTCAGGCTGTGACCAGGGTGAATGCCTCGGCCTGCAGGATGCGGTTGATCGGGTAGAAGTAGGACGTGCAGGTGCCCGAGCCGCCGCTGGCGCCGATCAGGTGGCCTTGCGCCTGGCTGCCGCTGACCACGGGCAGCCAGTCGTTGCCGGGCTGGGCGCACAGGTTCGTGCGGGTCAGTCCGGTGATCGAGCCGCTCGGGTGGTGGACCGTCTGGTTCTTCGCCTGGAGGGTGCCGCACTGCCACCCCTGCAATGCGCTGCCGGCGCACACCCGGGCACCGATCGGCGCTTCCGCCGAGCCGGTGATGGGCGTGGCGGAACCGACTATCCGGGGTAGTTGGTTCCACTTGGTCGGGTCTTGGACCTTCACGACGGCGTAGGTGTCGCGGATCCGGGTGATCGGGCCGATCTGGCCGCCGCCGGGACCGGTCACCGGGTCGGTGGTGTTGGCGCACCTGGTCGAGATGAGCAGGTGGCCCCGGACGTTGAAGCCGTTCGCGCAGCGGGCGTTGGGTGGGGAGCCCAGGGTGGTGCCGGCTTCTAGGGGAGTGGGGACGGGGCTGTTGGTGTTGTTGGTGGCTGTGGCTGTGGCTGTGGCTGGTGTGGCCAGCAGGGCTATGAGGGTTGCCAGTGCCGGCAGGGGTGTCCGCAGGGGTCTCATGCCTTGACGCTAGGCACGGCGGGTGCGGGCGCAAGCCGCCGGTTAGGGTGATTGGCGTGCGCATTGCCCGTATCGCCCAACCGGACGGCCTCGCTTTCGCCTCGATCGAGGGCGACGGTGACGACCTGACCGCCGTCGAGATCGCCGACGACCCGTTCGCGAACCCGACGTTCACCGGCCGCAGGTGGCCGCTCGCGGACGTCCGCCTGCTGGCCCCCTTCCTGCCGCCCAAGATCGTCTGCATCGGCCGCAACTACGCCGAGCACGCGGCCGAGCTCGGCAACGAGGTGCCCGACAACCCGTTGATGTTCCTCAAGCCCAACACCGCCGTGATCGGGCCGAACGCGGACATCAAGCTGCCCTCGGTGTCCGAGCGGGTGGATTTCGAGGGGGAGCTGGCCGTCATCATCGGCGTCGGGGGGCGGGACATCCCGGCTTCCCGCGCCCGGCAGTCGATCCTCGGCTACACGATCGCCAACGACGTGACCGCGCGGGACCTCCAGGAGGCCGACGGCCAGTGGACCCGTGCCAAGGGCTTCGACACGTTCTGCCCGCTCGGGCCCTGGGTGGAGACCGAGTTCGACCCGTCCGACGTGGCCATCCGGACGGAGGTGGACGGCGTGGTCAAGCAGGACTCGCGCACCTCGTTGCTGCTGCACGACATCCCGGAGCTGATCGAGTACATCTCGGCGGTGATGACCCTGCGCCCGCTCGACGTCATCCTCACCGGCACCCCGGCAGGCGTCGGACCGCTGCGGGCGGGGCAGTCGGTGTCGGTCACGGTCGACGGGCTGGGCACGTTGACGAACACGGTCACGAACCGCTGACGTTGTAGGTGTGGGATGGGCGGCTCCCGGATGGGTGGCTTCCGGAGGTGCGGCTTCCGGAGGGGAGTCGCCTGGGGTGAGGGGTCAGCTCCGGGTGATTTTTTCGGGGGCGCGGCGGGCGAATTGTGGGGCGTGTTCGGGGCGTAGGCCGATCGCCACCAGGTACGCGGGGATCGCCTGGAGCCAGGGGAAGCGCTGCATCAGGGCCACCGGCCTGGGCACGCCGCCGGGGGTCGGTGCGCGGTCGCCGTCCAGCGTGGGCTTGAGGAACGAGTCCTGGATGCGGCGTTGGAACGCCTGCGTCACCACGGTCGGGAACCAGCGCCGGCGGCGGACCTTGGCCAGCACGGCCGGGGTGATCCGGCCGCGCCTGGCGGGTGCGGCCAGGATCCGCGCGGCGGCCACGGCGTCCTGCACGGCCAGGTTGATGCCTACTCCGCCGATCGGCGACATGGCGTGCGCGGCGTCCCCGATGCACAGCACGCCGTCGGCGTGCCAGCGGCGCAACCGGTCCAGCTTCACGTCCAGCAGCTTCACGTCGTCCAACGACCCGATGGCCTCCGTGCGGTCCTCCAGCCACGGCACGAGCTTGACCACGCGGGCCCGGAACGCCTCGACGCCCTCGGCGCGCATCCGCTCGTCGGTGCCCTTCCGGATCAGGTAGGCGCACTGGTAGTAGTCCCCGCGCGGGATCAGCACCAGCGCCTCGCCCTGGGCGAAGCGGCCCATGCCGCTGCCCGACTCGCCTTCGTTGCGGGGCAGGCGGAACCACCAGACGTCCATCGGCGCGCCGAACTCGTGCACCGGCAGCCCGGCTTCCGCGCGCACCGATGAACTGCGGCCGTCCGCCGCCACGACCACGTCCGCGGCCAGTTCGGCTTCGCCGTCGGGGGTGCGGTAGCGCACGCCGGTGACCTTGCCGCCCGACCGCGTGACGCCGGTGAACTCGGCGTTCATCCGCAGGTGGAACGACGGCTCGCGCTTGCCCGCGTCGGCCAGCAGGTCGAGGAAGTCCCACTGCGGCACGAACGCGATGTGCTTGTGCGGGCCGGGCAGCCGGCGCAGGTCGGCCATGGTGACCAGGCCCGCGTCGGTCATCACCTGGCCCTTCTCCACCAGTTGGTGCGGCACCTCGGCGAACGACGGGCCCAGCCCCAGTTCGTCGAGCAGCGTCAGGGTCGACGCGTGGACGGTGTCGCCGCGGAAGTCGCGCAGGAAGTCGCCGTGCTTCTCCAGCACCGTGACCTCGACGCCGGCCCGCGCCATGAGCAGCGCGAACACCATGCCCGCCGGACCTCCGCCGACGACCGCGACCGTGGTCCTCGCCATGATCCCCACCTCTTTTCAACAGGGGTTGAATAAGTTCAGGATGCTCCTGTCGGCGACGCCGGTCAAGCCGGATACGCTGATCGGGTCATGAGCGCATCCGCAGTCACCCCAGAGGTCCGCGTCCGCTTCTGCCCGTCGCCGACCGGCACGCCGCACGTGGGCTTGATCCGCACCGCCCTGTTCAACTGGGCCTACGCCCGCCACACCGGTGGCTCGATGGTCTTCCGGATCGAGGACACCGACGCGGCCCGGGACTCCCAGGAGTCCTACGAGCAGCTGCTGGAGGCCATGCGCTGGCTGGGCCTGGACTGGGACGAGGGCCCCGAGGTCGGCGGCCCGCACGGCCCGTACCGGCAGAGCGAGCGCCGCGACGTCTACGCCGGGGTGGCCAAGCGCCTGCTCGACGCGGGGGAGCTCTACGAGTCCTTCTCCACCGCCGAGGAGATCGAGGCCCGCCGCAAGGCCGCCGGCCAGGACCCGAAGCTGGGCTACGACGGCTTCGACCGCGACCTGACCGACGAACGCAAGGCCGAGCTGCGCGCCGCCGGCCGCGAACCGGTGCTGCGCCTGCGGATGCCCGACGAGGACTTCAGCTGGGACGACCTGATCCGCGGCGTGATCACGTTCAAGGCCGGCGCGACGCCGGACCCGGTGCTGGTGCGCGCGAACGGCGATCCGCTGTACACGTTCACCAACCCGGTGGACGACGCGTTGATGCGCGTGACGCACGTGCTGCGCGGTGAAGACCTCCTGCCGTCCACTCCGCGACAGTTGGCGCTTTATGCCGCACTGCGGCGAATCGGCGTGACTGATTTCACCCCGAGCTTCGGCCACATGCCGTACGTGATGGGCGAGGGCAACAAGAAGCTGTCCAAGCGGGACCCCCAGTCGAACCTTTTCCTCTACCGGGACCGGGGATTCCTCCCGGAGGGTCTGCTGAACTACCTCGCGCTGCTCGGCTGGTCCATCGCGGACGACCGGGACATCTTCTCGCCGGCGGAGCTGGTCGAGGCGTTCACGCTGGAGAAGGTGAGCGCGAACCCGGCCCGGTTCGACCTGAAGAAGGCCGAGGCGATCAACGCCACGCACCTGCGCGCGCTGCCGGTCGAGGACTTCGTCGCCCGGGTGCTGCCCTACCTCGCGGCCGACGGCCTCCTGGTCGACCCGACCGAGGAGCAGTTGACCACGTTGCGCGGAGTGGCCCCGCTCGTGCAGGAGCGTCTGGTCGTGCTGTCCGAGGCGTCTGGCATGGTGCGCTTCCTCTTCACGGACGACGAGTCGTTCGTCCCGGAGGCGGAGTCGGCGGCCAAGGCGCTGGGCGAGGACGCCAAGCCCGTGCTGACCGCGAGTATCACCGCCCTGGAGGCCGTGGCGGAGTGGACGGCGGCCTCGATCGAGGAGGCGCTGAAGGTGTCCCTTGTGGACGAACTCGGCCTCAAGCCGCGCAAGGCGTACGCCCCGGTGCGGGTTGCCGTGACGGGTCGTACCGTCTCGCCACCTCTGTACGAATCGCTGGAGTTGGTCGGTCGGGATCGCTCGATCGGGCGATTGCGCAAGGCGCTCGGATCAATCTGACTGGTTCGTTCGGGCGGTTCAGCGGTGCTTGACCGTGCAAGAACCGCGAGATATCACCTCTCTGGTCGAGTCGGACGGGGGGCGCGCGCACCTAGCCTCACTGGGTGACAACCGCAGCCCCGACTTTCACCCCCCGGAGAACCGGCGAGATCCGCGCGGTGAGCCTCGATGTGGACGACACGCTCGTCGACTACAGCAGCTCGTCGCGCGCCGCGCTGGCCGCGATGGTCGGCAACGCCGACAACTGGTCGTTGTGGCAGCGCATCACCGACGAGCACTGCGCCCGGCTGCTCTCGGGCGAGCTGGAGTACGAGTCGATGCGCAACATCCGCACTCGTGCGTTCTTCGCCGCCCTGGGCGAGGAGATCGACCTCGCCGAGGCCACCCGGCGCGAGTTGTACCGGCAGGGGGTGCTCGCGTCCGGCTGGCGGCTGTTCCCCGACGTCGTGCCGTGCCTGGAATGGCTGCGCGCCACCGGCCTGCCGCTCGCCGCGGTCAGCAACGCCTCCGGCAGGCACCAGCGCGTGAAGATCGCCGCGCTCGGGCTCGCCCAGTACTTCGACACGGTGCTGATCGCCGGCGAGGTCGGCGCGGCCAAACCGGACCGGGTGATCTTCGACACCGCGTGCGCGGACCTGGGTGTCCCGTTGCACGACACGGTGCACATCGGGGACCGCCTGCACGCCGACGCCATAGGTGCCCGGGACGCCGGCATGAAGGGTGTCTGGCTCAACCGGCAGGGCCCGCGCGAAGGCGCCCTGCCGACCGGCATCGCGTCCATCAGCAGCCTGTCTGAGCTGCCGGAACTCCTCGTCTGCGAGCTGTCGGCGGCCTCTGCCTGACCCCCGATTTCCGTTCCGCCGGGCTCTTGGTCTACTATTCCTCCCGGCGGAACGGACAGCCCCCGAGGCCCAGACGAAGTCGGTCGAGGCGAAGGGTTGGTTGATCGGGAAAGCCATTGGGGTATGGTGTAATTGGCAGCACGACTGATTCTGGTTCAGTTAGTCTAGGTTCGAGTCCTGGTACCCCAGCGGTAAGCGGTAGAAATAGATGTGGTAAGCTACCGCAGCACCAAGAACGACAAGTGAATAGCTCGGCGGGCAAGATCGGTCGAGCGAAACCTAGGGCCCCGTCGTCTAGCGGCCTAGGACGCCGCCCTCTCAAGGCGGTAGCGTGGGTTCGAATCCCATCGGGGCTACAGATCAGAAGATCCCTGTGACGGTACTGCTGTCACGGGGATCTTTCGCATTTACACCGGGGGCCCGGCCCCCGGGCCCCGGCTCGGGGGCTCGCCCCCGAGACCCCCGGGGCTGGCCTGGCGGCCTCGCCCCTGAACCTCCAGCGGCTTGGTGTCCTGGCCCTTGACCCAGGGCGGGCCGGCGGCCTAGCCGCTGAAACCCCCGAGGGCCGGCCTGGTGGCCGGGCCCTGGGTGCGGGGGGTGTGTTGGAACGGGGTTGTTGGGGCGTTTGGTCAGAGGCGGGACTGTAGGGCTTCTGCGGCTGCCAGCAGGTCGGCTGCCCATCTGGCGCCTGGGCGGCGGCCCATGCGGTCGATGGGGCCTGAGACGGAGACTGCGGCTACTACGGCGCCTGTGCTGTCCCGGACTGGGGCCGAGACGCTGGCGACGCCTGGCTCGCGTTCGGCGACGCTCTGCGCCCAGCCCCGGCGGCGGACCTCCAGGAGGGTGCGCTCGCCGTAGACCGCGTCCGCCAGGACCGCGCGCTGGGTGCCCGGGTCGGACCACGCCGCCAGGACCTTCGCGCCGGAGCCGGCCGTCATCGGCAGCCGCGCTCCCACCGGGACGGTGTCGCGCAGGCCGCTGGGCGGCTCGGCGGAGGACACGCAGATGCGCTGCATCCCGTCCCGCCGGTAGAGCTGCACGCTCTCCCCGGTGATGTCCCGCAGCCTCGGCAGCACCGAGGACGCCGCGTCCAGCAACGGGTCCGTGGCCCCGCCCGCCAATTCCGCCAAAGCCGCGCCCGGACGCCACCGGCCGTCGGAACCCCGTCGCAGCAACCGGTGCACCTCGAGCCCCACTGCCAACCGGTGCGCGGTTGCGCGAGGCAAGCCCGTCCGGTTGCACAACTCGGCGAGCCCACACGGATCCTTTGCGACGGCGTTCAAGACAGCCACTGCCTTGTCCAGCACGCCGATCCCGCTATGCTGTCCCACAAGACGATACTAACTTCCCACTGTCTGGGAAGTCCAGATCTATCGACTGTCCAGATCCTGGGAGAAGCGATGAGCCGCACGCTCGCGGAGAAGGTGTGGGAAGCGCACGTGGTGCGCCACGGCAGTGGCGCGGAGCCCGACTTGCTCTACATCGATCTCCACCTGCTGCACGAAGTGACGAGCCCGCAGGCGTTCGACGGCCTGCGCCTGGCGGGCCGGCCGCTGCGCCGGCCCGACCTGACCATCGCGACCGAGGACCACAACGTCCCCACGGTCGACATCGAACTGCCGATCGCCGACCCGGTGTCGCGCACCCAGGTCGAGACGCTCCGCAAGAACTGCGCCGAGTTCGGCGTCCGGCTGCACCCCATGGGCGACGCCGAGCAGGGCATCGTGCACGTGGTGGGCCCGCAGCTGGGCCTGACCCAGCCCGGCATGACCGTCGTCTGCGGTGACAGCCACACCTCCACGCACGGCGCGTTCGGCGCACTGGCCTTCGGCATCGGCACCTCCGAGGTCGAGCACGTGATGGCGACCCAGACGCTGCCGCTCAAGCCGTTCAAGACCATGGCCATCACCGTCGAGGGCTCGCTGAGGCCCGGCGTCACGGCCAAGGACGTCATCCTCGCGGTGATCGCGAAGATCGGCACCGGCGGCGGCCAGGGCTACGTCCTGGAGTACCGGGGCAGCGCGATCGAGGCGCTGTCCATGGAAGCCCGGATGACGGTGTGCAACATGTCGATCGAAGCCGGCGCGCGCGCCGGGATGATCGCGCCGGACCAGACCACGTTCGACTACCTGGCGGGTCGGCCGCACGCGTCGACCGGGGCCGAGTGGGACGCCGCGGTGGAGTACTGGAAGTCGCTGCGCACCGACGAGGGCGCGGAGTTCGACGCCGAGGTGGTGCTCGACGCCGACGAGCTGACCCCGTTCGTCACCTGGGGCACCAACCCCGGCCAGGGGCTGCCGCTGGGCGACCGGGTGCCCGACCCCGAGGCGATCCCGGACGACAACGAGCGGGTGGCCGCCGAGAAGGCCCTGGCGTACATGGGGCTGGCGCCCGGCACCCCGCTGCGCGACATCCACGTCGACACCGTCTTCCTCGGCTCGTGCACGAACGGCCGCATCGAGGACCTGAGGGCCGCCGCGGACGTCCTGCGCGGACACCGGGTGGCGGACGGCGTGCGGATGCTCGTGGTCCCCGGCTCGATGCGGGTGCGCGCGCAGGCCGAATCCGAGGGGCTGCACGAGGTGTTCCTGGCGGCCGGGGCCGAGTGGCGGCAGGCCGGCTGCTCGATGTGCCTGGGCATGAACCCCGATCAGCTCAAGCCCGGCGAGCGCAGCGCGTCCACCTCCAACCGCAACTTCGAGGGCAGGCAGGGCAAGGGTGGCCGCACCCACCTGGTCTCGCCACTCGTGGCCGCCGCGACCGCCGTGCGCGGCACCCTGTCCTCCCCCGCCGACCTGGCCTCCAGGAGCTGATCCCCGATGGAAGCGTTCACCACCCACACCGGCGTCGGCGTGCCCCTGCGCCGGTCCAACGTGGACACCGACCAGATCATCCCGGCGGTCTACCTCAAGCGCGTGACCCGCTCGGGTTTCGAGGACGGCCTGTTCGCCGCCTGGCGCGGTGACGAGCAGTTCGTGCTCAACCAGGAGCACTTCAGGGCGGGCAGCGTGCTGGTCGCCGGGCCCGACTTCGGCACCGGCTCCTCCCGGGAGCACGCCGTCTGGGCGTTGATGGACTACGGCTTCCGGGTGGTCGTCTCCTCCCGGTTCGCCGACATCTTCCGGGGCAACGCGGGCAAGCAGGGCCTCGTGGCCGCCGAGTGCGCGCAGTCCGATGTCGAATTGCTGTGGAAGCTGCTGGAGAACGAGCCCGGCACCGAGGTGACCGTGGACCTGTCCGCGAACACTGTTGTGGCGAAGGACTTCACCGCGCCCTTCTTCGTGGACGAGTACACCCGCTGGCGGCTGCTGGAGGGTTTGGACGACATCGCGCTGACCCTGCGGCACGCCGATGACATCACCACGTTCGAGCGGAACCGGCCGGGTTGGTTGCCCACCACCGAACAGGTGCCCGCGAGCTAGTCCGGAAGGGGCCGGATTCCCCCTCTGCCAGCGGGAATCCGGTCCCGAGCGGGGTCCGAAGGGCCCTTCCGGCGTCCCTCGACAGGTCGTAATTGCCCACGCCACAACGAAAAATCTGGCGTGGCGATTGGTATTTCCTTGCATATGGGCTTACCGTGGCCATCAGTCGGCCCGACTAGGGCCGTGAGCGTCCTGGGAGGGACTGAAGGTGAACAAGGCCCAGCTCATCGAGGCGCTCGCCGAGCGCCTTGGCGACAAGAAGAACGCAGCCGCCGCCGTCGACGGGCTCGTGGACGTCATCGTCCGCAGCGTCCACAAGGGCGAGAAGGTCAACATCACCGGCTTCGGTGTCTTCGAGAAGCGTGCCCGTGCGGCTCGCACCGCTCGCAACCCGCGCACCGGTGAGACCGTGAAGGTCAAGAAGACCAACGTTCCCGCGTTCCGCGCGGGTTCGACGTTCAAGGACGTCATCAGCGGCACCAAGAAGCTGCCGAAGGCCACCGCCGCCAAGCCCGCCGCGGCCGCCGCCAAGCCGGCCGCCGCCGCGAAGCCCGCCGCGTCGACCAAGGCTCCGGCGACCCGCAGCACCACCGCGCGCACCACCACCACGCGCACCGCGCGCAGCACCACCGCGCGCACGGCCGCCGCGGCGACCAAGGCTCCGGCGACCCGCCGGACCACGGCCGCCGCCAAGCCGGCTGCCACCGCCACCAAGGCCCCGGCCGCCGCCAAGGCGACCGCGACCAAGGCGACGACGGCGAAGGCCGCCGCTCCGAAGGCGGCTGCGGCGAAGAAGCCGGCTGCCGCCAAGGCTCCGGCCGCCGCCAAGGCGACCACGGCGAAGGCGCCCGCGGCGAAGAAGCCGGCAGCCAAGAAGCCGGCTGCCAAGAAGTGAGTCCCGGCCGGGTGAATACCCGGCGGGGACAGCTCTAACCACGCTCAGGGCCTGGTGCGGACGCGCACCGGGCCCTAGGCGTGACCGATGCCCGGCGCGGACGCGTGCCGGGTTTTCGTGTGTCCGGACCCGGTGCACGCGGGTGGGTAGTGGCCTTTTCGCGCCCTCCGCACGCCTGTGACGGCCGTTGTCCGGTCGAGTGGCCCGGAGTGCCCGCGGCGGGTTTTCAGCGCCTTGGCGGCAGCGGCGGCCGTGCGGATTCCCGGAGTCGTTGTGACGCGGGCGAGACCGCGCATTCGCGGCCTCGCCCGAGAAGCCGGCGGGCGCGGGCGGAAAGGGCCGCCCACTCGTTCGGCCCAGCGATTCCCACGAACGTCCCCGTCCGGTCGGCGGGGAAATGCGCGCACCGCTACGGGACGGGAGCGGCCAATGGGCTGGGGAGGTAGTGCGCCGAGACCAGCCTGGGCCAACTGGCGCTGCTGTCCGATGTGGACCAGCCGGGCTCCGGCCGGCGGAACGCCAGCAGCCACACGCTGCCCTTCTTGCACGGCACCTCGGTGAGTGGCAGGCCCGCCAGCGACGCCAGCGTGGCCACCACGTCCGGGATCACGCCGCCCTGGCTGGACACCACGGGCACGCCCGCGCCGTCGGCGATCTCCAGCAGCCGGACCAGGCCCGCCTCGCGGTCGGGCCAGTAGCCCTCCTCGGACAGCCGGGGCTCGACCAGCACCTGCGAGCCCAGGTCCCGGGCCACGCCCAGCACGGTGTCCACGCACCGCGTGCGCGGCGCGGAGTGCACCCGGGTCGGGCCCCACAGCGGCAGCAGGGCGCGCAGCCCCTCGGCCTGCCTGCGGCCCGCCTGGCTCAACGGGCGCAGGTCGTCCTCGCCCGGCCAGTTGTCCCGCTTGCCGGCCTTCGCGTGCCGCACCAGCAGGACGGTGGCCAGGTCGGTCGGCTCGGCCGCGTAGGCCGCCAGGACGTCGCGGTCGGTGTCCTTGGTGACCAGTTCCGCCGCCTCGGCGACGGGCACCCAGCGCAGCTCGTCCACCTCGTCGTTGGGGGCGAACGAACCCCCGGCCGCGCGGGCGGCGAAGAAGTCGACGGTCTTCGGCTTGCCGAACGCGGTGTACCGGACGGTGGCCAGGTACCGCCCGAGGACGGCGTCGAAGCCGGTCTCCTCGCGCACCTCGCGCACCGCCGCCGCGGGCACCGTCTCACCGGGGTCGAGCTTGCCCTTGGGCAGCGACCAGTCGTCGTACCGCGGTCGGTGCACGACGGCCACGAGACCGTCCGCGCGCCACAGGACCGCGCCGGCCGCCCGGATCACCCGAGTGCTCGGTGTGCGCGCAGCAACTCGGTCTGGTGGTCGCGCACCCGGCTGCCGTCGGCCGGGGACGCCTCCCACTCGCCGTCGGGTTGCAGCACCCAGCACCGGGTCGTGGGCTCCAGCGCGGAGTCCAGGATGTCGCCGAGCTGCGCGGTGAGCTTCGGGTCGGTGACCCGCACCTGCACCTCGACCCGGCGGTCCAGGTTGCGGTGCATCATGTCGGCGCTGCCGATCCAGTACTCCGCGCAGCCGACGAAGTGCACCACCCGGGAGTGCTCCAGGAACCGGCCCAGGATCGACCGCACGTGGATGTTCTCCGACAGGCCCCTGATGCCCGGCTTGAGCGCGCACACCCCGCGCACCACGACCTCCACCTTCACGCCCGCCTGCGACGCCCGGTAGAGCGAGTCGATGACCTGCTCGTCCACCAGGGAGTTCACCTTGATCCGGACGCCCGCGGGCTCGCCCGCGCGGGCCAGCTCGATCTCCCGCTCGATCCGCTCCACGATGCCGCGCCGCACGCCGTAGGGCGCGACCAGCAGGCTGCGGTAGTGGTCCTGGCGGGCGTAGCCGGTCAACACGTTGAACAGGTCGGTGAGGTCCGCGCCGATGGTCGGCTCGGCGGTCAGGATGCCGATGTCCTCGTACAGCCGGGCGGTCTTCGGGTTGTAGTTGCCGGTGCCGATGTGGCAGTAGCGCTGGATCCGCGAGCCCTCCTGGCGCACCACCAGCGAGGTCTTGCAGTGCGTCTTGAGGCCCATCAGGCCGTAGACCACGTGGACGCCCGCCTTCTCCAGCGCCCGCGCCCACTTGATGTTGGCCTGCTCGTCGAACCGGGCCTTGATCTCCACCAGCGCCACGACCTGCTTGCCCGCCTCGGCGGCGTCGATCAGCGCGTCCACGATGGGGGAGTCGCCCGAGGTGCGGTAGAGCGTCTGCTTGATGGCCAGCACGCGCGGGTCCGCGGCGGCCTGCTCGATGAACCGCTGCACCGACGTGGAGAACGAGTCGTACGGGTGGTGCACCAGCACGTCACCCTCGCGGAGGGTGGCGAAGATGCTCTTGGGGGTCTCCCGCTCGCCGAACGCCGGGTGCGTGGCCGGCACGAACGGCGCGTCCTTGAGCTGCTTGCGGTCCACGCTGTAGAGCTGCCACAGGCACGACAGGTCGAGCAGGCCCGGCACCTGGACGACGTCGTGCGGGTCGACCTCCAGCTCCCGCAGCAGCCGCTCCAGCATGTGCTCGGTCATGTCGTCGGCGATCTCCAGCCGCACCGGGGGACCGAACCGCCGGCGCACCAGTTCCCGCTCCAGCGACTTGAGCAGGTCCTCGTCCTGGTCCTCCTCGACCTCCAGGTCCGCGTTGCGGGTCACCCGGAAGGCGTGGCACTCGATGACCTCCATGCCCGCGAACAGCTCGCCCAGGTGCGCGGCGATGAGCTCCTCCAGCGGCAGGAACGTCGCGCTGGTACTGGTCCGGTCGTGCTCCACCCGGACCAGCCGGGGCACGTTGTCGGGCACCTTCACGCGGGCGAACCGCTCCGCGCCGCCCTCGGGGTCGCGCACCGTCACGGCCAGGTTCAGGCCCAGGCCGGAGATGTAGGGGAACGGGTGCGCGGCGTCCACGGCGAGCGGGGTCAGCACCGGGAAGACCTGGTCGCTGAAGTAGTTGGCCAGCCGCAGCTTCTCGAAGTCGGTCAGCTGCGCCCAGTTCACGATGCTGATCGCGTGCTTCTCCAGCTCCGGCTGGACGTGGTCGAGGAACGCGCGGGCGTGCTGCTCGACCAGTTCCCGGGTGCGCTTGACGATCGCGGCGAGCTGCTCGCGCGGCGTGAGCCCGTCCGCGCTGCGCACCGACAGGCCGGTGTCGTCGCGGCGCTTGAGGCCGGCGACCCGCACCATGTAGAACTCGTCGAGGTTCGAGGCGAAGATCGCCAGGAACTTCGCGCGCTCCAGCAGCGGCTGCGAGGAGTCCTCGGCGAGGGCGAGCACCCGGGCGTTGAAGTCCAGCCACGACAGCTCGCGGTTGAAGTACCGGTCGTCGGGCAGGTCGGCCCGCTCCTCGGCGCTCGCCGTGACGGCGGGCGGGGAACTGGGGAACGCGCGCGCCGGCGTGTCGGCGACCGGTTCGGCGGCCTCGGGGGTGGTGTTGTCGCGGCGCACCGCCGGACGTGGGCGACGGCGTGGCGCGCTCGCGGTCGGCTGGGTCCGAGGCGTCCGGGTGCGGCGCTTCGGCGCGGGCTGCTCGGGGGTGTTGTCCGTGCTCACGAAGGCATTGTTCCTCACATCGCGCCCTGCCGCGCTGATCGCGGCCGACGATGAGATGAACTCCCCGTCACACCCGAGCACGTAACGGCGAGCGCTCCGTCACACACCGGGTGCCGCGTCAGACGGGACGGCGCACCGCGGTGACCGTTCCGTCCGGATCCCGGGCGATCGTCACGCGCTGGCCGGGCCGCAGGGTCCGCCAGCCGCCCGCCGCCACGGCCGGCGCGGGCAGGTCGACGAGGAGACCGTCGTCACGCAGCGCGGTGGCCGAGCCGTCGTCGTGGTGGGCGCTCACCGTCGCCTGTTCGGTCGCCTGCTCATCGGGCACGGCGGGCAACGCTAGCCGATCGGGGGTGGTGGCTCCGGACGCGCACCTGCGACGCTCCGCGACAGCCTCATCACGGAAAGGAGTGGCGGGCATGAGGGTTCTGGCAGGGGTGGTCACCGGAGCGGTGCTGGCCTTCTCGGGCCTGGGCAGCGCGACGGCGGCACCGGTCCCCGACGCACCCGTCCGGCAGGAGTCGACCCAGGGCGGCGGTCTCGCCGCGGCGGCGCGCAACGTCGAGCTGCGCAAGACCGTCCCGGACACCGTGGGCGCGATCTCCGTCAACTTCGTGCAGTACCGGCACCGCGACGTGATGTTCGTCAGCGGCACGTTCGGCCTCAAGACCTACGACGTCACCCGGCAGGACGAGCCGAAGCTGCTCGACCACCTGACCAAGCAGGAGCTGGCGCTGCCCGGCGACGACCCGGCGCAGCGGTTCTGGGAGAACGAGGACGTCACCGTCGACCCGAAGCGCAAGCTGGTGTTCCTGGCCCGCGAGCGCAGCGCGTTCGGCCGCCAGCCCGGCAACGAGCGCCCGACCGGCGTCTACATCATCTCGGCCGCCGACCCGGGCAAGCTGGAGCTGCTGAACTTCGCCTCGATGGGCACGGGCCACATCACCACGTGCATCAACGACTGCCAGTACCTGTGGACGACCGGGTACGACGGCACGCCGTCCAACGACCCGGACACGTACCGGCGTTCGGGCAAGGTGTTCGTGACCGACCTGCGCGACCCGCGCAACCCGAAGACCCTCACCACCTACGTGGACCTCAACCGGAACCAGGGTGAGACCCACATGACCCACGACGTCCAAGTGGACGCCGACGGTGTCGCGTGGGTGGCGGGCACGGGCGGTACGCGTGGCTACTACACGCGTGGCCGGCACAGGGACCCGTTGACGGGCCGTGCGCGTGAGGCGACGCCGTACAACCCGGTGCCTTACGCGGGCGGTGCGGCGCCGAAGCTGGACATGCCCACCTCGTTCTCGCACAACTCGTTCCGGCCGGTCGGCGACACGGTCAAGGACGGTCCCAAGCCGACCCGGGAGAACCCGGCGGGCAGCCTGCTGCTGCACACCGAGGAGGCGTTCGACTCCCCGACGTGCAAGGACCAGGGCCGGTTCGTGATCTCCTCGCTCCAGGGCTCGACGCACGGCGAGTCGTGGCGGGCCACGCCGGACAAGCCGTTCACGCTCAAGACCGTGGGCATCTGGAGCCCGGACGACCAGGAGGGCACCCTGCCCGGCCCGGACGTGTTCTGCTCGGCGCACTACTTCGACGTGCAGAAGCGGATCGTGGCCTACTCCTGGTACGAGCAGGGCACCCGGTTCCTCGACATCTCCGACCCGACCAAGCCGATCCAGGTGGCGTACTGGCGGCCCGAGGGCGCGGTGTCGTGGGCCCCGTACTTCCACCGCGACCGGGTGTACGTGGCCGACTTCGGCCGCGGCGTGGAGGTGTTGAAGCTCACCAAGGGCGCGTACGACGCGCAGGAGACGCACACCAACGTGCAGTTGAGGACGGAGCCCGTGAGGGAAGCCGTCCGCAACGCCGACAGCCCGCGCAAGCGCTTGCCGCTGGCACCGGACCCGGACTACGGGTACGGGTGCCCGATGCTGCGCGGCGGTGGCTGCGGGGAAGGCTCAGCCTGCTGCTGAGGTGACGTCCGGTGGGCGGTCCTCAGCCGCCCACCGGGCACAGCACGGCCGCCGAGCGCGGTCCGAGCCCGAGGCCGGCCGCGAGTTCCAGGTCCGCCGCCGTGTCCACGTCGTTGCGCAGCGTCGGCCACGGCCCGAGCAACACCTGCGCGTCCCGCGCGTGCGCCTCCGCCGACCCGACGCCGAACCTCGGGTCGAGATCGCCGCCGGGCGCGGACAGCAGCAGCGTCGTCCCGGTGCCCTGCCGGTCCGGGCAGAACGCCCGCCCCTCCGCCGCGTCCAGCGCCAGCGCCAGCTCGTCGGTCCGCAACGCGGGCAGGTCGGCCTGCAACGCGCCCACCACCGACCGCGGGTCACGCCCGCGCAGCACCGCCGCGCCGAACCGCAGGGCCTCGTTGAGCCCTTCCGGCCCCGGGATCGACCCGACGCCCAGCGCCCGCAGCTGCGCCGCGACCGCCCGGTCCTCGGTGATGGCCAGCACGCGGCGCACCACCGGCAGCGCCGCGGCGATGGTGTCCAGGGCGAACGCCAGGGCCAGCGCCGGCCGGTCGTCGGTCACCCCCACCAGCCGCGTCTTCGCCCGTTGCAGGGTCTTGACCGGCACCACCAGGTCCACATCGGCACGCACCCGGCCATACTCCCCGATGTCGACTGGACCCCGCCGCCCGCGGCGGGGAAGACTCCAGGCGGGCCGCGGGTGACGAGAGGGAGAACACGTGGGCAGGGAGAAGGGCGGATTCTGGGTGGGGCTCGCCGCGGCGGTGTTCTACCCGTCGACCGCGCTGATGGCGCGGCGGCGCGACGAGGGCGTGGAGCACATCCCGAAGACGGGCGGCGCGCTGGTCGTGATGAACCACGTGTCCCACCTCGACCCGGTCTACGACGCAGTGTTCACCCACCGGCAGGGCCGGGTGCCGCACTTCCTGGCCAAGCACAGCCTGTGGAAGGTCCCGGTGCTCGGCTCGATCATCAGGGGCGCGAAGCAGATCCCGGTCTACCGCGGCACCGCCGACGCCCAGCAGAGCCTGCGCGCCGCCCACGAGGCCCTGGAGCAGGGGCTCGTCGTGGTGATCTACCCGGAGGGCACGATCACCCGCGACCCGGACGGCTGGCCGATGGCCTCGCGCACCGGCGTGGCCCGGCTCGCGCTGGCGCACGACGTGCCGATCATCCCGGCCGCCCGCTGGGGCACCCGCGACCTCTACGACCACTACCGCAAGAAGTTCCGGCCGTTCCCGCGCAAGACCGTGGTGACCAGGGTCGGCCCGCCGGTCGACCTGGCCGCGCACCGCGCCAGGCCGCAGTCCATCGCGGTGCTGCGCGAGGTGACCGACGTGCTCATGGGCGAGGTGAAGGACCTCCTGGCGGACATCCGGCAGGAGACCGCGCCCGACGGCTTCTACTCGAAGAAGGTCTGACGTGAAGCGCGTCGCGGTGATGGGTGCGGGGTCGTGGGGCACGGCCTTCGCGAAGGTGCTGGCCGACTCGGGCACCGACGTCGTGCTGTGGGCGCGGCGGGCGGAGGTCGCCGACGAGATCACCCGGTCCCGGGTCAACCCCGGCTACCTGCCCGACACGGTCCTGCCGGCGAACCTGGCGGCGACCCACGACCCGGCGAAGGCGTTGGCCGGCGCGGAGGCCGTCGTGCTGGGCGTGCCGAGCCAGACGCTGCGGGCCAACCTCGCCCAGTGGCGCTCGGCGCTGCCCGCCGGGGCCACTCTGGTCAGTCTCGCCAAGGGCGTGGAGCTGGGCACGCTCAAGCGGATGAGCGAGGTGGTCCGCGAGGTCGCGGGCGTGCCGGAGGACCAGGTCGCGGTGGTGTCCGGGCCGAACCTGGCCAAGGAGATCGCGGCCGAGCAGCCCACCGCCACGGTGATCGCGTGCACCGACCACGACCGGGCGGTGGACCTCCAGCACGCGTGCTCGAACTCCTACTTCCGGCCCTACACCAACGTGGACGTGGTGGGCTGCGAGCTCGGCGGGGCGTGCAAGAACGTGATCGCGCTGGCCTGCGGGATGGCCGCCGGGCTCGGGTTCGGCGACAACACCATGGCCTCCATCATCACCCGCGGCCTGGCCGAGACCGCCCGGATGGGCGCGGCGCTGGGCGCGGACCCGCTGACGTTCGCGGGTTTGGCCGGGTTGGGCGACCTGGTCGCGACCTGCGCGTCGCCGCTGTCGCGCAACCGGTCGTTCGGCGAGCGGCTCGGCCGAGGCGACACCGTGGCGCAGGCGCAGGAGGCCGCGCACGGGCAGGTCGCGGAGGGCGTGAAGTCGTGCTCGTCGATCCGGGAGCTGGCCGCGCGGATCGGTGTGGACATGCCGATCACGGACGGCGTGCACCGGGTGTGCCACGACGGGCTGGACCCGCGTGCGCTCACGACGGCGTTGTTGGGGCGGGAACGTAAGGCGGAACGGCAGTGAGCGTGGGTTCTGGAGTGGGTCCGGAGTACGGGGACGGCACGCGGGTCGTGCACACGGTGTCGGCGGGCGCGGGGGAGCCGTTCCTGGCGGGGCCGGTGTTCGCGTCGGCGTACCACTTGGGCGGCGAGAACACCTACGGGCGTTCGCACAACCCGACGTGGCGCGCGCTCGAAGCCGCGTTGGGCTCGTTGGACGGTGGCGAGGCGGTGCTGTTCCCGTCCGGGATGGCGGCGATCTCGACGTTCCTGCGGGTCGTGCTGCGGCCCGGTGACACCGTGGTGCTGCCGTCGGACGGCTACTACCTGACTCGCGACCTGGTCGCCGAGCTGCCGGTGACGGTGGTCGAAGCGCCCACGACGGGGCCGTACCCGTCGTTCGACGGTGTGCGGTTGGTGCTGCTGGAGTCGCCGTCGAACCCCGGTCTGGACGTGTGCGACATCGCCGCGCTGGCCGCCGCCGCGCACGAGGCGGGCGCGCTGCTGGCGGTGGACAACACGACCGCGACGCCGTTGGGGCAGCGGCCGCTGGAACTCGGCGCGGACGCCGTGGTGAGCAGCGACACCAAGGCCGTGGCCGGGCACAGCGACGTGCTGCTCGGGCACGTGTCCACAGTGGATCACGCGTTGGCGGAGGAGGTCCGGGCGGCGCGCACGGTCGGCGGCGCGATCCCCGGTCCGTTCGAGGCGTGGCTGGCGCACCGCGGCCTGGGCACGCTGGACCTGCGGCTGACCCGGCAGGCGGAGAACGCGGCGGCGCTGCACGCGGCGCTCACGGGCCGCCCGGAGGTGACCGGGCTGCGTTGGCCGGGCGCGCCGGAGGACCCGGCGCACGCCGTGGCGGCGAAGCAGATGCGGCGGTTCGGCGGGGTGCTGACCTTCGTGCTGCGCGACGCGGCCGCCGTGGCGGCGTTCCTGGAGCGGTCCCGGCTGGTGGCGGCGTCGACCAGCTTCGGCGGGCTGCACACCACGCTGGACCGGCGCGCGCAGTGGGGCGACCCGGTGCCGGAGGGCCTGGTGCGGCTGTCCGCCGGCTGCGAGGACACCGCCGATCTCGTCGCCGACGTCCTGGCTTCGCTCTGACGTCCTGGGTTCACTCTGACGGGTGGAGGCCGTTCCAATTCGTGGGACGCGGTTGCTCCGCCGGGGCGGCCCTGCCAGTCTTTCCGGCATGTCCTTCCGTGCTGTCACCGCCGGTCGGGGTCACATCGACCTCGGCCTGGCCGCCAGCGCGCTCTGTCCTTCTCGGTGATCGACCTGCGCCCCGCAGGCCCGTGACGCCTGCACAACCGCACACCTCCTCCCGAGAAGGAACCATGTTCGCCGTTCCGGAGAACACGATCGCCCTGCCCCAGTCGCACGCCGCGCTGCACCCCGTGCGGATCGCGCTCGACATGGCGGCACGGCGGGAGCGCTGGGCCCACCTGCTGCGCTACGACCCCGACAGCCGCTACTCCGCGCTGGTCGAGCGGACCGGGGAGCAGGAGGTGTGGCTGATGGGGTGGTTGCCCGGCCAGCACACCGACCTGCACGACCACGGCCCGAGCACCGGGGCGTTCACGCTGGTCAGCGGCTCGCTGACGGAGATCGTGGCGCCCGGCCGGACCCAGTACCTGCACCACCTGGTGGCCGGCCAGTCGCGGGTGTTCGGCCCCGACTACGTGCACCAGGTGCGCAACGACGGGCCGGACCCGGCGGTGACCATCCACGTCTACCGCGGCGGCGGGCGCACCATGCGGCCGTACCGGTTCGACCCGGTCGACGGGGCTACCGCCGCGCGCTGACGTGCGGCGGGACGTCCCGGTCGGCGACCAGCAGCGGGTCGGGCTCCGGCGTGCCCCACGCCGTGCGCAGCGGCAGGACGCCCGCCCACCGCTCGTCGGCGGCGACGTCCGCGTCCTCGTCGCCGGGCGGGCCGGTGCGGATCTTCACCGACGCCTCGCCGAGGTCCAGCGCGAGCACCGAGGTGGCGGCCAGCTCCTTCGGGGTGGGCAGCCGGGCGTAGTCCCACGAGCCGGGCGAGAGGTGCTCGGTGAGCACCTTGAGCGCGTGGGTCTTGGCGTCCGGGTTGGTCACCGGTACGGCGGTGCCGTGGACGACCGCCGCCCGGTAGTTCATGGAGTGGGAGAACACCGAGCGCGCGTAGACGACACCGTCGAGCAAGGTCACCGCCACGCACACCGGCACGCCGGTCGCCGCCTCGCGCAGGCTGCGCGCGCCGGTGGACCCGTGCAGGTAGAGGGTGTCGCCGTCGCGGCCGTACCCGGTCGGCAGGACCAGCGGCGCGCCGTCCACCACCACCGCGAGGTGGCAGACCAGGCCGGCGTCGAGCACGGTGTGCAGGGCTTCGCGTTCGGTCACGGCGCGCTTGCTCCCGCGCTTGATCGTGCTGCGGGGCGTCGGTGACAGCGTCATGCGACCAGCGTCCGGGGTAAAGTGGCCTTCCTCAAGAGCCAATTCAGGGCTATCAGAGGGAGCCATTTTGTCCGAGACCGCGCTGCCCGTGACGCTGGACCGCGAGTCGGCCGAGCCGCTGGCCGTCCAGTTGGCCGAGGCGCTGCGCGCGGCGGCGGCGGACGGGCGGCTGCGCAGCGGCGACCGGCTGCCGTCCACGCGGGCCCTGGCCGACCGGCTCGGCGTCAGCCGGACCGTGACGGCGGCAGCCTACGAGCAGTTGCACGCCGAGGGCTGGATCGCGGGCCGGCACGGGTCGGGCACCTACGTGACGACCACCCCGCCCGGCTCGCTCAAGGGCCGCCCGCGCCGGGCCGCCACCCCCGAACCCGCCGAGGACGTGATCGACTTCGCGCCCGGCGCGCCGTGGGCCGAAGGGCTCGACCGGGCCGCGTGGCGGCGGGCGTGGCGCGCGGCGGCCGACTCGCTGCCGCTGTTCCGGCCCCAGCGCGGCGGGCTGCCCGAGTACCGCGCGGTGGTCGCCGAACACCTGCTGCGGCACCGGGGGCTGGCCGTGCGCGGCGGGCTGCGCGAAGAACTCGTGCTGGCCACCGGCGGCACCACCGCCGCGCTGGTGGAGATCGCCGCCGCCGTGCTGCGGCCCGGTGACGTCGTAGCCGTGGAGGAACCCGGCTACCAACGGGCCGTGGGCGCGCTGCGGTCCGCGCGGATCAAGGTCGTCCAAGCCCCCGTGGACGCCGAGGGCCTCTTGGTCGACGGCGTCCCCGAGGGCGTGCGCGGGGTCTACTGCTCGCCCGCGCACCAGTACCCGATGGGCGGCCGGATGTCCGCCGCGCGCCGGGTCGCCCTCGTGGAGCGGGCCCGGCGCGAAGGCTGGCTGGTCGTGGAGGACGACTACGACGGCGAACTGCGCTACGACGTCGCCCCGCTGCCGCTGCTCGCCGCGCTGGCCCCGGACGTCGTGGTGCACCTGGGCACCACCAGCAAGATCCTCACGCCGACGCTGGGCGCGGGCTGGATGGTCGCGCCGGAACCGATCGCCGCCGCGATCCTGGCCCACCGCGACGACACCGGCACCTCCCCGTCGGCCGCCGGGCAGCGCGTGCTGGTCGAACTCGCCCGGACCGGCGACCTGGGCCGCCACCTGCGCAGGCTCCGGCGCGAGCTGTCCGAGCGGCGGGCCCTGGTGGCGTCCACGCTGGCGGCGGCCGGGGTGTCGGTGCTGGGCGACGACGCGGGCGCGCACGTGGTCGTGCTGCTCGACGACGCCCAGGCCGAACGCGACCTGCTGGCCGCCGCCGAGGCGCGCGGCCTGCGGCTGGACGGGCTCGGCCGGCACCACGCCGCGCGGCCCAAGGTGTTCGGCGTCGCCATCGGGTACGGGGCGTGCTCGCGCGAGCAGCTCACCGCCGCCCTGCCGGTGCTGGCCGAACTCCTGAGTTCGACCGTTGAGCCATCCGGGTAGGGTCGGAAACCATGACACGACGCAAGACCAAGGTCGCCGTGGTGTTCGGCGGGCGCAGCAGCGAGCACATGGTCTCCTGCCTGTCGGCCGGCAGCATCCTCCCGCACCTGGACCGGGACCGGTTCGAGGTGGTGCCCGTGGGTATCACGCACGACGAGGGCCGCTGGGTGATCGGTGCCGACGACACCAAGGCGCTGGAGGTGCACGACCGCCGGCTGCCGACGGTCGACTCCCTGGTCCCGGTCTCCGGCGGCGAGCTGGTCCCGGTGTCGCCCGACCAGGTGCTCGGCGACGTGGACGTGGTGTTCCCCGTGCTGCACGGCGCGTGGGGCGAGGACGGCACCGTGCAGGGCCTGCTGGAACTCGCGGCGATCCCGTACGTGGGGCCGGGCGTGCTGGCCTCCGCGGTCGCCATGGACAAGGAGTTCACCAAGAAGCTGCTGCGCGACGCGGGCCTGCCGGTGGGCGAGTTCGCGATCCTGCGCCGCGACCAGGAGACGCTGTCGACCCAGGACCGCGAGCGCCTGGGCCTGCCGGTGTTCGTGAAGCCGGCCCGCGCCGGGTCGTCGGTCGGCATCTCGAAGGTGGTCGACTGGTCCCACCTGGACAGCGCGATCGCGTTGGCGCGCAAGACCGACCCGAAGGTCATCATCGAGGCCGCGGTGTCCGGGCGCGAGGTCGAGTGCGGCGTCCTGGAGTTCCCCGACGGCCGGGTCGAGGCGTCGCTGGTGGCCGAGCTCCGGGTCGTCGGCGGTGCGGTCGACTGGTACGACTTCGACGCCAAGTACCTCGACGACGTGTGCGAGTTCGACCTCCCGGCCAAGCTCGACGACCGGGTCGCGGCGGGCCTGCGCGAGCTGGCCGTGACGGCCTTCCGGGCGCTGGACTGCCAGGGCCTGGCCCGCGTCGACTTCTTCGTCACCGACTACGACGAGCTGGTCGTCAACGAGGTCAACACGATGCCGGGCTTCACCCCGATCTCGATGTACCCGCGGATGTGGGCCGAGACCGGCATCGACTACCCGACCCTGCTGACCACCCTGGTCGACACCGCGCTCGCCCGGGGAACCGGCCTGCGCTGAGCTCCCCCGGTACCGGGGGAACAGGCGGCGCGTGCCACGACGGCACGCGCCGCGGGCGTCTTACGGGAGCTTCCAGTCGACCGGCTCGGCGCCCTGCTGGACCAGGAGTTCGTTGGCCCGGCTGAACGGCTTGGAGCCGAAGAAGCCGGCCGCCGCCGAGAGCGGGGACGGGTGCGCCGACTCCACGCACGGGAACGGCTCCAGCAGCGGCTTGAGGTTGCGGGCGTTGCGGCCCCACAGGATGGCCACGAGGGGTTCCTCGCGCGCCGCCAGTGCCTTGATCGCCTGCTCGGTCACGGCCTCCCAGCCCTTGCCCTGGTGGGAGTTGGACTTCCCCGGCTGCACGGTGAGCGCCCTGTTGAGCAGCAGGACCCCCTGCTCGGTCCACGGGGTCAGGTCGCCGTTGGTGGGCTTGGGGTACCCCAGGTCCTCCACGTACTCGCGGTAGATGTTGATCAGGCTCTTCGGGATCGGCCGGGTCTCCGGCGACACCGAGAAGCTCAGGCCCACCGCGTGCCCCGGTGTCGGGTACGGGTCCTGACCGACGATCAGCACGCGCACACCGTGGAACGGCTGCTGGAACGCGCGCAGCACGTTCTCGCCGGCCGGCAGGTAGGTGCGACCCGCGGCGACCTCCTCGCGGAGGAACTCGCCCATCTTCGCGATCTGATCGGCGACCGGCGCGAGTGCCTGCGCCCAGCCGGCTTCCATGACTTCCTCAAGCGGACGTCCCACGATCGGGCACTTTAGCTCAGTCGACGCGGCGCAGATCTTTGCGGTACGTCAAGATGTTGGCCACGTACTTGTCGACGGCGAACTGCCACGCGCCGTCGGGCACCACGTACCCCTCGCGGACCTTCGCCGGCACGCCCAGCGCCATCGACCGGGCGGGCACGTGGCCGTTGAACGACACCACGGCCCCCGCGCCGACGATCGCGCCCGTCTCCACCACCGAACCGTTGAGCACCACCGATCCCGAGGCGATCAGGCAGCGGTCGGCGACGGTCGCGCCCTCGATGTGCACGTTGTGCCCGATGACGCACTCCTCGCCGATCAGCGCCGGGTGCACCTCGGTGCAGTGCACGACCGTGCCGTCCTGGATGGACGTGCGCGCGCCGACCTCGATGCGGCCGTAGTCGCCGCGCAACACCGCCTGCGGCCACACGGACGCGTGCGCGTGGATCCGCACGTCGCCGATCACGGTCGCGTCGGGGTGCACGTACGCGTCCGGGTGGATCACCGGTTCGTGCTCGCCCAGCGCGTAGATCGCCACCGAGGCCCTCCTAGAGTTCTTTCGCGAAGCACAGGCTGTCGGGATTTTCCCGGTAGTAGCCGAAGTTGTCGATCCGCCGGTACCCGCTGGACTGGTACAGCCCGATCGCCTCCGGCTGCGGCCGCCCGGTCTCCAGCACCATGCGGGTGCGGCCCGCGGCGCGCGCCGACGACTCCAGCCCGGCCAGGACCACCCGCGACAAACCCCTGCCGCGCGCCGAATCGGTCGTGTACATCCGTTTGATCTCGGCGTCGCCGGGGCGCAGCGAGTCGCGTGCCTCGTCGTGGGCACGCCACCCGCCGCACGCGACCGGCGCGTCGTCGAGGTAGCCGACGACGAAGTGGCCCAGCGGGGCGGCGAACTGCGCCGGGTCGACCGGCGTGTGGTCCTCGCCGCCGTAGCGCACGACGAAGACCTGCTGGAGCTCGGCGATCAGCTTGACCGAATCTGGATGGTCATACGCTCGCGTGAATAGTTCCACACCGGTCAGGCTACCTAGCGCCAATGCTCCCAGCCAGGGGGTTTCTCGTACCCGCGACCGTCCACGGTGACCCCGCCGCCGTGCCGCACCGTGCCGATCGTGCGCCACCCGTCGGGCACCGCCGCCGGCTCCGGGAAGGTCGCGGCCAGCGCGTGGTCCTCGCCACCGGTGAGCACCCAGTGCCGCGCGTCGGCCCCCAGCGCGGACGCCACGTCCAGCAGTCGCGGGTGGACCTCCAGCAGTTCGGTGCGGATGTCGATGCCGATGCCCGACTCCTCCGCGATGTGCCCCAGGTCGGCCAGCAGCCCGTCCGACACGTCGATCATCGCCGTCGCACCCGCCGCGGCCGCCTGCGGCCCGGCGGCGTAAGGCGGTTCGGGGTTCCGCTGCGCCCCGACGACCGCCACCGGCGAGCGGAACCCGCGCCCCAGCACGGCGAGCCCGCCGGCCGCCCAGCCCAGCCGTCCGCACACCGCGACGACATCACCCACCTGGGCGCCCGACCGGGTGATCGGCTCGTAGCCGTTCATGTCGCCCAGCGCCGTAACGGAGATCACCAGTGTCGCGGAGGACACCATGTCGCCGCCCACCACGCCGGCACCGGCGACGGCGGCCTCCTGCCACAGCCCGGCGGTGATGCCCTCGACCACGGCGGACGGCGTGTCCGGCGGGCACGCCAGACCGATCAGCAGGGCCGTGGGCAGCGCCCCCATGGCCGCCACGTCGGCCAGGTTCACGGCCGCCGCCTTGCGGCCCACCTGCTCGGGCGACGACCAGTCGAGTCTGAAGTGGACACCCTCCACGAGCACGTCGGTGGACACCACCACGCGCCCGTCCGGCGCGGCCACCACGGCCGCGTCGTCACCGGGCCCGAGCAGGGTGGTGGGCGGCTGCGTCCGACCTGCCGTCACCCGGCGGATGAGACCGAACTCACCCACTTCAGCGACCGTGTCCGCGTTCCGCGGCGGCTCCGGACGCAAGATTGCCTCCCGTTCTGAGCATTCGGAACCCCGACTGGGGTACGTTGCTGACCACGTTCCTACCCCGACCTAACCTGTCGCGACGAAGGGGCACGCCGTGGTGCACGCATACATCCTCATCCAGACCGAGGTCGGAAAGGCAGCCGCCGTCGCGGCCGAGATCTCCGGGATCCCCGGCGTGGCCACCGCGGAGGACGTCACCGGCCCGTACGACGTGATCGTCCGCGCCGAGGCCGACACCGTCGACCAGTTGGGCCAGCTGGTGGTCGCCCGCATCCAGAACGTCGAGGGCATCACCCGAACACTGACCTGCCCGGTGGTCCACCTGTAGGTCCGTGTTGTCATAGCCGGGTGGCACAGGAATCCGAACCCACGTCGCTGCTGCCCCGACCGCTGCTCGCCGTGGCCATCGGCCTGCCGGCGCTGCTCGCGGCGGGCGTGGCGGCCGTCGGGCTGTTGCTGGGCACCGGCGGCCAGGCCGAGCCCGCCGACCCCACGTCGGACCGCTCCGGTCCGCTCGCGCTCGTCCCGGTGCCCGCGCCCGCCGCGGCGGGCGAGGACTGCAAGGCGCTGCTGAGCAAGCTGCCGATGCAGCTGGTGTCCCACGGGGCGACGCTGCCCCGGCGCGACTTGGCCGCCCCGGCGCCGGTCGGCGCGGTGGCGTGGGGTGACGCGAAGCACGAGCCGATCGTGCTGCGCTGCGGCCTCGACCGGCCCGGCGAGCTCAACCAGACCTCGGAGCTGCGCATCATCTCCGACGTCCAGTGGCTGGTGCTCACCGAGGGCGGCAACTCCACCTGGTACGTCGTGGACCGCCCGGCGTACGTGGCGCTCACCGTGCCGTCCGACGCGGGCACAGGCCCGTTGCAGGACATCTCCACCACCATTCGCGACACGCTGCCCGCCGTTCCCGTGAACACCCGCGGCTGACCGCGCACGGCACCCGTAAGGCGTCCGCAGGCGGCACCGAGCCCTGTTCGTGGCACCGTGCCCAGTTCGGCTGGACGTCCGGCACCGGAAGCCTGCCGAACAAGCCCCTTCGCGGGAACCCCGGAACGGCGGAAACCCCAGAACGACGGCAACCCCAGAACGATGGAAACCCGGACGACGGCAACCCGGAACGACAGCACCCCAGAACGACGGAAGGCCCCGGGAACGGGTTCCCGGGGCCTTCCGCAACGCTCAACCGAACGCGGTCTCAGCCGCGAACCACCTTGCCCGCCTTCAGGCACGAGGTGCAGACGTTCAGCCGCTGCCGCTGCGAAGCGGAAACCTTCGCGCGCACGGTCTGGATGTTCGGGTTCCACCGGCGATTGGTCTTCCGGTGGGAGTGCGAGACCGACTTGCCGAAGCCCGGCCCCTTGCCACAGACGTCGCACACGGCAGCCACGTCAGCCACTCCTTAAGGTTTGTCCTTCGGTACTCACGCCCCGGCGGGCGCGCAAGCGTGCACAAGCCTCAGCCGGGCATGGCAACCACGTCAGGGTAGCCGGTGGGCCGCGACGCCACCAAACCGGGTCGAATACCCTCCCCGCCATGCAGGTACTCGACGCGGTCGCGGTGCGCCAGTGGGCGGACGCCTGCGTCCGATCCCTGGACGCCAACCGCGACGAGATCGACCGCATCAACGTCTTCCCGGTGCCCGACGGCGACACCGGCACCAACCTGTCGCAGACCATGCGGTCCGCGCAGGACTCGCTGCTCAGGGCCCCGGCGGACTCGGTCGGCCAGGCCCTCGCCGCACTCGCCCGGGGCGCGTTGGCCGGTGCCCGCGGCAACTCCGGGGTGATCCTGTCCCAGGTGCTGCGCGGGCTCGCCGAAGCCGCCCAGGGCGCGTCCACGGCCGGCGGCCAGGCGATGCGCAACGCCCTGCGCCGCGCCGACGAACTCGCCACCGCCGCGGTCTCCCGGCCCGTGCCCGGCACCGTGCTCACCGTCCTGCACGCCGCCGCGGAAGCCGCCCGCGACTGCCCGTCCGACGCCTTGGACGACGTGGTCACCGCCGCCGCGAGAGCCGGCGCCGAGGCGCTCGCCGAGACCCCGCGCCAACTGGCCGTGCTGGCCCGCGCGGGCGTCGTCGACGCGGGCGGGCGGGGCCTGGTCGTGCTGCTGGACAGCCTCGCCGCGGTGATCACCGGCCGGCCGGTGGAGCCCGCCGCCCGGCCGAGCCCGGCGCGCACCGCCGAAGCCCTCACCACCGCCCGCGAGTCCGGGTCGGCCGAGTACGAGTACGAGGTCATGTACCTGCTCGACGGCTCGCCCGACGCCGACGCCCTCAAGCAGCGGCTCGCCACCCTGGGCGACTGCGTCTCGGTGGTCGGCGACGGCGCCGACCTGTGGACCGTCCACGTGCACTGCAACGACATCGGCGCGGCCATCGAGGCCGGTGTCGAACAGGGCCGGCCGCACCGGATCACGGTCGCCCGGTTCGCCGACCAGTTCGCCGCGCAGGCCCCCCGGTTCGTCCGCGACCGCGCGGTCATCGTGCTGGTCGAGGGCGCGGGGGCGGTGGAGCTGTTCCGCTCCGAGGGCGCGGTGGTAGCCGCGCCCACCGCCGACCCGGCCGACCTGCTCGCCGTCGTGGTGAGCACCCGCGCCCGGCACGTCACCGTGCTGCCCGGCGACCCGGACCTGCGCGCGCCGCTGGACGTAGTGGTCGCGCAGGCCGCCGACGCGGGCCAGGACGTGGTCGTCGTGCCGACCTCCTCGCCGGTGCAGGCGTTGGCCGCGCTGGCCGTGCACGACGCGTCCCGCCGGCCCGGCGACGACGTGGTGGCGATGGCCGAGGCCGCCGCCGCGACCCGGCGCGGCGAGCTGCGGGTCTCCGAACGCGAGGCGATCACCTGGGTCGGCCGCTGCCGCCCCGGCGACCTGCTCGGGATGCTCGACGGCGAGGTCGTCGCGGTCGAACCCGGCCCGGCCGACGTCGGCGCGCTGGCCCGCCGGCTGGTCGACCGGATGCTGGCCGGCGGCGGCGAGCTGGTCACCGCGCTGCTCGGCGAGGACGCGCCGGAGGGCCTCGCCCAGGTGCTGGAGGAGCACCTGCGCATCGCCCATCCGGAGGTTGATCTGGCGGCGTATCAAGGTGGACAGCCCGGCGCCGTCCTCATTGTCGGCGTGGAGTAGTTGAATAGGCCGGGATGACGACCTTCGACGAAAAGCTGGTGTCGGTGCTCGGCAAGAAGAGCGCCGACGCGCTGGAGAGCGGTCTCGGACTGACCACGGTCGGCGAGCTGCTGCGGCACTACCCGCGCCGCTACGACGAACGCGGCAAGCTCACCGAGATCAAGGGCCTGGAGCTGGGCGAGCACGCCACGGTCCAGGCCAGGGTGAAGAGCGCCCGGCAGCGCCGGATGAAGAGCCGCAGCGGCGAACTGCTGGAGGCGGTGATCACGGACGGCTCGTCCGACCTGCACCTGGTGTTCTTCGGGCGCGGGTCGCGCGCCGTCGAGCGTGAGCTGCTGCCCGGCCGCGAGGCGATGTTCGCCGGCAAGGTCGGCATGTTCAACGGCAAGCTCCAGCTCGCCCACCCCGACTACCAGGTGCTCGACGCCGAGACCGACGGGAGCGCCGCCAAGTTCGCGGGCGCGTTCATCCCGGTCTACCCGGCGGCGCAGGGCATCCAGTCGTGGAACGTGTCCAACTGCGTCGAGCAGGTGCTCGCGCTGTGGGACGGCGTGGCCGAGGACCCGCTGCCCGCCGACCTGCGCGAGGAGCGCGGCCTGGTGTCGCTGGAGAAGGCGCTGCGCGACATCCACCGGCCCGACGGGTGGGCCGCGATCACCGTCGCGCAGCAGCGGCTCAAGTGGGACGAGGCGATGGCCGTGCAGCTCGCCCTGGCCCAGCGCCGCCGCTCCGCCACCGCCCGCCCCGCCCCCGCCTGTCCGCCCAGACCGGGCCTGGTCGCCGACGCCTTCGACGAGCGGCTGCCCTTCGAGCTCACCGCCGGCCAGCGCGAGGTCGGCGAGCGGATCTCCGCCGACCTGTCCGCCGAGCAGCCGATGAACCGGCTGCTCCAGGGCGAGGTCGGCTCCGGCAAGGCCCAGCCGCTGGACGCCCTGGTGCTCACCCCCGAGGGCTTCGTGGCCATGGGCGACCTTCAGGTCGGCGACCAGGTGATCACCCAGGACGGCAGCCCTACCGAGGTGACCGGCGTCTTCCCGCAGGGCGAGCGCGAGGTGTTCCGGGTGGTGCTCTCCGACGGCAAGTCCGTCGAGTGCGACCTGGAACACCTGTGGGCCACCCACGACGGCGAGGTGCGGACCCTGCGCGAGATCCGCGACGACCTGCTGCGCGACGACCCGCGCAACCACGGCGGCGCGCCCCGCTGGCGGCTGCCGATGGTCGTCGCGCCGGACGTCGACTGCGTCGAGCTGGCCCCGGTCAAGGAGCGGCACGAGCTGCTGCAGGGGCTGCTCAGCACCGGCGGTGCGTGCGACGGGGTGGACGTGGTGTTCCGCACCGAGTCCGAGAACCTCGCCGACTACGTCAGCGAGCTGGCCGAGTCGCTGGGCGGCACCGGCGTGGTGGGCTACGGCTACGAGCAGCACGAGGTCGTCGTGCGGCTGCCTGAGGAGTTCCCGCCGTTCCGGGACGCGCTGGACCGCACCGCGCCGCCCGTGCGGTACGTCGAACGGGTCGAGTTCGTCGGCGTGAAGCCGGTCCAGTGCATCTCCGTCGCCCACCCGTCCCGGCTCTACGTGACGGACCACTTCGTCGTCACCCACAACACGATGGTCGCCCTGCGCGCGATGCTCCAGGTCGTGGACGCGGGCCGGCAGGCCGCCATGCTCGCGCCCACCGAGGTGCTGGCCGCGCAGCACGCCCGGTCGCTGCGCGACCTGCTCGGCGACCTGGGCCAGGCGGGCGAGCTGGGCGGGGCCGAGCACGCCACCCGGGTCACCCTGCTGACCGGCTCGATGCCGACCGCGCAGCGCAAGAAGGCCCTGCTGGAGATCGTCACCGGCGAGGCCGGCGTGGTCGTCGGGACGCACGCCCTCATCCAGGACAAGGTCGAGTTCCACGACCTGGGCCTGGTCGTGGTGGACGAGCAGCACCGGTTCGGCGTCGAGCAGCGGGCGGCCCTCAGCGGCCGCGCCGGCGGCTCCACACCGCACGTGCTGGTGATGACCGCGACCCCGATCCCGCGCACGGTCGCGATGACGGTCTACGGCGACTTGGAGGTCTCCGCGCTGCGCGAGCTGCCGCAAGGCCGCTCGCCGATCAGCACCTCCGTGGTGCCGATGGCGGAGAAGCCGGCGTGGCTGGACCGGGCCTGGCAGCGCATCCGCGAAGAGGTCGGCAACGGCCACCAGGTGTACGTGGTCTGCCCGCGCATCGGCGACGGCGAGTCCGAGGGCTCGTCCGGCGACGAGCCGCCCAAGGACGACACGTCCGACCGCCGACCGCCGCTGGCCGTCGTGGACGTGGCCCAACGCCTGGCCGAAGGCCCGTTGCAGGGGCTGCGCGTCGACATCCTGCACGGCCGGATGCCACCGGACGAGAAGGACGCCGTGATGCGGGCCTTCGCGGGCAACGAGGTGCAGGTCCTGGTCGCCACCACGGTGGTCGAGGTCGGCGTGAACGTCCCGAACGCCACCGTCATGGTGATCATGGACGCCGACCGCTTCGGCGTCAGCCAGCTGCACCAGCTGCGCGGCCGGGTCGGCCGGGGCAGCGCGCCCGGCCTGTGCCTGCTGGTCACCGAGATGCCCGATGGGACCGCCACGATGGCCCGGCTGCGCGCCGTGGAATCCACCCTGGACGGGTTCGAACTCGCCCAGCTCGACCTGGAGCTGCGCCGCGAGGGCGACATCCTGGGCGCCGCCCAGTCCGGCACCCGGTCGGGCCTGAAGATGTTGTCGCTGCTGCGCGACGAGGACGTGATCGCCGAAGCCCGGATCGTCGCGACCCAGGTCGTGGACGCCGACCCGGAGCTGGCCGCCCACCCGGGGCTGGCGTCGCTGGTGGCCGGCCTGCTCGACGAGGAACGGGCGGAATACCTGGAGAAGGCCTAGATGCGCGTCCTGTCGCCCACCCGCAGCCGTGCCCCGGAACTGGAACGGGCCCGCGAGCAAGCGCGCGCCCTGCGCGCCGCCCGCCCCGACGTCCGGGACAAGGTCGTCAAGTCGCTGCTGCCCACCTGGCTGACCAAGCAGTACCTGTCCTCGCTCAAGCGGGCGGGCGCGGTCATGGTGGCGGCCGGCCTCGCGTCATACGCCGCCAACCTCGACGCCCCCTGGTACTACCACGCGGTCGACGTCCTGCTGTTGGTCCTGGGCCTGGCGACGCTGTGGGGCGTCCTGATCGAGATCCGCACCCGGCGGGTCGAGGCGACCAGGCTGCGCGAACACGGCCCGGACGAGTACGACACGCTCGAAGACGCGGGCGTGCGCGTCGCCACCAGGCCGTGGTGGCGCAACCTGCTGGGCCGGCTGTTCGACCTGGCGGTGCTGGCCCTGCCGGTGCTGGTGGCCGTGCGCGCCTGGTCGGCCGGCGACTGGCTGGGCGGCCTCGCCGCCATCGCCGCGATCGGCTGCGTGGTGGCCGCGACGGTGTACTACCTGCTCGCCGCGCGCGAGGTGGGCCGGTGGCGGCAGGACTTCCTCATCCAGGAACGCCTCACCCTGCCGCCGGTGCGCGAGGACTGGCAAGTCCTGCTGGGCTGACGCCCCGCCGGACTCGTCCTCCGGCCGGGCTGACCGGCGGCCGGGCCGACCGGCTGGGGTATCGTCGCCGAACTGTGCGCCGCCTGCTGCTCGCCCTGACCTCGACCGCACTGGTCCTGTCCGCGCCGGCCGCCTGCTCGTCCGGGCCCGGCGAGAGCACGACGACCCCGCCGCCGAGCTCACCGCCCAAGGGCGATGTGGCCGTCTTGGCGGAACGCCTCGACCAACGCCGCACCGAACTCAAGACCGCCCGCTTCCACACCGAGGGCTTCGCCACCGACGGCAACGCCACCGAGGTGCGCAACACCATCGACGGCACCCTCCGCCAAGACCCGGACGGCATCACCGGCTCGATGGCCATGCAGATGGCCACCGGCGGCCAGAACCGCAAGATGGACATGGTCATGACCCGCGACGGCCTCTACGTGCACGTCGACGGCGCCCCCATGCCCGAGGGCAAGAAGTGGGGCTTCTACACCCGCCAGAACAGCGGCGACGTCGACGCCCTCCTGCGCGGCTTCGGACCGGGCGCGACGGTCGGCGCGGAACTCGACTACGTGCAGCCCCGCGCGGCCCTGATCGTCAACCGCGCCGCCGAGCAGCTCGACGGCACCCCGACCACCCGCTACGACCTCGTGGTCGACCCGATGAAGATGGCGAAGGTCATCGAGAACCCGGACATTCAGCTCCAGCACACCCAGCTGGCCGAGTTCGGCATCACCATCCGGGCCGTGGTGTGGGTGGACGACACCGGCGCACCCCAGAAGGCGGAGTACCGCTTCGAACTGGACGGCAAGGTCGTCAAGCAGTCGACCACCCGCTTCACCGAGTGGGGCCAACCGTTCGACTTCCCGACCCCCGCCCCCGCCGAGGTCGTCCCCGCCGACCAACTCCCGAAGTAACCCAGACAACCGGCACCGGCAACCGGCACCGGCAACCCGCACCCCCGCCAACCAAGTTCACGCCCGGCGCGCCGGACCGCCGTACGCCGGCACCCACCGGCGAGGCGCTGTCCACCGCCCCGCGCCACGGCGACGCCGGCTGTCACGCCCACGAACGCAGACCGGCCACCTACCGCCGGGACAGGGGTCGGTCGGGCTCAGGTGCGCCCGGCGCAGGGTCGGTCGGTGAAGCGGTCAGTCAGTGCGGGGGACCGGTAGCTGGGTGGTGGGTTCTTCGCTGTCCGCGCCGGAGCGGGAGCCGGCCTCGGACGACTGCGCCGACGACTCGTCGGCGTCGTTCTCGGCGTCCAACGGCAGCAGGGTCGCCACAGCCTTGGAGACCGCGTCCTGGGCAGCCGCGAACTGCTCGGCCAGCGCCTTGTGCACGGTGTGCAGCTCCGTCAGCTTCTGGTCGGCGGCCGTGATGCGGCGGTCGGCGTGCGTGTCGGCATCGGTGATCGTCTTCTCCGCCTTGGCCGCCGCCTCGCTGACCGTCTTCTCGGCGAGCGCGTTGGCGTCCGCGACCGTCTTCTCGGCCAGGCTGGTGGCCTCGGTGACGGACTTCTCCGCCTGGCTGTTCGCGTCGGCGATCGTCTTCTCGGCGTGCGCGTTCGCCTCGGTGACCGTCCGGTCGGCCTGGGCTGTGGCCTCGGCGAGGGTCTTCGCGGCCTGGGCGTCGGCGTCGGACGTGGTCTTCTCCGCGTAGCCGTTGGCGTCGGCGACGGCCTTCTCGGCCTTGGCCAGCGCCTCCGACTCCAGTTCGGCGATCTGCTTGTCCGACTCGGCGCGCAGCGCGCCGACCTCGGCCCGCGCCACCTCCAGCAGCCGGGCGGCCTCGGCTTTGGCCTCCACGACGTGCCCCTCGTGCTCCTTGCGGAGCGTGGTGCGCAGCTCGTCGTACTCCTTGTCGAGCTCGTCGTGGTAGCCCTTGTACTTGGCGTCCAGTTCGACCCGGCGCTCGTCCAGCGCCGTGCTCTTGGCCTCGAACTCGGCCGTCACCCGCTCGCGGTCGGCCCGCGTCTCGGCGAGCAGCGTCTCGTGCTCGGCGGTCAGCTTGGTCCGGAGCTCCTCGTGCGAGCGCTCCAGCTCGGCCCGGCGGTCCTGGTACTGCTTCTCCAGGTCGGCCGCCCGCTTCTGGAAGCCCGCCTCGAGCTGCTTGCGGCGCTCTTCGAGGTCGCTCATGGCCCGCTGGTGCATCGCCCGGCCCTCGGCGGCGAACCGCTCGGCCTCCGCACGGGTCGCGTTGGCCTGGTCGACCGCGCCCTTGCGGATGTCGGCGATCTCCTCCTCGGCCAACGTCATCATCACGCGCACCCGCTCGGTGACGTTCGACGCGCTGACCGGGCTGGAGGCCAGGTTGCCGAGCTGGGCCTTGACCTTGTCGAGCTCGGCCCGGGTGGTGCTGAGGAGCTTGGAGAGTTCGGCGACCTGGGCTGCCGCGGCGTCGCGTGATCTGTTGGAGTTGTTGAGGTCGAACTGGAGACGGGTCACGCGCTCGTTGACCTGTTTTTGGTTGTACCCGCGCAGAACAACATCGAAGTGGGTACGGGCAGCAGGCTGCCCTGTCCCTTCAGCCCCGGCCATATGTCCAACCCTACCGAGAAGTCGACACGGTCCGTCACCCGATGCAGCGAACGCACTGTAACGGCTCGGTGATTGTCCGCTCACGGCGACGATATGGCCACCCGATTGTGAGGAGTCCTCGGACCTGCGGTGTTGTGCCCGTCGGCGATGGTCCGGTCGGCCGCCTCGTCAGCCGGGATCGATCGCCCGCCGACGCCCGTTCGCCATCCGTGCAGTGGCCGAGCTAACGGTTGGCGGAGTGGCCGAGCGGGAATCGGTGGAGCGGACTCCGGCGGTGCCGGACGGAACCCAGGTCCGCCACCGGTGAACCTGGGGTCCGGAGTCCGGAGAACCGGGAAACGGTGAGGTGGTCGGTGCGGAGTCGGGTGATCGGTGTGCGGGGTGTTGCGCCGCGCCTCCGGTCGGTACGCCCTGACCGGTCGGAAGCGCGACGGCGCGCCCACTCGCCGTGGGGTTCGGGCACCTGGCCCGATGGGTGGCTCTGTCGGCTGGGATCGGACCTCGGGGCGTTCGAGGGCGATTCCGCCGCGCCGGCTCTCTCTGTCATGCACATCTCCTCTCGGTCGGTTCGGGTGGTTGGCGGCAGTGGGTCGTGCCCGTCAAGTATCGAACACGCGTTCGATCGCCCGCAAGATCACTTTCGGGTGAACGCCGGTGCCGACTCCCGGCCGCCCCCGCCGGAAATGTGAGCCCGCCGTCAGGGGGCTGCGCCGAGCCGGCGCGCAGGGGACAATCCACGGGCCGCGCCCCAGGTCGGACCGCCCTTGACCGGGTGAGTGAACGATCACGATGACGTCCGTCACGTGAGATGGAACTCCCGAGGGGCGGGACACGCACGGTAACGTGCCTTGATTGACCGCCGAGTGACCTGGGAGGGAACGCCGAATGTTCCGCAAGGTTCTTGTCGCCAACCGCGGCGAGATCGCGATCCGGGCTTTTCGCGCTGCCTACGAGCTGGGCGCCGGTACGGTTGCCGTCTTCCCCCACGAGGACCGCAATTCACTGCACCGGCTGAAGGCCGACGAGTCCTACGAGATCGGCGAGGCCGGTCACCCCGTGCGCGCGTACCTCTCCGTGGACGGCATCGTGCAGGCGGCCCTCAAAGCCGGCGCGGACGCGGTCTACCCCGGCTACGGTTTCCTGTCGGAGAACCCCGAACTGGCCAAGGCCTGCGCCGAGGCCGGGATCACGTTCGTCGGCCCGCCCTCGGACGTGCTGGAGCTGACCGGCAACAAGGCGCGCGCCATCGCCGCCGCCCGCGAGGCCGGGCTGCCGGTGCTCCGGTCCAGCGCGCCGTCCAGCGACGTCGGAGACCTGCTCGAAGCCGCCAAGGACATCGACTTCCCGGTGTTCGTGAAGGCCGTCGCCGGTGGCGGTGGTCGCGGCATGCGCAAGGTCGACGAGCCCGCCGGGCTGCGCGAGGCGCTGGAGGCGGCCTCCCGCGAGGCCGAGTCGGCGTTCGGCGACCCGACCGTGTTCCTGGAGCAGGCCGTGGTGGAGCCCCGCCACATCGAGGTGCAGATCCTCGCCGACGGCGAGGGCAACGTCATCCACCTGTTCGAGCGGGACTGCTCGGTGCAGCGCCGGCACCAGAAGGTCATCGAGATCGCGCCCGCCCCGAACCTCGACCCCGCGCTGCGGGACCGCATGTGCGCCGACGCGGTGAAGTTCGCCCGGCACATCGGCTACCGCAACGCGGGCACCGTCGAGTTCCTGCTAGACCCGCGCGGCAACTACGTTTTCATCGAGATGAACCCGCGCATCCAGGTGGAGCACACGGTCACCGAAGAGGTCACCGACGTCGACCTGGTGCAGTCGCAGATGCGCATCGCCTCCGGCGAGTCCCTCGACGACCTGGGCCTGAGCCAGGACACCGTGCACCTGCGCGGCGCGGCCCTCCAGTGCCGCATCACCACCGAGGACCCGGCCAACGGCTTCCGCCCCGACACCGGCATGATCAGCGCCTACCGCTCGCCGGGCGGCTCGGGCATCCGGCTCGACGGCGGCACGACCGGCGCGGGCACCGCGATCGGCGCGCACTTCGACTCCATGCTGGTGAAGCTCACCTGCCGCGGCCGCACGTTCTCCGCCGCCGTGGCACGGGCCCGTCGCGCGGTCGCCGAGTTCCGCATCCGCGGCGTGTCCACGAACATCCCGTTCCTCCAGGCGGTCCTGGACGACGAGGACTTCTACGAGGGCCGCGTCACCACGTCGTTCATCGAGAAGCGCCCGCACCTGTTGACCGCACGGCACTCCGCCGACCGCGGCACGCGGCTGCTGACCTACCTCGCGGACGTCACGGTGAACCTGCCCAACGGCGCGCGCCCGGCCGCCGTGGACCCCAAGGACAAGCTGCCTCCGGTCGACCTGTCGGTCGAGCCGCCGGCGGGTTCCAAGCAGAAGCTCACCGAGCTGGGTCCGGAGGGTTTCGCGCGCTGGCTGCGCGAGTCGAAGGTGCTCGGCGTCACCGACACGACGTTCCGTGACGCGCACCAGTCGCTGTTGGCGACACGAGTACGCACCAAGGACCTGCTCGCCGTAGCGCCGTACGTGGCGCGCCTTACGCCGCAGCTGCTGTCCCTTGAGGCGTGGGGCGGTGCGACCTACGACGTGGCGTTGCGGTTCCTCGCCGAAGACCCGTGGGAGCGTCTCGCCGCGCTGCGGGAGGCCGTACCCAACATCACGCTCCAGATGCTGCTGCGCGGCCGTAACACGGTGGGCTACACGCCGTACCCGGAAGCCGTGACCAACGCGTTCGTCGAAGAGGCGACCAAGACCGGCATCGACATCTTCCGCATCTTCGACGCCCTCAACGACGTGGAGCAGATGCGTCCGGCGATCGAGGCCGTGCGGGAGACCGGGACGGCCGTCGCCGAGGTGGCGCTGTGCTACACGGCCGACCTGTCGAACCCGGACGAGCGCCTGTACACGCTGGACTACTACCTGAAGCTGGCGGAGCAGATCGTCGGCGCGGGTGCGCACGTGCTGGCCGTGAAGGACATGGCGGGTCTGCTGCGCCCGCCGGCCGCCGCACGGCTGGTCACCGCGTTGCGCAAGGAGTTCGACCTCCCCGTGCACCTGCACACGCACGACACGGCGGGCGGTCAGCTGGCGACGTACCTGGCGGCCATCCAGGCCGGTGTGGACGCCGTGGACGGCGCTGCGGCGTCGATGGCGGGCACGACGTCGCAGCCGCCGCTGTCGGCGATCGTGGCGGCCACGGACTACACCGAGAACGAGACCGGCTTGGACCTCCAGGCGGTGTGCGACATCGAGCCGTACTGGGAGGCCGTGCGCAAGGTGTACGCGCCGTTCGAGTCCGGCATCCCCGGTCCGACCGGTCGCGTCTACAACCACGAGATCCCCGGTGGTCAGCTCTCGAACCTGCGCACCCAGGCGGTGGCGCTCGGCCTCGGCCAGAAGTTCGAGGAGATCGAGGCCATGTACGCCGCGGCCGACCGGATGCTGGGCCGGCTGGTGAAGGTGACCCCGTCGTCCAAGGTCGTCGGCGACCTGGCGCTGCACCTGGTGGGCGCGGGCGTGTCGCCCAAGGACTTCGAGGCGGAGCCGAACAAGTTCGACATCCCGGCGTCGGTGGTCGGGTTCCTGTCCGGCGAGCTGGGTGACCCGCCCGGCGGCTGGCCGGAGCCGTTCCGCAGCAAGGCGTTGCAGGGCCGGGCCGCGCCGAAGGGCGTGGCGGAGCTGACCGACGAGGACCGCGCGGGTCTGGCGGAGAACCGCCGCGCCACGTTGAACCGCCTGCTGTTCCCCGCGCCGACCAAGGAGTTCGAGGCGCACCGGGACGCGTACGGCGACACCAGCGTGCTGCGCAGCAAGGACTTCTTCTACGGCCTGCGGCCGGGGGAGGAGTACTCGGTCGACTTGGAGCCCGGCGTGCGGCTGCTGATCGGCTTGGAAGCGATCGGCGAGGCCGACGAGCGCGGCATGCGCACCGTCATGGCGACGCTCAACGGCCAGTTGCGCCCGATCCAGGTGCGCGACCGCTCGATCGCGGCCGAGATCCCGGTGGCGGAGAAGGCCGACCGGACGAACGCCGGGCACGTGGCCGCGCCGTTCGCGGGTGTCGTCACGCCGAACGTCGAGGAGGGTGACGAGGTCGACGCCGGCCAGACGGTGGCGACCATCGAGGCGATGAAGATGGAGGCCGCGATCACCGCGCCGAGGGCCGGTCGGATCAAGCGCCTCGCCGTGCGCGGTGTGCAGCAGGTGGAAGGCGGCGACCTGCTGATCGTGCTCGAATAGCGCTCTCGTGCACGCGGGCCGGGCATCCCACTGGGGTGTCCGGCCCGCGTGCGTCGTGAGGGCTTCCGGTCCCGGTATTCCACGTGGGCGCGAAGTCCGGCTTGGGAGGTGTGCCGTCGGAAGAGTCCCAGGTGGACGGTCCGGTGGCCGGTTCGGGCGGCTCCGGTGAGGATGACCGGGACGATCCGCGGGGCAGGCGACGGCCGCGCGGTCGCCGTCCCCGGCCAACGTCACTCGACCGGTTGATCTTCCCGACCTCGGGAACCCCCGGGCCGGGACGGCCGTTGGAGGAGCCATGAAGAAGGTCACCGCAGCGCTGCTCGGCGTGGCGGCGGGAGCGGTCGCGTGGGCGTTGCGCGACCTGCCCGTCGCGCTGGGCGGCTCACCGCGCGGGGAACGCGTCCGGCGCTCCCCGCAGTTCCGCGACGGCAGGTTCCGCAACGCCGCGCCGACCCGGACCCTGCCGCCGGGCGGTGCCCGGGACATGGCGCGGGAGCTGCTGTTCGGTGGCCAGCGGCGGCACCCGGTCGGGCCGGTCCCGCTGGTGCCCGCGGTGCCGGCCGGCACCGCCGACGGGCTGCACATCACCTGGTACGGGCACGCCTCCACGCTGATCGAGATCGACGGCGCGCGGATCCTGCTCGACCCGGTGTGGAGCGAGCGCTGCTCGCCGTCGCGGGCGGTCGGGCCCAAGCGGCTGCACCCGGTGCCGCACGCCCTGTCCGAGGTCGGCCCGGTGGACGCGGTGGTCATCTCGCACGACCACTACGACCACCTCGACCTGCCGACCGTGCGGGAGCTGACCCGCGCGGGCGACGCGGTCTTCGTGGTGCCGCTGGGCATCGGCGCGCACCTGCGCCGGTGGCGGGTGCCCGAGGAGCGGATCGTCGAGCTGGACTGGGACGAGTCGCACGAGGTGGCCGGCATCCGACTGGTCGCCTCGCCGGCGCAGCACTTCTCCGGCCGGGGGCTGCGGCGCGACACCACGCTGTGGGCCTCGTGGGCGATCGTGGGTCCGCGGCACCGCGTGTACTACAGCGGTGACACGGGCTACTTCGACGGCTATCGGAAGGTCGGGGCGGAGTACGGGCCGTTCGACGCCTCGCTGATCCAGATCGGCGCGTACGGGCCGGACTGGCCGGACATCCACATGACGCCCGAGGAAGGTGTGGCGGCGCACCGCGACGTCCGGGGCGGGCTGTTGATCCCGGTGCACTGGGCGACGTTCAACCTGGCGTTCCACGACTGGGCCGAGCCGGTCGACCGGGTCTGGCGGGAGGCGAAGGCCTGGGAGATCCCGTTGGCGGTGCCGCGGCCGGGCGAGAGGATCGACGTGGCGGATCCCCCGGCGGTCGACGGATGGTGGCAGGCGCTCGCATGACGACAGCGGTGAGGACAGCGGTGGTGACCGGTGGCGGCACCGGGATCGGCAAGGCGATCGCGGCCGAGTTGGTGGCGCGCGGCCTGGAGGTGGTGATCACCGGGCGGCGGGCGGAGGTGCTGGCGTCGGCGGCCGAGGAGGTCGGCGCGCGGGCGGTGGCCTTCGACGCGGCCGACCCCCGGGCGGTCGAGGCGGCGCTGGCCGAGCTGCCGTCCACAGTGGACGTGCTGGTGAACAACGCCGGTGGCGCGGTCGACGGCGAGGACCTGCGCGACCGGTGGCTGGCCAACTACGAGGCGAACGTGGTGACGGCCGTCCTGGTGACGACGGCGCTGGAGCCGAGGTTCGCCGACCAGGCCCGGGTGGTGACGATCGGCTCGATCGCCGGGCGGCGCGGCGGCGGGGCCTACGGCGCGGCGAAGGCGGCGGTGGAGGCGTGGACGGCGGAGTTGGCGTTCACCCTGGGCGGGCGCGGCATCACGGCGAACGTGGTGTCGCCGGGGTACGTGGAGGACACCGAGTTCTTCGGCGACCGGATGACGGCGCAACGCCGGGAGACCCTGGTCTCGCAGACGGCGAACGGCCGTCCGGGGACGCCGGCGGACGTGGCCGCGGCGGTCGCGTTCCTGACCTCGCCGGAGGCCGGCCACATCACCGGCCAGGTGATCGCGGTGAACGGAGGTGCCGCTCTGGGCCGTTGACCCGGCGGGCCCGCGGTCCGTCGACAGCGCGCGGCGGTCTGCTGGTGTGAACGCTCCTCGGGTTATCAGGGCTTCGATGGCGGTGGTCGGTCGCGCACGGTGGACCGGTGATCGCACCTATGTACCCGATCGAGCGACAGTCATTGGTCCGAACGAGTAATACGGGCGACGAGCTGGGCACCGGGCGCTGTCGTCGGAGCACAATCCGGTCACCACAACCGGAGGGGGCCGACGGCTGTGCCACGAGGAGAAAGTCCGCTGGAACCCGACGGGTCGGCGTTGACCGACTTCGCGCTGGACCTGCGTCGGCTGCGCACGCGGGCCGGAACGCCGAGCTACCGGCAACTCGCCCGATGGGCGCTCTACTCGCCCACCACGCTGTCCGACGCGGCCGGCGGCAAGAAGCTGCCGAGCCTGGCGGTCACGACCGCTTTCGTGCGCGCGTGCGGCGGCGACGAAGCCGAGTGGGCCCGCCGGTGGCGCGAACTGAGCACCGAACTGGCCGAAACGCCCACCCCGGGCGACGGTGACACCGCGCCGTACCCGGGCCTGGCACCCTACGAGGCCGATGACGCGGCATGGTTCCACGGCAGGCACAGCCTGGTCGGGGAGGTGGTCGCCAAGGTCGCCGAGCGGCGGTTCACTGCCGTGTTCGGGGCGTCCGGCGCGGGCAAGTCGTCGCTGCTGCGCGCGGGGCTGGTGCCCCGGCTGGCCGCGGCCGGGGCGCGGATCGCGCTGTTCACGCCCGGCGCGGATCCGTTCGGCGAGTGCGCGGCGCACCTGGCGCGGTGGTTGGGCACGACGGCCGGTGTGGTCCGGGCGGAACTGGTGGCCGATCCGGGCAACCTGCACCGGCTCGTCCGCCAGGCGTTGGTGGCCGGGCCGCCGGACCGGCAGGTCGTGCTGGTGGTCGACCAGTTCGAAGAGCTGTTCACGCTGTGCGGCGACCAGCCGACCCGGTCGGCGTTCGTCGCCGCGCTGGTCCGGGCCTCCCGGGCGGACGACGGTCGCTGCCGGGTCGTGCTCGGTGTCCGCGCCGACTTCCGCGGCCGCTGCCTGCGCGAGGGCGAGCTGGCCGCGGTCCTCACCGGCGGTCAGGTCGACATCGGGCCGATGACGGTCGAGCAGTTGCGGTGCGCGATCGTCGAACCGGCCAAGCTCGCCGGCTGCGTGGTGGAGGGTGCGCTGGTCGCGGCCCTGGTCGCCGAGGTCCACGGCCGGATCGGCGTCCTGCCGCTGCTGTCGCACGCCCTGCGGGAGACGTGGGTGCGGCGCAAGGGCAACACGCTCACGCTCGCGGGGTTCCAGCGGACCGGCGGCATCGACGGCGCATTGGCCAAGTCCGCCGAAGCGGTCTACTCCGCGCTCGACGAACCCCGGCGCGCGGTGGCGAAGGACCTCCTGCTGCGGATGGTGGCCTCGGGCGACGAGGGCGAGGACACCCGGCGGCGGGTGGACCGCGCCGAGCTGGACGCCGGCGGGGACGTCGACGCGGTCCTGGGCGAGCTCGCCGCGGCGCGGCTCGTGGTGCTGTCCGGCGACCGGGCCGAGATCACCCACGAGGCACTGATCGACGCGTGGCCCCGACTGCGGGACTGGCTGGACGAAGACCGCGACGGGCGGCGCGCCCACCGCAGCCTCACCGTCGCCGCGACCCTGTGGCGGCACCACCAGCGCGATCCGGACCTGTTGTTACGCGGCAGCCCGCTGGCGCAGGCGGCGGAGTGGGCGCGGACCCGTGGCGGCCTCAACCGGGTGGAGCGGGAGTTCCTCGACGCGGGCATGTCCGCCGACCGCAGCGAGCGGTCCCGGCGACGCCGGGACGCGCGGGTCGTGCGGGCGCTGGCCGCGCTGGTCGTGGTGTTCGCCGTCTTCGCCGCGCTGACCGCGATCTACGCCACGAACACCCAGCGCGCCGCGACCCGGCAGCACACCATCGCGCTCGCCGACGACGCCATCGAGACCGCCGCCCGGCTGACCGACTCGGACCCGGAGCTGGCCGCCGGGCTGCTGCTCGCCGCCTACCGCCTGAACCCGTCCGAGCAGACGACGAACGCGCTGGTGAGCGCGTCGGGGCTGGTCAGCGGGACCGGTCTGGCCGAGGCGACGGGTTCCCTGGTGACGACCGCCGGGAACGGCCGGCTCGCCGCGGTGTCGCGGCGGGCGGCGGACGTCACCATCCTGGTCGGCCTGTCCGGGGACAGCGCCACACCGGTCGGGTCGATCCCCGGCGGCCAGGCGGAGCCGGTCTTCAGCGCGGACTCCCGGATGGTCGCCACCGGGGACCGCGACGGGATCCGGCTGTCGGGCATCGGCGACCCCGCGCGGCCGGTCGAGCTGGGCACCATCCCGGGCCGGCAGCGGGCCGTGCGGTTCAGCCCGGACAGCGGGCTGCTGGTCACCGTCGACGTGACGCCGGTGACCAGGGGCGGCGAGACGCGCTGGGTGCCCGGCCGGCTGGGTCGGCTGTGGGACGTGCGCGACCCGCGTGAACCGCGTCAACTCGGTGCGCTGACCGGCGCCAACTCGCTGTTCGAGTTCAGCGGGGACGGCCGGCTGCTCGTCACGCTCGACCTGGAGGGTGCCGCCGGCACGCCTTACGACCAGGACCTGGAGATCTGGGACGTCTCCGCACCCGAGTCGCCGAGGGTGGTCGGCCGAGTGGACAGCGAGGCGGTCGGCTCGATCAGCGCGGTGGCGTTCGCCGGCTACCGGGGACTGGTCGTGGGTGACCTGACCGGCGGGGTCACCTTCTGGAACCTCGCCGACCCGGCGGCCCCGCGCATGGTCGTCCTCAACGCCGCCCACCAGGGCGGGGTGAACGCCGTGGCGGTGAGCCCGGACCAGCGGGCGGTGGTGACCGTGGGGTCGACCGGGGACCTCGTGCAGTGGACGTTCCCGAAACCCCAGGAGCTGCGCCGCAAGTCCGACGCGGTGCGGGTCGGCTCCGGGGTCACCGGGCTGCGGTTCGCCCCGGACGGGCGCAGCGTCCACGCGCTCAAGCACACGTCGTTGATCAGCGCGATCCGCTGGAACCTCGAAGCCGATCAGGCCGTCGCGGTGGCCTGCGCGGCGCCGTCGGTGAGCCTGACCCCGGCCGAGTGGAACACCTACTTCCCGGAGTTGTCCTACCGAAACCTCTGCTAGCCGACCCGCGAAGCCCACGCTGACGGCACGACCCGCGAAGCCCTCGCCGGTCGCCCCGCCCGGAAAGCCCGCCCGGAAAGCCCGCGCCGGCTGCCCACGCCCGGCTGCCCGGTGGGGCGTGCCACTGAAGGGAGTCGCCGGCACCGGGGGCGGGGTTCGGTGAACCGAACCCAGTGCCGCCGCCCCGGGTCGTCGGGCGGCGGGCGTCCGCGTCGCGCGGGGGTCGGGTGGTGGGTGTCCGGCGTTGCCGCCGGTGGTCGGGGCGGGGCGGCCTGCGACCATGGGCGGGTGACCAGGATCGTCGCGGGCGTCGCCGGTGGGCGTCGGCTGCAAGTGCCGCCGCGGGGCACCCGACCCACCTCGGACCGGGTGCGCGAGGCGTTGTTCAGCTCGCTGGAAGCCCTGATCGACCTCGACGGGGCCCGGGTGCTCGACCTGTACGCCGGGTCCGGCGCGCTGGGTTTCGAGGCGCTGTCGCGGGGTGCGGTCTCGGCGGTGTTCGTCGAGTCGGACAAGCGGGCGGCCGACGTGCTGCGGGCCAACGCGCGGGCGCTCGGCCTGCCGGGTGCGACCGTGGTCAACCGGTCCGCCGAGTCCGCCGTGGCCGACCCGGCCGACCAGCCGTGCGACGTGGTCTTCGCCGACCCGCCCTACGCGGTGACCGACGAACAGCTCGGGCTGGTGCTCGACGGGCTGGTCCGGCACGGCTGGTTCGCCGACGGCGCGCTGGCCATCGTGGAGCGCGCGGCGCGCAGCCCTGAACCGATCTGGCCTGGTGCGCTGGAATCCTTGCGCAGCAAGCGATACGGCGACACAGCGCTGTACTGGGCGGAGTACCGTGGTGCCCTCGGGTGATGCCGACCACGCGCCGGAGTGGGCGCGTCCGATCGGGTGCTACCGTCCGAAACCATGACGCGTGCCGTGTGCCCCGGCTCCTACGACCCGGCCACCAACGGACACCTGGACATCATCGGCAGAGCGGCGAAGCTCTTCGACGAGGTCGTCGTCGCCGTGCTCATCAACAAGAACAAGAAGACCCTGTTCTCCGTCGAGGAGCGCACCGAGATGCTCCGCGAGGTCACCGCGCAGTGGCCCAACGTGCGGGTCGACTCGTGGCACGGCCTGCTGGTCGACTACTGCCTGGAGAACGACATCCAGGCCATCGTCAAGGGTCTGCGCGCGGTCAGCGACTACGACTACGAGCTCCAGATGGCCCAGATGAACCACCAGCTCACCGGGGTGGAGACGCTGTTCATGCCGACCAACCCGGTCTACAGCTTCCTGGCCAGCTCGCTGGTCAAGGACGTGGCGACCTACGGCGGCGACGTGTCGACGCTGCTGCCGCCGTCGATCCTGGCCCGGCTCACCCAGCGGCTCGCCGAACGCCGCTGACCGGTCACGGCGGGTTCACCCCATCGTGGTCGATTCCTCACTCGACGTGATTACCGTTCGAGGCATGAGCGAGATCACATCGCGTGGCGCCAAGGCGCTGCTCTCCCTGCTGCTGGTCCTCGTCGGCACCTTCACCCCCGTCTCGCAGGCCCCGGCCGTCGCCGCGCCGGCGTCCGCCGGGCTCGCCGCGCTCCAGGCGGCGTGCGGTGACACCTCCGGGTTCCGCCGGGTCGCCCTGTCCGGGCTGCCCGCCCAGGCCACCGACACCGTCCGGCTGATCCAGCGCGGCGGTCCCTACCCGTACCCGCAGGACAACCAGACCTTCCAGAACCGGGAGCGGATCCTGCCGGCGTGCGCTTCCGGCTACTACCGCGAGTACACGGTGAAGACGCCCGGCAGCTCCACGCGCGGCGCGCGGCGGATCGTGACCGGCAACGCGTCGCCGAAGCTCTACTTCTACACCGCCGACCACTACGCGAGCTTCGTGCTGGTCGACGTCTCCCGCTGAGCCGCCGGGCCGCCGCCGCGACCGACCTCCGCCGGGGTGTCACCCGGAGGGGTGGGGACACGCCCTGCCGATCTACCCGCGGCCGGGTGATCGGCAGGGCACACTGGGACGGGTACCGCTGTGTGGGCGTGGGGAGTGTGCCGTGTACCGGGTGTTCGAGGCCCTCGACGAGCTGGTCACGATCGTCGAGGAAGCGCGTGGCGTGCCGATGACCTCCGGGTGCGTCGTGCCGCGTGGTGACGTGCTCGAACTGCTCGACGACGTGCGCGACGCGATCCCGGCGGAGCTGGACGACGCCCAGGACGTGCTCGACCACCGCGACGAGCTGGTCGGCAAGGCCCAGCACGAGCTGGAGGCGAGCACCAGCAAGGCCCGGTCCGACGCCGAGCGGATGGTCGCCGAGGCGCAGCACGAGGCCGAGCGGATGCTGTCCGAGGCCCGGTCGCGGGCCGAGCGGATGGTGGCCGAGGCGCAGGACCAGGCCGAGCGGACGATCTCCGCGGGCCGCCAGGAGTACGAGGACCTGGTGGGTCGCGCGCACGCCGAGGCCGACCGGATGGTGCAGGCCGGCCGCGCCAACTACGAGCGGGCGATCGAGGAGGGCCGGGCCGAGCAGGCCCGCCTGGTCGACCAGACCGAGGTCGTGCAGGCCGCGCACGCCGAGTCGGCCCGGGTGCTCGACGGCGCGCAGTCCGAGGCCATCCGGCTGCGCAGCGAGTGCGACGCCTACGTGGACGGCAAGCTGGCCGACTTCGAGGACCTGCTGGCCCACACGCTCCGCTCGGTCGGCAAGGGCCGCTCGCACCTGCGCGGTCCGGGGGTGGCCGGTGCCGCCGCCCCGTTCGACTACCACGAGACCGCCCGCTCCTGACCGCCCGGCCGGCCGCCCGCGGCCGGCCCGGACACCCGATCGGACCAGTCCGGACCTGCCGATTTCACGTCAGCGCCGGTTGTCCCGTACCCTTGACCGGCTGGCCGTGGTAAGTCACCCGTCGGCAAACACCAAACATCATGCCTGAGCACCGTCACGCGTCCACGCGTTCCACAGCCACCGGGCCCTGGGTCATCGACACCAGGGACCTCGGTCGTCGCGCGGGTTCATCCCGCGCCTACAAGCGCTCGGTGCCCGCGGAAGGTCTCGGCCTGCTCGGCGTGATCGCGGTGCCCCCGGGTGGTGTCGTCGAACTCGACCTCCTGCTGGAGTCGGTGGTCGAGGGCGTGCTGGTGACCGGCACGGCCGCGACGGTGGTCGAAGGGGAGTGCTCGCGCTGCCTGGAACCGCTGTCGGCCGAGGTCGAGGTGGAGTTGACCGAGTTGTACGCCTACCCGGACAGCGCCACCGACGAGACCACCGAGGAAGGCGAGGTCAGTCGGTTGCACGACGACCTGGTCGACCTCGAACCGGTGGTGCGGGACGCCCTCGTCCTCGCGCTGCCGCAGGTGCCGCTGTGCTCGCCGGACTGCCTCGGGCTGTGCGTCGACTGCGGTGGCAGGCTGGCCGATCTCGGCCCCGATCACGGGCATGAGACGATTGACCCCCGGTGGGCCGCCCTTCAGGAGCGGTTCGACGGGAATCGTGACAATCCAGAGGAGAACTAGTCGTGGCCGTCCCGAAGCGGAAGATGTCGCGCTCGAACACGCGCTCGCGCCGCGCTCAGTGGAAGACCGCTGCCGTGCACCTGGTGGCCTGCTCGAACCGGGCCTGCCGCCAGCCGAAGCCGCAGCACGTCGCCTGCCCGGCTTGTGGCCAGTACGACGGCCGCCAGGTCGTCCAGCCGGCCTGATCCTCATCAAGGCGAAGGTAGCGTCGCACTGTGGGGGGTAGGTCGTCGCGCGGTCGGTCCGCCGACCGCGCCCCGTTGCTCGAAGCGCTCGGCGTCCCGGTGGACGCCGAGCTGCTGACGCTTTCCCTGACACACCGGTCGTACGCGTACGAGAACGGTGGACTCCCGCCGAACGAGCGGCTGGAGTTCCTCGGTGACGCCGTGCTCGGCCTGGTGGTCACCGATCACCTGTACCGGACCCATCCCGACCTGCCCGAGGGGCAGCTCGCGAAGCTCCGTGCCAGTGTGGTGAACATGCACGCGCTGGCGGGTGTGGCCAGGGGGCTGGGCGAGGACGGTCTGGGCGGGCACCTGCTGCTCGGTCGCGGCGAGGAGCTGACCGGCGGCAGGGACAAGGCGAGCATCCTCGCGGACGGCTTGGAAGCCGTCATCGGCGCGGTGTACCTCCAGTTCGGCATCGACACCGCGCGTCAACTCGTCCACCACCTCTTCGATCCGCTGCTGGCGGAAGCGCCGTTGCGCGGCGCGGGGTTGGACTGGAAGACCAGTTTGCAGGAGTTGACCGCATCGGCGGGGCTGGGCGTGCCCGAGTACCGGGTGGACGACCAGGGACCCGACCACCGCAAGGAGTTCACCGCAACGGTGCTCGTCGGTGGCAAGTCCCACGGCGCCGGCGATGGCAGCACGAAGAAGGAAGCCGAGCAGAAGGCGGCCGAGGCCGCCTACCGGGTGCTGTCGGAACGGGTTCGCGCGGAGCAGGAAGCCGCATCCGGGAACGGGCACGCACCGGGATCGGCTCCACCGCAGACTCCACCCACCGAGGAAGACTGACGCCGATGTATGCCACGAACGTCCGGACCAACCGGCGCGTGCGCGACCACCACCGCCACTCCCGACCGTTGAACGCCTCCCGCAGCGGTGGTATCCAGGGCCTCGTCCTGGTCCGCGACACCGCCCAGGCGGGCGGCTGGATGCTCAAGCCCACCAAGCCGCAGGCCGCCGCGTACGAGCTCCTGGAGGAGCTGGAAGCCGCCGCGGAGACCGACAACGAGGACTGACCCCGTCACGTGCCCGAGTTGCCCGAGGTAGAAGTAGTCCGCCGAGGTCTGCACGAGCACGTCGCCGGTCGGACCGTCGCAGCGGTCGAAGTGCTGCACGCCCGTGCGATCCGCCGCCACCTGCCCGGTGCGGCGGATTTCGCGTCCCGGTTGGCCGGTCGCACCATGGTCGGCGCGCGCCGGCGGGGCAAGTACCTGTGGGTGGACCTCTCCGACGGGGACGCCCTGCTCGCCCACCTCGGGATGAGCGGCCAGATGCTGGTGCAGCCGCTCGACGCGCCGGACGAGAAGCACCTGCGGGTCCGCGTGCGGTTCGCCGACGAGGGCCCGGAGCTCCGGTTCGTCGACCAGCGCACGTTCGGCGGGCTGGCGCTGGCCGAGATCGTCGAGGTCGACGGCACGCCGCTGCCGGTGCCGGTGGCGCACATCGCGCGTGACCCGATGGACCCCGTGTTCGACCCGGACGCCGCGGTGACCGCGTTGCGCAGGCGGCGCACGGAGGTCAAGCGCGCGCTGCTGGACCAGACGCTGGTGTCCGGTGTGGGCAACATCTACGCCGACGAGGCGCTGTGGCGCACCCGCCTGCACGGCCTGCGGCCCACCGAGAAGCTGACCCGCGCCAAAGCCGCCGAACTGCTCGGCCACGCCACCGACGTGATGCGCGAAGCGTTGGGCGAAGGCGGCACGTCGTTCGACGCGCTCTACGTCAACGTGAACGGCCAGTCCGGCTACTTCGACCGTTCCCTGAACGTTTACGGGCAGGAAGACCGCCCGTGCGCGCGGTGCGGAACGGCGATTGTGCGAGAGCCGTTCATGAACCGCTCTTCGTTCTCCTGCCCGCGCTGCCAGCCGAGGCCGCGCGGGGTGTGACGGCACCGGGCCGGCCGGCGTGGAATGCGCGTCAGCGTGCTTTCGGCTCGGCGAGCCGGCGCAGCAGCGGGGTGGCCGACCGGAGGTGGCCGCGCTCCTCTTCGGACAGTCGCGAGATCCGCTCGGAGAGCAGTTCGGCTTCGCCGTGCGCCAGCGAGAGGATCGTCTCGCGGCCCGCGCCGGTCAGCTCCACGATCGTGGCGCGGCCGTCCGCCGGGTCCGCTTCCCGGCGCACCAGCCCGCCGGATTCCAGGCCTGTCACCACCGTGGTCGCCGTGGGCTGGGAGCACAGCGCGCGCACCGCGATCTCGCCGATGCGCATGGGTCCCTGCGCGGCGAGTTCGGCGAGCACGAGCAGCTGCGTGGGCTGCAGCCGTCGGACGGGTGCCGACTGGCGCAGGCTCCGGATCAGCCGGTGTACGGCGACCACGAGCTGTAACGCATCCTGGTTGGTCACACTGGTGGTCATCGAGGACCTCCTCGTGGCTCACCGACCGTGAGCAAGTGTCCGAATTCGGACAGGACATTCGCACTATTGGTGTACCGCTGTCCAGCGAACCGATTCATTCGCACCCGGATGTACTCACTGTTTCCGCACCGGTGCGGTTCCCCCGCCGTTAAAACGGCATAAAAGCCGTGGTGACGGGCATCAAGACGTCATCAGAAAAGCGGTAAACCCGAGGCGGGGGCGGCACGCCGGACCGGGCACGACGTAGTGTCGGACCGTGACGAAGGTGCTCGTGGTCGACGACGAACCGCAGATCGTGCGCGCGCTGCGGATCAACCTGTCCGCGCGGGGCTACTCGGTCCTCACCGCCCACGACGGCACCACCGCGCTCAAGGCCGCCGCCGAGGGCAAGCCGGACGTCGTCGTGCTCGACCTCGGGCTGCCCGACGTCGACGGCACGGAGGTGATCGCGGGCCTGCGCGGCTGGACGTCCGTGCCGATCATCGTGCTGTCCGCGCGCACCGACTCGTCGGACAAGGTCGAGGCGCTCGACGCCGGCGCGGACGACTACGTGACCAAGCCGTTCGGCATGGACGAGCTGCTGGCCCGGCTGCGCGCCGCGGTGCGCCGGTCGGCGGTGGCCGAGGGCGAGGACGCGGTGGTGGAGACGGCGTCGTTCACCGTCGACCTGGCCGCGAAGAAGGTGCTCCGGGAGGGCGAGGAGGTGCACCTGACGCCCACCGAGTGGGGCCTGCTGGAGATCCTGGCCCGCAACCGGGGCCGGCTGGTCGCGCAGAAGCAGCTGCTCCAGGAGGTGTGGGGGCCGCAGTACGCGAAGGAGACCCACTACCTGCGGGTGTACCTGGCGCAGCTGCGGCGCAAGCTGGAGCCCGAGCCGTCCCACCCCCGGCACCTGGTGACCGAACCGGGGATGGGGTACCGCTTCGAGCTCTGAGGCGCGAGCCGCGGGGACGCCTCAGCCGGCGGGCATCGTCGGGTGGCGCTCGAACAGGACCGTGCCGCGCACGATGGCCTCCTTGTAGCGGGCCGCGAGGCGTCCGGTGAGCACGGCCTCGCGCGGGCTGTCGTCGCCGCGCACGAACTGGACCAGGCCGTGCTTGCGCCCGAGGCTCACGCACTGGTTGAGGTAGGCGAACCGGAAGGGCTTGGGCTCCTTGCCCCTCAGCCGGTCCGCCAGCGCCCGCACGGCCCGCTGGGTGGTCGGCAGACCGGTCGCGCACGCCATGCGCAGCTCCAGCCCGTCGGGGCGGCGGAGGGCGGCGGCGTCGCCGACCCCGAGCACCTCCGGGTGCGAGACCGACGCGAGCGCCTGGTCCACGACCATCCGGCCGTTGCCGTCCACGGCGAACCCGGCGTCGCGGGCGAGGTCCGGCACGCGGAAGCCGGCCGTCCACACGACCGTGTCGGCGGCTGCCCGGGTGCCGTCGGCGAGAGTCAGGCCGTCGGCGTCCACGGCCGTGACGCGGCTGTGCTCGCGCACCTCGACGCCCAGTCGGTCGAACGTGGTGCGCAGGTACCGCCGGGCCTTGGCCGACAGCGCCTCGCCGAGCCCGCCGGCGGCGACCAGCACGACCTTGAGGTGCGGCAGGCTCTCGGCGAGTTCGGCCGCCGCCTCGATCCCGGTCAGTCCTCCGCCGACCACCGCCACGACCCGCGCGTGGGCCAGGTCGGCGCGCAGCCGCTCGGCCTCGCCCGGGGTGGCCACGGTGTGCGCGTGCTCGCGGACGCCGGGCACCGAGTCCAGGTCGGCGTGGCTGCCCAGCGCGTAGATCAGCCTGTCGTAGGCGAGAGTGCCGTCGGTGAGCTGGACCTCGCGGATCTGCGAGTCGATCGCGGTGACCCGGTCGACGACGAGCCGGACCCGGGTTCCTCGCAGCAGGTCGGCCAGCGGCAGGTCGCGCAAGGTCTGCCCGGCGGCGAGCTGGTGCAGTCGGACCCGCTCCACGAACCGGTCGCGGTCGTTGACCAGGGTGACCTCGGCATCGGTCCACTTCGCCGCCAGCTTGGCCGCCGCCAACCCCGTGTAGCCCGCGCCGACGACCACGATGTGCTCTGTCATTGTCCCCGTCCTCTCGTCGGCAGTGGAGCGGGACGGGGCGGCGGTTCGTGACAGCGGCCCGCTGTGACTCGTGTCACCGGACGTCGTGGCCGGTTCGCGGCGGTTCGGGCACTTCGCGGCCGAGATGATCGTTGGCAGTACGTGCGCACTGCGCGGCCTGTGCTCGCCGGAGGCCGTGGTGTCGTTGGTGGACAACGGATTGGCGGCTCGATGACGGTAGTGACCACGGCCCACACGTCCGAAGTGGACCCGGCGGTCCTCGCGGCGGCACGCGCGTTGTGCGACGACGCGTTCGACGGCGGTTTCAGCGACGAGGACTGGGAGCACGCGCTGGGCGGCGTGCACGCGTTCGTCTGGGAGGACGACGAACTCGTCGGCCACGGGGCCGTCGTGCAGCGCCGGCTGCTGCACGACGGGCGCGCGTGGCGGACCGGGTACGTCGAGGCCGTCGCCGTCCGGGCGGACCGGCGGGGGCGCGGGCACGGCGCGGCGGTGATGGGCGCGCTGGAGGACGTGGTGCGGCGGGCCTACCAGGCGGGCGCGCTGGCGTCGGCCGAGACCGCGCTGGACTTCTACGCGGGGCGCGGCTGGCGGTTGTGGCGCGGGCCGACCTCGGTGCTGGGCCCGGCCGGGCCGCAGCGCACCGAGGACGACGACGGCGGCATCTTCGTGCTGCCCGTCGAGGTCGTGCCGGACGTGGACGGGCCGCTGGCCTGCGACTGGCGCGAGGGCGACGTCTGGTAGGTCAGGGCTTGCGCGCCTCGACCAGCCAGACCGCCGAGCCGTAGCGGACGCCCTCCGGGGTCACGTGCTCCGCCAGGCTCGCCCGCACCGCCTCCAGCGCGCCCGGCACGGCCTCCGGCGGGAGGTCCCGGATCTGCGACTCGTGGCGCAGCGTGACGTACCCGAAGGCGTCCTCGACGTCCCGGCCGAGGTACATCTGCTCGGTCAGCGAGGTGAGCCGCACGTCCGCCAGACCGGCCTCGGTCAGCACCCGGCGGACCCGGTCCGGCTCGCTGAGCGCGAACGGGCTCGGCGTGTCGGTCGGCGGGTCGGGCAGGTCCCGGCCGCCGGCCAGCAGCGTGCGGAACCCGTCGAAGAACTCGTTGCGCCGGAAGTCCTGCCAGGTCAGCAGCACCACCCGGCCGCCGGGCCGCAGCGCGCGGGCGAGGTTGCCGAACGCGGCCACCGGGTCGCCGAAGAACATCGCGCCGAACCGGCTGATCACCACGTCGAACGCGGCGTCCGGGAACGGGTGGATCTGCGCGTCGGCCTGCTCGAACGCCGCGTTCGCCAGCCCCTCCCGGGCCGCCTGCGCGCGGGCCCGGTCGATCATCCGCGACGACAGGTCGACGCCCAGCGCCGAGCGCGCCCGGCGGGCCGCGTCCAGCGTGGTCCGGCCGCCGCCGCAGCCGACGTCGAGCACGTCCGAGACCGGGGTGGGCGCGGCGGCGGCCAGGAAGCCCGGGTGGTAGCGGGCGAGTCCCCGTTCGAGGCGGTCTGCCTGGTCGATCCACAGGTCGCCCTGGTCGCCGTCCCAGGCGTCGAGCTGGCCGGTGTTCGACGGGTCGACCGGCGGTGCGGTGAAGTCGCTCATTCGACCGGACCCTAGTGACCGCGCCCGCCGGTCGCCCGCGGTTTTCCCGCTACGGCGCGGAGGTCGTCGTGAGGGTCGGCGTCGTCGTCGCGCTGGACGAGGAGGCCGACGTCGGGCTGTAGGACGTCGGCGGGTTGCTCTGCGACTGCGACGTCGGCACCACCGGCGCGGTGGTCGTGGTCTGCTCGACCTTCGGCTCCTCCGGTCGTGGCCCGGCCGCCTCCGGCTCCTTCTTCGCCGGCTCCGCGGACGCCGTCGACGACTTCGGGGCCCGCGCGGACACGGTGACCACCACGGTGGACGTGCTGCCGTCGGCGGCGACCCGCACCGACGTCTCGACCGTCGGCTGCACGTCGGCGCGCGGCTCGGGCGGCGCCGGATCCGGCTCGCCGCCCAGGGCCAGCATGGACGCGAGGGTGGCCATCACGGTGGCGACGACCGCGCCGCCGCCCGCCAGCAGCGCCACCGAGGAGGCCTTCCTCTTCGGTGCCGGCTGAGGATCTTGCTCGAACACGCCATCTCCCTGTGGGGAACCCGGTCGGATGGTCAGGTGTCCGGGTTATCGGCGGATCGGGCCGGCGGGCGAATCGTTCGGGCGGTCCTCCACACCTTCGTGTGGCGGACCGTCACCCTCGGACAACACCCTCGTTTGGCGGGGCTATCTCCCGGACGACGGCGCGGTGGTGGTCGTCGTGGTCGTCGTCGTGGTGGTGGTGTCCGATGTCGCCGGGTCCGACGTGGGAGGCGTCGGGTCGGAAGTGGTCGTGGGGTTCGGGTTGTCCGTCGGGGTGTCCTCGACCGTGGTGGTCGTGGTGGTGCCGTCCGGGTTGGTCACCGTGGTCACGCGGGTGCGCTTGGCCGTCGTGGTGGTGGTGGTCGTCGTCTCGCTGGGCGCGGTCGTCGTCTCGGTGGTCGTGGCGATCGGCGCGGACGACGCCGTCGTGGTCGGTGCGGTGACCAGCGTGCTGCGCAGCACGACGTCCTCGCGCGGCGTCGGCTTGGCGGGGCCCGCCTCCTGCGCCGCGCCCGCGATCGAGGCGACGGACGCGAAGATCGTCGCCACCAGCACGCCGGCCGCGGCCAGCAGGACGTTGGGCGACACGCGCGGCCGGCGGCGGTCGGGTTCCGGGGTCTCGTACAGCCCGTCGGTCACTCGCACTCCTCGTCACCAGCCGAAATTCTGGGTCCAGTACCAGCCGTCGACGGCCAGGCCCACCCCGATCGCGGTGAACCCGCAGTTCAGGATGTTGCGCCGGTGGCCGTCGGAGTTCATCCACGCCTTCATCACCGATTCCGGCGTGCGCTGGCCCTTCGCGATGTTCTCGCCGCCGGGGCTCGGGTAGCCGGCCGCGCGCATCCGCTGCGCGAAGTCGACGCCCTCCGGGGTGTCGTGCGAGAAGTAGTCGCGCGCCGACATGTCGTCGCTGTGGCCCTGGGCCGACTTCACCGCGCGGTCGTCCACCTTCACCGGGCCGCACCCGGCGGCGGAGCGCGCCTCGTTGACCAGGTCCACGACCCGCTGCGGCTCCGACACGGGTGCGGGGACCGTGGTGGTGGTCGGAGGCGCGGTCGTGGGCGCGACGGTTGTGGTGGTCGTCGTCTGCTCGGTGGTGGTGGTGGTCGTCGTGGTGGGAGCGGTGGTGGTCGACGACTCGGTGGTGGTCGGCGCGGGAGCGGTGGGCTGGGTGGTGCGGGCGGGCAGGCCGATACCGCCCACTCCGCCGACGCCCGTGTTGTCGCCCTGGTCGTCCTGTGTTGTGGTGGGCGCGGCGACGAACGGGGCGAGTCGCTCCGGGCCGGCCACGGCCACACCGGTCGCACCGGCGGCCCCGAGCAGCAGCCCGACCAGAACGCCCATCACGGATCGGTTACCGCGCCGCGCAGTCACGGTCGCGCACCGTACCACTAACGGGTGAAATGTCAGGATGGCAGTTGTGACTGGAGCAGAGCGGACCGTGCGCCTCACCGCCTGGGTGCGGGGGCAAGTCCAAGGGGTCGGCTTCCGGTGGTGGACCCGCGCCAGGGCCCTTGAGCTGGGGCTGGTCGGCAGCGCGTCGAACCTGGACGACGGCCGGGTCGAGGTCGACGCGGAAGGTCCCGAGGCCGCTTGTCGTACTTTGTTGGACGCTTTGCGCTCCGGCGGTACACCCGGTCGGGTGGACTCGGTCGTGGAGCGCTGGTCGGACGCCCGCGGCGGCCGCACGGGTTTCGTGGAGCGTTGAACGCGTAAGGGTCCGGTGGCGTAGTAAACCGGTGTGGACCGTGGCGAAGAAGTGGTCAGGCAGCTCTACGGCCGCTGGCGCGGTCCGCTGCACGGCTACGTGCTGCGCCTGGTCGGCGGCGACCACCAGTACGCGGAGGACGTCGTCCAAGAGACGTTGTTACGTGCGTGGAAGCACGTTGACGAACTGACCCCGGACGACGCCGGGCCGTGGCTCTACACAGTGGCGCGGAACCTGGTCATCTCCGGCTTCCGGCGGCGCGGCGGGCGCAACAGCGAGGTGCCCATCGAGCCGAAAGACCTGCCACCGGTCGCCGACGAGGTCGAGCACGTCCTGCAGAGCTGGCAGGTGGCCGAAGCGCTGCGTGCGCTCAGCCCCGACCACCGGGCCGTGGTGGTCGAGCTCTACTACCGCCGCCGTACCGTCACCGAGGCGGCGGCGGTCCTGGGCGTCCCGCCCGGCACGGTCAAGTCGCGCTGCTTCTACGCCCTGCGCGCGCTGCGCGACGCCTTGGAGGAGCGGGGGGTGACGGAGTCTTGAGCTGCGACCGGACCGTCGCCCTGGGCGTGTACCTGCTCGGCTCGCTGGACCCGGCGGAGCGCTCGGCGTTCGAGCGCCACCTGCGCACCTGCGCCGCGTGCCGCCGGGAGATGCTGCGGCTGGCCCCGCTGCCGGGGCTGCTGAGCCAGGTCCGGTTGGAGGACCTGGAACTCCCGTTCGAGGACCCCGCGCCCGACCCGGACCTCTACCCGCTGCCCGAGCCCGAACCGGCCGGTGAACCCGCTGCGGCCCGTCGCCGGTGGCCGCTGTTCGCCGGGGTCGGCGTGCTGGTGGCGGTCCTGGTCGCGGTGGGCGTGCTGGTGTTCCGGCCCGCCGGCGGCGACCCGGTGACCTGGGCGGCGGTCGACGGCGGCACCGGCGTGGCGGCGCGGGCCGACCTGGTCGCCAAGTCCTGGGGCACCGAGCTGTGGCTGTCGATCCGGCACGTCCCGCCCGGCCGGCGGTGCAAGCTCGTGGTGCACGACCGCGCGGGCAAGGCCGAGATCGGCGGCTGGTGGAGCAGCGACCACGCCGAGGACGAGCGGATCCCCGGCTCGACCTCGTTCCGGCTCGACCAGATCGAGCGGCTCGACCTCGTGGTGGACATGGACGTGCTGGTCTCGGTGCGGCCCTAGGTCCTACGCCCCCCGAACCGGGCCTGAACTGGGGCGCGGCGCGCCGGCGTCGGGATCCGGTGGTGCTTGGGTACGCTGCCCCGGTGCACCTCAAGAGCCTGACGCTGAAGGGCTTCAAGTCCTTCGCCTCGGCTACCACGCTGCGCTTCGAGCCGGGCATCACGTGCGTCGTCGGCCCGAACGGGTCCGGCAAGTCCAACGTGCTGGACGCGCTGCGCTGGGTGATGGGCACGCAGGGCGCGAAGGACCTGCGCGGCGGCAAGATGGAGGACGTCATCTTCGCCGGCACGTCCGGCCGCGCCCCGCTGGGCCGCGCCGAGGTGACGCTGACCATCGACAACTCCGACGGCGTGCTGCCGATCGAGTACACCGAGGTCTCGATCACCCGCCGGATGTTCCGCGAGGGCGCGACCGAGTACGAGATCAACGGCAGCTCGTGCCGGCTGATGGACATCCAGGAACTGCTGTCGGACTCCGGCATCGGCCGCGAGATGCACGTCATCGTCGGTCAGGGCCAGCTCGCCGCGATCCTGGAGTCCAAGCCCGAGGAGCGCCGCGCGTTCGTCGAGGAGGCCGCGGGCGTCCTCAAGCACCGCAAGCGCAAGGAGAAGGCGCTGCGGAAGCTGGAGGCGATGCAGGCGAACCTGGCCCGCCTCACCGACCTCACCGCCGAGCTGCGCCGCCAGCTCAAGCCGCTGGGCAAGCAGGCCGAGATCGCCCGCCGCGCCCAGGCCGTGCAGTCCGAGCTGCGCGACGCCCGGATGCGCCTGCTGGCCGACGACCTGGTGACCCGGCGCGCCGCGCTGGCCCGCGAGGAGCAGGACGAGGCCACCGCGCGCGCCCGGCGCACCGAGGTCGAGCAGTCCCTCCAGCAGGCGCAGTTCCAGCAGAACGAACTCGAAGACCAGGTCAGCGCCGACGCGCCGAAGCTCCAGCAGGCGCAGGACACCTGGTACCGGCTCTCCGCCCTGGAAGAACGGCTGCGCGGCACGGTCCGGCTGGCCGTGGAGCGCGAGCGGCACCTGTCGGCGTCGGTCGAGGCACCGCGCGGCGGGCGTGACCCGGACGAGCTGGACGCCGAGGCCGAGCAGACCGCGGAGCTGGAGCAGGAACTCCAGGACGCCGTCACGGAGGCCCGGATCGGGCTGGCCGAGGCCGTCGAGACCCGCGCCGAGCTGGAACGCGTGGTGCAGGCCGCGGAGAAGGCGCACGTCGCGGCCGTGCGCGCGATCGCCGACCGGCGCGAGGGCCTGGCCCGGTTGTCCGGCCAGGTGGAGGCGCTGCGCTCGAAGACCTCCGCGACCGCCGAGGAGATCGAGCGGATGTCGGTCGCGCTGGCCGAGGCGGCGGAGCGGGCCGAGGTCGTCGCGCAGGAGCTCGCCGAGGCCCGCGAGGTCACCGGCACCGAGGACGAGGACGACGTCGGCCTGGACGAGCGGCACCAGCGGGCCGTCGAGGCGAACGACGCCGCCCGGAGCCGGGTCGAGGAGCTGGTGAAGGCCGAGCGGACCGCGGAGCGCGACATCGCGTCGTGGCAGGCCAGGGTGGACGCCTTGTCGCTGGGGCTGACCCGCAAGGACGGCGCGGGCGCGCTGCTCGCGTCCCGGCTGCCGGGCCTGCTCGGGTCGGTCGCCGCGCTGCTCACCGTCGAGCCCGGGTTCGAGGTGGCGCTGGCCGCCGCGCTCGGGCCGGTCGCCGACGCGGTGGCCGTGGCGTCCGGCGCCGACGCGCTGGCCGCCCTGGAGCTGTTGAAGGAGCAGGACGCGGGCCGGGCCGGGGTGCTGGTCGGCGGGTCGGTGCCGGTGGACCTGCCGTCGTGGCCGGTCCTCCCGCAGGGCGCGCGGTGGGCCGTCGAGCTGGTGCGGTCGCCCGAGGCGTTGCGCCCGGCGCTGCACCGCGCGCTGGACCGGCTGGCCGTGGTGGACGGCCTGGCCGGCGCGCGGGACCTGGTCGAGGCGTACCCGGACGTGCGGGCGGTGACCCGCGAGGGTGACGTGTTCGGCGCGGACTGGGCGGTCGGCGGGTCCGGGCGCAGCCAGAGCGTGATCGAGGTGCAGGCCGCCGTCGACGAGGCGTCGGAGAAGCTGGCGCTGACCGAGCGCTCGCTGGAGCGGTCGGCCGCCGCGCTGGAGGGCGCGCGGGCCGAGCAGCGGGCCCGGCGGACCGAGGTGGACGCGCTCAAGGAGCAGCTCAACGAGGCCAAGGTGCGCCGCGCCCGGTCCTCCGAGCGGCTCAACCGGCTGGCCGCCGCGGTCCGCTCGGCGCAGGCCGAGGTCGAACGGGTGCGGGTGCAGCGGGAGAAGGTCGAGGCCGCCCGCGAGGAGAACCTGCTCAAGCTCGGCGAGCTGGAGGAGCGCCTCCTGGTCGCCGAGGAGCAGCCGCTGGACGACGAGCCGGACACCGCCCAGCGCGACGAGGCCGCCGCCGAGCTGGCGTCGGCCCGGCAGGGCGAGGTGGACGCGCGGCTGCACCTGCGCACCGCCGAGGAGCGGGCGCGGGCGGTGCAGGGCAGGGCCGAGGGGCTGCGCCGGGCCGCGCGCGCCGAGCGGGAGGCCCGGGAACGGGCGCAGCGCGCGCACGCCGCACGGGCCCGGGGCGCGGTCGTGGCCAAGGCCGTGGTGCGCGGCGGCGAGGTGGCGCTGGCGCGGATCGGCGAGTCGCTGGCCCGTGCCGCGCGCGACCGCGACGTGGCGCAGGAGCGCAAGGCGCAGCGCGAGACGTTCCTGACCCAGGTGCGCAGCCTGGTCCGGGAGATGTCGGTGGAGCTGGAGAAGCTGACCGACGCCGTGCACCGGGACGAGGTGCTGCGGGCCGAGCAGCGGATGCGCATCGAGCAGCTGGAGACCAAGGTCGCCGAGGACTTCGGCATCGGCCTGGACGACCTGGTCGCCGAGTACGGCCCGGACGTGTTCATCCCGCCGTCGCAGCAGGAGGTCGCCGAGTACGAGGCGGCCAAGGAGCGCGGCGAGGCGGTGACCGCGCCGCAGCCGATCCCGTTCGACCGCGACACCCAGGCGCGGCGGGCCAAGCGCGCGGAACGCGACCTGTCGCTGCTGGGCAAGGTCAACCCGCTGGCGCTGGAGGAGTTCGCGGCGCTGGAGGAGCGCTACAAGTTCCTGTCCAACCAGCTGGAGGACATCAAGGCCACCCGCCGCGACCTGCTGACCGTGGTGAAGGAGGTCGACGACAAGATCCTGGAGGTCTTCACGTCGGCCTACGACGACGTGGCGCGCGAGTTCGAGGTCGTGTTCAAGGTGCTGTTCCCGGGCGGCGAGGGCCGCCTGGTGCTGACCGAGCCGGACGACATGCTGACCACCGGCATCGAGCTGGAGGCCCGCCCGCCGGGCAAGAAGGTCAAGCGGCTCTCGCTGCTCTCCGGTGGCGAGAAGTCGCTGGCGGCGGTGGCGATGCTGGTCGCGATCTTCCGCGCGCGGCCGTCGCCGTTCTACGTGATGGACGAGGTCGAGGCGGCGTTGGACGACACCAACCTGCACCGGCTGATCAGCCTGTTCGAGCAGCTCCGCGAGCGCTCGCAGCTGTTGATCATCACCCACCAGAAGCCGACGATGGAGATCGCCGACGCGCTGTACGGCGTGTCGATGCGCGGCGACGGCATCAGCCAGGTGATCTCGCAGCGCCTGCGCGGCCGGGACGACGTGCGGCCGGCCAAGTCCGCGCCCGCCGCCGTGCCGCCGCCCGCCGAAGCACCTGCCGTGGAGACGCCTGTGGCGGCGCCTGCGGAGGTGCCCGCCCAGGAGGTGCCGGCGGAAGTCGTTGCCGAGCCGGCCGCCGGGGAGCCTGAGGACTAGCCGGGCAGCGGGTCGAGGCGGAAGTCCAGGCCGTCCGGGCCGGTCAGGCGGGTTCGCCCGGCGGCGTGGACGACGATCTCCCACCGCGCCGCGTCGCCGTGCTCGACCGTGGCGTCGAGGCCGAGCGCGTCCCGGTAGAACCGCCGCGCGCGGTCCGAGTCGTCGCTGACGTGCACCGCCCCGATCGGGGCGTTCGGTGTGCCCGGCGGGAAGTCCCACCCGGCGAAGCCGCGCGCCTCCCACAGCGAGAACGCCACGCCGACCGGGTCGAGCAGGGTCGCCACCGCGCCCTGGCCCTCGACCTCGAACGGACCGACCACGAGCCGCGCCCCGTGCGCCACGGCCGCCTCCGCGACCCCGGCGACGTCGTCCACGGCCAGGTAGCACGCGATGTGCGCCGGGATCCCCGGCGGGTAGAACGGGTCCGCCAGGTCGCTCACCCCGCCGATCCGGTGCTCGCCCGCGACGATCTCGCGGCCGGTGAACCGCCACCCCAGCGCGGTCTCGAAGAACGCCGCCGCGCCCGGCACGTCCCGGGTCTTCAGGTCCATCCAGCAGAACATGGAACCGGTCATACCGGGCGGAACGGGTGACCGGCAACTCAATTGCGGTAGGCGAAGCCCGTCCGGTACGCCCACACCACGGCCTGCGTGCGGTCGCGCACCTCCAGCTTGGTCAACACGTGCTTGACGTGCGTCTTCACCGTCTCCACGGACAGGTGCAGGGCCCGCGCGATCTCCGGGTTCGACAGCCCCTCGGCCATCGCCCGCAGCACGTCGGCCTCGCGGTCGGTCAGCCGCACGGTCCGCGCCCGGTCGGCCGGGGTGCGCAGGGCGTGCGCCTCGAACAGCCGGCGGGTCACCGACGACGAGATCACCGCGTCCCCGCCGGCGACGGTGCGGATCCCGGCCACCAGCTCCTCCGGCGACGCCCGCTTGAGCAGGAAGCCGTCCGCGCCCGCCGAGATCGCGTCGTCCACCACCTCGTCCAGGTCGAACGTCGTCAGCACGAGCACCCGCGGCCGGGGCGTGGCCGACATCAGCTCACGGGTCGCGGACACGCCGTCGCGCACCGGCATCCGGATGTCCATCACCACGACGTCCGGCCGCAGCGCCAGCGCGGACACCACGGCGTCGCGGCCGTTGGAGACCTCGCCGACGACGACGATGTCCGACTCGCCGTGCAGCAGCGCCTTGAGCCCGCCGCGCACCAGCGAGTCGTCGTCGGCCAGCAGGACCCGGATCACGGCGTGCTCCGCGCGGGCAGCGTGGCGCGCACCAGGAAACCACCGTCGACCGGGCCGGCCTCGAACTCGCCGCCCTCCAGCCGGGCGCGTTCGCGCATGTTGACCAGGCCGCGGCCGGGGGTCGGCGCGGCCAGGTGCCGGCCCTCGTTCGCGACCTCCAGCACCACCCGGTCGCCGACCTGCGCCAGGTCCACGTCGATGCGGCCGGTCTCGGTGTGCCGCAACGCGTTGGTCACCGCTTCCTGGATGATCCGGTGCACCGCCCGCGCCGCGCCCGGCGCGAGGTCCACCTCGGAGGTGTTGAGCCGCAGGTCCCGGCCGGCCGCGCGGACCCGGGCGGCGAGCTCGCCCAGGTCGGGCGGGGAGTCGTCGTCGCTGTGCATCACGCGCAGCAGCCGGTCCAGCTCGCCCAGCGCGTCACGCCCGACGGTCTCGATGTGCCCCAACGCCGCCTGCGCGAACTCGGGGTTGTCGGCGAACACCCGGCGGCCCACCCCGGCCTGCATCACGATCACGTTGACCGCGTGCCCCAGGGCGTCGTGCAGTTCGCGCGCCAGCCGGGTGCGCTCCTCGGCCAACAGCCGCGCCTGGGACGCCTCGGCCCAGAACCGCCGGGCCCGGGTCGCCTCGCCCGCCACCATCGAGATCAGGAAGCTCATGCTGATGCTGAACAGCTCGGCGGAGCCGACCTCGTTGCGGTCGAACAGCACGTACCCGACCAGCGCCACGAACGTGATCAGCCCGCCGGCCAGCCGCATCCGCCAGCCGTAGGTGGCGAACACCGTGAACACGGCGATCCACGCGGGCCACTGCACGACGGTGGGCGGGTAGCCGGCCGCCGCGTTGAGCACCACGACGGTGCCGGTCACGGCGGTGATCGACACCGGCGCGGTGGTGCGCCACAGCAGGCTGAACGCGGACAGCACGGCGAACGCGAGGCTGACCGCGTCGGTCGGCCGGTGCGGCGGCTCGGACCCGGTCAGCAGCGCCGCCGCGACCGACGCGACGACCAGCCCGGCGGCGAGCCAGGCGTCCGAGCGGGTGGGCATGGCTCATCGTCCCCCGTCGCGCCGCGTGCGGCCAACGCTCTTGAGAGGACAGCCCATCCCTCGGGAGAGGGAGATACGTCGACTGGCCTCGGGGGGCGACCGCGAGGGGTCCGCGTCCCTAGCGTTCCGGGCGATTCCCCTGACGAGAAAGGACGTACCGGTGGCAACGGTGCTCACGACCCGGCGCAAGATCGGGTTCGGGTGGCTGGCCCTGACGGCGGTCGCCATCGCGGTGTTCGCACCGCTGCCCTACTTGACCGCGCCGCTGGAGGAGATGGGCGACAGCGGGTTGGCGAGCCACTACGCGGCGAAGCCGGCGTGGGTGCACGCGGTGCTCTACACGCACATGGTCGGCAGCGGTCTGGCGCTGCTGCTGTGCCCGGCGCAGCTGTCGGCGAAGGTGCGCAGGCGGTGGCCGAAGTTCCACCGGGTGCTCGGCCGGATCACGATCGTGGCGATGCTGGTCGGCGGCACGGCGGGCGCGGTGCTCGCGCCGATGAGCATCGCGGGCGTCAACGGGATGGCCGGGTTCGGGCTGCTGGCCGTGCTGTCGGTGGCGTTCCCGGTGCTCGGCCTGCGGGCGATCCGGCGCGGTGACCCGGCCGCCCACCGGCGGTGGATGGTCCGGGCGTTCTCGCTGGTCTACGCCGGGGTGATGCTGAGGGTCGGGGTGATCCTGCTGCTGCCGGTCGTCGGCGACTTCGACTCCGCCTACGCGTTCATGCCGTTCGGCTCGTGGGTGCCGAACCTGCTGGTCGCGGAGTGGGTGCTGCGGCGCGAGCAGCGGCGTCCGCAACGGCGTGAGCCGGTGCCCGTCGGGGCCGGCTGAGGGCCCGCTGTACTTGATCCCGCTGGGGCCCGCTGGGGCCCGCCGAAGCTCGACGGGCACCCAACGGGATCAAGTACAGCGGGGTCAAGTACAGCGGGATCGAGTACGGCGGGATCGGTCAGCGGGCGTCCGGCTCGGGCTTGCGCGGCCGGGCGTCCAGGGCGGCGGCCTCCTCCGGCGTGGGGGCGGTGCCGCCCAGGTGCGCGGGCTGCCACCACTGGCCCGCGCCGGGGTCGGGGTAGTGCGCCTGCGCCTGGTCGAGCAGTTCCTGCATCCGGGTGCGCAGGTCCGCGTCGGTGGTCGGCTCGATCGGGTCACCGACGATGATGGTGACCGGCACGTGCCGCTGGGTCAGCTTCTTCGGCCGGCCCTTGGTCCACAGGCGCTGGGTGCCCCACACGGCGGTCGGCAGGAGCGGCACGCCGGCCTCGGCGGCCAGCCGGACCGCGCCGCTCTTGACGTCCTTGACGGTGAACGACCGGCTGATGGTGGCCTCGGGGAAGATCCCGACGACCTCGCCGGCGCGCAGGGCGTCGAGCGCCTTCCGGTAGGACTCCTGCCCGGCCGAGCGGTCCACCGGGATGTGGTGCATCCCGCGCATCAGCGGGCCGGACACCCGGTTGGTGAACACCTCGTCCTTGGCCATGAACCGCACCAGGCGACGGGACGGCTGCGCCCCGTAGCCGGCGAAGACGAAGTCGAGGTAGCTGACGTGGTTGCTCGCCAGCACGGCCCCGCCGGTGATCGGCACGTGGTGCGCGCCTTCCACGGCGATGCGGAGGTCGAGCACGCGGAACAGGGCCTTGGCCGCGGCGATCACCGGCGGGTACACGCGATCTGGCATGACCGCAACGGTACGCTACTGACGGGTAACCGTGTTCTGCTCCCGAACCACGCGAGGCACCCCGGCGAGGTCCTCCTCGTTGCACAACAGCTTGAGGTTGTAGTACGGCGAGCCCTTGGTGTCGTCGTAGTCCAGGTGGACGGCGATCACGTCCACCGGCTCACCCAGCCAGTCCTGGGTCTGCCGCAGCCACGACGAGGCCCGTTCGAGGGCGTTGGGCAGGTCGTCGTCCCGGAACTCGACCGGCCGGTAGGGGACCTCCTGCACCTGGTCCCGCTGGTTCGCAGGCATCGGCAGGTCTACCGCCACCCCGCTGTCGTTGAGTTCGAGTTGGATCGTTTCCTCACTACTCACACCTTGAGGGTCCACCACCCCAGGTCGTGCGGCAAGAGATGGGGACGTGCGTTCAGCCGGTCTTGACCACGACGGTGTCCTCCGGAGCGAGCGCCGCGCCGCCGTCCGAGCGGATCTCCAGCCGCGCCAACGGTCGGCCGGTGGCGCGGTCGACCAGCTCCGAATGCGCCTCGCCGGGGGTGAACGAGTGCGTTTCACCCCACTGGCGCAGTGCGACGATCACCGGGAACAGGTCGCGGCCCTTGGCGGTGAGCACGTACTCCCGGTAGGGGCCGCCGTCGGCGGCGGGCACGGTCTCCAGCACCCCGGCCGCGACGAGTGCGCGCAGCCGGGCGCTGAGCATGTTCTTCGCCACGCCGAGCCCGCGCTGGAACTCGTTGAACCGCCGCACGCCGTCGAACGCGTCGCGCACGATCAGCAGCGACCACCAGTCGCCGATCGCGTCGAGCGAGCGGGCGACGGGGCACTCCGCCTGGTCGAGACTCGTCCTGCGCACCACGGTTGCATCTTACAACCACCTCCCGCTACCGTCCGACTGGTAGCAAGATGAAACCACTTGGAGGTCGGCGCGTGATCGGTCACCGGCGCACCCTGCTGTTCGCCGCCACGGCGGGGCTCGCGGTCGCGAACCTGTACTTCGCCCAGCCGCTGCTGGTCACCCTCGCCCACGACTTCGGCCTCACGCCGGCCGGCACCGGCCTGGTCGTCGCGCTCACCCAGGTCGGCTGCGCGGTCGGCCTGCTGTTCGTCGCACCGCTCGGCGACCTGCTCGACCGCCGCCGGCTGGTGCTCGCGATGACCGTGCTGATGGCCGCCGCCCTGGTCGTCGTCGGCACCGCGGGCCACCCCGTCGTGCTGCTGGCCGGGCTGGTGGCGGTCGGCCTGCTGTCGGCGGTGGCGCAGGTGCTGGTGGCGTTCGGGGCGGCGCTGGCCGGACCGGACCGGCGCGGCCGGGTGGTCGGGGTGATCACCAGCGGGGTGGTGCTCGGCATCCTGCTGGCCCGCGCGGTGTCCGGCGTGCTCGCCGACCTCGCCGGCTGGCGGGCGGTCTACCTGGTGTCGGCGGGGGTGGCGGTGCTGCTGGCGGCGGCGCTGCGGCGGTCGCCGGCCGCACCGCCCGCGCGTCCCGTGCCGCGCTACCCGGAACTGCTCCGCTCGACGGCGGCGCTGTTCGTCACCGAGCCGGTGTTTCGGAACCGGGCGCTGCTCACCACGCTGCTGTTCGCGTCGTTCAGCCTGCTGTGGAGCGGGGTGGCGCTGCCGCTGAGCGCGCCGCCGCTGTCGTTGTCGCACACCGCGATCGGCGCGTTCGGTCTCGTCGCCGCTGCGGGCGCGGTGGCGGCGGCGGGCGCGGGAAGGCTGGCCGACCGGGGGCTCGGGCAGCGCACCACCGGGGTGGCGCTGGCGCTGCTCACCCTCTCCTGGCTGCCGCTGGGGTTCGCGGTGGAGTCGCTGTGGGCGTTGGCGTTCGGCGCGCTCCTGCTGGACTTCGCGGTGCAGGCCGTGCACGTCACCAGCCAGAGCATGGTCCTGGCGGTGCGGCCGGCCGCGGGCAGCAGCCTGATCGGCGCGTACATGGCGTGCTACTCGGTCGGGAGCGGCCTGGGCGCACTCGGGGCGTCCGCCGTCCACGACGTCGCCGGCTGGACCGGAGTATCATGGGCGGGCGCCGCGGTGAGCGCGGCGGCCCTGGGCTACTGGGCGGTCACCAGGCCCCGAAAACCCCTCGCTTTCGCCCGGCCCGGCGAGTGACGATTCCCGGTATGTATGTCACCCGTTTCGCCCGCCAGGACGACCTCGACGGCGTGCTGGCGCTGCTCGTCCGGCTGCAAGCCGACACCGCGCACCACATCGGCTACCTCGGTGAGACGCTCGGCGAGCTCACCGAGGAGCTCGCCGAATTCGAACCCGACTGGCCGTCCTGCACGGTCGTCGCCACCGACGACTCCGGCCGGCTGTGCGGCGTGCTCAGCGTCGAGGTCGACACCGAGCTGAACCGGGTCTTCCTGCACGGCCCGTTCGTGGACGTGCCGGTGAACCACCCGGCGGGCAGCCGGATCTGGGACCAGACCTCCGACGCCCTCTACGCCGAGGCCGCCCCGCTGCTGCGAGGCGTCGACGACCGCGAGGTCTACGGCCACACCCGACACCGCCGGCTGGCCGCGTTCGCCGAGCGGCACGGCTTCACCGCCGGCCGTCCCAGCGGCATCTACGTGCTCGGCGACGACGACCTGCGCGGCCTGCTGCTGCGGGACGCGGGCTGCCCGCGCACCGGCCCGGCCCGCGAGATGCGCGTGCTGCCGACCGACGCCGCCGTGCACGAGGCGGTGGCCGTGCTGCACGAGCGGTGCTTCCCCAAGACCTACCTGTCCGGCCGCAAGCTCGTGGACGACGGCGGCCACCACACCGTGGTGGTCGCGATGGACGGCGACCGGGTGCTCGGCTACGCCGCCGGCAAGGCCGAGCCCGGCGAGTACTACATCGACTTCGTCGCGGTCGAACCCGACGCGCGCGGCGCCGGGGTGGGTGCCGCGCTGGTCACCGAACTGGTCTGGAAGCTGGCCGAACGGCACGGGGCCCGGCCGCAGGCCGCCGCGTCGATCCTGGCCGGCAACGCCTCGTCCCGCCGGATGTTCGAACGGCTCGGCTTCGAGCTCTACCTGGAACTGGTCGCCTACCGCGCCACCCCGGCCGCCTGACCCGCTCCGCACGGCACCCTCCGCACAGCACCTTCCGCACGAACCCTCCGCGCAGAACTCCTCCGCACGAACCCCGCGTCAACTCTTCGCGTCACGCCGCCCGAGCACTGGCCGGCTCCACCTCGGGCGGCAGGTCCTGCCTGTGCCGCAACGACAGCAGGCCACCCACGATCAACGTCACCAGCACGCCCAGCGGCGTGTACCACGGGTAGGCCAGCACCTTCGAGGTGGCGGTGGCGGCGGAGAAGTCGATCGCCAGGCTCGCGTCCGGGCCGACGAACCGCACGCCGAGGATCACCAGCGCCATCACCACGACCGTCGTCACGAACGCCACGACCGCGTCGGTCTGCCTGGCCCGGCGGAACAGCAGCCCCAGCAGGAACGCGCCCAGCAGCGCGCCGTAGGTGAACCCGGCGATGGACAGGCCCTGCTCCACGATCGGGTTGCCGCGCTTGGTGAACGAGGCGAACAGGCCCGCGCACACGATCAGCAGCCCGGCCCACACCACGGTCCACAGCCGGCCCTGCTTGAGCAGCTCCGCCTCGCGCAACGGCCGGCGCACCACCCGCTGGACCACGTCGGTCACCGTCGAGGAGGCCAGCGCGCCCAGCGACGAGCTCAGCGCGGCGGCGAGGATGCCCGCGATCACGAACCCGGACAGCCCCGACGGCATGTCCTTGACGATGAAGTTCGCGAACAGCTCGTCGTTGTTGTTCAGCCCGAGGTCCTTCACCGGGCTCACGCCTTTGTAGAACGCCCACAGCATCACGCCGATGAACAGGAACAGCGCGAACTGGAGGAACACCACGACACCGCTGGCGATCAACGCCTTCTGCGACGCGCGCACGTCCTGCGTGGCCATCAGCCGCTGCACGATCAGCTGGTCCGCGCCGTGCGAGGCCATCGACAGCACCGCGCCGCCGATGAACGCCGTCAGGATCGCGTAGGGCGAGGTGAACGGGCTGGCGGACAGGTCGAAGACCTGGAACTTGCCCGCGTCGACGGCCGAGTCGAACCAGCCGGCGGGCAGCTTCCCGGACAGCACGACGATCACCGCGATCGCGCCCAGCACGTACCAGAGCATCTGGATCGCGTCGACCCACACCACGGCGCGCACGCCGCCGAGGAAGCTGTAGACCACCATCGCCAGGCCCAGCACGACCACGATCGCCCAGTACGACGCGTCCACGCCGTACGCGGCCAGCACCACCTTGACCGGGATGGCGGTGGCGAACAGCCGCAGACCGTCCGCGAGCAGCCGGGTCACCAGGAAGGTGACCGAGGCGGTGCCCTGCAGCCCGCTGCCGAACCGCTTGCCCAGGAACCCGTACGCGGTGACCAGGTTGCCCGCGATGTACTTGGGCAGCAGGACGAACGACACCACGACCCGGCCGATCAGGTAGCCGATCGCCAGCGACAGGAAGGTCATCGTGCCGCCGTACGCGATCGTCGGCACGGACAGCACGGTCAACGTCGAGGTCTCCGCCGACACCACCGACACGCACACGACCCACCACGAGATGCGCCGCTCGCTGACGAAGTAGTCCGTGGCGGACCGCTGCCGCCCGCCGATCCACACCCCCAGCAGCGGCATGCCCACCAGGAACAGCACGATGATGGCGACATCAAGGGCGCGCACGGTGTCCTCCAATTCTGAGCCCGGTGACGGGGGCGTCGGCGGGGTCGGGCAGTCGCAGGGGGTCGCGGCCCGGGGTGATCGCGCCGAGCAGGCGCGGGCCGGCCGCGCCGGTGGCGGCGGGCACGTTCGCGGGCAGGCCGTGCCAGGCGAGGAAGCCGAGCAGGGCCGCCAGGTACGCCTCCTTGCCGTCCGCGGGCAGGCCGAACTCGTCGCTGGTGCGCAGGTCCACCTTGTCCCGCAACGAGCGCACGAGCGCGGGGTTGCGCATCCCGCCGCCGGAGCCGATCACGGTGGTGCCGGCGCACTCGGCGGCGACGGTGCGGGCGGTGAGCTCGGTGAGCGTGGCCAGCAGGTCCTCGGCGGGCAGGGTCAGGCCGTCGGCGACCCGTTCGAGGTAGCCGAGGTCGAAGTGCTCCTTGCCGGTCGACTTGGGCGGGCGCGCGGCGTAGTACGGGTCGGCGAGCAGGCGGGTCAGCAGTTCCCCGTGGATCCGGCCGCGGGCGGCGAACTCGCCGTCCACGTCGTGCGTGCGCAGGCCGTTGGACAGGGCGGTCATGGCCGCGTCGAGCAGCGCGTTGCCCGGCCCGGTGTCGTAGGCGACCACCCCGTCTGGGGTTCGCCGGGTGATGTTAGCGATGCCGCCGACGTTCAGGGCGGTGGTGTTGGGCAGCTCGGCCAGCCACAGGGCGTCGAGGGTGCTCGCGAGCGGTGCGCCGTGGCCGCCGGCGGCGACGTCGCGGACCCGGAAGTCGGCGATCACCGGCAGTCCGGTGGCCTCGGCGATCCACGCCGGCTGGCCCAGCTGGAGGGTGCCCGCGCAGCGGCCGTCCACGACGTGGTGGTGGACGGTCTGGCCGAGCGAGGCGACGAGGTCGGCCCGGTGCGCCCGGACGTGCGGCCGGGCCGCGTCGGCGAACAGCCGGCCGAGGTCGTTGTCCATCAGGCAGAGGTCCTGCGCGCTGGTCGGCGGGGTGCGCAGGGCCGGTGGGAAGGGGTGCTCGCCGTGGTGCACCGGCGTGAGTACGACGGTCGTGCCCTCCAGCGCGAAGTCGCCCACCGCCACGTCGACGGCGTCCATGGACGTTCCCGAGATCAGCCCGATCACCCTCACGCCCTGTGTCCTATTGCACACCGGGGGCGGGCGCAAGGGGCTCGGTGGGAAAGTTGCCGGAAATCAACATTGTTCGTTGATTGGTGACAATGCGTGGCGTGCGAGGATTGGCCGGTGTCCACCGAGCTCCTGATCTGGATCGTTGTCGTCGTCGCGGCGCTGCTCGCGGTCGCCCTCGTCACGGGCGTCGTGCTGTCCAAGCGCAGGCGGATCAGCCTCACCGAGCCCGAGCGGGACAAGCCCGTCAAGGGGTACCAGGCCGGTGCCGGCGTCACCTTCGCCAAGCCCGCCGAGGCGGTGCGCGCCGCCGATCCCGTCGAGACCGACCCCGGGCCCGTTCGCGAAGCCGAACCCGAGGTCGGGCCGCCGGTCGAGCCGCCGGTCGAGCCCGAGACCGGGGGGAAGCCGGACGTCGAGCCGGTGCGGCACCCGGTCGCGGACCGGACCGAGGTCGACGGGCAGCCCGGCGTCGGCGACGACGCCGCCGTGCCCCGCGACTCGGTCAAGCGCGGGTTCGTCGAGGTGCCGCTGCCCGAGGCCGCGTCGGAGATCGAGGAGATCGAGCCCACGGCCGGCCGGCTGGAGCGGCTGCGCGGCAAGCTGTCGCGGTCGCGGTCCACGCTGGGCCAGGGCCTGCTCGGTCTGCTCGGCGCGGGCGACCTCGACGAGGACTCGTGGACCGACGTCGAGGACACGCTGCTGATGGCCGACCTCGGCGCGGCGGTGACCGACCAGGTCGTCACGGCGCTGCGCGCGCAGATCGTGGCCCGCGGGGTGCGCTCGTCGGACGACGCGCGGGCGCTGCTGCGCGAGGTGCTGGTCGACGCGCTGCACCCGGAGATGGACCGCTCGGTGCACGCGCTGCCGCACTCCGGCAAGCCCGCGGTGGTGCTGGTGGTCGGCGTCAACGGCGTCGGCAAGACCACCACGACCGGCAAGCTGGCCCGGGTGCTCGTCGCGGACGGGCGGACCGTGCTGCTGGGTGCCGCGGACACGTTCCGCGCGGCGGCGGCCGAGCAGTTGGCGACGTGGGGGTCGCGGGTCGGCGCGGAGACCGTGCGCGGCGCGGAAGGCGCGGACCCGGCATCGGTGGCGTTCGAGGCCGTGAAGGAGGGCGTGGCCGCGGGCGTCGACACGGTGCTGGTCGACACGGCCGGCCGGCTGCACACCAAGACCGGGCTGATGGACGAGCTGGGCAAGGTCAAGCGGGTGGTGGAGAAGCAGGCGGCGGTGGACGAGGTGCTGCTCGTGCTCGACGCCACCACCGGGCAGAACGGGCTGACCCAGGCCTGGGTGTTCGCCGAGGTGGTGGACGTCACCGGGATCGTGCTGACCAAGCTCGACGGCACCGCCAAGGGCGGGATCGTGTTCCAGGTGCAGCGCGAGCTGGGCGTGCCGGTGAAGCTCGTGGGGCTGGGCGAGGGTGCCGACCACCTGGCCCCGTTCGAGCCCGTCGCGTTCGTGGACGCCCTGCTCGGCTGATCGGGGCGGTCAGTTCACGCCGGCGCAGCGGTGCCAGCACTCCTTGACCTGCCGCTGCGCGGGGATCACGTGGTAGTGCAGCGGTTCCAGCGGTGAGCGCACCACGTAGGCGGGCGGGGTGCGGCGCGCCTGCGGGACCACGTGCTGGAGTGATCCGCGCACCGGTTCCCGCCAGCCGTCGCGGTTCGTGGCCCGCACCCGCGCGCCGGGGTAGGCGCGGCGGTACTCGCCGATCAGGTCCACCAGCCAGCGCACCCGGTCGTCGGCCGGCGTGGCGGGCACCGCGTCCAGTTCGCCGCCGTCGCACCAGCGGCCCACCACCTGGCGGTCGTCCCAGTGCAGGGTGAGCGTGCGGCCTTCATACGTCGTTCCCACGCCGGAGATCTTCGCCTGCGGGCGCGGGTTCGGCCGGTCCGGGTCATCCGATCGAGGGAACCCGCGCCGTTGCCGGTGGCCGGTCGCGGAGCTTCGCCAGCAGCGGGCCGAGGTCGCCGTCCACGTCGAGGCGGCCGAAGGTGTCGCGCAGCGCCGCCTCGTAGGCCGGCAGCGCGTCGGCGAGGACGTCCCGGCCGGCCCCGGTGATCCCGGTGTAGACGCGGCGCCGGTCGCGTTCGCAGGTCCGGCGCTCGGTCAGGCCGGTCCGCTCCAGCCGGACGACCAGCCGGCTCACCGAACTCTGGTTGAGCAGGGTCGCCTCGGCCAGGTCCTGCATGTGCAGTTCGCCCAGGGGTGAGCCGGCCAGGGCGATCAGCGCCAGGAACTCCGAGAAGCCGATGTCGGCCCGCTGCCGGAGCACCTTCCGCACGGCCGCGCCGACCCGGGTGTGCAACGCCGACACCCGGGCCCACAGCTGTCCGTCACCGGAGAGGGCCACCGGTGGGTTCGGCCCGCCACGCGTCGTCGGGTGGCCGGGCATCACGCGGTCGCGGGCTTGGAGGTCATCTTGAGGCCGACGACGCCGCCGATGATCAGCACGAAGCACGCGACCTTCAGCGGCGACAGCGACTCGTCGAAGACGAGCGTGCCGAACACGACGGTGCCCACCGACCCGATGCCGGTCCAGATCGTGTAGCCCACGCCGACGTCCAGCGTCTTGAGCGCGAGGGAGAGGAAGAAGATGCCGCCGGCGGCGGCCAGCACGGTGGTGATGGACCAGCCCAGCCGGGTGAAGCCGTCGGAACCGTTGGTGCCCAGCGCGAACACCACTTCGAAGACTGCCGCGATCAGCAGGTACGTCCACGAGCGCACGTCGGTCTGCGCGGGGGTGGCCGTCGGGGTCTGCTCGGTCATGTTCTCGCTCTTCCGGGTTCGTGGGGAGGGGAGGTCAGACACCGGCGGCGACGCGCAGGCCGATGACGCCGAGCACGATCGCGCCGAAGCACAGGACCCGGGCACCGGTGAGGCGCTCCTTGAACAGCAGGACGCCGAGCACGACCGTGCCGACCGAGCCGATGCCGGTCCAGATCGTGTAGCCGACGCCGACGTCGAGGGTGCGCAGGGCGAGGGACAGGAAGTAGATGCCGCCGGCGGCGGCGACCAGGGTGACGATCGACGGGACCAGCCGGGTGAAGCCCTTGGTCGCGTTGGTGCCCAGGGCGAACGCGACTTCGAAGACGGTGGCGATCGCCAGGTACAGCCAGTGCATCGGACCGACTCTCTGTGGTGGACGGACGATCTGGTTGCTTGCGCATTAACTGTATGCGCATGAATCTAATCGGGTCAACGGGTATCCCGGCGTCGGTCCGGATGCCGGGAAGTCCGGTCGATCACAGTGCCGGCGGGACGCCGAGGTGGCGGAGGGCCGCCGGGTCCTCCGCCGCGCGTGTGCTCAGGTCAGGCGAGTGCGGCCTGGTCGGCGAGGCCGCGGGCGATGGCCAGCACCTCGGGCAGGATCCGGTCGACCGCGTCCTTGGTCAGCCTGCCCTCGGGGCCCGACACCGACACGGCGGCCATCGTGGGCGCGCCGATCAGCGGGACCGCGATGCACCGCACGCCCAGTTCCTGCTCGCTCTCGTCGAGCGCGTAGCCCTGCTCGGCGATCCGGTCCAGCGACGCCAGCAGTTCACCCGCGTCGGTGATGGTGTTGGGCGTGTACGCGGGCAGCCCGGTGCGGTCCAGCAGGGCGCGCACCTGTTCGCGCGGCAGTTGGGCCAGCATCGCCTTGCCCACGCCGGTGCCGTGCGGCAGCAGTCGGCGGCCCACCTCGGTGAACATCCGCATCGAGTGCCGGGACGGCACCTGCGCCACGTAGACCACCTCGTCGCCGTCCAGCACGGCCAGGTTCGCGGTCTCCTCGACCTGGTCCACCAGCCGGGCCAGGAACGGCCGCGCCCAGGTGCCGAACTGCCGCGACGCGCTCTCGCCGAGGCGGATCAGTCGCGAGCCGAGGGTGTAGCGGCGGTTGCTGTTCTGCCGCACGTACCCCAGCGTGACCAGGGTGCGGATCAGCCGGTGGATCGTCGGCAGCGGCAGGCCGGAGGAGGCGGCCAGTTCCGACAGGCTCGCCTCGCCGCCCGCGTCGGCCAGCCGTTCCAGCAGGTCGAAGGCGCGCTGCAAGGACTGCACGCCCGTGGACTCCCGCGCCATCCGGATCACCCTTCGTTGCCGTTCCGCGATGCAAAAACTATAGTCCGCAGAGTAGAACCAGCCGCAAGAGAGGTGGGCCACCCATGACCGGTATCCGCGTGCTCGGGGGCGACGTCGAGCGTGGGGACGAGATCCTCACGCCGGACGCCCTGGAGTTCGTCGCCGGCCTCCACCGCGCGTTCGCCGCCACCCGGGACGAGCTGCTCGCCCGCCGGTCCGAGCGCGGTCGGCTCGGGTTCGCCGAGGAGACCAGGCACGTCCGTGAGGGGGACTGGCGGGTCGCCGAGGCGCCGGCACCGCTGCGGGACCGCCGGGTGGAGATCACCGGACCCACCGAGCGCAAGATGACCGTCAACGCCCTCAACTCCGGCGCGAAGGTGTGGCTGGCCGACCTGGAGGACGCGAACACGCCGCACTGGCACAACGTCGTCTCCGGTCAGGTCAACCTCTACGACGCCGCCCGCGGCACGGTCGAGCACCACTCGCCCGAGGGCAGGCACTACACCCTCAAGGACGGCGAGCGCCCCACCATCGTGGTCCGGCCGCGCGGCTGGCACCTGCCCGAGCGGCACATCGAGGTCGACGGCGTGCCGGCGGTCGGCGCGCTCGTGGACTTCGGCCTGCACTTCTTCCACAACGCCGCGCTCGGCCGGCCGTACTACTACCTGCCGAAGATGGAGAGCCACCTCGAAGCCCGGCTGTGGAACGACGTGTTCACCGCCGCGCAGGCCACGTTGGGCGTCCCGCACGGCACGATCCGCGCCACCGTGCTGATCGAGACCATCCCGGCCGCGTTCGAGATGGAGGAGATCCTCTACGAGCTGCGCGACCACGCGTCCGGCCTCAACGCGGGCCGCTGGGACTACCTGTTCAGCATCATCAAGTACTTCCGCGACCAGGGCGCGCAGTACGTGCTGCCGGACCGCAACAGCGTGACGATGACCGCGCCGTTCATGCGCGCCTACACCGAGCTGCTGGTCCGCACGTGCCACAAGCGCGGGGCGTTCGCCATGGGCGGCATGGCCGCGTTCATCCCGAACCGCCGCGACCCCGAGGTGACCGCGCAGGCGCTCGCCAAGGTCCGCGACGACAAGTCCCGGGAGGCCGGTGACGGCTTCGACGGCAGCTGGGTGGCCCACCCCGACCTGGTCCCGGTGTGCCGGGAGCTCTTCGACGCCCGGCTGGGCGACCGGCCCAACCAGCTCGACGTGCTGCGCGACGACGTGGAGGTCACCGCCGAGCAGCTGTTGGACTTCGCGTCCGCGGGCGGCGGCGTGACGCGGGCCGGCGTGGAGAGCGCTGTGGACGTCGGCGTGCGCTACCTGGTGTCGTGGCTGAGCGGCAACGGCGCGGCGGCGATCCACAACCTGATGGAGGACGCGGCGACCGCCGAGATCTCCCGTTCCCAGCTGTGGCAGTGGGTGCACAACGGCGTGGCGATGGACGACGGCACGCCGGTCACCGCGGAGCTGGTCCGCGCGGTGCTGCGGGACGTGCGGGGCAGGCTCGACGGCGAGCACCTCGACCTGGCCGTGGAGCTGTTCGAGCAGGTCGCCCTGGCCGACGACTTCGTGGACTTCCTGACCCTGCCGGCCTACGAGCGGATCGGCTGACGTGCCCCGCACGTCGCTGGACCCGGCGGCGGTGGCGGCGGCCACCGCACGGCTGGTCGACGTGGTCCGGCGGGCTCCGGAAGGCCGCCAGCCGGTGCACACCTGCTACGTCCCGGCCGACGAGGTCACCGCCGGCACGCCGGACGAGTGGGGCGCGCAAGCGCTCGCGGCGCTGGCGGCGCACGCGCCCACGCCCGCCGACCTGGCCCGGGTGCTGGACCTGCCGGTCGAATCGGCCGAGGTGCTGCACGCCAAGGTGGCGGCCAAGCTCGCCGCCGAACCCGTGGAGGACCTCCGGATCGACTTCGAGGACGGCTACGGCGCGCCGCCCACCGAGGACGACGACGCGGAGCGCACCGCCCGGGTGGTCGCCGGCTGGCTGGCCGAGGGACGTGCCCCGGCGCGCTTCGGCCTGCGGATGAAGTCGTTCGACACCGCGGCGCTGCGCGAGCGCGGCATCCGGACGCTGGACGTCTTCCTGACCGCGCTGGGCGAGGTGCCGGCGAACTTCGTGATCACCTTCCCCAAGGTCACGTCGGTGGCGCAGGTCGAGGTGCTGGGCGAGATCCTCGACCTGCTCGGCGGCGACCTCCGGTTCGAGATCCAGGTCGAGACCACCCAGTCCGTCGTGGACGACCGGGGCCGGCTGGCGATCCCGGCGTTCATCGAGGCCGGCCGGGGTCGGGTGAGCGGGCTGCACTTCGGCACCTACGACTACACGGCCGGCTGCGGGCTCGGCGCGGCGCACCAGCACCTGGCGCACGGGGCGTGCGACTTCGCCCGGCACGTCATGCAGGTCTCGGCGGCCGGCCGGGGCGTGGAGCTGTCCGACGGCTCGACCAACGTGCTGCCGGTGGGCGACGCCGTCGAGCACGGCTGGCGCACGCACTACGGGCTGGTCCGCCGTTCCCTGGCGCACGGCTTCCACCAGGGCTGGGACCTGCACCCGGCGCAGCTGGTCACCCGGTACGCCGCGGTGTACGCGCACTACCTCGACGGCGCACGGGCCGACGCGGAACGGCTCCGGGCCTACGTTTCCCGCGCCGGCGGGACCGTGCTGGACGAACCGGCGACCGCCCAGGCGCTGTCGTCGTCGTTCCTGCGCGCGGTGGACTGCGGTGCGCTGGACGCGGCCGAGGTCCGGCGCATCACCGGGCTCGACCCGGCCGGGCTGCGGGCGCTGGCCCGGCGTTCGTAACAGGGCGGCGATCCCCGGCGACCCAAGGGGGGACGGCCACTCCCGGGAGGTCCCATGTTCGCCGACCGGCTGGCCTTCGCCCGGCGGGCGCTGGCCGAGGGGAACCACGACCAGGCCGTGCTGATCGTCGCGGGCGGGCTGGCCGAGGCCCGCCGCCGGTTCGACCGGGGTGACGGCGACGCCCTGGCGTGGACCGCGGTCCTCACCGATGAGCTGGACGCGCTGACCGAGGACGTCCTGGAGCCCGCCGAGCGCACCGGGCCGTGGGAGGACCTTCGCGCGCTGGCCCGCCGGGCGGGCGCCGCAGCGGCCGAACTCGGGTCGGTGCTGCGGCTGGCCGTGCTGCACCTGCGGGCGGACCGGCCGGAGGTGGCCGCCGAGCACGCCGCGGCGGTGCTGGACCTGGTGTCCCGCAACGGGGTCCTGCGCGCGAAGGGCGTGCGGGTCGACGAGCCGGACCCGACCACCATCCACGAGGTGCTGACCGACGTGGCGCACGACCTCTACTACCGGCGCGAGGACTTCGCCGCGGCCGAGGCGCTGGCCGACGGGTTCGCCGGGTGCTACCCGGACTCCCCGGTGCCGTGGTACTTCCTGGGCCACTCGGCGGCGCGGCTGGAGCACCACGAGGCCGCCGTGCGCGCGCTGACCCGGCTCGCCGAGCTGGTCCCGGACCTGCCGGGCCCGCTGGTCTCGCTCAGCGGCTCGCTGTTCCACGTCGACCGGCGGGCCGAGGCCGTGGCGGCGCTGACCCAGGCGATCGAGCTGGCCCCGGACGAGGCGCGCTACCGGTGCTTCCGGGCGCGGATGCACGCGGCGGACGGCCGTGCCGAGGACGCCCTGGCCGACGTGGACGAGGTGATCGGCACCGCGCGGGTGGCGCGCGACCTCGCGGACTTCGCCGCCGTGCTGCGGCTGAACCTGTTGGTGGACCTGGGCCGGCTCGCGGAGGCGGCGGCCGGGGCTCGGGTGCTCGCCGACACCGGTGACGAGCCGACGGCCGGCGCGGCGTACGCGGTGCTGGGCGACCTCGCGTTCGACGGGGGCGACTACCCGAGGGCGATCGTCTGCTTCACCGCGCAGCTCGACCGGCACGAGTCGGCCGAGGCGCTGCTGTCCCGGGCCACCGCCTACGAGGCGGCGGACCTGCTGGACGCGGCGGCGGCGGACCTCGACGCGCTGGCGCTGCTGGAGCCGGCGCGGGCCGTGGAGGCGTTGACCGGTCTGCGCGAGCGGCACCCGACCCACGGCGGCACGGCCAAGGCGCTCGGCCACGCCCTGCTGCGGCTGCGCGACCCCGCGCGGGCCGTGGAGGAGCTGACTGAAGCCCACCGGCGGCTGCCCGGCGACTGGCAGGTGGTGGCGTGGCTGGGGTTGGCGCAGGTCACCCACAGCGCCGCCGACGACGAGTGGAACGACGGGTTCTCCGGCCGCCGCGTGCTCGACGCCGTCGGCCGGCTGACCGACGCGGTGCTGATGGCGCCCGACGAGCCCCACCCGCGGCACCACCTGCGGTGGCTGGTGGACCGGGCCTGCGCGCTGCCGCCGATCCGGGACTTCCTGGTGCACGCCCGGGACCTGCCGCGCGGCTTCGGCCCCGGTGGCGCGGACCTGGCGGCGGCGCTGCCGGACGTGGCCGACCTGCTCGCCGGGTGGTCGCGCGCCCTGCCGCCGGAGGAGGAACCGGCGCGCGGCGAGTCGTCGCTGACCGCGTTGGCGGCGCTGCGGGCCCGGATCCACGACCTGCCGGTGTTCGGCGCGCTGGTGGACCTGCGGCTGGCGGAGGTGCACCTGCGGCTCTACCAGGTGCCGGCGGCGCTGGACCTGGTGGCGGGCGCGGAAGAGGCGCTCGACGACGTCGGCCGCACGCCCGGTGACCGGTTCCGCGGTGAGTTCCCAGAGCCGTTGTCCGGGCTGGACTTCGACCACGTGGAGCTGACCGCGGCGGTGCACACCGAACTGCGGAAGTCGATCGCCGTCCACCGCTCGCGGGCGCTGCACCGGCTCGGCGACCTGGACGGCGCGCTGGAGGCGGCCGACCACGGGCTCGGCGACGACGATTTCGACCACCTGTACCGGCGCACCACGTTGCTGCGCGACGTCGGCCGGTTGGACGAGGCCGTCGCCCAGCTGCCCCGGCTGACCGGCCTGGCCGGGCGCGCCGACCGGACCCGGCTGGCCAACCTGGAGGCGACCCTGCACCTGAGCCGGCGCGAGTTCGACGCGGCGGCGGGTGTGCTGGAGCGCGTCCTGCCCACCGTGGAGCCGGATTCCTACGACGCCTCGGTGTTCGTCACCAACCTGATCTCGGTGCACCTGGAGCGGGCCGAGCCGGCCGCGGTGCTCGACCTGATCGACCGCTACCCGCTGCCCGCCGGCGCCCCGTCGTCGTTGCTGCTCAACCGGCACGCGATGCGCGCGGTCGCGTTGACCGGGCTGGGCGAGCACCGGGCCGCGGCGGCCGGGTTCCGGGCGGCGCTGGCGATCGCCGAGGACGTGCGCGGCGGGCTGCTCGACCGGGCCGCCCGGCTGTCGTGGGAGGCGACCCACCTGTGGGTGTACGAGCAGGCGGTGCTGGTGGCGCTGGCGGCCGGCGACCCGGCGGGCGCGTGGGAACTCGTGCGGCGGGCCAAGGCCCACGAGTTCGACCGGCCGGGCGCGGACCCCTCGCCCGGTGCCGAGGTCCGCGTGCCGGACGGGTGCGTGCTGGCCGAGTTCTTCGTGGCGGCCGACCGGGTCCTGCTGTTCGTGCTGTCCCCGGGCCGCGCGGAACCCGAGGTCCACCAGTGGGAAGCGGAGTCCGACGAGCTGGTCGGGTGGTTCTTCGACCGGTCGGTCCGGGAGCTGGACCAGGAGGCGTTCGCGGTGGCGTTCGGGCCGATGGTCGCGCCGATCACCGACCGCTGCGCGCCCGGTGACGTGATCGTCCTGGTGCCGCACGAGGTTCTGCACCACTTGCCGTTGCACGCGTTGCTGCTCGGCCGGAACCCGGTGTGCCGGCTGCCGTCCGCGACGCTGCCGCCCAGTCGGCCGGACCGGCGGTGGGACACGGCGGTGGTGCTCGGTGACTCGCGCGGCGACCTCGTGCACTCCCGGGAGGAAGCCGCGCGGGTGGCGGCGGTGTTCGGGACCCGACCCGTGCTCGGCGTCGACGCGACCCGGCTGCCGGCCGTCGGTGCGGACGTGCTCCACCTGGCGTGCCGGGGCCGGGGCGACGGCGAACCGGCCGTCCTGTTGGCCGACGGCCACGAGCTGACCGCCTCGGACATCGGCGGGCCCGACCGCACCCCGGGCCTGGTGACGTGGAGCGCGAGCGGCTTCGGCGACGACCCGGCCGGTTTCGCCCGCGCGGTGCTGCACGCAGGCGTGCCGTCGGTCGTGGTGAGCCTGTGGGAGGTGGACGACCTGTCCACGACCCTGCTGATGGCCGACTTCTACACCCGGCTGCGGGCCGGCGCGGGCCTGGCCGACGCGCTGCGCGACGCGCAGGTGGCACTGGCCGCGACCGCCGCGCGCGAGGTCGTGGCGTACTGCGACGACCGGCTGACCGGCGTCGTCGACCCGGTCGCGGCCGCCGGACTGCTGCTTGACCGGGCCGGCGCGCAGACGGCGGCGGGCGACCTGGGGCGGGCCGCGGCGACGTGCCGGGAGGTCGGGCCCGCGCTGGCCGGGACCCGGGGCGGCTGCGCCCGACGGCTGCGCGAGCGTGCCGCGCGTCGGCTCAACCTGTTGGCGCTGAAAGCGGAATCCCCGCCGCCGGTGGATTACGCCGCGCGGCCTTTCGCGCATCCCTACCATTGGGCGGCATTCGTGCTCGTGGGTGATTGGCGGTGAGGCCGGTGCTGTTGTCCACGTTGACCAAGAGCCACGTGGTCGTGCGGGACGACGTCGAGGTGCCCCAGGCGAGAGCCGCGCGGGAGCGGGTGAACGCCGAGTACATCGTGGTGGTGACCGCCGACGGCAACCCGCTGGGCGTGCTCGGCCGGGCGGAGCTGGCCGAGCTCGGCGAGACGTCGCAGACGCTGACCGCCCTCGCCCACCGGTTCCCGACGCTGGTCGTGGTCGGCGGCGACCCCGACGAGCTCGGCCCCGAGGAGCTGTTCGACCTGGCCGACCTGGTGGTGCGCGAGCGGCTGCGGTTCGTGCTGGTGGAGCGGGACGGCCTGCCGGCGGGGGTGGTGCCGAGGGCGGCGATCGCCGACGCGCTGCCGCTGGACGCGCTGGACAGCCCGGCCGTCCGGGTGGGCAACCCGACCGTGCCGGCGCTGCGGTACGTGTGCCGCAAGTGCGCGCCGCCGTCGTTCCAGCTGCCGCGCGCGCCGGGGGAGGGCGGGCGGCCGCCGAACTGCCGGCGGGTCTTCTTCCACGGCGTCATGGAAGCCGACGCCTGATGTTCGCCTCGGTGCTGCGGGAGGTCACGGGCTACTTCGACAAGCGCGCCCTGATCTCGTCGTTCTTCCCGGTGCTGGCCTTCCTGGGCGGCACGGTCGTCGTGGTGTGGACGACGGTGGCGGGCGTGGCCGGCGCGGTCGGGGCCTGGGGCGCGCTGGACGTGACGGTCCAGGCGGTGCTGCTGGTCGGGTTCCTGGCGCTGGTGTCGTTCCTGACGTTCCTGCTGGGCAACCTCCGCGAGTGGCAGGACCGGGTGTGCCAGGGGCACTGGCCGGCGTGGGCGGCCCCGGTGGCGCGGTCGCGCACCAAGGCGCACCGCAAGGCGCGGCGGGCGCTGATCGAGCGCGACGCCGAGTTGCAGCGCGAGGAGGAGGCGCTGGCGGTCGAGCGCGCGTCGCTGCCCCGTCCCGACGACGCCGCGTCCGGGCCGTTGTCGGACGCGGAGTTCGCGGCGGCGGTCACGACGTTGCGGGCGGTGCGGGACTCCTCGGAGTGGCCGGTGGGCACGGCGGTGCTGCTGGCCGGGCTGGTGCGCGGTGTCCGGGACCGGCCGGCGGACGTGGAAGCGGTCACCGGCCTGGCGCTGGACCTCGACGCGCACCTGGCGGCGGTCGAGCACGGGGTGCGCGATCGGCGTGCGGCGGTGCAGCAGGAGCTGTTCCTGTGGTTCCCGCAGCCGCCCGGGGACGTGCGGCCGACCCGGATGGGGAACGTGGTGCGGGCGGCGGAGCAGCACCCGTCGACGCGGTACGGGTTGGACGCGGTGGTGATGTGGACGCGGTTGCAGCCGGTGCTGCCCAAGGAGTTCGCCGACGCGGTGAAGGACGCCAAGGTGTCGGTCGACCTGCTGTTGACCATGGCGGTGTTCGCGCCGCTGTTCGGCGTGCCGGTGACGTGGTGGCTGGTGTGGCGGCTGCCCAGGATCGAGGGCTTGGCGGCGTGGCTGACGGTGGTGGCCGTGGCGGTGGTCGGGTACGCGCTGCTCCGGGTGAACTATCGGATGCTGCCGCTGGTGGTGGCGGGCGGCGGGTTCGCCCTGGTGCACACGTTCAGCGGGTTCTGGCAGCCGGTGTTGCGGGCGGAGGTCGGTCTGCTGTGGACGATCGCGCTGGTGATCCTGTCCTACGGGCTGTACCGCAACGCGACGCACGCGACGCTGGCGTACACCGAGCGGCTGCGGACCGCGTTCGACCTCTACCGGTGGAACCTGTTGGCGGAGTTGCGGATCAAGCCGCCGGAGACCTCGGCGGAGGAGCAGCGGGTGTGGAACGGCCTGAGCCAGTTCCTGTACCGGGGCGGTGTGGCCGATCCGGCGTTGCTGAGGTACGAGCACCCCAAGCCCGAATGACGCAGAACCGCCCCGGTGCCACGGAGGACCGGGGCGGCGGGGTCAGAACGCGGGCAGGGTGAGCCAGGCGGAACCGGCGTCCTCGGCGTCGTCACGCAGCACGGAACCCTCGATCAGCCCGTAAGGCCGGTCGGCGGCGTAGAAGACCTCGTTGTGGTTCTCCAGCCCGAACGCGCTCAGGTCCACCTCGAAGTGGTGCTTGTTGGGCATCGACAGCCGCACCTCGGCGACCTCCGGCCGGGCCCGCAGCACCGCCTCGCCCATCGCGTACAACGTCTGCTGCAACGACAGGCTGTGCTTGGCCGCGAACGTCCGCAGCATGATCGACCGGATCTCGCCGAAGCTCGTCGCCCAGTCGATCCCGGTGCCCTGGTAGCGCCACCGCGCGGTCACCGAGGTCGCCAGGATCCGGTCGGTGGTCTCGCGCAACGTGGTGTACGGGTCGCGCGGGTAGCCGTGGAACTCCGAACCGGTCGACTTGAGCACCACGAGGTCCGTCAGGCCCGACACCACCCACGCCCGGGAACCCTCGACCGTCACGGCGGTGGTGCGCTTCTCGTCCCCGCCCGCCACGAACGCGTGGTCGTGGCCCTCGATGCGCTGCCACGAGTGCTCGTCGATCAGGATCCGCGCGCCGCTGATCGGTTCCTGCGTCGACACGAAGTGCCGTCCCAGGCGCAGCGCGAAGTCCTCGATCTCGCCGACCGGGGCCTGCTTGGCGAACGCGTACACGGTGTTCTTCTGCGTGTCGGTCGCCAGCACCTTGGCGTTGTCGCCGGTCAGGTGGGTGTCCTCCAGGTCGCCGCGCAGCGAGGTGCTGACCGTGAAGTCCCGGACGGTGTGGACCGCGCCGTCCCGGGTCACCGTCACGAGCCGGTTCTCCGCTTTGCCGTACTGGTTGGGCCCCAAGACGATGGCCATCGGTCAGCTCCCTCGGGTGTCGTCGGGGTGGAGCACCTTCCGCAGGCGCAGCGCGGCGATCTTGGCCAGTTCCCCGTTGACCACGCGCAACTCGTCCCGCTCCGGGTTGGTCAAGCGCGCGGTCAGGTCGGCCAGCACCCGCTCTCCGGACAGCCCGGTCGCACACACCAGGTAGAGGTGCCCGAACCGGTCCTCGTAGGCCGCGTTCGCCGCCTTGAGCCGGTCGGCCAGGGATGGGTCGACGCCGGACTGCTCGGCGGCCGACCACCGCGCGGCGACGCCGCCGCGCGCGGACTTCTCGCCGATCCTCGGGTGTCCGGCGATCGCCGCGCGCACCTCGTCGTCGGTCAGGTCGACCCGGGCCCCGGCGAGCAGGGCCTCCTCCGAGGCGTACGGGCGGCCCGCGATCACGGCGTCGACCCAGCGCGGCACGGCGAGGCATTCGGTGAGCAGCGGACGGAGATCCGCCGCCGGCGCGGCGTTGAAGTCGGCTAAACCGGGCACAGAGGCTCCCAACTTCTGTATCGCGGAAACACGATTCCGATTCAGCGACGGTACGAGCGGGCTGCGGGAAGTGTCAACAGTCTTGCGTGGCCTGCCATACCGTCTTACGCTCTCTCTTTACGGAAGGCAGCTTCCGTAATGTGGAAGGAAAGCCATGTGGTCCGACGTCGACCTGTCGATCTTGTGCACCGACCTCCCGCTGCTCGACCGGCCGGCGGCGGCGAAGGCGGCCGGGTTCGACGCGGTCGTGCTGCGGTGGCGCGAAGACGCGGCACTGGCGGACGCACGGCTGGTGATTGCCGGCGAGGGGTCGCTGGACGCCCAGACGTTGCACGGCAAGGCACCCGCCGGGGTGGCGAGGGGCGTGCCGGTGGTGGCCGTGCCGAAGCCCTCCCACCCGGCCCGGCCGGGTGGTCGCATCGCGGCCGGGTGGCTGGGAGAGTGACCGCCATGGACCTGGTGTTACGGGCTGCCCGGGTGATCACGCCGGACGGTGAGGTGGCCGCCGACGTCGGCGTGCGCGACGGCCGGATCGCGGCCGTGACCGGGATCGGCCGGCTGGACGGGGACCGCGTGGTCGAGCTGGCCGACGACGAGGTCCTGCTGCCCGGCCTGGTGGACACCCACGTGCACGTCAACGACCCCGGCCGGGCCGAGTGGGAGGGTTTCGGCACGGCCACCCGCGCGGCGGCGGCCGGCGGCGTGACCACGGTCGTCGACATGCCGCTCAACAGCCTGCCGCCCACCACGGACGTCGCCGCGCTGGAGGTCAAGCGGGCGGCGGCGCGCGGCGCGGTGCACGTCGACGTCGGGTTCTGGGGCGGGATCGTGCCCGGCAACGCGGCGGACCTGCGACCGTTGCACGACGCGGGCGTGTTCGGGTTCAAGTGCTTCCTGATCCACTCCGGGGTGGACGAGTTCCCGCACGTGGAGCTGCCCGACCTGACCGCCGCGCTGACCGCGCTGCCGGACGCGCTCACCATCGTGCACGCCGAGCACCCGCACGACGTGACCGAGTCCGGGCCCGACTACGCCGGGTTCCTGGCGTCCCGGCCGCACCGGGCCGAGGACCACGCGATCGCCGACCTGGTCGGCGTCGCCCGGGAGACCGGGGCGCGCGTGCACGTGCTGCACCTGTCGTCGGGCTCGGCGCTGGCGCTGGTCGCCGACGCCAAGGCGGAGGGGCTGCGGCTGACCGCCGAGACCTGCCCGCACTACCTGACGTTCGTGGCCGAGGAGATCGCCGACCGCGCCACCCAGTTCAAGTGCTGCCCGCCGATCCGCGACGCGGCCAACCGCGAGCAGCTGTGGCGGGGGCTGCGCGACGGCGTGGTGGACCTGGTGGTCAGCGACCACTCGCCGTGCACGCCGGAGTTGAAGGAAGGCGATTTCGCCACCGCGTGGGGCGGGATCGCGAGCCTCCAACTGGGACTGCCGGCGGTGTGGACGCAGGCCCGGCGGCGCGGGCACGCGCTGCCCGACGTGGTCGAGTGGATGGCGCGGAAACCGGCCGACCTGGTGGGCCTGCGCCGCAAGGGCCGCATCGCCGAGGGCGCCGACGCCGATTTCGCGGTGTTCGCCCCCGACGACGCGTTCGTGGTCGACCGCAACCGGCTGCACCACCGCAACCCGGTGACGCCCTACCACGGCCGACCGCTGGCCGGCGTGGTGCGCCAGACCTGGTTGCGCGGCCGGCCGGTCACCGGCGACGAGCCCCGAGGACGGTTGCTGAGCAGAGGAGAGACATGACCCCGAGCTGGACCCGGCTGCCCGACCTCGCCTCCCGCGCGGCGGGCGGCACCGTGGCGTGGGCCAACGACGAGCTGTTCGCCGAGCGGGAGAACCTGATCACCCGGGCCGAGCCCGGCTACCGGCCCGCCACGTTCGGCCACAAGGGACAGGTCTACGACGGCTGGGAGACCCGCCGGCGGCGCGAACCCGGCGACGACAGCGCGATCGTCCGGCTGGGACTGCCGGGCGTGATCCGGGGCGTCGTGGTGGACACCGCGTTCTTCAAGGGCAACTACCCGCCGGCCGCGACCGTCGAGGCGACCCGCGCGCCGGGCCACCCGAGCCCGGACGAGCTGACCGGCTGGGAGGTCGTGGTCCCGAGGTCGCCGCTGGAGGGCGACCGCAAGCACCACTTCGACGTGGCGGTGGAGAAGCGGTTCACGCACGTCCGGCTGACCATCCACCCGGACGGCGGCGTGGCGCGGCTGCGCGTGTACGGCTCGCCCGTGCCGGACCCGGACCTGCTGGTGCCCGAGGCGGTCGACCTGGCGGCGCTGGAGAACGGCGCGTCGGTCACCGGGTGCAGCAACACGTTCTACAGCGACCCGGCCAACCTGATCGCGCCCGGACCGGCGGCGGTGATGGGCGAGGGCTGGGAGACCGCCCGCCGCCGCGACGACGGCAACGACTGGGTGGAGCTGGCGCTGGCCGCGCCCGGCGCGGTGCGCCTGGCCGAGCTGGACACCAGCCACTTCAAGGGCAACGCGCCGGGCTGGGCGTCGGTGCGGGTGCGCGACGAGCGGACCGGCGGCGACTGGGTCGACCTGCTGCCCCGGACCCGGTTGCAGCCCGACACCCGGCACCGGTTCCGGGTCACCGGCCCCGAGGCCACGCACGCCCGGCTGGACATCTACCCGGACGGCGGGATGGCCCGGTTGCGGCTGGTCGGCGCGCTCACCCCGAGCGGCTTGGAGACCATCACGCAACGTTTCCGCGTACTCACCCGTTAGCCTGGAAGCAGTCAACCCTCCGGCGTACCCCGTGTCCGACTTCAGTCGGTTGTGCCGCAGTTCACCCCCTGGAAGCCTGCGAAAACCCATCCGGGTGACAGAGGGAGGAATCTGTGCGACCGATCATCCGCGCATTAGGCGGTGTGGGCACGGCTGTCGCGCTCGTCGTCGGCATGGCGTCGACCGCCTCGGCCGACCCCGTCGAAGCGCAAGGCCCGGACACCGCCGCCGTCGACTGGAAGCCGTGTCCGGAGCTGGCCGAAGTCGAGTGCGGCACGTTGAGACTCCCCATCGACTGGGCCAAGCCGCGCGGCGAGGAGTTCGACCTCGCCGTGGCCCGCCGCAAGGCCACCGACCCGGCCAAGCGGATCGGCGTGCTGGTGATCAACCCCGGCGGCCCCGGTGGCTCCGGCGTGGACTTCGCCCTGGGCGCCAACCGGTACTTCAGCACCGCCGTGCAGGAGCGGTTCGACATCATCGGCTTCGACCCGCGCGGCGTCGCGCGCAGCCGGCCGGTCAAGTGCTCCCTCGACGTGCTCCTGCGCCAGCCGTCGACGTACCCGACCAACCAGGCCGAGTTCGACAAGCTCGGCCGCTACAACCGGGAGCTGGCGGCGGACTGCCGCACGCAGACCGGCCCGATGTACGACCACGCCGACACGATCGGCGTCGTCAACGACATCGACGCGCTGCGCCGCTCGCTGGGTGAGCGGAAGATCAACTACTACGGCGTCTCGTACGGCACGCTCATCGGCCAGCAGTACGCCGAGCGCTACGGGCGCAACATCCGCACGATGGTGATCGACTCCAACATGGACCACAGCCTCGACACGTGGCGGTTCAACGAGACCGAGGCGCGTACGGCCGAGGACTCGTTCACCGAGTTCGTGAAGTGGTGCGACCGGACCGAGGCGTGCGCGCTGCACGGCCGGGACGTCGCGAAGTTCTGGGACGATCTGCTGGCGAAGGCGGATCGCGGCGAGATCACCGACCCGAACGACCCGACCTACAAGGTCACCGCCGACGACATCATCGGTGTCGCGTTCCGCTCGTTCTACGGTCCGGGCTGGCAGCCGCTCGCCCAGCTCCTGCTGGACCTCGCGACCGCCCCCACCACCCCGGCGGCGTTCGCCGTCAAGACCGCCGAGACCGTCGAGAACCCGTTCCCGGCCGTGTTCTGCCAGGACTGGGGGATCCGGGTGCACAACCAGCGCGAGTTCTCGACGCTGGTCCGCCGGGCCAACCAGATCGCGCCGCACATGCGCGGCTCGGCCCTGGGCCACTCGGCGATGACCGGCTGCATCGGCCTGCCGGAGAAGGTCAACAACCCGCAGCACCGGCTGCACATCAAGAACGCGCCCAAGATCCTGATGCTCAACGCCCTGCACGACCCGGCGACGGGCTACGAGTGGGCCGTCAACGCCAACCGGCAGAGCCGTGACACCACGGTCCTGGTCACCTACGAGGGCTGGGGCCACGGCGTCTACGACCGCAGCCAGTGCACCCAGCAGACGACCGACGACTACCTGATCCAGCAGCGCGTGCCCCGGCACGGCACCCGCTGCGCGGCGGTCGAACCGCCGATCGGAGCCGCCCGCGTCGCCGAGGCTCCGCGCCTCCCGGCCGGCCCGAAGCCCGGCCTGCCCGGCTGGCTCGGCTAGTCCTGCCGGCTGGGTCGGCTGGGTCGGCTGGGTTGCCGGTCGGCTCGGTCGGTCCGCACCACGACGGGCCGCCTCTCGTTGCGTACGAGGGGCGGCCCGTCCGTGTTGTCCCGGCTGCTTGGGGTGCATCGGCGGCTGCCTGGCCGGATGACGGCTCTTGCGGGCGCACGTCGCGAAAGTGACCCACCGTCGTGGCCGGCACGTCTCCAGGATCGCGATCCCCCGACAGGAGCGGTGCGGTCGAGCCGAACGTCACCGGCGATTCCACGGTGTCCGGCCACGATCACCGGCGAACGTCCGCCCTTCAACCTCTGGAAACCTGCCCGTAACACCAAGCCCCGGACAGTTCACCGCCGCGAAACCTGGCGCGCGGCCCGGTGAAACAGGACGTCCCGATGCTCCCTGCAACCGACGTGCAGTGGAGGTCGACGTGGATACAGGGGACACCGCCTGGTTGCTCACCAGCTCCGCACTGGTGCTGCTGATGACACCGGGCCTGGCCTTCTTCTACGGGGGAATGGTCCGGTCCAAGAGCGTGCTCAACATGATGATGATGAGCCTGGGCGCGATCGGCGTGGTCGGTGTGCTCTGGGTGCTGGTCGGCTACTCCACCGCGTTCGGCACCGACGTCGGCGCCGGCCTGCTGGGACAGCCGTTCGAGTTCTTCGGCCTGGACGGCCTGCTGGGCAAGGACGCGCTGTCCGGCACGATCCCGACCACCGTGTTCGTCGCCTTCCAGGCGATGTTCGCGATCATCACGGTGGCCCTGATCTCCGGCGCGATCGCCGACCGCGCCCGGTTCGGGCCGTGGCTGCTGTTCGCCGGCCTGTGGTCGCTGGTCGTGTACTTCCCGGTCGCGCACTGGGTGTTCGACTTCGACGGCAAGGACGCCGCCGGCACCGTCGTGGACCCCGGCGGCTGGATCGCCAACGAGCTGCTCGCCATCGACTTCGCGGGCGGCACGGCGGTGCACATCAACGCCGGTGCGGCCGGTCTCGCGCTGGCGATCGTGCTGGGCAAGCGCGTCGGCTGGCCCAAGGACCGGATGAAGCCGCACAACCTGCCGCTGGTCGTGCTCGGCGCGGGCCTGCTGTGGTTCGGCTGGTTCGGCTTCAACGCGGGCTCCGCGGTCGGCGCGAACGCCACGGCCGGCGTCACGTTCGTCAACACGCTCGTCGCCACCTCCGCCGCGATGCTCGCCTGGCTCGCCGTGGAACGCGTCCGGGACGGCAACGCCACCACGCTGGGCGCGGCGTCCGGCGTCGTCGCGGGCCTGGTCGCGATCACCCCGGCGTGCTCGGCGGTCACCCCGGTGGGCGCGATCGCGATCGGCGCGATCACCGGCGCGCTGTGCGCCCTCGCGGTCAGTCTCAAGTACCGCTTCGGTTTCGACGACTCGCTCGACGTGGTCGGCGTGCACCTGGTCGGCGGCCTATCCGGCACGATCCTGATCGGCCTGTTCGCCAGCGACGCGGCCCCCGCGGCGGTGAACGGCCTCTTCTACGGCGGCGGCGTGGACCAGCTGTGGCGGCAGGCGGTGGGCGCGGGCGCCGTGCTCGCCTACTCGTTCGTGCTGAGCCTCGTCCTCGGCTACCTGGTCAAGTTCACTGTCGGCTTCCGCGTCGAAGAGGAGGCCGAGATCGGCGGTATCGACGAGGCCGAGCACGCCGAGACGGCGTACGAGTTCGGCGGCGGCCTCGGCTCGCGCGGCAACAGCAGGCCCAGTGTCGCCGCCGGCGCAGCCGCGGTGCTTGAGGGGAGCAACAAGTCATGAAGCTGGTCACCGCGATCATCAAGCCGTTCACGCTGGACGACGTGAAGACGGCGCTGGAGCAGCTCGGCGTGCTCGGCATGACCGTCAGCGAGGTGCAGGGCTTCGGCCGCCAGAAGGGCCACACCGAGGTGTACCGGGGTGCCGAGTACGCCGTGGACTTCGTGCCGAAGCTGCGCATCGAGGTGCTGATCGAAGACACGGCCGTCGACAAGGTGCTCGATGCCGTGGTGGACGCCGCCCGCACCGGCAAGATCGGCGACGGCAAGGTCTGGGTGACCCCGGTGGACACGGTCATCAGGGTGCGGACCGGGGAGCGCGGATCAGACGCTCTGTAGGGAACGCTCTGTAGGAGGCGTTCTGTGGAAGACGCTCTGTCGGAGGCTCTGCGGGAACGGGGGACGGCCGTGGTGGACAACGTCGGGACGGCCGTCGTCACGGCTGACGACCTGGTGCGGGCACGGGATCGACTGCTCGCGCCAGGTCGCCGCCGGTTGACGGGGGAGTCGCTGCGCGAGGCGCTGGTGGACCTGCACGAGTTCTGGTTGACCGCGCATGCCTCGCAGGCGGGTGTCGGTGGGCGGGGCAGCGGGCTGGCCCTGGTTGCCGTCGGAGGGCTGGGCAGGCGTGAACTCGTGCCGTACTCGGACCTCGACCTGGTCCTGGTGCACAACGGGAACAAGAGTGTCGACGCGGTCGCCGAAAAGCTCTGGTACCCGCTGTGGAACTCGGGCATCGGCCTGGACCACTCGGTGCGCACGGTCGGCGAGGCGCTGCGCGTCGCGGCCGGCGACCTGCGGACCGCGCTCGGGCTGCTCGACCTGCGGCACATCGCGGGCGACGCGGAGGTCAGCGGGCGGCTGGCCGAGAGTGCGCGCCAGGCGTGGCGGTCCGGGGCGCGGACCAGGCTGGACGAGCTGGCCGAATCGGCGCGACGGCGGTGGGCCCGCAGCGGCGAGATCGCGCACCGCGTCGAGCCGGACCTCAAGCACGGGCGCGGCGGGCTGCGGGACGTGACCCTGCTCGACGCCCTGTCGGCGGCCCAGCTCACCGACCGCCCGTCGGCCGACGTGGACGAAGCCCGCCGGCTGCTGCTGGACGTGCGGACCGAACTGCGCCGGGTGGCAGGGCGGCCGAGGGACGTCCTGCGCGCGCAGGACGGTGACGAGGTCGCCGCCGCGCTGGGGCTGGCCGACCGGTTCGCGCTGGCGCGCGCGATGTCGTCGGCGGCCCGCACGATCGTGTACGCCGTGGACGTGTCGATGCGCACGGCCCGTGCCGCCGTGCCCAAACGCGGCCTGGGCGTCTTCGCCCGCTCGCCACTGCGCCGGACGCCGGCGCGCCGGCCGTTGGACGAAGGGGTGGTGCTGCACGGCACCGAGGTGGCGCTGGCCCGGGACGCGATGCCCAGCCGGGACCCGGCGCTGCTGCTGCGGGTCGCGACGGCGGCGGCGCGCACCAAACACCCGATCGCGGCCGGGACGCTGACCCGTCTCGCCGACACCGCGCCGGAGCTGCGCCAGCCGTGGCCGAGGGAAGCGCGCGACGAACTGCTGGCGCTGCTGGGCAGCGGATCGGGCCTGATCGACGTGGTGGAGGCGTTGGACCGCACCGGCCTGTGGGGGCGGCTGTTCCCCGAATGGGGTGCGGTGCGCGACCTTCCACCGCGCGACGCTGCTCACATGTGGACGGTCGACAGGCACCTCGTGCAGACGACGGCGCACGCGGCGCGTCTGGTCACCCGTGTGTCCCGACCGGACTTGTTGTTGTTGGGGGCGTTGCTGCACGACATCGGCAAGGGACGTCAACAGGACCACTCGGAGGTGGGCGCGGCGTTGACGACGCAGGTCGCCGAACGCCTGGGCCTGTGGCCGCAGGACGTCGTGACGGTGTCCGCGCTCGTCCGGCACCACCTGCTGCTGCCGCACACCGCGACGCGGCGGGACGTGGAGGACGAGGCGACCGTCCGGCGGGTGGTCGACACCCTGGGCGGCGACGCCGTGTTGCTGGAACTGCTGCACGCGTTGGCCGAAGCCGACGCCTCGGCGACCGGTCCGGGCGTGTGGTCGGACTGGAAGGCGTCGCTGATCGGCGACCTGGTCGCCCGCTGCCGGACCGCGATGGCGGGCGACCCCCTGCCCAAGCCCGAGCCGTTGGAGCGGCGCCAGCAGGACTTGGCGGTGGCCGTGGCGGCGTCCGGGAAGCCGGACGTGCTCGTCGATCCCCAAGGCCACGCGGCGACGGTGACCGTCGTGGCCCCCGACCGTCCCGGGTTGCTGTCGCGCGCGGCGGGGGTGCTGGCGTTGAACTCGCTGGAGGTGCACACGGCGGCGCTGCGCTCGTACGAAGGCGCGGCGGTGGACGTGTTCACGGTCTCGCCGAGGTTCGGCTCCCTGCCGGACGTGACGTTGCTGAGGGAACAACTGACCAGGGCGATCGACGGCTCGTTCCCGCTGGGGGAGAAGCTGGCGGCGAAAGAACGCGACTACGGAGGCCCACCCCAGGACCCACCGCCGGCGAAGGTGCTGTGGTTCGACGACGAGTCGACAGGTGGGGTGGTGCTGGAGTTGCGGGCAGCCGACCGGATCGGCCTGCTGCACAAGGTCGCGGACGCGCTGGAACGGTCCGGAGTGGACGTGGTGTGGGCCAGGGTGTCCACCCTGGGGTCGACGGTGGTCGACGCGTTCGCGATAGCGGCCCGAACCGGCCTGGACGGGGAACTCCGCCGGAAGGTGGAACGAGCGGTCCTGTCGGCAGCCACCTGACCGGTTGCGTAGCTCTACGCACAACCGACGCGGGTCGTCACGCTGACCTGCACCCCGGTCCCACGGCAGGCTCTCTGCTGTGACGCAGGGGGCCGCCGGAACACGGCGGAAGGAGCGTCACCGACGAAAGATCCGGGGGCGGTCCACTGAGGGGTTGGACCGCCCCCGGATTTGCTCTAGAGCGGCTGGCACGGCGGTGCTGTGCTTGCGGTCGTGCAGGTCTCTGTGTGTCGCGCTCGGAGCTGTATGGATGGCGGTTCAGAGGTCGTCTTGGTCGTTTCGGTCGCCTTGGTCGGGTGGCGAAGCTGGTCACGCGGACGCGGGGCGTGTGGCGACGAATTGCCGAAGGAAGGCTTGGTGGGCTCCCAGAGTGGGTCGCAGGGTGGCTCGCAGGGTGGGGTCGCGGGGTGGCTCGCGCGGTGGGGTCGCGGGGGTGGACCGCGGGGGTGGGTCGCGGGGGTGGGTCGCGGGGGTGGGTCGCGGGGTGGGGACTCAGCGTTAGCGCGTTTGTCGGTGGTGCATGGGATGATGGTGTCGGGGGCCGGAGGCCACGCCACAAGCCTTCAGAGGTGCTGGTGAAGCGCACGCCGTCGGCAAAAGCCAAAAGCGTCCTCGCCGGACGGGCAGGCCACCAAGGATGAGTGAGCGGGTGGGCGTCGTGTCATCCCCGTACGGCCTGGTCGGAGACAACCACCCTTGGTCTGGACGTGCAAGCGAAGGGCGTGCTTGCACGTCCAGACCAAGCGCGGTTCGCTGCGCGCAGGCCGTACGGGGATGACACGACGCAGTAGTCGGGTGGATCGCGGTGGTCGGGTGGGGTGTGGTGGTCGGGTGGGGTGTGGTTGTGCGGTGGGTCGGGGTGGGCGCTGTGACTGGGGGCCGGCTCTTCGGCTCGTGGTGGGCTGTCGCCGTGTCCGGGAACTCCTGGCCGTCCGAAACGTCTCTTTAGTATGGGTGTGATGAACGCCGTCGCCGTAGCGCCACGAGCTCTCGTTGTGCTGGCCGGGCTGCCTGGCGCGGGGAAGACGACGTTGCTCGCCGGGGTCGACACCGGGGGTGCGTCCGCCATCGTGTTGGACTCCGACCAGGTGCGCGCCTACCTCCGGGGCGTGTTCCCCGCCACGCTGCCCTACCGCTTCTACCGTCCGCTGGTCCACTTGGCGCACCGCTCCCGCATCCTCTGGTTCGCCTTGACCTCCTCCGACCTCCTCCTCGTCCACGAACCGTCCACCCGCCCGACGACCCGTGCCGGGCTGGTGCTGGTCGGGTTGGCCTCCTGGCGGCCCCGGCACTTCATGTGGCTCGACGCCAGCCCGGAGCAGGCGCTGTCCGGGCAGGTCCAGCGGGGTCGGCTGATCCGGTCGCGGTCGTTCTCGCGGCACGTCCGCCGCGCCGCCGCGCTGCGCGAGCGCTTCGCCGCCGGCAAGGCGCCGCGGGGGTGGCAGGCGTTGACCGTGCTGACCCGGGACGACCGGCTGCGACTGTCGGTCACCCGGAGCGGCTACGCTGACGGGTAGTCATTGGTCCGACGACGTGCGAGGTCTGGCGGCATCGTGTTCAACACCCTTTCCGACCGGCTCACCTCGGTCCTGCAGAACCTGCGGGGCAAGGGGCGGCTGTCCGAGGCCGACATCGACGCCACCGCACGCGAGATCCGGGTGGCGCTGCTGGAGGCGGACGTCGCGCTGCCCGTCGTCCGGACGTTCATCGCCTCGATCAAGGAACGCGCCAAGGGCTCCGAGGTCTCCCAGGCGCTCAACCCGGCGCAGCAGGTCGTCAAGATCGTCAACGAGGAGCTCGTCGGCATCCTCGGCGGCGAGACGCGCCGGCTGAACCTGGCCAAGAACCCGCCCACGGTGATCATGCTCGCCGGCCTCCAGGGCGCCGGTAAGACCACTCTCGCGGGCAAGCTCGCCAAGTGGCTGCGCGGCCAGGGGCACACGCCGATGCTGGTCGCCTGCGACCTCCAGCGCCCGAACGCGGTCACCCAGCTCCAGGTCGTCGGCGAGCGGGCCGGTGTCCCGGTGTTCGCGCCCGAGCCCGGCAACGGCGTGGGCGACCCGGTCGAGGTGGCCCGCCGCGGCATCGAGGAGGCCAAGCGGGCCCAGCACGACGTGGTCGTGGTCGACACCGCCGGCCGGCTGGGCGTCGACGAGGAGATGATGCGCCAGGCGATCGACATCCGCGCCGCCGTGCAGCCCGACGAGGTGCTGTTCGTGGTCGACGCGATGATCGGTCAGGACGCCGTGAACACGGCGACCGCGTTCAGCGAGGGCGTCGGTTTCACCGGTGTCGTGCTGACCAAGCTCGACGGCGACGCCCGCGGTGGTGCGGCGCTGTCCGTGCGCGAGGTGACCGGCCAGCCGATCCTGTTCGCGTCCAACGGCGAGAAGCTGGAGGACTTCGACGTCTTCCACCCCGACCGGATGGCGTCGCGGATCCTCGGCATGGGCGACATGCTGACCCTGATCGAGCAGGCCGAGCAGGCGTTCGACGCGGACCAGGCCGAGGCTGCCGCGGTGAAGATGGGGTCCGGCCAGCTCACGCTGGAGGACTTCCTGGAGCAGATGCTCGCGCTGCGCAAGATGGGCCCGATCGCGAACCTGCTGGGCATGCTGCCCGGCGCGGGCCAGATGAAGGACCAGCTCGCGAACCTGGACGAGAAGCACCTGGACCGCGTGCAGGCGATCATCCGGGGCATGACGCCCGCCGAGCGGGACGACCCGAAGATCATCAACGCCTCCCGCCGGCTGCGCATCGCCAACGGCTCCGGTGTCCGGGTCAGCGATGTGAACGACCTGGTCAACCGGTTCTTCGACGCTCGCAAGATGATGTCGCAGATGGCCGGCCGGTTCGGTCTGCCCGGTGCCCGGCCCAACAGCAGGAAGGGCAAGGGCAAGAAGGGGAAGAAGGGCAAGGGGCGCGGCCCGACGCCGCCGAAGGTCCGCGGCGGTTTCCCGGGCATGATGCCGGGCGGGATGCCTCCCGGCCTGCCGCCGGGCGGGATGCCGGAGCTGCCGCCGGGCGCCGGCGGGCTGGACCAGCTCCCGGCCGGGTTCGACCCGTCGAAGCTGAAGTTCCCGAAGAAGTGACCGGGCTGCACCTGCGCGGTGTCGTCCTGCCCGACGGCGGTGAGCCGCGCGACCTGTGGGTGGTCAACGGCCGCATCCGCACGCAGCCGGTGCCGGGCGCGCGGACCGTCGTGGACGGCGGCTACCTGGTGCCCGGCCTGGTCGACGCGCACTGCCACGTCGGCCTCGGCTCGAAGGGCGCGGTCGACCTGCCGGAGGCGGTCGAGCAGGCGCTGCTCAACCGCGAGGCGGGCACGCTGCTGATCCGCGACTGCGGTTCGCCGCTGGACACCCGCCCGCTCCAGGAGCGGCTGGACCTGCCCCGGATCATCCGCGCGGGCCGGCACATCGCCCGGCCCCGGCGCTACATCAAGTACCTGGGCGTCGAGCTGGAGGACGAGCAGGACCTGCCGGGCGCCGTGGCCGAGCAGGTCGCGCAGGGCGACGGCTGGGTGAAGCTGGTCGGCGACTGGATCGACCGGTCGACCGGCGACCTGGCCCCGCTGTGGTCCGACGACGTGCTGGCGCGGGCGGTCAAGGTGGCGCACGAGGGCGGCGCGCGGGTCACCGCGCACGTGTTCGGCGAGGACGCCCTGCCCGGCCTGCTGGCCGCCGGCATCGACTGCATCGAGCACGGCACCGGCCTGACCGACGACACCATCGCGACGATGGCCGCCGCCGGCACCGCGTTGGTGCCGACCCTGATCAACATCGAGAACTTTCCGGACATCGCCGCGTCCGGGGCCGAAAAGTTTCCCGCGTACGCCACCCACATGCGTGATCTTTACGCGCGCAACAAGGCGGTCATCGCGGCCGCGGTCGAGGCCAGCGTGCCGGTCTTCGCGGGCACGGACGCGGGCGGCGGCATCAGGCACGGCCGGATCGTGGACGAGATCCAGGCGCTGCACGGCGTCGGCCTGTCCCGGCACGACGCGCTGGCCGCCGCGTCCTGGGCCGCGCGCGAGTGGCTGGGCTTCCCGTCCCTGGTGGAGGGTGCCGCGGCGGACGTCGTCGTGTACCGGGACGACCCGCGCGACGACCTCGCCGCCCTGCGCCACCCGGCCCTGGTGATGCTGCGCGGCCGGATCCACTGATCCCGCGGCCCCTCCCGTTCGGGCGCGCGTCCGTCAGAGTGATCTTGGGCCGCCCTGGGCGGTGCGGTCGCGGGCCGTGCCGCTACGTTCGGTCGAGTGGAGGAACAGCAGGACACCGGGCGGGCGCATTGGGGCTTCCTCGCCTTCTTCGTGGGCTTGGCCGGGTACCACCTGTCCACGCTGGTGTTCACGGCCGTCACGGCCGACCGGTTCGCCGAGGTCGACATCACCGACCCGCCCGTGCTCGGGCCGTTGCTGCTGCTGCTCTTCCTGCCGAACGTCCTGCTGGGACTCGGCCCCGCGGTCTTCTCCTGGTGGCGCGGCAACGGCCCTGACCGGGATTTCGGCCTGGTCCCGCGCGCCCACGACATCAAGGTCGGCCTGTTGTGCGGCGGTGCGTCGCTGCTGGCGGCGTGGGTGCTCGGCGTGCTGCTGCTCTCCATCTACCGCGACGGGGACTCCTCGCTCGACCAGATCGAGTCGCTGTCCGGCGGTAGGTCGGTGTGGTTGGCGTTGGCGGCCCTGTTCGTGTTCCTCGGCGCGCCGCTCACCGAGGAACTGCTCACCCGTGGCGCGTTGTGGAACGCGTTGGAGCACTACAAGGTCCCGAAAATCGTCATCCTCGGTCTTACGGCGCTGATCTTCGCGTTCTTGCACGAGGAGTCGTGGCGCACGATCAGCCTGTTCGCCCAAGGGCTCGCCATCGGAGCGGCTCGGATGATCACCGGCCGCGTCTCGGCCAGCGTCGTCGCGCACGCCGCCAACAACCTGCTCCCCGCCGTCTACCTCTACGTAGGCGCCTCCTGATTAGGGTGTTTGCTGTGAACCCACCGGATGAACCCCCGACAGGCCTCATCGCCGGAGTCCGCGCGGTCGGCCGTGAGCCGTCGCCCGAACGGGTGGGGCAGCGGTGGGGTTTTGGCGCGTTCCTGCTGGTCGAAGCGGTCTTCATCCTGTCGGCGGTGTTCATCACGGCGATCGCGTCGACCAACGGCACGGACCCGTTCGGCTCGGTGGCGTTCATCCTGATCGGCTCGATGGTGCCCACGGTGCTGGCCGCCGCGCTGGCCGTGGTGATCACCCGGGTCCGCGGCAACGGGCCGCTGATCGACCTGCGGCTGTCGTGGAACTGGGCGGACGTCAAGATCGGCCTGAAGCTCGGCCTGCTGGGGATGGTGCTGACCTACCTGGCCGCGGTGATCTGGTCGCGGATCGTCGGCACCGACAACGCCACGTCGGCGATCGGCGAACTGGTGGACGGCGCGGCGCTGCCGCTGGGCGCGGCCATCGCGATGTTCCTCTACGTCTGCTTCGTCGGGCCTATCTGCGAGGAGCTGATCTACCGGGGGCTGTTGTGGGGCGCGATCGAGCGCCAGGGCTGGAGCCAGTGGGCGGCCTTCGTGCTCACCACGTTGATCTTCGCGGCCAGCCACCTGGAGCCGTTGCGCACGTCGCTGCTGATCGTGGTCGCCCTGCCGATCGGCATCGCCCGGCTGATCACCCGCCGGCTCACGGCGAGCGTGGTGGCGCACGTGATCAACAACTTCCTGCCCGGTCTGACGCTGCTGCTCGTCTCGTTGGGAGTGATGCCGGGGTGATCGACCTCAACAGCGATCTCGGCGAGGGGTTCGGGATCTGGCGGTTGGGCGACGATGACGCGTTGCTCGACGTTGTGACCAGTGCGAACGTCGCGTGCGGGTTCCACGCGGGCGATCCTTCGACCATGCGTCGGGTGTGTGCGCGGGCCGCTGAGCGTGGGGTGGCCGTGGGTGCGCAGGTGTCGTACCGCGACCTCGCGGGGTTCGGTCGGCGGTTCATCGACGCCGACCCGACCGAACTGGCCGACGAGGTGCTCTACCAGATCGGTGCGCTGGACGCGTGTGCACGCGCTGCGGGTACGGCGGTGTCTTACGTGAAGCCGCACGGCGCGCTGTACAACGCGACCGTGCACCACGACAAGCAGGCCGAGGCGGTTGTGGCGGGCGTGAAGGCGTTCGGCGAACTGCCCGTGCTGGGTCTGCCCGGTTCGCGTCTGCTGCACCACGCGTCACGCGCGGGCCTGCGCGCGGTGTGTGAGGCGTTCGCGGACCGCGCCTACACGCCCGAGGGCACGTTGGTGCCGCGCACGCAGCCCGGTGCTGTGCTGACCGACACGCAGCAAGTCCTCGAACAGGTCCTGAGGCTCGCTCGACGCGGTGAACTGATCGCGATTTCGGGTGAGACCCTCGCCACCGAGGTGGACTCCATCTGCCTGCACGGGGACACTCCGGGTGCCGTGGACCACGCCCGATCGGTGCGGACAGCGCTGACCGAGGCGGGCGTAGCCGTGGGCCGATTCGTGGCCGGGTAGACCTGTCTGGCAGAATGGCCTGTTGTTCGCCGCGGTCGGTCCCTCTCACCGTGCCATGGCGCCCAGACCTTTGGGCTTTCCCGCTCGTGCCCCACGCGGGCGAGGAGTGCCCGCACCTGAGCAAACGAGAGCCTGAGGAGTACCCACACCCGTGGCCGTCAAGATCAAGCTTCAGCGGCTTGGCAAGATCCGTCAGCCGTACTACCGCATCGTCGTCGCCGACGCGCGCACCCGCCGCAACGGCAAGGCCATCGAGACGATCGGCAAGTACCACCCGAAGGAAGAGCCGTCGTTCATCGCGGTGGACTCCGACCGGGCGCAGTACTGGCTGGGCGTCGGCGCGCAGCCGACCGAGTCCGTGCAGCGGATCCTGGAGATCACCGGTGACTGGCAGAAGTTCAAGGGCCTGCCGGGCGCCGAGGGCACGCTGAAGGTCAAGGAGCCGAAGACGAGCAAGGCGGAGCTGTTCGCCGCCGCGCTCGCCGCCGCCGGCGACGCGCCGACGACCGAGGCCACCACGCCGAAGAAGAAGGCCAAGAAGAGCGACGAGGCCGAGGCCCCCAAGGACGAGGCGTGAGCTTGTTGGCTGACGCCCTCGAACACCTCGTTCGGGGCATCGTCGACCACCCGGACGACGTCCGGGTGAACCTGGTCACGACCCGGCGCGGTCGCACCCTCGAGGTCCACGTCCACCCGGACGACCTCGGCAAGGTGATCGGTCGCAGCGGTCGCACCGCGACGGCCCTGCGCACGGTGATGGCCGGGATCGGCGGGCGTGGCGTGCGCGTCGACGTGGTCGACACCGACCGCTGAGCGCGCGCATGGACGTCGTCGTCGGCCGTGTGGCCAAGGCGCACGGGATCACCGGCGAACTCGCCGTGGACGTGCGCACCGACTCGCCCGAACTGCGGTTCGCGCACGGTTCGGCGCTGATCGCGAAGCTGCGCGACGGCACGTCCCGCACCGTTACCGTCGCAGCCGCCCGGAACCACTCCGGGCGGCTGCTGGTGCGTTTCGAAGAGGTCCTGACCAGGGACGTCGCCGAGACGCTGCGGGGGACGCTGCTGTTGGCCAGCACCGATGACCTGCCGCCGACCGGTGACCCGGACGAGTTCTACGACCACGAGCTGGAAGGTCTGCGGGCCGAACTGCTCGACGGCACCGAGATCGGCAAGGTGCGCGAGATCGCGCACGGTCCGGGAGGCGAGCTGCTGGTGGTCGACCGCGCGGAGGGCGGTGAGCTGCTGGTGCCGTTCGTGCGCCAGATCGTGCCCACCGTCGACGTGCGCGGTGGACGCGTGGTGCTCGACCCGCCCGAAGGTCTCCTCGATGCGGATTGACGTCGTCACGATCTTCCCGGAGTACCTGGAGCCGCTGCGCGCCGCGCTGCTCGGCAAGGCCATCGACAAGGGCCTGATCAGCGTCGGCGTGCACGACCTGCGCGACTGGACGCACGACGTGCACAAGGCCGTGGACGACAGCCCTTACGGCGGTGGTCCGGGCATGGTGATGAAGCCCCAGGTGTGGGGTGCGGCGCTGGACGAGGTGTGCGCGGGCGACCCGCCGCCGAGGCTGGTCGTGCCCACGCCCGCCGGGCGGCCGTTCACCCAGGAGCTGGCCCACGAGTACGCCGCCGAGTCGCGGCTGGTGTTCGCGTGCGGCCGGTACGAGGGCATCGACCAGCGGGTGGTGGACGACGCCTCCCGCCGGATGCGCGTCGACGAGGTCTCCCTCGGCGACTACGTGCTGGTCGGCGGTGAGGTGGCGGTGCTGGTCGTGGTCGAGGCCGTGGTCCGGCTGCTGCCCGGCGTGCTGGGCAACCCGGCGTCGGCCGCGCAGGACTCGTTCTCCGACGGCCTGCTGGAGGGCCCGTCGTACACCCGGCCCGAGGTGTGGCGCGAGCTGGCGGTGCCGGACGTGCTGCGCTCGGGCAACCACCGGGCGATCGACCGCTGGCGGCGTGACCAGGCGCTGCGCCGCACGTGGGAGCGCCGCCCGGAACTGCTCGACGCCCTGCCCGAGGGCGCGCTGGACAAGCACGACCGCAAGCTGCTGGACGAGCTGCGGTAACCCCCGATTTCGTCGCGGCCCGCCTCGTCTGGCACACTGGACAGGTTGCTGCACCCGGTCAACCGGGGTGCGCCGCAAAGCCCGCCCCCACGCGGATGTGTGACACCTTGGCAAGGCCATGAGCGACCTTGGCAAGTACGCGCCTCGGGGGAGTACGCATTACACGTGAGGACGAGGACGGACCACCGATGAACACCCTGGACGCTCTTGACGCCCAGTCGCTGCGCTCCGACATCCCGAGCTTCCGGCCGGGCGACACGCTGAAGGTCCACGTCCGCGTCATCGAGGGCTCCCGCGAGCGGGTCCAGGTGTTCCAGGGCGTCGTGATCCGCCGCCAGAACGGCGGGATCCGCGAGACCTTCACCGTCCGCAAGGTCTCGTTCGGCGTCGGCGTCGAGCGCACCTTCCCGGTGCACTCCCCGAACATCTCCGAGATCGAGGTCGCCACCCGCGGCGACGTGCGCCGCGCGAAGCTGTACTACCTGCGCGACCTGCGCGGCAAGGCCGCGAAGATCAAGGAGAAGCGGGACGCCAAGCCGGCCTCCTGACGCCTGGTTCACGCCCGACCAGTAGCCTGCCAACGTGGCAGAACCCGCGCACAGCTCCGCTGACGAAGACGGTCGGGAACCCGATGCCGAGTCCACTCCGGACTCGGCATCGGGCGGTAAGGGCAAGAAAAAGAAGAAGGCCCCGCTGTGGCGCGAGGTCCTCGTTCTCCTCGGCACAGCGCTCGTGCTCACCGTCCTGATCCAGACGTTCCTCGCGCGCGTGTACGTGATCCCGTCGGCGTCGATGGAGAAGACGCTGCACGGTTGCACCTCGCCGTGCTTCGGCGACCGGGTGCTCGTGGACAAGCTGGTCTACGACTTCTCCGACATCGAGCCGGGCGACGTCGTCGTCTTCCGCGGGCCGCCCGCGTGGACCGCGAACGACTTCCAGTCGGCCCGCTCGGACAACCCCGTCGTGCGGGTCTTCCAGTCCGGCCTGTCGCTGATCGGCCTCGCGCCGCCGGACGAGCGCGACTTCGTCAAGCGCGTGATCGCCGTGGGCGGGCAGACCGTCGAGTGCTGCGACGAGCAGCACCGGGTCAAGGTCGACGGCAAGCCGCTGGACGAGCCCTACGTCTACTGGCAGCCCGGCACCGGCCCGGAGAGCCAGGACCCGTTCGAGCCCGTGAAGGTCCCCGAGGGACACCTTTGGGTGATGGGTGACAACCGGACGAACTCGTGCGACTCCCGTTGCCAGGGTTCCGGCGGCGTGAACGGGGCCGTTCCGGAGTCCGAAGTGATCGGCAAAGCGCGCGCGATCGTGCTGCCGCCGGCCCGCTGGAGCGGCATCGGCGACCACAACCCGCAGGTAGTGGCCATGGGCGCGCCCGCGTGGCAGTCCGGGATCCCGGCGGGCGTCGGGCTGGCCGCCGCGTGGCCGGTGCTCTTCCTCGGCCGCCGGCTCCGGGGCCGGCTGACCAGGGCCTCACACACCGGCTCGGTACGCTGACCGCGTGGTAGACGTCGCACCTTCCCGCGGTTCGTCCGACGAGGACCCCGAGCACTCCTCCGACGAGGAGAAGATCGAGGAGTTCCGGAAACGGTCGCGGAAGAAGAAGGGGAAAGGCTCGTTCTGGCGTGAGCTGCCGATCCTCCTGGTGGTCGCGGTGGGGCTCGCGTTCCTGATCCAGACATTCCTGGCACGGGTCTACATGATCCCGTCCGAGTCGATGGAGCAGACGCTGCACGGCTGCACCTCGCCGTGCTTCGGAGACCGGGTGCTGGTCGACAAGCTCACCTACGACTTCACCGACCCCACGCCGGGCGACGTGGTCGTCTTCCACGGGCCGGACACCTGGATCAACAACGACTTCGCGCCGGCCGAGCCGGCGAACCCGGTGGTCGGGTTCTTCCAGGGGCTGGGCTCGCTGATCGGGATACCGACGGCGAGCAAGGAGGACTTCGTCAAGCGGATCATCGCGGTCGGCGGGCAGACCGTGAAGTGCTGCGACGAGAAGAACCGGTTCCTGGTCGACGGCAAGCCGCTGGACGAGCCGTACGTCTACTGGGAACCGGGGCGCGGCAGCTTCCAGGACTCCTACGACGAGTTGGAGATCCCGGACGGCTACCTGTTCGTGATGGGTGACAACCGCAACGACTCGTGCGACTCGCGCTGCCAGGGCGACCGCCGGCTGGGCGGTCTGGTGCCGGTGGACAAGGTGGTGGGCAAGGCGCGGGTGGTCGTGCTCCCGCCGGGCCGCTGGGGCGGCGTGTCCGACCAGAACCCGCAGGTCGTGGCGCTGGGCGCGCCGGTGTGGCAGGACGCGGTGCCGGCCGGGGTCGGGCTGGCCGCGGCGTGGCCGGTGCTGCTGCTCGGCCGGCGGGTCAGGGGCCGGATCCGGCGTTCGCGGCTGGGATAGGGTCGGCTGGTGATCCGCAAGCCGCCTCGGGCGCAGGTCCGGCAGACCGCGGGCATCTGGGCGTTCCAGGCCGCGCTGGACCGGCGCGGCCTCGGCCCGGTGGCCGGGGTGGACGAGGCCGGTCGCGGTGCCTGCGCAGGCCCGCTGGTCGTCGCGTCGTGCGTGCTCAAGCCCGGTGACGCGGCCCGGTTCGAGGGCCTGACCGACTCCAAGCTGCTCACCGCCGCCGCGCGGGACCGGATCTTCGACGTGGTGGTCAAGCGCGCGGTCGACTACGCGGTCATCGTGATCCCGGCGTGGGAGGTCGACCTGATCGGCGTGCACGTGGCGAACATCGAGGGGATGCGGCGGGCGGTCGCGCGGCTGTCCGCGCACCCCGGCTACGTGCTCACCGACGGGTTCCCGGTGCCGGGGCTGACCGCGCCGAACATGCCGGTGGTCAAGGGCGACCGGGTGGCGGCGTGCGTCGCGGCCGCGTCCGTGCTGGCCAAGGTCACCCGGGACCGGATCATGGCCGAGATGCACGGCGACCTGCCGGTGTACGGGTTCGACGTGCACAAGGGCTACAGCACCGCCGAGCACACCGCCGCCCTGCTGGAGCACGGGCCGAGCGCGGAGCACCGCTGGTCGTATGCGAATGTGGCCTCGGCGGGGGCCCGGCACGGGTTGACCGCGCCGCACCGAGTGGCGCGTGACGTGCTTTCCGCCACCGTGGTCCAGAATGGAACATCGCCGCAGACCAGCGGTGGCAGGCTCGCGACGAGGAGGAGCGCGGATTCGATGAGCACCCGCGCGGAGGCGTAATGAGTGCAGAGGATCTCGAGAAGTACGAGACCGAGATGGAGTTGTCGCTGTACAAGGAGTACCGCGACATCGTCAGCCAGTTCTCGTTCGTCGTGGAGACCGAGCGGCGGTTCTACCTGGCCAACTCGGTGGACGTGCAGGTCCGCAACGCGGACGGCGAGGTCTACTTCGAGGTGCGGATGTCCGACGCGTGGGTCTGGGACATGTACCGGCCCGCCCGGTTCGTGAAGAACGTCCGGGTCATCACGTTCAAGGACGTCAACGTCGAAGAGCTGGACAAGCCCGACCTGAGGCTCCCCGAGGACGGTCCGTTCAACTCCTGACCGTTCCCAGTCGCCAGGGGCTCATCCACCCGGATGAGCCCCTTCACGGCTCTCTGGCCGGTTTTCGCAGGTAGGCGTTGTTGTGGGCAGTTGTCCACAGCCCCTGAAACCCCATCCACAGATCTCGGGTTCCCCCTGGCCCCGCAAGATCCGCTTCGGCACAGTCGATCACGACACGCAGACTGAGCCGAACGGAGCAACACCATGCCGGACACCCGAGAGCTGGGCCGCCTGGGCGAGCACGTGGCCTGCCGCTACCTGCGGCAGGAGGAGCGCCTGGAACTGCTCGCCCGCAACTGGCGCTGTCCCGAGGGCGAGCTCGACATCGTCGCCACCGACCGCGAGCGGCTGGTGGTGTGCGAGGTGAAGTGCCGCTCGGGCACCGGCCGCGGCAGCCCGCTGGAGGCCGTCACCCCGACCAAGCTCGACCGCGTGCGCGGCATGGGCCTGCGCTGGCGTGACGCGCACGGCCTGCGCGGCCTGGACGTCCGCTGCGACCTGGTGGGCATCCTGTGGCCGCGGTCGGGCCCCATCCGCCTGCACCACGTGCGGGGTGCCTGAGATGGCCCTCGCGAGCGCTTGGTGCGTGGCCCTGTTCGGCGTCGACGGCGTCCCGGTGGAGATCGAGGCCGACGTGGGCGCGGGCTCGGTCCGCACCCAGTTGCTGGGCCTGCCGGACGCGGCCCTGCACGAGTCCAAGGACCGGGTGAAGGCCGCGGTCCGCAACAGCGACCACGAGTGGCCCACCCAACGGGTGACGCTGGGCCTGTCCCCGGCCACCCTCCCGAAGGGCGGTTCGGGCTACGACCTGGCCCTGGCGTGCGTGGTGCTGGCCGCGTCCCAGGCCGTCCCGGACGACCGCCTGCACGGCACCGTGCTGCTCGGGGAACTGGCCCTGGACGGCCGCGTGCGCACGGTCCGAGGCGTGCTGCCCGCCCTGCTGGCCGCCCGGCGGGCCGGCCTGACCAGAGCGGTCGTGCCGACCGCGTCGCTGCCCGAGGCGGCGCTGGTCGAGGGCCTCGCGGTGCACGGCGCGGCGACCCTGACCGACGTCATCGACTGGCTGAAGGGCTCGGACGAGGCCCTGACCCCGGCCGGCGCCCACCCGGAGCCCCCGCCGGTGCCGCCCGGCAAGGACCTGTCCGACGTGGTCGGCCAGCCCGAGGCCCGCTGGGCGCTGGAGGTGGCGGCGGCGGGCGGCCACCACGTCCTGCTGACCGGCCCGCCGGGCACCGGTAAGACGATGCTGGCCGAACGCCTGGTCAGCCTGCTGCCGCCGCTGTCGGCCGACGAGGCCATCGGGGTGACCGCGATCCACTCCATCGCCGGTCTGCTCACCCCGGAGGCCCCGCTGGTGGCGACCCCGCCGTTCGTCTCGCTGCACCCGTCGACGTCGACGGCGGCCCTGGTGGGCGGCGGCTCGGGCCTGGCCAAGCCGGGCGCGGTGAGCCGGGCGCACCGCGGCGTGCTGTTCATCGACGAGGCGTGCGAGTTCGGCGCGCGCAGCCTGGACGCCCTGCGGACGTGCCTGGAGGACGGGGAGGTGCGGATCGCCCGTCGGGACGGCATCGCCCGGTACCCGGCCCGCTTCCAGTTGGTGCTGGCCGCCAACGCCTGTCCGTGCGCGCCGCCGAAAGACCTCGACTGCGTCTGCCTGCCCGCGGCCAAGCGCCGCTACCAGAGCAAGCTCTCCGGGCCCCTGCTGGACCGCGTCGACCTCCGGGTGACCATGCGCCCCCTGACGGTGATGCTCGGCCCCGAGGTGGGCACGCCCGAGCCGACGGCCGTGGTCCGCCGCAGGGTGCACCAGGCGCGCGCCAGGGCCGGCTCCCGCTGGGCCCCGCACGGCTGGCGGACCAACGCGGAAGTCCCGGGCCCGGCCCTGCGCAAGGAGTTCCGCCTCCCCAGGACCGCGACCACCCTGCTGGACCGGGCCCTGGCGATCGGTGCCCTCACCGGCCGGGGCGCGGACCGCTGCCTCCGCGTCGCCTGGACGCTGGCGGACCTCGCCGAAACCGACGAACCGACCGCGGACCACGTGGCCGCGGCCCTGGAATTCCGGGAAAGGAGAAGGCCATGACCCCACCCCCGAGACTCTCCCGCCTGACACCGAGGACATCGCCGGACCCGACACCACCACCGAGCGACCCGAGGAAGAAACCGACCCTCCGCCGCCTGGCAACCGCGAAAGACCTCAACCGCTGGATCCTCGGCTGGCCCGGAAAGGTCCTCCGAATCCGCTCGACCCGACCCGAAGAAGGCACCCGGAAGGTGCCCGACCCGCCCGCCGGAGGCACCCCGTGACCGAACTCCCGCCCCTCGAACTCCCGGCCACCACCCCGAATCCCACCGCACTCCCACCCGACTTCCCCCGCTCCCTGACCGAAGGCCCGGAGACGACCGACCGGGACGCCACCCGGTCGGAGGCGGCGAGCCCCGACGCCGCCGGAGCAGACCTGACGAATCCCCTGACGCCGCCGGGAACTCCGGTCCACCTGGTCGTGGACCAGGTGTTCCTCACCGGGCCGGACACCTCGGCCTCGGCCGCCCACCCCACCGGTTCGCCGTGGTCCGCGGTGGCCGGTTCACTCGCCCAGCAGGCTGAAGTCGAACGCACGACCGAGTGCCCACCCACCACCCCGGCGACCTGTACCTACCCGGGTCTGCGCGCCACGACTCCGAGTCGACCAGGTCCCGACGCGAACTCACCGGCAACCGCACCGATGCCGTCGTGCGCCGCACCGGGTCCACGCGGGCGTTCGGCTCCGTCATGCGAGTCCCGCGCCACCTCGACAAGCCCACCCCCGAGCACCCGTCGCGACGCGCACCGGGACGTTCCACCGGGCTGCCGCAACGCCGCACGCCCAAAGCCCTGCACCACGCCCACGCCCACCCCCGCCACCCAGTGCACGACCACCCGCCCCACCACCCACCCAACCGACCGCCCCGCCAACCGCTCCACCGACCGCCCCGCTGACCGCATCGCCACCTGCTCCACCGACCGGGCCGCTGACTGCCTCACCGACCGCACCACCGATCGGGCCGCCTTCCTCGCTGCCCCGTTCCGCCGGGGCAAGGCGTGGCTGTGCGAGCTGATCACCCAGGCCTGGCTGCTGCACCTCCGGACCCGGTGCGGTCGCTGGACCGAACAGTGCCGGGGTGCTCGTCGTTGTCCGCGCCAGTCGGCCCGCCCGTGGCGGACGGCGTGCGGGCTCGCACCTGCGGCGGTGTGGCGTGAGTGACGAGGTGCGGTTGGCGCGCGCTTACCTGTCGCGCGTCGCCGAACCTCCGGCCGGAGCGTTGGCGGCGTTCGTCTCGGCGGTGGGGCCGGTGCGGGCGGCCGCGCTGGTCCGGCGGGGTCAGGTGCCTGGTGCGGTCGACAGCCAGACCTCCGCGCGACGGGCCGAGGACCGGGCCGAAGCCGACCTGGCCGCGATGGCGGAGCTGGGTGGGCGGCTGGTCGTGCCGGAGGACGAGGAATGGCCCGCGTGGCCGTTCACCGCGCTCGACCAGGCCGCCGCCCAGGGCCTGCGCTGCGGGGTGGCCCCGCTGGCGCTGTGGGTGCGCGGCGAGGCGGAGCTGTCCACCCTGACCGAGCGGGCCGTCGCGGTGGTCGGCAGCCGGTCCTCGACCGGCTACGGGCAGCACGTCGCGGCCGAGTTCGGGCACGGGCTGGCCGCGTCCGGCGTGACGGTGGTGTCCGGTGCCGCCTACGGCATCGACGGCGCGGCGCACCGCGGGGCGCTGGCGGCCGGCGGGCCGACGATCGCCGTCCTCGCCTGCGGGGTCGACATCGCCTACCCGCGCGGCCACCAGGGGCTGCTCGAACGCATCCCGCACCACGGGCTCGTGGTCTCCGAGTACCCGCCCGGCCTCCAACCCGCCCGCCACCGCTTCCTGACCCGCAACCGGCTGATCGCGGCGTTCGGCGAGGGGACGGTGGTCGTGGAGGCGGGTCGGCGCAGCGGTGCGAAGAACACCGCGGCCTCCACGTCGGCGCTCGGGCGGGTGCTGATGGCGGTGCCGGGGCCGATCACGTCCAGCAGTTCGTCAGGCTGCCACGACCTGCTGCGGTCGGGGGAGGCGCTGGCGGTGAGCAGCGTCGCGGAGGTGATCGAGTCGACCGGGCGGCTCGGGGTCGACCTGGTCGAGGCCACGCGGAACACCGAAGTCGGTCTCCCCCAGGGCGAGGCGCTGCGGGTGTTCGAGGCGCTGCCGCTGGATTCCGCGACCAGCGCCGAGGCCGTCTCGGTGGAATCCGGGGTCGAGCTGGCCAGGGTCCGGGCGCTGCTCCCCGAACTGGAGCTGATCGAACTGGCGGTCCGGGTCGACACCGGATGGAAGCGCTCTCATGAGGGGATCTCGCGTGGCGATACTTGACCAAGAGCGTTCTGAGGCGCAGCGTCAGGGGCTATGTCCCCGCCGCCGCCCGCTCGGACTCGTCGTGTCGACCTCGTCGGCCTGCGTCGCGAGCTGCCCGGCGACGTCTCGACGGCCTTGGACGACTACCAGCGCCACCTCGCGATGGAGCGCTCGCTCTCGCCGCACACCGTCCGCGCCTACCTGGCCGACGCGGTCTCCCTGCTGGTCCACCTGGCCGGCGGCACGACGGGTGACGCCACCGTGGAGGCGATCGACCTCGCCGGGCTGCGCTCGTGGCTGGCGGCCCAGCACGGTGCGGGTGCGAGCCGGACCACGCTCGCCCGGCGCACGGCCGCCGCCCGGACCTTCACCGCCTGGGCGGCGCGGACCGGCCTGCTCGCCGACGACCCCGGGCCCCGTCTGGTCGCGCCCCGACCGCACCGGACGCTGCCCGCAGTGTTGCGGGCGGACCAGGCGAAGGCCGCGATGTCGGTCGCGGAAGTATCCGCGGAAGCCGGCGAGCCGGTTGCGCTGCGTGACCAAGCCGTGGTGGAGTTGCTGTACGCGACAGGTGTTCGGGTCGCCGAGCTGTGCGGTCTCGACCTCGGCGACGTCGACTACTCCCAAAGGGTGATCCGGGTTCTGGGCAAGGGTAGGCGCGAACGCACCGTGCCATTCGGCGTACCGGCCGAACGGGCAGTACGGCGCTGGGTGGAACACGGTCGATCGTCCCTGGTCAGCGACCGTTCACAACACGCGCTGTTCGTCGGTGCGCGCGGCGGGAGGTTGGACCCGCGTACCGCCAGGAGGGTTGTCCACGATGTAGTGGGTGCGGTACCCGAAACAGCCGACATCGGGCCGCACGGCCTGCGGCACACCGCGGCCACGCACCTGTTGGAAGGGGGAGCGGACCTGCGTACCGTCCAAGAGCTTCTCGGTCACGCTACGCTCGCAACCACTCAGCTCTACACACACGTCACCGTCGAACGGCTGAAGGCGATCCATGACCGAACCCACCCCCGTTCCTGACGTCGCAGGGGGAGGTTCGCGGACCGCAACCGTGACCTCTCCTTCCGCCGCGCGCGTCGGGGCCTCGTCGGAGGCGCAGCCCTCGGTTGCGCACGCCCCGACCGGGACGAACGGTCACCACGTCGCCGACGAGGACCCGCACCCCGGACCTGCCGCCGAGGCCCCGCACACCAACGGCCACACCGTGACGCCCACCGCACCCACCCCCGCGACGCCCAGCCCAGCCTCGCCCAGCCCAGCCTCGCCCAGCCCAGCCTCGCCCAGCCTCGCCCAGCCCAGCCTCGCCCAGCCCAGCCTCGCCCAGCCCAGCCTCGCCCAGCCCAGCCTCGCCCAGCCCAGCCTCGCCCAGCCCAGCCTCGCCCAGCCCAGCCTCGCCCAGCCCAGCCTCGCCCAGCCCAGCCTCGCCCAGCCCAGCCTCGCCCAGCCTCGCCCAGCCCAGCCTCGCCCAGCCCAGCCTCGCCCAGCCCAGCCTCGCCCAGCTCGGCCTCGCCGCCGGCTGCTCCGCCTGCCGCGCCCACGCACGCCGGGGACGCCCCCGCCGCAGTTCCGCCCGCTGCCGAGGTGCCGGGAGAGCCCTCGGTCGCTGCGCCCGCCGCGTCGATGCCTGCCGTGAGCGGTGCAGGTGCCGAGCGGTCCATGTCCCGTGCGCCCGCAACCGATACGCCCGCAACCGATACGCCCGCAACCGAAACGCCCGCCGGCGACGCGGCTGTCGCCGACGTGCGTGTTGCTGACGGGCCTGCCGCTGAAGGGGGCGCTGCGGACGTGACCGCCGTTGAGGTGCCTGCCGTGATCCCGCCGCCTGCGGGTCGGCCCGCGCACCCGGCGTCGGAGTCGCGTACGGCCGACGACGTGGAAGCCGGGATCATCGCGCTCTGGCACACGTACGGCCAGTCGCACGAGCAGGTCCTGCGCGACCGGCTCGTGCTGCACTACGCGCCGTTGGTCAAGTACGTCGCGGGCCGGGTCGGTACCGGGTTGCCGGCGCACGTCGACGTGGCGGACCTGATCCAGTCCGGCATCTTCGGTCTGGTCGACGCCATCGAGAAGTTCGAACCTGAACGTGGGCTGAAGTTCGAGACCTACGCGATGCAGCGGATCCGGGGCGCGATCCTCGACGACCTCCGCTCGCAGGACTGGGTTCCGAGGTCGGTTCGCAGCCGCGCCCGCGACGTCGAGCGGGCGTTGGAACGGCTCGGCGCCCGGCTCCAGCGCACGCCGACCGACCGCGAACTCGCCGCCGAGCTCAAGATCGGCCTGGCCGAGCTGCGCGAGCTGTACGCGCAGCTCCAACTGACCAGCGTCGTGGCCCTGGACGAGCTGATCGCGGCCGGGCGCAGCGTCGGCGGCGCGGGAGCGTCGCTGGCCGAGTCGCTGCCGGACGAGGGCGCGGAAGACCCGGTCGCGACCCTGGTCGACCAGGACAGCCGTCGCCAGCTCGCCGACTCCATCGCGCAACTCGCCGAACGTGACCGCGTGGTCGTCACGCTCTACTACTTCGAGAACCTGACCCTCGCCGAGATCGGCAAGGTCCTCGGCGTCACCGAATCGCGGGTCTGTCAGCTCCACACCCGTGCGGTCCTGCGCCTGCGCACCAAGCTCAACGAACAACTCGAATCCTGATCGCAGGATCGCAGATCGTCGGAAAGCCCGCTACGGCCCAGCCCGCCAAGCCCATTCCTCGTCAGGCCCATTCCGCGAACGAACCCTGTCAGGCCGGTTCCCCGCACGGATCGTTTGCCTTGAATTGGCGCACACCCCATGGGCTCAGGGCTTATGGGTTCGTGTGCGGTCTTGTAGAGCCCGGTGTGCGTTCACGTCGTGCATTTCTGACCAGGCCCAGCGCGCGGTGGTCAGTGCTCGGTGCTTGGTGCTCGGTCGGGTGTAGCTGGGTGGGTAGGGGGAGCAGGCGGACTGGAGGGCGGGACAGGAGGCTGAGGGGGTCCAGGTAGGCGCGGCGGGGGGTTGGGCGTAGGGCGGCCCAGTGCAGGCACGGGGTTCGGCAGCCGGCGTGGCCGGGGGTCAGGGTGCCCAACGGGGTGCCTTTCACGACCTGTTGGCCGCGCTTGACCAGCGGGATCAGCGGCTCGTACGTGGTGCGCAGGTTGCCTTCGTGGGTCAGCGACACCAGGTGGCGCCCGGCTACCGGGCCGGCGAAGTGCACCGTGCCGTCGGCGGAGGCCAGGACGGTCGTGCCCTCGGCGGCTCCCAGGTCCACGCCTCGGTGGCCGGCGCGGAACGGGGTCGGTGGGGGTTCGAACGTCCTCAGCACCGGGGGTGGTGGGGCCAGGGGCCAGGCGTGGCGGGGTGCCGCGGCTGCGGGGTGGGCGGGCCACGACAGCAGCAGCACGGCTACTGTCAAGGTCTGGACCAGCGGCGTTCGGATCGTGGGAGCCATGTGTCCACCGTGCCGGGAGGCGGCCGGGTCTACCAGCGGCACCTGGTGAACTGTGGACAACCCGGGACGCCTGTGGACAGCTCAGGGGCGGGTTCGGTGCCCCTGGCGCGGCGGCGTACACTCGTCTCGCGGCCCGTGTGAGTGCGGGGCGACTTCGCGTGCCAATGCAGACTTGATCCACTTCTCGTGGTCGAGTCACGGCGTCCGGCGGTCCTGAGGTCAACTCCGGTTCGGACGGCGGCAAGGGCACCAGGGCGGCGGTCCACCCGGTCCGCCGCGACCAACCGGAACGCGTGCCGGCGGACAGCCGGTGCGCCTGAACGAAGAGGTGCGAACCCGGCCATGGCCGTCGTCACCATGAAGCAGCTGCTCGACAGCGGCGTGCACTTCGGGCACCAGACCCGTCGCTGGAACCCGAAGATGAAGCGCTACATCTTCACCGAGCGCAACGGCATCTACATCATCGACCTGCAGCAGACGCTGACCTACATCGACCGGGCTTACGAGTTCGTCAAGGAAACGGTCGCGCACGGCGGGTCGATCCTGTTCATCGGCACCAAGAAGCAGGCGCAGGAGGCCATCGCCAACGAGGCCCTCCGCGTCGGCATGCCCTTCGTCAACCAGCGCTGGCTGGGCGGCATGCTCACCAACTTCTCCACGGTGCACAAGCGCCTCCAGCGGCTCAAGGAGCTGGAGTCGATGGAGCAGACCGGCGGTTTCCAGGGTTTCACCAAGAAGGAAATCCTGATGATGAACCGCGAGAAGGACAAGCTGGAGCGCACGCTCGGCGGTATCCGCGACATGTCCAAGGTGCCCAGCGCCGTGTGGATCGTGGACACCAAGAAGGAGCACATCGCGGTCGGCGAGGCGCGCAAGCTGAACATCCCGATCGTCGCGATCCTCGACACCAACTGCGACCCGGACGAGGTCGACTACCCGATCCCGGGCAACGACGACGCCATCCGGTCGGCCGCGCTGCTGACCAAGGTCGTCGCCGAGGCCGCCGCCGCCGGTCTGATGCAGCGCTCCGGCGCGCGGACGAACGCCGCCGACGGTGCCGACAAGCCCGAGCCGGGCGTGGCGACCGACGAGCCGCTGGCCGAGTGGGAGCAGGAACTGCTGGTGGGCGCGGACGCGACCGAGAAGCCGGCTGCCGCCGCCGCGGCGACGCCCGAGGGCACCACCGAGGCCGTCCAGTCCTGATCCGTCGGCACGCCGCGCCCGTCCTCACCCACGGGCGCGGCGTGCACCGGTGACCGCTACACCCCCGCGCGTATCCCGCAGAAGGAACGGAAAACCGCACGATGGCGAACTACACCGCCGCTGACGTGAAGCGCCTGCGCGAGCTCACCGCCGCAGGCATGATGGACTGCAAGAAGGCGCTCGAGGCGTCCGACGGCGACTTCGACAAGGCGGTCGAGATCCTGCGCATCAAGGGTGCGAAGGACGTCGACAAGCGCGCCGCGCGCACCACCTCCAACGGTCTGGTCTCCGCCGAGGACGGCGTGATGATCGAGCTGCGCTGCGAGACCGACTTCGTCGCCAAGAACTCCGACTTCCAGGAGCTCGCCGCCCGGATCGTCGCCGTCGCCAAGGCCACCCGCCCGGCGGACGTCGAGGCGCTCAAGGCCGCCGACCTCGACGGCCAGTCCGTCGACGCCGTGGTCCAGGAGTTCTCGGCCAAGATCGGCGAGAAGCTGGAGCTGGCGAAGGTCGCCGTCTTCGACGGCACCGTCACCACCTACCTGCACCGGCGTGCCGCCGACCTGCCGCCCGCCGTGGGCGTCGTGGTCGAGTACACCGGTGACAACGAGGACGCCGCGCGCGGTGCCGCGATGCAGGTCGCCGCGATGCGCCCGCGCTACCTAACCCGCGACGAGGTGCCGGCCGACGTGGTCGCCACCGAGCGCCGCGTCGCCGAGGAGACCTCGCGCGAGGAGGGCAAGCCCGAGGCGGCCCTGCCCAAGATCGTCGAGGGCCGGGTGAACGGCTTCTTCAAGGACGTCGTCCTGCTGGAGCAGGCGTCCGTGACCGAGTCCAAGAAGAACGTCAAGGCTGTGCTGGACGAGGCCGGGGTCACCGTGACCCGCTTCGCCCGGTTCGAGGTCGGCGAGGCCTGATTCGCGTGAGGGCGGGGTTGCGCGAGGATGCAACCCCGCCCTTGCCGTGTCCAGAGGAGGACCTGTGAGCGCAGAGGTAGACGCAGAGCCAGGCCACGGTTACCACCGGGTCATGCTCAAACTCGGCGGTGAGATGTTCGGCGGTGGCGGGGTGGGCGTCGACCCCGACGTCGTGCAGAACGTCTCCCGCCAGATCGCCGCGGTCGTCCGAACAGGTGTCCAGGTCGCCGTCGTGATCGGTGGCGGCAACTTCTTCCGCGGCGCCGAACTCCAGCAGCGCGGCATGGACCGCAGCCGCGCCGACTACATGGGGATGCTCGGCACCGTCATGAACTGCCTGGCGTTGCAGGACTTCCTGGAACGCGAGCACGGCATCGAGACGCGCGTGCAGACCGCCATCACGATGGGCCAGGTCGCCGAGTCCTACATCCCCCGCCGGGCCATGCGGCACCTGGAGAAGGGTCGCGTGGTGATCTTCGGCGGCGGTGCCGGGATGCCCTACTTCTCCACCGACACCACGGCCGCGCAGCGGGCGCTGGAGATCGGCTGCGAGGTCGTGCTGATGGCGAAGGCGGTCGACGGCATCTACACCGCCGACCCCAGGACCGACCCGGACGCGCTGATGTTCGACAACATCACCCACCGCGAAGTCCTCGAACGCGGCCTGAACGTCGCCGACGCGACCGCGTTCAGCCTGTGCATGGACAACAACATGCCCATCATGGTGTTCAACCTGCTCACCGAGGGGAACATCGCGCGCGCCGTGCGTGGTGAGAAGATCGGCACGCTGGTGAGCACCCCCGGTGGTCGCCCGTCCTTCTAGACCTGCTGGGATTCGAGCAGCACTTCGCACACCAAGGGAGTCAAGCCGTGATCGACGAGACCCTCCTCGACGCCGAGGAGAAGATGGAAAAAGCGGTGTCCGTGGCGAAGGAGGACCTGGCGGCGGTGCGCACCGGCCGTGCCACACCCTCCATGTTCTCCCGCATCGTCGTCGAGTACTACGGTTCGCCGACCCCGTTGAACCAGCTGGCCAGCGTCGCCATCCCGGAGGCCCGGATGGCGGTCGTGAAGCCGTACGACGCTTCCCAGCTGAACCAGGTCGAGAAGGCCATCCGCGATTCCGACCTGGGGGTGAACCCCAGCAACGACGGCGCGGTGATCCGCGTGGTGATCCCGCAGCTGTCCGAGGAGCGCCGCCGCGAGATGGTGAAGGTCGCCAAGTCCAAGGGCGAGGACGCCAAGGTGTCCATCCGCAACATCCGCCGCAAGGCCAAGGAGGAGCTCGACCGCCTGGTCAAGGACGGCGAGGTGGGCGAGGACGACGGCTCCCGCGGCGAGAAGGAGCTGGAGAACGTGACGCACCGTTACGTCGCCCAGGTCGACGAGCTGGTCAAGCACAAGGAAGCCGAGCTGCTGGAGGTCTAGGCCGCCGCGGCCGGAGAAGGTCAGCAAGGGGCGCGGTGGTCGCGTCGGTGTCGTTCGGCCGGATGACCGGTCGCGTGGTTCCCTTGGCCGGTCGACGGCCGTGATAGGAGCACAGGTGTCAGGCGGCGGTGAGCAGGGCGCGGCCGGGAAGAGCGCGTCACGTGCGGGCCGGGACCTCGGGGCGGCCATCGCCGTGGGTGTCGGTTTGGGCGCGGTCATCCTGTTCGCCCTGTTCACGGTGCGCCAGGCGTTCGTCGGGGTCGTCGCGATCGCGGTCGCGGTGTCCATGTACGAGTTGACCGGCGCGCTCAAGCGGGGCGGCGACATCAAGGTCGCGCTGGTGCCGGTGCTGCTGGGCGGCCAGGCGGTGGTGTGGCTGGCCTGGCCGTTCGGCCGCGACGGGATGCTGACCGCGTTCGTGGTGACGGTCCTGGTGTGCTTGATCTGGCGGCTCAAGGACGGCGCGGACGGCTACCTCCGGGACGTCACGGCGTCCATCTTCACGGTCGTCTACGTGGGCGTGTTCGCGTCCTTCGCGGTGATGCTCGTGGTCCCCGAGGACGGCGTGTTCCGCGTGCTGGCGTTCCTCATCGGCGTGGTCCTGTCCGACACCGGCGGGTACGCGGCGGGCGTGTTCTTCGGCAAGCACCCGATGGCCCCGGCGATCAGCCCGAAGAAGTCCTGGGAGGGCTTCGCCGGGTCGCTGGTCGCGGGCATGGTGGGCGGCGTGCTCACCGTCGGCCTGATGCTGGACGGCGTCTGGTGGCACGGTGTGCTGTTCGGCGCGGCGCTGGTGGTCACCGCGACCACCGGCGACCTGGTGGAATCGCTGATCAAGCGGGACCTCGGGCTCAAGGACATGGGAACGCTGCTGCCCGGCCACGGCGGTCTGATGGACCGGATGGACTCGCTCCTGCCGTCCGCCGTCGTGTCCTGGCTGCTGCTGCACGCCTTCGTGCCCTGATCGGACCTCAGTCGTCGTACGGGTCGTCCACCGGCGCGCCGGTGTCCTCCTCGGACAGCGGGACCACGCGGGACGGGTCGATCACCGAGAACGCCGCCCCGGTGTGGTCGGTGACCACGGTGACCCGGCCGAACGGGCTGTCGTACGGCTCGACGGTGACCCGCCCGCCCAGTTCCAGCACCCGGGACGCGACCGAGTCGGTGCCGATCTCGGGGTCGGCGGTGAAGTAGACCATCCAGTGCGTCGGGGTGTCCGGCGTGAACGCGCTGCCCATCCGCTGCCGGCCCAGCACGGTGTCGCCCTGCACCGCCCAGATCGTGTAGTCCACGGCGTGGCCGTCGCCGATCTGGGTCATCTCGAAGCCGCACAGCTCCTGGAAGAACTCGTCGGCCGCCGCGCCGTCGCGGGTGTTGAGCTCCGCCCACGCGTACGCGCCGTGGCCGTCGGTGCCGAACAGCCAGTCCGGCGGCACGTGCCGGAAGCCGATCACGCCGCCGGTCGGGTCCGCGATCAGCGTGCTCACCTCGTCCGGCTCGCGCAGGACGTGCCCGCCGATCGAGTGCGCCTTCTCCGCGGTCGCGCGGGCGTGCGGCGTGTTCAGGTAGAGCGTCCACCCGAAGCCGCCGTCGGCGGGCAGCAGTTCGGCGACCGGGAGGCCGTCGACCACGGCGACCGTGTGGCCGGCGATGTCGGCGTAGGTCCAGCCGAACAGTCCGGTGTAGAAGTCGATGGCCGCCTGCAGGTCCACGGTCGGCAGCTCCACCCAGCAGGGTGCGCCGTGGTGCAATTCGGCCAGGGCGGGAGAATTCGGGACAATCGACACCGCATTACCTCCTGCGAGCCGGGGGGAACGATCACGGTACGGCTCTACCCTGGATTCGTGAAGGGATTCGTCCGCGCCGCGCTGGCCGCCGTGCGTCCTGTCGACGTCCTGCCCAGCCCCAACATCTGGCACTGGCCGGACGTCTACGAGGTGGAGAACCGCGCGCAGGACGTGGACGGCGCGATCTGGCGCGTCCTCGCCGAGGGGTGCGACTGGGCCGGGCTGGACGTGGTCGACGTCGGGTGCGGCGACGGTTTCCACCTGCCGGTGTTCGCCCGACGGGCCAGACAGGTGGTCGGCGTCGAGCCCCACCCGCCGCTCGTGCGGCGGGCTCGGGCACGGCTCGCTGACGTGCCGAACGCGTCCGTGGTCGCCGGGCCGGCGCAGCGGCTGCCGTTGCCGGACAACAGCGCGGACCTCGTGCACGCGCGCACGGCCTACTTCTTCGGTCCCGGTTGTGAGCCCGGGTTGCGTGAGGCGGACCGCGTGCTGCGGCCCGGTGGAACGATGGCGATCGTGGACCTCGACGGTTCAGCGGAGCCTTACGGGCCATGGCTGTGCGCCGATGAGCCCCGCTACAACCCCGTGGACGTCGAAGAGTTCTTCACGGCACAGGGGTTCGTCATGCGCCGGGTGCGCGCGTTGTGGCGCTTCGAGACGCGTGAGGACCTGGAAGCGGTGCTGCGCATCGAGTTCTCCGCGAAGATCGCCGAACGGGCTGTCGCGCAGACGCCGGGCCTGTCGTTCGAGGTGGGGTACCGCGTCCACACCCGCCGCAAGCCGTCCGGTCTCGTGGTGCCGTGACCTGTGTCTTGGTTGGCTCGGCAAGTGGTTCCGGTCGCAGCGTGCACCTAGGATCGGGCGCGTGGAGAACCGGAACGCGGGCAGGCTGGGTCGTCAGGTCGGCGTGATCGGGCTGGGGTGCTGGCAACTCGGGGCCGACTGGGGCCAGGTCGAGGAGTCCGAGGCGCTGGCCATCCTGCACGCCGCCGTCGACACGGGCGTGAACTTCCTGGACACCGCCGACGTCTACGGCGACGGTCGCAGCGAGGCCCTCGTGGGCCGGTTCCTGCGGGAGCGCGGCGACGCCGGCCTCACCGTCGCCACCAAGATGGGCCGCCGGGTCGAGCAGGCGCCGGAGAACTACAACCGGGCGAACTTCCTGGCGTGGAACGACCGCTCGCGGGCGAACCTGGGCGTGGACACCCTGGACCTGGTGCAGCTGCACTGCCCGCCGACGCCGGTGTACTCCACCGACGAGGTGTTCGACACCCTGGACGAGATGGTGCAGGCCGGGCGGATCGCCGCCTACGGCGTGTCCGTCGAGACCACCGAAGAGGCGTTGACGGCGATCGCCCGGCCCGGTGTCGCCAGTGTGCAGATCATCCTGAACGCGTTGCGGCACAAGCCGCTGGAACGGGTGCTGCCCGCCGCGGCGGACGCGGGCGTCGCGATCATCGCGCGCGTGCCGCTCGCCTCCGGGCTGCTGTCCGGCAAGTACCGCCGGGACACCGAGTTCGGTGCCGACGACCACCGCAGCTTCAACCGCAACGGCGAGGCGTTCGACGTCGGCGAGACGTTCTCCGGCGTGCCGTTCGAGGTCGGTCTGGAAGCCGTGGAACGGCTGCGCGGCCTGGTGCCCGAGGGCGCGACCATGGCGCAGTTCGCGTTGCGCTGGATCGTGGACCAGCCGGGCGTGACGGTGGTGATTCCCGGCGCCCGCAACGCCGAGCAGGCACGGGCCAACTCGGCCGCCGCGGAGCTTCCGCCGGTGACCGCGCAGGACGAGGTCAAGGCGGTGTACGACGAGCTGGTGCGGCCGTTGGTGCACGGCCGCTGGTAGCTCACTCCTCTTCGGTGTCCTCTTCGACGTCCAGCTCGCCGAGGATGGCGTAGAGCTTGCGCCGGGCTTCGTTGAGGACCTCGACGGCCCGCGTCTTCTGCTCACGGGTGCCCGCGTGGGCCATCTGGTGCATCGCCGAACCCAGGTGCCGCGACGCCGTGCGCAGCTTGGCCGCCTGGACGTCGATCTCGTCGTTGACCTGCTCCCACGGCGGCGCGCCCTCCAGCTTGGCCGCTTCGGCCTGGCCGGACTCGGTGAGCGTGAACAGCTTCTTGCCGCCGGACTCCTCGGCGGCCGCGACGAGCCCCTCGTCGGCGAGCAGCTGGAGGGTCGGGTAGACCGAGCCGGGGCTGGGCCGCCAGAGGCCGTCGGTGCGCCGGCCGATCTCCTGGATCATCTCGTAGCCGTGCATCGGGCGTTCGGCCAGCAGGGCCAGGACCGCCGCGCGGACGTTGCCCTTGCGCTGCCGGCCGCGGCCCCGGGGACCGCCGGGGAAGAAACCCGGCGGCTCGGGAGGGACCGGCGGGCCGCCGAACGGCCCGAACCCGCCGCCGAAACCGCGCCGCGGGTCGCCGAAACCGCGTCCCCGCTGGTGGCGGTCGTGCCTGCCGTGGTGATCGGGGGTGAACCTCATGTCGTTGACTCCTTCATCGATCGGTTGTGACGTGTCGACGATATATCGGAACGCATCGCGATGCAACGGTGAGAGCGGTCGCGCGGACGTGGGACACTGGAGGGCGCTATGACTGCACTCCCCCTCGTCTTCGACGCACCCAAGCGCGGCCTGCCCCCGCGCCACCTCGCCGACCTCACCGCCGACCAGCGCAAAGAGGCCGTCGCGGCGTTGGGCGAGAAGTCGTTCCGCGCCGCCCAGCTGTCCCACCACTACTTCAGCCGGCTGACCGTCGACCCGACCGAGATGACCGACATCCCGGCCGAGTCGCGGGAGAAGCTGGTCTCCGACCTCATGCCGCCGCTGTGGACCGAGCTGCGCAGCGTCGAGGCCGACGCGGGCACGACCCGCAAGACGCTGCTGCGCGCGCACGACGGCACGCTGGTCGAGTCGGTGCTGATGAGGTACCCCGACCGGGCGACGCTGTGCATCTCGTCGCAGGCCGGGTGCGGCATGGCCTGCCCGTTCTGCGCCACCGGCCAGGGCGGCCTGACCCGCAACCTGTCGACCGCGGAGATCGTGGACCAGGTGCGCCGGGGTGCCGCGGCCATGCGCGACGGCGAGCTGCCCGGCGGTCCGGGTCGGCTGTCGAACATCGTCTTCATGGGCATGGGCGAGCCGCTGGCGAACTACAAGCGGGTGATCGAGGCGGTCCACCGCATCTGCGACCCGGCGCCGTCCGGGCTGGGCATCTCGCAGCGGTCGGTGACCGTGTCGACGGTCGGCCTCGTGCCCGCGATCAAGAAGATGACCGAGGAGAACCTGCAGGTCCGCCTGGCCGTGTCGCTGCACACCCCGGACGACGAGCTGCGCGACACGCTGGTGCCGGTCAACACGAAGTGGAACGTCGCCGAGGTGCTGGAGGCGGCCCGCGGCTACGCGGACCGGACCGGCCGGCGGGTGTCGATCGAGTACGCGCTGATCCGCGACATCAACGACCAGCCGTGGCGGGCCGACCTGCTCGGCAAGCTGCTGCGCCGGCACCTGGGCCAGCTCGTGCACGTGAACGTCATCCCGCTCAACCCGACGCCGGGCTCGAAGTGGGACGCCTCGCCCAAGCCGGTGGAGCGCGAGTTCGTCCGCCGGGTCAACGAGCAGGGCGTGGCCTGCACCGTCCGCGACACCCGAGGCCAGGAGATCGCCGCCGCGTGCGGCCAGTTGGCCGCCGAGGGCTGACCTGGACCTCCGACAACAATCGCGGTCGCCTCCCCTTCGGGAAGCGACCGCGATTGTGCTTTCCGTCGAAGTGCGGCTTACCCGCGCGTACGTCGATTGGCGATTTTCGTGACCGGGTGGCGCAGCGACCTCGTTCGATGAGGTGGTGCCGATGTGCACCGCAGGTGACCGTGGCCCCCGGTTTATGACCTGCGCGTGTGGAGCGGGGTTCGTTCGGGGTGGCGAGGGTTCCGCTCGATCCGCCGCCGGGTCTGTACTGGCTCGGAAGGCTCTCACACCGCCGCAGTGCCGCTGTCGGCTCGGTGGAACGGCCTGTCCGGCGGGCGTTTCGGTCGCCCGCGCCATCTTCCGGAAAGAGGCATTATGAGAAGTCGGGCCGTATTCGCTGCCGCCGCTCTCGCACTGGTGTCGACCTTGGGCCTCGCCCCGGCGGCGAGTGCCGACGAGGCGGTGTTCGTGATCGAGAGCGCGAACGGGTCCGAGGACGTGTGGACGCAGACGTTCTTCGACACGAACCCGGTCACGGCCGGCGAGTTCCGCGGCCTGGACCGCCAGCGGTGGATCTACGACTACGACGAGGACACGTTCCGCAACATCGGCACCGGCACGTGCGCGACAGCGGTCGACCGGGACCGGATCAAGGGCCGCGACTGCGACGACGACGACCCCGGGCAGAAGTGGACGCGCCGGGGCTCGGGCAACTCACGACTGCTGGTGAACAAGGAGTTCGGCACCTGCGCCGAGTACAAGGGGCTGGACAACCCGCTGAGGTTGGAGAACTGCGACGCCGAGAACCGCAAGCAGCGCTGGTACCTGAACGAGCAGTAGCAGTCGGCCGGACGCGCCCTTCCACCCACGGCGGGTGAAAGGGCGCGACGGGTCAGACCACCTCGTCCAGCTTGCCGGTCGCCACGTCGAACACGAAGCCGCGGATCGAGTCCTTGATCGGGATGTACGGGCTGTTGCGGATGCGGCCGATGGACTGGCGGACGTCCTCGTCGAGGTCCTTGAACGCCTCGGCCGCCCACGGCGGCTTCACGCCCACCTCGTCCTGGATGGCCCGCTTGAACTCGTCGTCGGTGAAGGTGAGCATCCCGCAGTCCGTGTGGTGGATCAGGATGATCTCCTTGGTGCCCAGCAGGCGCTGGCTGATCGCCAGCGAGCGGACCTCGTCCTCGGTCACCACGCCGCCCGCGTTGCGGATGACGTGCGCCTCGCCCTCGTTGAGCCCGAGCACCCGGTACACGTCCAGCCGGGCGTCCATGCACGCCAGCACGGCGACGTGCTTGGCCGGGGGCAGCGGCAGCGGGCCGGAGAACTGTTCGACGTAGGCGGCGTTGTTGGCCAGTAGTTCGTCCGTGACGGACATCGCGGGTAGTTCCTCTCACGGAAAGCAAGTGAATGTGTGCGCTGCGCAACGTTGAGCCAACTGTCGTATGCGAATGTGCGCAACCGGCGTTCACTGGGTGGGAAGTGCGGCCGGATACGATCTGCCCGGACTAGGGGGTCGGGGTGGAATCGAAGCTGGTCGCGGGGCGATACCGAACGGTCCGCGAGCTCGGCCGGGGTGGCATGGGGGTCGTCTGGCTGGCCGAGGACGAGGTCATCGGTCGCCGGGTCGCGCTCAAGGAGCTGCGCACCTCGTCGCGCACGGAGTTGGAACGGGTGCTGCGCGAGGCGCGCACGGCCGGCCGGGTGAACAGCCCCGCCGTGGTCACCGTGCACGACGTGCTGGCCGAGCACGGCACCACCTACCTGGTGATGGAACTGGTCGAAGCGCCGACGCTGGCCGACCTGATGCGCGCCGGGCCGCTGCCCGCGCCGAGGGTCGAGGAGATCGGGCTGGCGGTGCTGCACGCGCTGGAGACCGCGCACGCGGCGGGCGTCGTGCATCGGGACGTCAAGCCCAGCAACATCATGGTGCTGCCGCAGGGCGGCGTGAAGCTCGCCGACTTCGGCATCGCCCGCGCCCTCGACGACCCCGGCCTCACCGCGACCGGCGGCGTGATGGGCTCGCCCGGCTACATGGCCCCGGAGCTGTTCCACGGCCGGCCGCCGTCGCCGGCCTCCGACCTGTGGGCGTTGGGCGCGACGCTGTTCCACGCGGCCGAGGGGCGTTCGCCGTTCCTGCGCGAGACGACCGCCGCGACCATGCACGCGATCATGTACGAAGCGCCGGTCCCGCGCCGCACCACCGGGCCGCTGGCTGAGGTCGTGCTCGGGCTGCTCGCCCAGTCCGCCGAAGCCCGGCTGACCGCGCCCCGGGTGCGGGAACGGCTCGCCGAGCGCACCCGGCCGGTCGCGCACGACGCCGACACGGTGATCATCGAGGCCCCGACCTCGCTGGTCACACCGGTGACCGACACCCGGCCCGGCTGGGACGACGAACAGCCCCGGCCCCGACGCCGGATCGCGCTGCTCGCGGGCGGCGCGGTGGTCGTCACGGCGCTCGCGCTCACGGCGGTGTTCGTGCTGCTCCCGGAGGCGGAGACGGGCCGTGCGTCCGGCGTCGCGGGGGAGTCCTCCGCGACCACGACGTCGGTCACCACGTCGGCGGCTTCCACCGTGCCGACCACCGAAGCGACCACGACCACCACCACCACCACGACCGCCGCGACGGCCATCACCACCAGCGCGCAGGCCGCACCGCCGCCGGCGCCCACCACCACGACGAAGCCGCCGCGCGAGACGTCGGTCTTCACCCGGTTCCGCAACGCCGAGGGCTGGCACTACAGCGGGTCGACGCTGCTGGGCGTGCCGGCCGGCTACACCGCCGAAGGGCCGCTGGGCAGGCTCGCGGCCACGCCCGAGCCAGGCACCCGGCCGCTGTACTCGTGCGTCATCACCAACAGCCGGGACCGGATGAGCTCGGTGTCCTCGGACTGCGAGAAGCAGCAGGTCTACGGCTTGGTGGGGCACATCTTCACGGCGAAGCCGGCGGACGCGCCCGCCCAGGCGATCTTCCGCTGCAACCTGGGCGGGCACCACTTCGAGTCGCTCAGCCCCACGTGCGAGGGCAAGACCGTCGAGTTCCAGCTCGGCTGGGTGCTCGGAAACTAGCCCCTCGGGAACAGCCCGGAGGCTCAGGTGCCGATGTGCCCGGAGACTAGCGCTTGCGCCACGAGGTGCGGCTGCGCACCTGCTCCCAGATGAGCAGCAGCGCCATGCCGGCGCCGAACGCGATCACCCAGATGTTCTCGACGCGGCCCTCGTGGTTGCCGATCAGCAGCGAGAACGTCGCCAGCACGGACAGCCAGCCGGCGATCCTGATGCCCTTGGGGAACGTGCCGTGCCAACCCCACTCGGCCGACGGCTCGTCGTGGGTGTCGACCGCCGGACGCTTGTCCAGTTCCGAGGACGAAGACACAGCCGCACGACCTTCCTGCCCGATCACGTTCACCAACGGCGGCAATCGTCGCACATGGTGGGCGTGCGCGAGACGTGAGGTGCGCGGCACCGCGCCGGGGTCTACCCTCACCCGCTGTTTGACCAGCGAAAGGCGGCGAGTTGACCGACCAGCCCGGCTTCCACCCGGCCGAGGGGGCCACGCCCGACACGTTCGCGCCCGTCGAGGTGGGCCTGTACGGGGTGTCGAAGCGGTTCGCCGACCAGACCGCGGTGGACGACATCACGTTGCGGGTCCACGAAGGCGAGTTCTTCTCCGTGCTCGGCCCGTCCGGTTGCGGAAAGACGACCCTGCTGCGCATGGTCGCCGGGTTCGAGCGCCCGGACGCGGGCCGGATCGAGCTGGACGGCGTGGACATGGTGGGCGTGCCGCCGTACCGGCGTGACGTCAACACGGTCTTCCAGTCTTACGCGCTGTTCCCGCACATGTCGGTGTGGGACAACGTGGCGTACGGCGTGAAGCGCAAGGGCGTCAAAAGCGACCGGTTGCGCAAGACGGTCGGTGAGCACTTGGAGCTGGTGCGGCTGAGCCAGTTCGCCAAGCGCCGGCCCGCGCAGCTGTCCGGTGGCCAGCAACAGCGCGTGGCGATCGCCCGCGCACTGGCCGCGGGCCCGCGGTTGCTGCTGCTGGACGAGCCGCTGGGCGCGTTGGACGCCGTGCTGCGCAAAGAACTCCAGATGGAGCTGATGCGCATCCAGCGCGAGGTCGGCACGACGTTCCTGTACGTCACGCACGACCAGGAAGAGGCGCTGGTCCTGTCACACCGCATCGCCGTGATGAACGCCGGGAAGCTGGAGCAGGTCGGCTACCCGGAGGACGTCTACGAGCGCCCGGCGACCAGGTTCGTGGCCGGGTTCATCGGCACCTCGAACATCCTCGACGCCGAGGTGTCCGGTGTGGACGGTCGGTGGGTCGAGCTGTCCGCGCCGGGCGTGACCAGGCTGCGCGCCGTGCTGCACGGCGAGGTGCGGCACGGGCAGCGGGTCGCGGCGACCGTGCGCCCCGAGAAGGTGCACTTGTACGACCAGGCGGGCGAACCGCCGTCGGGCTGGTGCGTGCTCAACGGCATGGTGCGCGATGTCGTGTACACCGGGGTGTCGACGCAGTACGTGGTCGACGTGCCCGGTGGCGGCGAACTCGTCGCGTTCGTGCAGAACACCCGGCGCGTCGACGACGCGGGCGCGCCGGGGCAGCCCGTGCGGATGGCCTGGGACCCTGACTTCACCGTGCTGTTGGAGAGCGCTGATGACTGAACGAAACCTCCGGATCGCCCGCCTGTGGGACGTGGGCTCGGCGCGGGTGACCCGTCGGGCGGTGCTGCGCTCGGCGGCGTTCTTCGGGCTCGCCGCGACCGGCGCGTGCGGTGTCGGCGAAGCGCCGAGCACGAGCACCACCGCGGCCACGTCGAAGGTGAAGGCGGCCAACGCCAAGGATGAGCCGAAGCTCAACTTCTACAACTGGACGGACTACATCGGCCCGGACACGCTGTCGGGCTTCACGACCGCCGCCGGCATCGACGTCACCTACGACAACTTCAGCACCAACGACGAGATGGAGGCCAAGATCGCGTCCGGCGCGGCGGGCTACGACCTCGTCGTGCCCAGCGACAACTTCCTGCGCCGGTTCCTGCGCTCGGGCCTGCTCACGCCGCTGGACCACGACCTGCTGCCGAACCTGAAGAACCTGGAGCGGCGGTTCACCGAGGCCGACCACGACCCCGGCAACGCGTACTCGGTGCCGTGGGCGTGGGGCACGACCGGGCTGGCGTACTCGAAGTCCCAGCTCGGGGACGTGACCGGGTTCGCCGCCTACGACCTGGCCGCCGCGCAGGGCCGCAGCACGATCCTCGACGAGGCGCGCGACGGTCTGGCGCTGGGCCTGCTGAAAGCCGGTCACGACCCGAACACCACCGACGCCGAGCACTTGGACGAGGCGGTGGCGGTGCTGCTGGAGCTGAAGAAGAAGATCGGGCAGATCACCTCCGACGTGATCGAGCCGCTGACCGGCGGGCAGGTGCCGCTGGCCCAGTCGTACTCGGGCGACGCGTTCCAGGCGCGCGGGGCGAACCCGGACATCGGGTACGCCATCCCCGCCGAGGGTGGGCTGTCCTACGTGGACCTGCTGTGCATCCCGAAGGACGCACCGCACGCCGCCAACGCGCACCGGTTCATCGACTACGTGCTCGGGCCCGAGGTCGGCGCGGCGCTGGCCAACGCGGTTCGCTACGGCAGCCCGAACGCCGCCGCGAAGCCGTTGATCGACAAGGAGCTGCTGGACGACCCGCTGGTGTACCCCTCGCCGGAACGGCTCGCGAAGCTGCCCTTCACCAAGGACCTCGGCGGCGAGGTGGAGGCGCGGTACGCGGACGCGTGGACGAAGGTCAAGACCGGCTGATCCGCCGGGCCGGCGTCAGCGCGCCGACCGGAAGCCCCGCGCCCACCGCGACGAACGCCAGGTACGGCTCGTCCAGCCGGGCGAGCCTGGCCGCGACCTTCAGGCCCGGGGACCGGAGCCGGAACTCCAGCCGGGGGCCAGGGCCGTGACCAGGTGGTCGAGCACTTCGTGGGCGTCCTCGGTGAGGTCCACGACGGACGGTACATCGGTGTTCGCTCGGTGAGGGTGGGCATTCCGGAGGTGGCATCATGTGCGCTCGTGCTCGAATCCCGGCGCAGGTGGCTCGTCGCCACCGGTCTGCTCGCCCCCACCGGCCTCTGGCTGGGCGTTTTCCTCCTCGCGCCGCTGGCGCTGGTGGTCCAGTTCAGCTTCGCCACCCGGGACACCGGCGTGGCGCGGGCGGTGCTGCCGTGGACGGCGCAGGCGTACCTGACGGCGCTGGACCCGGCGTTCCTGCCGATCTTCGGGCGCACGCTCGCCTACGCGGGCGCGACCACCGCGCTGTGCCTGCTGCTCGGCTTCCCGCTGGCGTGGTTCATCGCCCGGCACGGCGGCCGCTACCGGACCGTGCTGCTCGCGGCCGTGCTGGTGCCGTTCTGGTCGAGCCACCTGGCCCGGATCTACGCGTGGAAGGCGCTGCTGGACGGCGACGGGCTGGTCAACCGGCTGCTCGGGGCGGTCGGGCTGGACCGGCCCGGCGGGTTCCTGCTGACCGACGGCGCGGTGGTGCTGGGGCTGACCTACGGGTTCCTGCCGTTCATGGTGCTGCCGCTCTACGTGGCGTGCGAGCGGTTCGACCACCGGCAGGTGGAGGCCTCCTACGACCTCGGGCACGGCCGGGTGTCGACGTTCCGCCGGGTCGTCCTGCCCGGCGTGTTCCCCGGCGTCCTGGCCGGGGCGCTGCTGGTGCTGGTGCCCGCCGCCGGCGACTTCGTGACGCCCCGGCTGCTCGGCGGGGTGGACCAGTCGACGTTCGGCAGCGTGATCGACGACCAGTTCCGGGGCGGCAACAACTGGCCGCTCGGGTCGGCCATGGCGGTGTTGTTGCTGGTCCTGGTGGCCGTGGTGCTGGTGCTGCGCGGGCGGCGCGGGGAGGACGTGCTGTGAACCGCCGGCCGTGGGTGCTCGGATCGGTCGCCGGCCTGGTCCTGCTGTTCCTGTACGTGCCGATCCTGTGGCTGGCGCTGGTGTCGTTCAACGAGTCGCGCTCGCTGAGCCGGATCACCGGCCTGTCCACCCGCTGGTACGCGGAGCTCTTCGCCGATTCCCGGGTGCTGGAGTCGCTGGGGCTGACGCTGCGGCTGGCCGGGGCCAGTGCGGTGATCTCGACGGTCGTCGGCACGCTGGCCGCGCTCGGGCTGCGGCGGGCGTTCCCGGGGCGCGGGCTGTGGACGCTGCTGCTGAGCCTGCCGCTGGTCGTGCCCGAGGTGGTGCTGGGGGTGGCGCTGCTCGGCTTCTGCGTGAAGCTCGCCGGCATCCCGCTGGGTTTCGGGGCGCTGCTCGCGGCGCACGTCGCGTTCTCGCTGAGCTTCGTGGTGGTCGTGGTGCGGGCCCGGGTCGCCGGCATGGACCACCGGCTGGAAGAGGCCGCGGCGGACCTCGGGGCCGGGCCGCTGGTGGCGTTCCGGACGGTGACGCTGCCCCTGCTCGCGCCCGCGGTGGCGGCGGGCGCGGCGTTCGCGTTCCTGCTGTCGTTCGACGACGTGGTCACGTCGAGCTACCTGACCGGCGTGGGCTCCACGACGCTGCCGGTGTTCGTGTACGCGCAGGCGAGCAAGCGCGGGGTGTCCCCGGAGATCGTCGCGCTGTCCACCCTGATGGTGGCCGCCAGCGCGGCGCTGTTGATCGCCGGTGTGTTGTTGGCGGCCAAGCGGGCCCGCTCGTCAACTTTCGTCGAGTCGATTCGCGACCAATGAACGCGGCCCGGCGCGGAGAGGTTCTTTAACGTTGTCCTTTGTGACGTCTGTTGTGCAGCGACTGCGTCCGGAGGTCGCGGACATCCGGACGGCTCCGGCCGCGTTCCTCCGCACGCACGTCGAACGCTTCCGCGAACTCACCCCGTGGCGGGTCGCCCGGGAGCTGGTGGCGATCCTCGCCATCGTCCTGATGGACGTCTGGCCGGGGTTCATCGCCAACCACGACCCGGTCTCGACGTGGTGGATGGTCGTCATGGGGATCGGCTTCGTCGCCGTCTACGAGCTGCGGCTGCTGTTCCCGGCGATCGCGCTGCTGCTCGGGGTCTGGGTCGTGTTCAGCATCGAGCACGGCGGGGTCGCGACGATCCTGCTGCTCGCCTACGGCTCGGGGTACCGGATCGTCTCGTGGCAGCGGTCGCTGGTCACCGCGGCGCTGGGGCTGGCGCTGCACATGCTCGCGTGGGACGTCAACGCGCCGGGGCTGGGCGGGCCGTTCGGGTCGTTCGTGATGCTCACCGTGTACGGCATGGTGGTGGCGCTGCCGTTCCTGGTCGGCCGGTACGTCGCGCAGCGCAACGCGCTGGTCGCGGCGTTGCACGACCGCGAGGAGACCATGGTGCGGGAGCGCAAGGTGGTCTCCCGCCAGGTCCGGCTGCGGGAGCGCAACCGGATCGCGCAGGACATGCACGACAGCCTGGGCCACCGGCTGAGCCTGATCTCGGTGCACGCGGGCGCGCTGTCGCTGGACCCCGACCTCGGCGACCGCCACCGCGACGCCGTGCAGGTGCTGCGCTCCGCCGCGCTGACGGCCATGGAGGAGCTGCGCGGGGTGATCGGCGTGCTACGGCGCGACGAGCCCGACGAGGACCAGGTGCGGCGCACCGTCGACGCCGTCGACGAGCTGGTGGAGGGCGCGCGGCGGGCCGGTGTCCGGGTCAGCCTCGTGCGCGGCGGTCAGCCGCGCCCGCTGCCCGCGAAGGTCAGCCACGCCGCGTACCGGATCGCGCAGGAGGGCCTGACCAACGCCAGCAAGCACGCGTCCGGCGCGAGCGTGCAGGTGACGGTCAAGTACGAGCCGGACGCGCTGGTCGTGGAGGTGCGCAACAACCCGCCGCGGGTCAAGGCGCCCAAGGGTGCCGGGTTCGGCCTGATCGGGCTGGGCGAGCGGGTGCGGCTCGCGGGCGGGATGCTGCACGTGGGCGAGCTGCCCGCGGGCGGGTTCCGGATCGCGGCCGTGCTGCCGTACGAGGACACCGCGGCGGCGGGCGACGAACCCGCCGACGACGAGCCGGTGGAGCGGGTCAAGCCGACCGGCATCCGCAAGTGGGCCGGGGTCGGGTCGATCGCGCTCGCCGGCGTCGTGGTGGTCGCGGTGATCGGCGGCTACACGTGGATAGGGAGTCAGCCGACCACGAAGGTGGTGTCGCCCGAGCTGTACGACTCGGTCCGGGTGGGGGACGACGAGTCGGCGGTCCGGGCGCGGCTGCCGGTCGGCGCCGACCCGCTGATCGCCAACGTCCGGTCCGCCGCGCCGGCTGAGCCGGAGGGCGCGACCTGCGAGTACTTCGTCGCCGACGACCAGAAGTACTCGCTGCGGGCGACCAAGGTAGTGCGGTTCTGCTTCGCCGGCGGCAAGCTCGTCGAGAAGAACTCCCACCAGCAGGGGACGTGAAGGTTGATCCGGGTACTCATCGCCGACGACGAACCGCTGATGCGGGCCGGCATCAAGGCGATCCTCGGCACCGCCGAGGACATCGAGCTCGTGGCGGAGGCCGGGGACGGGCGCGAGGCCGTGCGGATCGCCTTGGAGCGGCGGGTCGACGTGGCCGTGCTGGACATCCGGATGCCCCGGCTGGACGGGCTGGCCGCGGCGCGCGAACTCAAGGCCGTGGCGCCGGCGGTGCGGGTGGTGATGCTCACCACCTTCGGCGAGGACGACAACATAGTGCGCGCCCTGGCGGACGGGGCCGCCGGGTTCCTGCTGAAGGACTCCGCGCCCGAGGAGTTGTTGCGGGCGGTTCGGGCGGTTCACTCCGGGGAGGCGTACCTGTCCCCGATGGTGACCAGCCGGGTGGTGGGAATGGTCGCCGCGGTCGGTCAGCCCCGCCGGCAGGAGGCCATGCGGCAGGTCGCCGGGTTGACCGAGCGGGAGGTCGAGGTGCTGTCCCTGCTGGGGCTCGGGATGTCCAACGCCGACGTGGGCCAGCGGCTGCACATGAGCGAGGCGACCGTGAAGACCTACGTGAGCCGGTTGTTGGCGAAGCTGGGGTTGACCAACCGGGTCCAGGCGGCGTTGCTGGCGCGCGACGCGGGACTGGCCGGCTGAGCGTCGCCGCAGGTCGGCGGCTTGCGGCAGGGTTCCGGGCGCGGTCTGCGGTGGTGGAACCCCCGGAAAAGGAAAAAGCGCCCCCCGCCGACGGCTTTGTCGGCGGAGGGCGCTGGTCGCGCGCAGCGCGAGGGGGGACGCGCTATGCGCGAGCTCGATTACCGGTGACCAACCGGTAGATGCCCAGTACGACCAGCGAGCCGAGGATGGCCAGCAGCCAGGTGCTCAGGCTGAAGAACGTGTTGATGTCCGTGCCGAACAGGGCCTGGCCGATGAACCCGCCGACGATGGCGCCGACAATGCCCAGCAGCATGGTGATGATGATTCCGCCGGGGTCGCGACCAGGCATGATGGCCTTGGCGATGGCCCCTGCGATGAGGCCGAGGATGATCCAACCCAAGATGCCCACGGGGGCTCCTTCCTGATGGCCGTCACGAGCGGAATCCGTGGCGGCTCTTGATCAGGGGATGCCCACGTTCGGGCGAAGCCACGCCTGCGTTATCGTTCTGTGACCTGAGTACCGCTGTGCGGGCTATCAGGTTGGTTCCGGAAGAATGGTCGGTGATGAGCACACCACGCACGGTCCTGGTCCTCGGCTCCACGGGGTCGGTCGGCACCCAGGCCCTCGACGTCATCGCCGCCAACCCGGAGCGCTTCACCGTGGCCGGGCTGGCCGCGGGCGGGTCGGACCCCGCCCTGCTGGCCGCGCAGGCGGTGGAGTTCGGCGTCTCCGCCGTCGCGGTGGCCAAGGCCACGGCCGTCGAGGACGTGACGCTCGCCCTGTACGCCGAGGCGCAGCGGCGCGGCTACTCGTCCGGGCAGTTCAAGCTGCCCCGGGTGCTCGCCGGGCCGACCGCGATGGTCGACCTGGTCGACGAGGTGCCCGCGGACGTGGTGCTCAACGGCATCACCGGGTCGATCGGGCTGGAGCCGACGCTGCGCGCGCTGGCCACCGGGTCGACGCTCGCGCTGGCCAACAAGGAGTCGCTGATCGCCGGTGGGCCGCTGGTGCTCAAGGCGGCGCGCCCCGGCCAGATCGTGCCGGTCGACTCGGAGCACTCGGCGCTGGCGCAGTGCCTGCGCGGCGGGCGGCGCGAGGAGGTCGCCCGGCTGGTGCTGACCGCCTCCGGCGGGCCCTTCCGCGGCCGGTCGCGGGCGGAGTTGGCCGGGGTCACCGCCGCCGAGGCGATGGCGCACCCGACCTGGTCGATGGGCCCGGTGATCACGGTCAACTCGGCCACCCTGGTCAACAAGGGCCTGGAGCTGATCGAGGCGCACCTGCTCTTCGACGTCGGCTACGACCGGCTCGACGTGGTGGTCCACCCGCAGTCGGTCATCCACTCGATGGTGACCTTCGCCGACGGCTCCACGCTCGCGCAGGCCAGCCCGCCGGACATGCGGCTGCCGATCGCGCTGGCCCTGGGCTGGCCGGAGCGCGTCCCCGGCGCCACCACCCCGTGTACCTTCGAGGCACCGACTGCCTGGACCTTCGAACCGCTGGACCACACGGTCTTCCCCGCGGTGCGGCTGGCCGGTCAGGCGGGATCCGGCGGTGGCTGCCTGCCCGCCGTCTACAACGCCGCCAACGAGGAGGCCGTCGCGGTGTTCCTCGGCGGGGGCACGTCTTTCACGTCCATCGTGGACACGGTCGAGCGGGTGCTGGCGGAGGCGGACGGGTGGGCGCACGAGCCCTCCGACGTCGCCGAGGTGCTCGCCGCCGAGGAATGGGCCCGGTCGCGGGCGCGGGAACTCGTGGCCACTTCGGTGGGGTCTGGAAGGGACTGACCGTGGTCTTCTTTTTGGGCATTCTGCTCTTCGCCCTGTTGATCGGGATCTCGATCGCGCTGCACGAACTGGGCCACCTGGCCACCGCGAAGATGTTCGGCATGAAGGTGACCCGGTACTTCATCGGGTTCGGGCCGAAGATCTGGTCGTTCCGGCGCGGCGAGACCGAGTACGGGCTCAAGGCCATCCCGGCCGGCGGCTTCTGCGAGATCACCGGCATGACCGCGCTGGAGGAGGTGCGCCCCGAGGACCAGCAGCGCGCCTTCTACCGGCAGAAGACGTGGAAGCGGGTCGTCGTCCTGAGCGCCGGCTCCATCACGCACTTCATCCTCGGTTTCATCATCCTGTACCTGATGGCCGTCTTCCTCGGGATGCCCAACCTGCGCAACACGGCCGTCGTCCAGGAGGTCGCGCCGTGCGTGCAGAGCGTGAGCAGGCCCGACTGCGCGCCCGGCGACACCTCGCCGGCCGGCCGGGCCGGGTTCCAGCCCGGCGACGAGATCACCTCCGTCGGCGGGGTGGCCACGCCCACCTGGACCGACGTGCTCAAGGCGACCCGGGACCGGTTCGGCACCACGGACTTCACCGTCCGCCGCGGCGACCAGACGCTGACCCTGTCGACGGACGTGGCCCGGGTCGAGCGGGAGTTCCAGCGCACCGACGGCACCCGGTACAAGCGGGAGATCGGCGCGATCGGCGTCGTGCAGCAGCGCAACTTCGAGTACAACGCGCTGACCGGCGTCGGGGCGGCGTTCTCCTACACCGGCGACATGTTCGTCAACACCTGGCACGGGCTGCTGAAGTTCCCGGAGAAGATCCCGGCGGTGGTCAAGGCCATCGGCGGCGGCGAGCGCGACCTGGAGTCGCCGGTCAGCGTGGTCGGCGCGTCGCGGCTGGGCGGCGAGGCCGTCGAGCAGGGGCTGTGGCCCTTCTTCTGGCTGATGCTCGCCGGGCTGAACTTCTTCGTCGGTGTGTTCAACCTCCTGCCCCTGCTGCCGCTTGACGGTGGTCACATCGCCGTCAACCTGTACGAACGGGTGCGAAACTGGATTCGGAAGCTGCGTGGGATGCCCGCCGGCGCGCCGGTCAACTACCTGCGGCTGCTGCCGCTGACCTACTTCGTGATCTTCGTCGGTGGCGCCGTGACGCTGCTGACGGTGACCGCGGACATCGTGAACCCCATCCGACTCCCGTGACCCGGTCGGCGATGACTCGGCTCCGGTGACGGGGCTCGCGTGACCGGGCTTCCAGTGACCGGGCTCCAGTGACCAGGCTTCAGTGATCCTCGCGACAGTGAGAGGTGTTTGTTCATGAGTGACGGCGTGATGCTCGGGATTCCGGCATTGCCGCCTCCCGTGTTGTCCGAACGGCGCAAGACCCGTCAGCTGATGGTCGGGTCGGTCGGTGTGGGCAGCGAGTTCCCGGTGTCGGTGCAGTCGATGACCACGACGGTGACAGCGGACGTCAACGCGACGTTGCAGCAGATCGCGGAGTTGACGGCGTCGGGGTGCGACATCGTGCGGGTGGCCTGTCCGTCCCAGGACGACGCGGACGCGTTGGCGGCGATCGCGCGGAAGTCGCAGATCCCGGTGATCGCGGACATCCACTTCCAGCCGAAGTACGTGTTCGCGGCGATTGAGGCGGGGTGCGCGGCGGTCCGGGTGAACCCGGGCAACATCAAGAAGTTCGACGATAAGGTGCGCGAGATCGCTGCGGCGGCGCGGGACCACGGCACGCCGATCCGGATCGGCGTCAACGCGGGTTCGCTGGACCCGCGGTTGATGGCGAAGTACGGCAAGGCGACGCCGGAGGCGCTGGCGGAGTCGGCGCTGTGGGAGGCGTCGTTGTTCGCCGAGCACGACTTCCACGACCTGAAGATCTCGGTGAAGCACAACGACCCCGTGGTCATGGTGCGGGCGTACGAGATCCTGGCCGAGCAGTGCGACTACCCGTTGCACCTGGGTGTGACGGAGGCCGGTCCGGCGTTCCAGGGGACGATCAAGTCGGCGGTGGCGTTCGGCGCGTTGCTGCGGCAGGGCATCGGGGACACGATCCGGGTGTCGCTGTCGGCCCCGCCGGTGGAGGAGGTCAAGGTCGGCCACCAGATCCTCCAGTCGCTGAACCTGCGGCCGCGCAAGCTGGAGATCGTGTCGTGCCCGTCGTGCGGTCGGGCGCAGGTGGACGTCTACACGCTCGCCGAGCAGGTCACGGCCGGTCTGGAGGGCATGGAGGTGCCGCTGCGGGTCGCCGTGATGGGCTGCGTGGTGAACGGGCCGGGCGAGGCGCGCGAGGCGGACCTGGGCGTGGCGTCGGGCAACGGCAAGGGCCAGATCTTCGTCAAGGGCCAGGTGATCAAGACCGTGCCCGAGCACCAGATCGTGGAGACCCTGATCGAGGAGGCCATGCGGTTGGCCGAGGAGATGGGCGAGTCCGCCGAGGGCGTCTCCGGCGAACCGGTGGTCACCGTCGGCTGACCGGCACTCGTGCGCGCGGGCCTGGTGGTTCGCCGGGCGAGCCCGGTGGTGTGCCGGCTTGGACGAGAGGTGCGCCGGTTCGGTCGGGAGCGTGCCGGTTGGGCCGGGAGGTGCGGTCGGTGGTGTGCGGGTGCGGGTGCCGGCGCAGTGCGGTCGGCTGCGCTGAGCGGGTGGCTGACGCGCGTGGAATGCGCTCCATCTGGCAGGCTTGACCCGTGCTGAGGCTGGCCGGCGCGCGGCTCCTGGACGAGCGGGACCTGAACGAGGTCCTCGCACTGCTGGCGAACGACCCGGTGGCCTCCTGCATGGTGGCCGCCCGGGTCGAGGTGGCCGGGCTGGACCCGTGGCGGCTGGGCGGCGAGGTGTGGGCCTACGACCACCGCGCGCTGCGCGGCGGGCGGGTCGACGCCCTGTGCTTCGCCGGGCCGAACCTGATCCCGCTCGGCGGCAACGCCCCCGCCCTGCGCAGCTTCGCCGACCGGGCCCGGCGGCGCGGCCGGATGTGCTCGTCGCTGGTCGGACCGGCCGAGCAGGTGCTCGGGCTGTGGGAGGAACTGGCCCCGGACTGGGGGCCGGCCCGCGAGGTGCGCGGCGACCAGCCGCTGATGGCGCTGGGCGGCAGTCCGACCGCGGCACCCGACCCACTGGTCCGCCCGGTGCGGCCGGACGAGCTGGAGCGCTACCTGCCGGCGGCCATCGCCATGTTCGTCGAGGAGGTCGGCGTCGACCCGTGCGCGGACGACGGTGGCGCGTCCTACCGGGCGCGGGTGGCCGAGCTGATCGCCGGCGGCCGGGCGTTCGCCCGGTTCGAGGGCGGCGAGGTGGTGTTCAAGGCCGAGATCGGCGCGATGTCGGCGAAGGTCGGCCAGATCCAAGGTGTCTGGGTGCGGCCGGACCGGCGCGGGCACGGCATCGGCACCACCGGCACCGCCGCCGTGGCCGAACGGCTGGTGCGCGGCCTGGGCCGGACCGCGTCGCTGTACGTGAACAGCTACAACGACGCCGCGCAGGCCGCGTACCGCAAGATCGGCTTCTCCCAGGTGGGGCAGTACGCGACCGTGCTGTTCTAGCGGTTGGGCATACTCGCACCGTGATGCTTCGCAAGACCGCCTTGGTCGTCGTCCTGCCGCTCGTGCTCGGTGGGTGCGGGCTGTTCACCTCCCGGCCGGGCCCGGACCAGGTCGCGGGGGACTTCCTGGGCAAGGTCGCGAGCGGCGACGTGGACGGCGCGGTCGCGCTGACCGACGACCCGGCCAAGGCCAAGGAACTGCTGGACAAGGTGCGCGGCGTGCTGAAGCCGACCGCCGTGCGCACCTCCGTGCAGCAGGTGCGCTCGGCCGGCGAATCGGCCACGGCCGACGCCACGGCCAAGCTCGAATGGGACCTCGGGCACAACCGGGTGTGGTCCTACGACACGAAGTTCGACCTCCGGCGCGAGGAGGACACCTGGAAGGTGCACTGGGCCCCGTCGCTCGTGCACCCGAAGCTGGCCGCGCAGCAGTCGATCGGCTCGACCGAGGTCAAGCCCGCCCTGGCGCCGGTGCTGGACCGCGACGGCGTGCCGCTGCTCGCCCCCGAGCAGGTGGTGTCGATCCTGCTGGACCCGGCGCAGGCCGGTGACCTGGCGGCGGTCGCGGGCGCGCTGGCGGGTGCGCTGGGCCGGATCGAGCCGGCCATCACGGCCGCGTCCATCACCGAGGGCGTGGCGAAGGTGCCCGCCGGGCAGGTCTACCAGGTGGCGGCGCTGCGCGACGCCGACTACCAGTCGGTCAAGCCCGCGATCTACGAACTGCCGGGCGTGCGGTTCACCACCCAGACGTCGCTGCTCGCGCCGGCGCGCGACTTCGGGTCGCAACTGCTGCCCGCGGTGCGCAAGGCCGTCGAGGAGGAGATCGCCGGCCGGTCCGGGCTGCGGATCTACACGGTGAACGCGGCCGGGGCCGAGGTGGAGGACCTGCACGACGTCGCCCCCGAGCCCGCGCGGGCGATCCAGACCGGCGTCAGCCGGTCCGTGCAGACCGCGGCGGAGGACGCGCTGGAGCCGATCGCCGAGCCCGCGATGCTGGTGGCGCTGTCCGCGTCCACCGGGGAGGTGCTGGCGGTCGCGCAGAACAAGCCCGCCGACGAGCAGGGCGCGATCGCGCTGACCGGCCGGTTCCCGCCCGGGTCGACGTTCAAGATCATCACCGCGGCGGCGGCGCTGGAGGGCGGGACCCCGGCGGACTCGCCCCAGCCGTGCCCCGGCCGGATGACCATCGACGGGCGGCGGATCGTGCCCAACGACCACGACTTCGACAAGGGCACCATCCCGCTGCACTCGGCGTTCGCGTTCTCCTGCAACACGACGTTCGCGCAGATCGCGGCCGGGCTGCCCGCCGACGCGCTGACCAGGCAGGCGGACAAGTTCGGGCTGGGCGTCGACTTCGAGATCCCGGCCATCACCACCATCACCGGCTCGGTGCCGCCCGCGACGGACGTGGTGGAGCGCGCGGAGGACGGCTTCGGCCAGGGCAAGCTGCTGGCCAGCCCCTTCGGCATGGCGCTGGTCGCGGCGACGGTGGCCAAGGGCTCGATGCCGACCCCGACGGTGCTGCGGGGACGGGAGACCAAGCTCGGCCACCAGCCGACCGCACCGACGCCGGCGGTGCTGGAACCGCTGCGGGCGATGATGCGCGAGGTGGTCGAGACGGGCACCGCGCCCCAGTTGCGGCCGTTCGGGGACGTGCGGGGCAAGACGGGCACCGCGCAGTTCGGCGACGGCACCAACTCGCACGGCTGGTTCGTCGGCTATCGGGGCGACATCGCGTTCGCGACCCTGCTGCTGGGCACCAACACCTCGGCTCCGGCCGTGGACGCGTCGGCCCGGTTCCTGGGCGCGCTCGGCTAAGACGCGGCTCGGGGCGAGGGTGCTTCGGCCGAGGTGTTGGTCCGGATGGGAACGCTGTCCCGAGGCGTTGGCCTGAATGGGGTAACATCGAAGTGATACCATGTTATACATGGAGCAGATCGGCCTTCGTGAGTTGCGCCACCACACGGGCGAGTACCTGCGTCGGGCCGAGGCCGGCGAGCGGATCGCGGTCACCGACCACGGTCGGGTGGTCGCGGAGATCGGGCCGCCGACCGAGGACGCGTCGAGCCTGCGCGACCAGCTGATCGTCAACGGCGAACTCCTGCGCGGCCGAGGCGGGCCGTTCCCGGAACCGCTGCCGCCCACGACCGGCACCCCGCTGTCCGAGGTGCTGCGGCAGATGCGGGAGGACGAGCGCTGGTGATCTACTTCGACACCTCGGCCCTGGTGAAGCTCGTCCGGACCGAGGCCGAGACGCCGGACCTGCGCGCGTGGATCGAAGACCGGTCGGGGCGGCGGGCCGTCAGCAGCTCACTGGCCAGGGTGGAGTTGATCCGGGCGGTGCGCGTCGAGGGCGACGAGGCGATCCGGGTGGCGACCCGCGTCCTCGTCGAGATCGACCAGCTGCCGATGACCATGGACCTGCTGGACGCCGCCGGGGCGCTCCCGCTCCTGCTCAAGTCGCTGGACGCCATCCACCTCGCGTCCGCGCTGCGGCTGCGCGGTGACCTGGACGCGTTCGTCGCCTACGACAAGAAGCTGCTCGTCGCCGCCGACGAGATGGGGCTGCCGACCGCGTCGCCCGGCACGTCGGGCTGACCACAATGCGGGCACACCGCGCATGGGGCGTCACGGTGAGCCGTAATGTGTCAGGCATGTCCGTGCGTGCCGTCCTGGAGCCAGGTGAACTTTCCCCGCGTCGACCGGTGCCCGCCGAAATCGAGCGGCCCGAGTACGTGGACCGGAAGGAACCCCGGCGCAACACCGACCCGTGGGTGCAGCCCCCCGAGGTCATCGAGGCCATGCGGGTGGCCGGGCGGTTGGCCGCCCAGGCCCTCCAGGAGGCCGGCAAGGTCGTCGTGCCCGGCGTGACCACCGACGAGATCGACGCCGTCGCGCACGAGTTCCTGTGCGACCACGGCGCGTACCCGTCGACGCTCGGCTACCGCGGCTTCCCGAAGTCCTGCTGCACCTCCCTCAACGAGGTGATCTGCCACGGCATCCCGGACTCGACCGTCGTCCAGGACGGCGACATCGTGAACATCGACGTCACCGCGTTCATCGGCGGCGTGCACGGCGACACCAACGCCACCTTCCTGGCCGGGAACGTCGCCGAGGACGTCAAGCTGCTCGTCGAGCGCACCCACGAGGCCACCATGCGGGCCATCAAGGCGGTCAAGCCCGGCCGGCAGCTCAACGTCGTGGGCCGGGTCATCGAGTCCTACGCCAACCGGTTCGGCTACGGCGTCGTGCGCGACTTCACCGGGCACGGCATCGGGCGGACGTTCCACAGCGGCCTGGTCGTGCTGCACTACGACGCGCCGCACGTCCCGACCCTGATCGAGCCCGGCATGACGTTCACCATCGAGCCGATGATCACGCTCGGCGGCATCGAGCACGACGTGTGGGAGGACGGCTGGACCGTCACCACCCGCGACAAGAGCTGGACCGCCCAGTTCGAGCACACGATCGTCGTCACCGACAGCGGCTCGGAGATCCTCACCGTCTGCTGAGGCCGGTGGTTCGGGTTCCGGTGGGTGCTGGGGTCGGTGGTCCGGGGCTTCGGCGGGTGCTTTCGGTGGTCCGGGACCTCACCGGGTGCTGAGTTCGGTGATCAGGTCGGTGAGCGGGCGCGCGACGGCGTCCGGGTCGGATGCCGCCGCGAGGTGGTGGCTCTCCAGTTCGCGCACCGGCCAGCCCAGGTCGCGGGCGGTGCCGAACGGGGTCCGGTAGGCCTCGCTGAGCCGCAGGTACCCGCACGGCCCCGTCCACGCCACGGTGGGCCGGGGTTCCTTGAGGAACGCCAGCGGCACCTCCGCCTCCTCGCCGACGATCTCCTCCAGCAGCCGCACGTCCGGCACCATCGCGGAGAGCACCTCCGGCGCGAACCAGCGGTCCCAGCGCGGCATCAGGCCGTCCCGGGAGATCGACTTCAGGTGCGCCATCCGGTCGGCCGGCGCGTCGTCGCGCCAGCTCCGGCCGGGTGCGGGCAGGTCGGCGTCGAGGAACACCAGGCCGGTGACCGGGGTCTCCAGGGCGTCGGCGAACGCGGGCAGCAGCGGGCCCGCGCCGCTGTGGCCGACCAGCACCAGCTCGCCCTCGACCAGCGAGTCCTCCACGGCGTCGGCGAACATGCCGATCAGCCGCTGGTGCACGGGGGCCGCGTTCACCGTCACCCGCAGGTCGAGCAGCAGCACCGGTTGGCCCAGCGCGGCGAGCGCGCCGGCCAGCGGCCGGAGGCTCGCCGGGCCCAGGTAGGGGCTGTGCACCAGGACCGTGGTGGCGGGGGCGGAGACCATGACGTGGATGATGTCAGCCGGGACCGACAACGAGGGGGTTTTGCGGACGGTGGGCGGCGCGTTGTTGATCGCCGGGACGACGTCGGACGCGGGCAAGAGCGTCCTGGTCGCCGGGCTGTGCCGGTGGCTGGTCCGGCAGGGCGTGCGCACGGCCCCGTTCAAGGCGCAGAACATGTCGAACAACTCGGTGGTCACCGGGGACGGCGGCGAGATCGGGCGGGCGCAGGCCGTGCAGGCCGCGGCGTGCGGGCTGGAGCCGAGCGTCCGGTTCAACCCGGTGCTGCTCAAACCGGGCGGCGATCGCACGTCCCAGGTGGTGGTGCTGGGCAAGGCGGTGGGCGAGGTGTCCGCGCTGTCCTACCGCGAGCGCAAGGCCGCGCTGATGACCACCGTGATGTCCACTCTGGACGGACTGCGGCAGGACTTCGAAGCCGTGGTGTGCGAAGGTGCGGGCTCGCCCACCGAGATCAACCTGCGCGCGAACGACATCGCCAACATGGGCCTGGCCCGCGCCGCGGACCTGCCGGTGCTGGTGGTCGGCGACATCGACCGGGGCGGGGTCTTCGCGCACCTGTTCGGGACGCTGGCCCTGCTCGACCCGGCGGACCAGGCGCTGGTCGCGGGGTTCGTGGTGAACAAGTTCCGCGGCGACCCGGCGCTGCTGGAGCCGGGGCTGCGGCAGTTGCGCGGGCTCACCGGGCGGCCGGTGCTGGGCGTGCTGCCGTGGCGCGAGGAACTCTGGCTGGACGCGGAGGACTCGCTGTCCTACGCGGCGGACGGCGTGATCGGCCGGCCCGCGCCACCGGTCGGCGAGCAGTGGCTGCGGGTGGCGGTGGTCCGGCTGCCGCGGATCTCCAACGCGACCGACGTCGAGGCGCTGGCCTGCGAGCCGGGCGTGTCGGTGCGGTTCGTCACCGAGCCGTCCCGGCTGGCGGACGCGGACCTGGTGGTGCTGCCCGGGTCGAAGGCGACCGTGGCGGACCTGGAGTGGTTGCGCGCCACCGGCCTCGCCGACGCGATCCGCCGCCACGACGGGCCGGTGCTGGGGGTGTGCGGCGGGTTCCAGATGCTCGGCCGGCGCATCGAGGACGGCGTGGAGTCGCGTGCGGGCGTGGTCGACGGCTTGGGGCTGCTCGACGTCGACATCCGGTTCGCCGCGGACAAGACGTTGGAACGGCCGCGCGGGACGGCGTTCGGCGAGCCGGTGCACGGGTACGAGATCCACCACGGCCAGGTCGTGCGCGGCGGCGGCGAGGGGCTGGTGGTGCTGCCGGACGGCACGCCGGAAGGAGCCCTGGCCGGGAGGATCGCCGGGACCCACTGGCACGGCCTGCTGGAGAACGACGCGTTCCGCCGGGAGTTCCTGCGCTGGGCGGCCGGACACGCGGGCCGCGCCGGCTTCCGGCCCGCGCCGGACACGGACTTCGCCGGGCAACGGGCGGCACAACTGGACCTGCTCGGTGACCTGGTCGCCGACCACCTGGACACGGACGCGGTGCTCGCGTTGCTGGAGCGCGGCGCGCCGAGCGGACTACCGGTCGTGCCGCCTGCGGGCGCGCCGGACGTCACCTGACCGGGACGGCGCGGCTGCCAGCGGATCGGCGATACTGGCGACAGCCCTGGAACGACGTCGCCGACCAGGTTCGGTCCCCGGTGGAGGACCTCGTGCCGGAGTGGTCCGCGTGGCGTGCTTCGCGTGGCGGAGTGATCCGCGTGGCTGGCTCGCGTGACTGAGGACCCGCGTGGCGCAGTGCGCGTGGCGGGTGGAGCGGTTCGCGTGGCGGGGTGATCCGGGTGACGGGGTTCGCGTGACGGTGATCCGGAGTTCGGCGGGCGGGATCGCATGGCGTCGGGTCGCGGTGCGCGTGACCACCAAGTCGCGCTGGTGCACCGGGGTTCGTCGCCTTCGTTGGTCCACCGGGGATTCGGCGGGCGTCGGCTCGACCGCCAAGTCGGGTGACTGCTCGCCGGAGTGGCCCGGTGGCCGCGAACACGGCCGTTCGGAACTCGGGAGGTCCGCTCGGGAACCCGCCAGGGGAGATCCGCCAGGGAAGTCCGCTAGACGGCGTCCGCACCTGCGGACAGGTGGAGGGCCATGATGGTGGTGCAGCGCACGGCACACCTCCACTCGCGAGTAGTCACACTGGGAAAGTACCGTTAGGCCGGCAGGGGATACGTAGTCCGATCGGGCGAAGCCCGGTCACGATTGGTGGGCGAGGTCCGCCCAGCCGTCCTCGGCCGGCCGCTCCGACCACCCATCGGGCCACTTCCGCCGCAGGTCAGCGGGTTTGGCGCGGGCCCCGGCGAGGGACGCGGGGGTGTGCACGCCGAAATCCGTCTCGCCGGAGAAACACGCGCCGCGGAACACCGATTCGCCGAACCCGACCCGGCGGAAATCCGCGAGACCGCGGAATTGCGCCTCCCGGAAGTCCGCGTGACCGGTGAATTCCGTGCCGCGGAACGTGGCCGGCCCGACGAACGTGGTGCCGACGAACGACGCGCGGCGCACCCGCGCGTGGGTCAGGGTGAGCTTCACCAGCGTCGCGTGCGACAGGTCCAGCGAGATGTCCGACCAGAAGACCTCCGGCCGGTCCGGTCGCAGGTGGCCGGCCAGCAGGCCGAGCGCGGTCTGCCGCACCTCCTGCTCCTGGAACCGCGCGGTGTCGCGCGGGCCGGTGCGGGCCCGGACGTCCGGCGGCGGCGTGAACGGCATCCGCAGGTAGGCGCACACCAGGTGCACGATGGTCTGCCGGTGCGCCGGGTTGTCCTGCGCGAGCCGCTCCAGCGCGTACAGCCCGGCCAAGCGGACCGGGGCCTTCTCGCTGCCCAGCTGGTCGGCGGCCTTGCCGTACAGCTCGGTGACCCGCCGCTCGGTGGCGTCGTGGTCCTTCTGCGCCAGGTCCAGCTCGGTCGACCGCTGCCGGCGCGCGGTCAGCAGCAGCGCCGCCGCGCCGCCCCCGCCCAGCACGATGCTGGACGCCGTCCGGATCACGTCCAGCCGGACGCCGTCCTCCGGCGCGCCCGACCCGAGGGTGGCCAGCAGCAGCACGATCGAGCCGGCGGCCAGTGCCAGCAGCCCGACGCCCCAGCCGGCGATCGTCCTGGGCGACAACACCCGGTGCTCCACCGTCACAGCCCATCGGAATCGTGATCACCCGTCAATCACCAGTCCGTGCGGTAGAAAGGGCCCGTGGGTGATCGTGACGACACGTCCGGCGCGGTCTCGGGGCCTCGGGCGTTGGCGGGACTGCCCCCGGTGGACGTGTTCACCGGACGTGCCGAAGCGCTGGCCGGGCTGGCGGATGCGTTGCGCCCCAAGGACGACGCTGTGCCGGTGGTGCTGTCGGCGGTGGCCGGTCTGGCCGGGGTCGGGAAGATGACGCTGGCCGTGCGGGCCGCGCACGACGCCGTGGCGGCCGGGTGGTTCCCCGGCGGCGTGTTGTTCGTGGATCTCCAGGGCTACGACCCGCAGCACCGCGTGACCCCGGAAATCGCCCTGTCGGTGTTCCTGCGCGCGTTGGGCGTGCCGGCAGAGCACGTGCCGGACGGGCTCGCGGGGCGTGAGGCGTTGTACCGGTCGTTGTTGGCTGAGCGCGCGCCGGTGCTGGTCGTGCTGGACAACGCTTCGGCGGCAGGCCAGGTGCGTCCGTTGCTGCCGAACTCCGCCGCGCACCGGGTGCTGGTCACCAGCCGGCACACGCTCGCCGACCTGACCGGGGCGCGGCTGATCGACCTGACCGTGTTGGAGGACGCCGAAGCGGTGGCGCTGGTCGACGCGGCGGTCCGCGCGGCCCGTCCCGACGACGACCGGATCACGCCCGGGTCGGCGGCCGAACTGGTGGCGTTGTGCGGAAACCTGCCGCTGGCGTTGAGCATCGTGGCGGCGATCCTGGCCGGCGACCCGGAGCAGCCGGTGGCGGAGCTGGTCGAGGCGCTGCGCGGGGCGTCCACGCGGCTGGGCGAGCTGGCCTACGGGGACAGCGTCGGGATGCACGCCGCGTTCGACCTGTCCTACCACCGCCTCACGCCGGCGGAGGCCCGGCTGTTCCGGCTGCTCGCGCTGAACCCGGGACGGCAGGTCGGGGTGCCGGCGGCGGCGTTGGCGGGCGTCCCGGAACGCGAGGCGACGAAGCTGCTCACGGCGTTGCGGCGGGCGCACATGGTGGAGGCGGGCGAACCGCGCGGCTGGTTCCGGAGCCACGACCTGCTCCGCCTGTACGCCGAAGAACGCGCCCGTGAAGACGCTGACGCCGAAGACGCCCTGGTCCGCCTGCTGGACCACTACGCGACGACCGTCGAGTCGCACGACCCGCGCGGCACGCCGACGGGCCAGTTCGGGCGCGAGGCGCTGACCTGGTTCGAGACCGAGCAGCCGACGCTGGTCGAAGCGGTCGGGACGGCGCACCGCGTCGGACGGCCGGACCTCGCGCTGCGGCTGGCGCTGGCGATGTCGGCGTACCTGTTCTACCGGCGGCTGTGGGACGACTGCACGCGGGTGTTCCCGGTCGCGCTGGAGGCGGCGCGCCGGCTGGGCGGGTCGCCGGCTGGGTCGCCGGGTGGGGCGTTCGGTGAGCGAGTGGGTGGGCCGCTTGATGGGTCGCGAGGTGAGCGGGTCGGCGAGCGGCTGGGTGGGCGGGTCGGGGAGGCGCGGGTGTTGCGCCGGCTCGGGCGGGTTGCCCGGGAACAGCGGAGGTTCGGCGACGCTCGCGCGTACTACCTGGAGTACCTGGAGGTCGGACGGGAGCTGGGCGACCGGGCGCGGGTCGCGCAGGCGGTGCACAACCTCGGGTCGATCGCGCGGCTGGTCCGGGAGTTGGCGGAGGCGGAGGAGCGCTACGGAGAAGCCCTGGCCCTGTACCGGGAGCTGGGCGACCGGCGCGGCGAGACGGACATCCTGTTCAACCTCGGCACGGTCGCGCGGGACCGGCGGCGGTACGCGGACGCGCACGAGCGGTACGGCGAGGCGATGGCGTTGGCGGTGCAGCACGGGGACGTGCTGCGGCAGGCACGGGTGGCGTTGTGCCGGGGGATCGTGGCGGCCCGGGAGCAGGACGCGGGAGCGGCGCGGACGTGGTGGACGCGGGCGCTCGGGCAGTACTTGGAGCTGGGCGACGAGAACATGGTCCGCAGCGTCCGCAAACGCTTGGCGCGGCAGCGGTTGCGGGAGGTGGTGGCCGGGCTGCCGGCGGTGGGGGAGTTCGTCGGGCGGGGCGAGGTGTTGCGCGAAGTGGCGGACGCGCTGTGGTCGGGTGAGGCGGGGGCCGGAGTTGTGGTGACCGGAGTTGTGACGACCAGGGTTGTGGTGACCGGTGAGGCCGGGGTGGGGAAGACGGCGTTGGCGGTGCGTGCGGCGCGGGACGCTGCGGCGGCGGGGTGGTTCCCAGGTGGCGTGCTGTTCGTGGAGCTTCGCGGGGACGACCCGGATCGGCGGGTGTCGCCGGAGGTCGCGTTGGGGGAGTTGCTGCGGGCGTTGGGGGTGTCGGCGAAGCGCATACCGGACGGGCTCGCGGAACGCGTGGCGCTGTACCGGTCGTTGTTGGCCGGGCGTGCACGGGTGCTGGTGGTGTTGGACGGGGCGTCGGCGGATGCCGGTCAGGTGGAGCCGTTGTTGCCGCTCGTCGGGGCGCATCGGGTGCTGATCACCAGTCGTCACGCGGGGGAGGCGTTTGGTGGGGCGGCGTTTGGTGGGGCGAGGGCTGGTGGGGTGCGGCGGTTCGGGCTGGGTGTGATGGACGGGGGTGAGGCGCTGGAACTGGTCGACGGGGTTCTGTCTCGGAGTGGTGCGCCGGCGGGTGCGGGCAATCGGGTTCGGGGCGAGTTGGTGGAGCTGTGTGGGCGGCTGCCGTTGGCGTTGAGCGTCGCGGCGGGGGCGGTGGGGGCTGAGGCGGCAGGGGCTGAGGCGGGAGAGGAGGTTGCGGGGCTGGTCGAAGCGTTGCGTGGGGTGGCGGGAGGGGCGGCGGGCGGGATTTTGAAGGTTGCTTACGAGCGGTTGGGGGTGGGTGCGGCTCGGATGTTGCGGCTGTTGTCGGTTCATCCGGGGGGACCGATCGGGGTCGCTGCTGCGGCGGCGCTGGTAGGGGAGTCGGAGGCGCGGGCTGCGGAGTTGCTCGCGGTGTTGCGGCGGACTCGGTTGGTGGAGGAGGTGGGCGGCTGGTTCCGGTGGCACGACCTGGTCCGGGTGTACGCGGAGGGGCTGGTGGAGGGGACGGAGGGCGGAGAAGCGTTGGCGCGGCTGGTGGATCACTACGTGGCGGCGCTGGACGTGGAGACTCTGGACGAGGCGTTGGAGGTCGAGTTGCCGGCGGTGGTCGCGGCGGCCGAGCGGGCTGATGGGGCTGGAAGGGGTGATCGGAGAGGGTGTCTGCGGTTGACCGGTCGCCTGGCCGGACACCTGGTGCGGCGACGGCGGTGGGACGACTGTGCGGTGCTGTTCCCGTTGGCGCTGGAAGCCGCGCGGCTGCTCGGCGATCGGGCGGCCGAGGTCCAGGTGTTGGCGGACCTGGGGAACGTGGCGCTCGGCAAGCGTCAGTTCGAGGTGGCGCGGGGGTACTACGAAGAGGCGCTCGCCCGTTGCCGGGAGTCGGGCGACTGGCGGGGCGAGGTGGACGGCATGTGCCACCTCGGTGCGGTGGACCGTGCGGAGGGGCGGTACCCGGAGGCCCGGGGGCGGTACGCGGCGGCGTTGCGGGTGGTCGAGGGGCGCGGAGATCCGATGAGGGAAGGCCGGATCGCGGAGCGGCTCGGGTTCATCGCCCGCCACGACCGGGAGGTGGACGCCGCACGGCGCTGGTTCACGCGCGCGGTGGGCCTGTACGAGAAGGCTGATCGGCACGAGAAGGCGCGCGCCGCGCGGCGTCGGGTGGATCGGCTGCGGGAGTGAGGCTGCGGGAGTGAGAGTGAGGGGTGGGTCGAGGCGGGAGTGATTACGGGACGGGTGTCAGGACGCGGGCTGGTCTGGGGATGGTTGTCGCGGCCATGCCGGCGATGACCAGGGCGGCGGCACCGAGGCGCACGGGCGAGAGGTTCTCGTCCAGGAAGAGCCAACCGGAGAACATGCCGGCGACGGGGACGAGCAGCGCGAACGGGACGACGGTGCTCGCGTTGTGCTCGCGGAGCAGGAAACCCCACACGCCGAACCCGAAGAGGGTCGAGACCCACGCGACGAACAGCAGCGACGTGACGCCCGCCCAGCTCGCGTTGCCCAGCGCGGTGATGATCGCCGAAGGGCCCTCGAAGATCACGGAGAGCAGGAGCAGGGGCAGGGTGGCGAAGGCGCTCACCCAGACGATGAAGCTCAGCGCGTCCGGCGGCTTGGCGTAGCGGGTGGCGACGTTGGACAGGCCCCAGGCGATCGCGCCCAGGACGACCAGCAGCAGGGCGGAGATCGGGCTGGTCAGGCCGTAGTCCAGCGCGATCAGCACGATCCCGGTGGCGGCGATGGCGATGCCGACGAGCTGGACGGGTCGCGGGCGTTCCTTGAGCAGCACGGTCGCGAAGGCGATGGTGAAGATGACCTGGCTCTGGAGCACGAGCGACGACAGGCCGGCCGGCATCCCCTCGCTCATGCCCAGGAACAAGAGCCCGAACTTGGCGACGCCGAGCGTGGCGGCGACCGCCGCGATCCACTTCCAGGCCACCCGCGGCTTGCCGACCAACCACAGCGCGGGCACGGCGGCGGCGAGGAACCGCAGCGACGAGAACAGCAGTGGCGGGAACTCGTCGAGGCCCACCTTGATCACGACGAAGTTGACGCCCCAGATGGTGGTGGTGAGTACCGCCAGCGCGGCGTGACCAGGTTTCACAGCTCGAGTGTTGGCGCTCGGATCGTTTAGCACCAGCGACGTGTTCTGAAGCTTTGAGTTAAGCGTGGCTACACTGTGGTGTGCTGCGGTCATGCTTGGACAGGCGGCTGGGCGGGTGGCGTGGGGAGTGGCGGGTTGTCGGGTCGAGGCCCGCTGAGCAGCAGGAGGCGGGATGCTCGACCTGGGGAGGTTGCGTGCACTGCACGCGGTGGCCCGGCACGGATCGGTCGGCGCGGCGGCGCTCGCTCTGGGCTACACGCCGTCGGCGGTGTCCCAGCAGATCGCCAAGCTCGAACGGGAGACCCGCACCACGCTGCTGGAACGCCGTGGGCGCGGGATCGCGCTGACCGACGCGGCGCACCTGCTCGCGGCCACCGCCGACCAGGTGTTGCGCCTGGTCGAGCACGCCGAGGTGACGTTGGAGCAGCAGCGCGGCGCGGCGGTCGGGGAGTTGCGGATCGGGGCGTTCGCCACGGCCGCGCGCGGCCTCGTGCCGGCGGTCCTGGTGGCGCTGGCACGCGACCACCCGGCGCTGGACGTGCGGCTGGTGGAGCTGGACCCGCCGCCGGCGATCGAGCTGGTGGCGCGTGGCGAGCTGGACCTGGCGGTGACGCACGACTGGGACAACGCGCCGCTCGCCGTGCCGGACGGGCTGTCCCGGGCGCGGCTGGGCGAGGACTTCGCCGACGTGCTGCTGCCGGTCGGGCACCCGCTGGCGGACCGGGAGTCGGTGGTGCCGGAGGACCTGGCCGGCGAGCGCTGGATCTGCCAGCCCGAGGGCACGATCTGCCACGACTGGCTGGTGAACACGTTCCGGATGGCGGGGATGGAGCCCGATCTCGCCTTCCGGATCAGCGAGTATGAGACGCAGATCGCGCTGCTGGAGCGGGGGGTGGGGGTGGCTTTGCTGCCCCGACTGGGACGCGGGCCGCTGCCGGACGGCGTGCGGGCGGTGGCGTTCACGCCGACACCGACGAGGCGCGTGTTCGCGATGTGGCGCACGCAGGCGGGACGACGACCGGCGGTGGTGGCCACCCTGGCGGCGCTGCGCGGCTGTTGGGATGAACGTTTGACTGCCTAACTAACGATCGGGCATCGTGTCGTTGCAACGGTGCCGGGTGTGACGACTTCCGTGACGAGCGGCTGATCGACCCGGTCGTTGAGCAGGCCACTCACCAGGGGACCTCCCAAGGTACTTCCGCCGCCGTGGGAGGTCCCCGCCTGCTTCTCGCACGCTGGGGTACGAGGCGTCGAGCGCGGTGAGCGGTGAGCGGTGAGGTTTTATTTTGAGTGCCGCTCCAGAAGTTCCTCCAGGAAGCCACCGGCCTCGGCAGCGGCACGTGCGGTGTCGCGGTCGCGGACTGCGTCCAGCAGACCGGTGTGGGAGACGTGAGCGTCTTCGTGGTCGGTTTCGACGGTTGCGGTGATGCTCGCCCGGACGGCCTCGGTGAGGCCCTGGTAGAGCTCGGCCAGCAGGGTGTTGTGCGAACACTGCACGAGCAGCACGTGGAACGCGGCGTCGCGTTCCACCAGGCGTTCCCAGTCCTTGTCGAGCAGCGCGGCGTCCCGTTCCGCGAGCAGGGTTTCCAGTCGGCGCAGTTCGTCGTCGGTGCGCTGGGCCGCGGCCAGGCGCGCGCCCTCGACCTCCAGCGTGCGGCGCACTTGGAGGACGTCGCGCAGCTCACTGCCGCACAGCCGGCGCACCGCGCCGGACAGTTCGCTGGTGGCGCGCACGAACGTGCCGTCGCCCTGGCGGACCTCCAGCAGTCCGGCGTGGGAGAGCGCACGCACCGCCTCCCGCACGGTGTTGCGACCCACTCCGAGCGCGGTGACGAGTTCCGGCTCCGGCGGGATGCGCTGGCCGACCGGCCATTCACCGCCGGCGATCGCGTCCCTCATCTGGTCGATCACCTGGTCGACGAGTCCGGCCCGCCGGGTAGTGGCCAACGGCACAACGTCATCCTTTCATCCGAACATCCCATGTCTGTAATAGTAGCCCGGTGAGGATCCAGCAGACCCAGCCAGACCGGACACCGATGGTTCACATTGCCACCGATCCCGGTGCCAATGCGACGATCGCGGTCCATCCTTCTGGTAGTCCTGCTGCTCCGGTGACCCGGAACCGCCAAGTTGCCCTGGTCGGCAGCACCCTGTTGGCGATCGGCGTAGCGCTCGCCGCCGCCAATCTGCGCCCGGCGGTGACCAGTCTGGCGTCTGTGCTCGGCGATGTGCGGACGTCATTGGGGGTGTCCACGGCGTGGACGTCCGTGCTTACGGCGGTACCCACGCTGTGCTTCGGGTTCGCGGCGTTCCTCGCGCCTTGGCTCGGACGGCGGCTGGGAATGGCCCGAGCGGTCGCACTGTCGCTGACGGTGCTGACCGCCGGATTGGTGCTCCGGGTGATCGACGGACCGGCGGTCGTGCTGGGCGGGACGTTCATCGCGTGCGCCGGCGTCGCGGTCTGCAACGTGCTGATCCCGGTGGTCGTCAAGGACTCGTTCCCGGGCAAGGTCGGCCTGATCACCGGTGTGTACACGGCCGCGCTGGCGGCCGGGGCGGCGCTGGGTGCCGCGTTCACGCCGGCGATGGAGTCGGCGTTCGGGTCGTGGCGGCTGGCCGTGGGGGCGTGGGCGTTCCTGTCGGCGGCGGCGCTGGTGGTGTGGCTGGCCGGGGCCCGGCACGGCGAGGTCGTGCGCTCGGCGCCGGTCCGCACGGGTAAGCGGCGATCCCTGGTGCGCAGCCCCCTGGCCTGGGTGATCACGGTGTTCTTCGGGCTGCAGTCGCTGCTGGCGTACACGGTGATGGGGTGGCTGCCGCAGATCCTCGGCGACGCCGGGGTGGACCGGACGACGGCCGGGCTGCTGCTGGCGATCACGATGGTGCTGGGCGTGCCGGTGAGCCTGATCGTGCCACCGCTGGCCGCTCGGCGGTCCAGCCAGTCCGGGCTGGTGCTCGGGTTGGGCACCCTGTCGGTGGCGGGCGTGCTGGGGCTGGCGCTCGCGCCCGGCCTCGCGCCGGCGCTGTGGGTGGTGCTCATCGGGGTGGGGATGGGGATGTTCCCGCTGGCACTGGTCATGATCTCGTTGCGCACCTCGTCCACTTCGGACACTGCTCGGCTGTCTGCGATGGCGCAGAGCATCGGGTACCTGATCTCCGCTTCCGGGCCGTTCGCCTTCGGCGTGCTGCGCGGGGCCACCGGGGATTGGACGTTGTCGATGCTGGTGTTGGTGGGGTTGCTGCTGTTGCTGACCGGGCTGGGGTGGGTCGCGGGGCGTCCCCGTACGGTCTGAGCTTCGCCGGGGGCCGGCGGCCGGGGGCCGGGGGTCTCGGGCGAAAGACGAGAGCGGTGGGTGAAAGCGCAAGGCAAGAGCGCAAGGCAAGAGCGACGCTCGCCGCTGGGCAGGCCGCCGGGGGAGAAGAGCGTCCGTCGCGTTCTCCCCGTATGGCCTGGTCGGGAGACAACCACCCTTTGCCAGGGTCTGCAAGCGAAGGGCGTGCTTGCAGACCCTGGCAAAGCGCGGTTCGCTGCGCGCAGGCCATACGGGGAGAACGCGACTCGGTGGGGACGTGTGGGATTGCGGGTGGGTGGGGATGTGGTCAAGGCTTGCGGGCTACGCCTACGTAGGCGCTGATGTAGGCGTCGGCTGAGTCGGCGTGCCATTCGGACAGGGGGACCACGCCGGGTGGGACCACGTCCAGGTCGGTGAAGAACTTGGCTACCTCGTCGCGGGTGCGGAAGGTCAGGGGGCTGTCCGTGCGGCGGTAGATCGCTTTGATCTGTTCGGTGTCTTCGAGGCCGTCCGGGTTGATGCCTTCCAGGCTGCCGTGGGAGATGGCCAGGTAGCTGCCCTTCGGCAGGGCTTCCCGGTAGCGGGCCAGGGCCTTTTCGGGGTTGTCGCTGTCCGGGACGAAGTGCAGCACCGCGACCATCAGCAGGCCGATCGGCCGGGTGAAGTCGAGCATGTCGCGGACGGTGTCGTTGTTCAGCACGGAGTCCGGGTCGCGCAGGTCGGCTTGGATCGCGCCGGCGTGGGGGTTGGTCGCCAGCATGGCGGTGCTGTGCGCGACGGCGACCGGTTCCACGTCGACGTAGACGACCTTCGCGTTCTCATCGGCCTGTTGGGCGATCTCGTGGACGTTGCCCACGGTCGGAATGCCCGATCCCAGGTCCAGGAACTGGTCGATGCCCTGGTCCAGCAGGTAGCGGACCGCCCGGCGGAGGAACGAGCGGTTCGCCCGGGAGGCTCCGGCCATGCCGGGGAAGATCTGTTCCACGGACTTCGCGGCTTCGCGGTCCGCCGCGAAGTTGTGCGAGCCGCCCAGGAAGTAGTCGTACATGCGGGCTGCGCTCGGGCGGTCCAGGTCTACCGAGGACGGGACCCAGCTTGCCTGCTCCATGTCTTCCCCTTCGTCGCCGACCCGCGTGATCGTTCACGGGGCACAAACCGGGCACAACCTCTGAACGGGCGGTCGTGGGGTTTGCCAGGTGGAGTGGGGGTGTCGGTGGTGCTGACGATCGCGGGTCGTGGGGTGTGGGTGGGTGTCTGTTGCGGGGTGGGGTCAGGGGTGGGTGTTGGGTAGGTCGTGTAGTTGTTGCTGGACGCGGGTGGCGTCTTCCTCGCGTCTCTGCTCGCGGTAGAGGTCCAGGGCTTCTTGCCACGCTTCGCGGGCCTGGTCGTGGTCGCCGTCGGCCAGGTGGGCCAGTGCCAGGTGGTCCAGGGCGTCGGCCCAGAAGCGGGTGATGCCGACCCTGCCGTGCAGTTCCAGCGCCTGTCGGTGGTGTGCGACCGCGCCGGGGAGGCCCGCGCGGCGGGCGCTTTCGCCGAGGCAGTCCAGCATCTCGACCTCGCCGAACAGGTCGTTGTCCGCGCGGTGCAGGGCCACCGACCGTTCGAAACAGGCGTGGGCCTGGTCGTGCTCGCCCGCTCTGGTGTGGCAGCGGCCCAGTACGTGCAGTGCGTAGGCCTCCGCGCGGGGGCCGCCCAGCCGCCGGCAGTGCTCTGCTTCCTCTCGGGCACGGTCGTCCTCGCCCGCCAGTTCGTGCCGCCAGGCCAGGAGGAAGTGCAGGTGGGCCGTGACGCCGGTGTCGCCGAGGCGGATCGCGCCCTCCAGCGCGGCGGTCAGGTGCTCTTCCGCTGCGGCGGTCTCCTGGGTCCAGTTCAGGGCCGAGCCCAACAACCCGTGCGTCCACGGCAGCACGGCCGGGTCCGGGTGGTCGGCCACGGCGGCCAGCGCTGCCCGCCACGCGGCCACGTTCTCGTCCAAGCGGCCCAGCATCACCCGTACGGTCTGCAGGGACCACACCAGTTGCCACAGTTGCGTGTTCCAGGCCCGTGCTGCGGCGATCTGCTCGACGGCGACGAGGTTCAGGTACTCGACCCGGAACCAGTCCAGGACCTCGCGCAGGCTGTCGGGTGGTGTCCGGGGGCCGGCCCCCATCATCCCGAAGATCGGCATGACCTCGCTGACCGACGGGTGCATGCGCCGGGCGTTCGTCCGGGCGGCGTCGACGTAGGCGTTGACCACCCGGCGCAGCGCGGCCTCGCGGTCGGCGTCGGTCAGGTCGTGGATCGCGCGCTTGGCCGCGTAGCGTCGGATCAGGTCGTGCATCCGCCACCGGCCCGGCGCGTCCTCGACCAGCAGGGACGCCTGCACCAGCCGGCGCAGCGCCAGGTGCGCCTCGGCCGGCGTCAGGTCGACCAGGCGCGCGGTGGCGTCGAGGCCGATGTCCGGGCCGGGCGCGATGCCGAGCAGGGCGAACACCTCCCGCTGGTGCGGCGGGAGGGCGCGCAGCGACCACGACAGCACGGTGGGCAGGCTGGCGGCCGGGTCGTCGCTGTCCAGCACGTCCAACCGGGTGGCCTCGTCGCGCAGTTCGCCGGCCAGGGCGGCCAGCGGGAGGTGGGGGTGGGTGCGGGCGCGGCCCGCGATGATGGCCAGGGCCAGCGGGAACCCGGCGCAGACCCGCAGCAGGTGGTCGACCGCCTCGGGCTCGGACTCGACCCGGCCGACGGCGAGCCTGGTGGTGAGCAGGCGGTGGGCCTCGGTGTCGGCGAGCACGCCCAGGTCCACGTAGTGCGCGTCGTGCGCGGTGACCAGGCTGTCCAGCCGGCGGCGGCTGGTGACCACGACGGTGCACCCGGCGTCGCCGGGCAGCAGCGGGGTGACCTGCTCGACCGTGGCGGCGTTGTCCAGCACCACCAGCACCCGCTTCCCGGCGACCAGGCTCCGGTAGAGCGCCGCCCTGGTGTGCAGGTCCGCCGGGACGCGGCCGGGGTCGACGCCCAGGCCGTCGAGGAACCCGCGCAGCGCCTCGGTCGAGGGCATCGGTTCCCCCGTGGGCGAGAAGCCGCACAGGTCGACGAACAGCTGCCCGTCCGGGAACCGCTCGGCGTGCCGGTGCGCCCAGTGCAGCGCCAGCCACGTCTTGCCGATCCCGCCCGCCCCGCCGATCGCGGAGATCAGCACCGTGGCGGACCCGACGGCGTCGAGGGCGCGGTCGATCCGGGCCGCTTCGTCGTGCCGGCCGATGAACGGCGCGGGGGCGGCGGGCAGTTGGCGGGGGACCGTGCCCGCGTCGAGGGGGTCCGCGGTGGCGGTCGCCCGCGGGTAGGGGTGGTCGGGCAGGGCGATCCACGCGGTGTCCCGCACCTCCTTCACCCGGATCCGCACCGGGCGGAACGTGGCCGGGTCGAGCACCGCGGAGTGCCGCACCACCTCGTCGAACACCCAGCGGGACACGACCAGGGCGAGCGTGCCGGGCGAGTCGGCGAGCGCCTGCTTGAGCGGCGGGGCGTCGACCAGGCGGAAGGCGGTGGTCAGCGACGTCGAGGTCGCGCCGTGGTCGTCGAAGGCGACCTCGCCCGCGTGCACCGCGAGCCGCAGCCGGAACCGCTGCTCCGGCGGGCAGGTGCGGTTGTGCTCGCGGAGCGCCGCCACCAGCGCGCCGGGCAGCACCTCGACCAGGGGCGTCTTGGGCACCTCGGGCGGGACCAGGGCGAAGACGCTGTCGCCCCGGTCCTCGTGGTGGCAGTCCGCCCACCGCACGCCGGCCGCCCGCAGCGCGCCCTCGACCACCCGGTACAGGGCGGCGCGGGTGCCCAGCTGGTGCGGCAGGGTCCGCCGCCGGTCGGCGAACCCCTCGACGTCGACCACCACGATCGTGCGGTGCACCGCGGACCTGGCCGGTCCGGCGAGGTGTGCTGTCACGGTGGGAATCGTGCCGGGTTCGGGCCGTCCGGCGCAGTGTGGAAGGGGAGCAGCACCCGAACGCTGTAGGGCGCTCGCTCAGAGCGAACGGGTGCGGGAAACAAACGCCCGCTCACCTTGGTTGAGCCTTACAGACTCAACTTTGGAGGATCGACATGGGTGAGACGCTGGCGCTTCCGGTGCTGCCGCTGGACGACGTGGTCGTGCTCCCCGGCATGGTCGTGCCGATCCGGCTCACCGGCTCGGACGCCACCGCCGAGGCGCGTGCCGCCGTGGAGGCCGCTTCCGCCGGGGACGGGCCGGCCCGGGTGCTGCTGGTGCCCCGGTTGGACGGCAAGTACGCCAAGGTCGGCACCTTGGCGGTGATCGAGCAGGTCGGACGGCTGTCCGGGGGTGAACGGGCGGCGGTCGTGCGGGGCACCGAGCGGGTCCGGATCGGGACCGGGACGACCGGGCCCGGGGCGGCGCTGTGGGTGGAGGCGACCGTCGCCGACGAGTCGCCGGTGGACGACCGGACGCGTGAGCTGGCCCGCGAGTACCGGGCGCTGGTCACCACGATCCTCCAGCAGCGCGGGGCGTGGCAGGTCGTCGACTCGGTGCAGCAGGTGGACGAGCCGTCCGCGCTGGCCGACCTCGCCGGGTACGCCTCGTACCTGGGCGACACCCAGAAGGTGTGGCTGCTGGAGACCAGCGACGTCGCCGAGCGGCTGGAGAAGCTGCTGGTGTGGGGGCGGGAGCACCTCACCGAGCTGGACGTCGCCGAGACCATCCGCAAGGACGTGAAGGAAGGCGTCGAGAAGCAGCAGCGGGAGTTCCTGCTGCGTCAGCAGCTCGCCGCCATCCGCAAGGAACTGGCCGAGCTGGACGGCAAGCCCGCCACCGAGGAGCAGGACTACCGGGCCCGGGTCGAGGGCGCGGACCTGCCCGAGAACGTGCGCAAGGCGGCCCTGGCCGAGGTCGACAAGCTGGAGCGCACCTCCGACCAGTCGCCGGAGACCGGGTGGATCCGCACCTGGCTGGACACCGTCCTGGAACTGCCGTGGAACTCGCGGACCGAGGACTCCTACGACATCGCGGGCGCGCGGGCCGTGCTGGACGCCGACCACGCCGGCCTGGACGACGTGAAGGAGCGCATCACCGAGTACCTCGCGGTGCGCCGCCGGCGGGCCGACCGGGGCATGGGCGTGGTCGGCGGGCGGCGGTCCGGCGCGGTGCTCGCGCTGGTGGGGCCGCCCGGGGTGGGCAAGACGTCGCTGGGCGAGTCCGTGGCGCGGGCGATGGGACGGGAGTTCGTCCGGGTCGCGCTGGGCGGAGTCCGGGACGAGGCCGAGATCCGGGGGCACCGGCGGACCTACGTGGGCGCGCTGCCCGGTCGGATCGTGCGGGCCATCGCCGAGGCCGGGTCGATGAACCCCGTGGTGCTGCTCGACGAGATCGACAAGGTCGGCGCGGACTACCGGGGCGACCCGACGGCGGCGCTGCTGGAGGTGCTGGACCCGGCGCAGAACCACACGTTCCGGGACCACTACCTGGAGGTCGAGCTCGACCTGTCGGACGTGGTGTTCCTGGCCACGGCCAACGTGCTGGAGTCGATCCCCGGCCCGCTGCTGGACCGGATGGAACTGGTGCGGCTCGACGGGTACACCGAGGACGAGAAGGTCACCATCGCGCGCGACCACCTGTTGCCGCGCCAGGTCGAACGGGCCGGGCTGACCGGTGACGACGTGGGCATCACGGAGGACGCGCTGCGCAAGCTGGCCGGCGAGTACACCCGGGAGGCCGGTGTGCGGCAGCTCGAACGGTCGCTGGCGCGGGTGCTGCGCAAGGTGACCGCGCGGGTCGCGCTGGACGAGGCGGAGCTGCCGGTCGGGGTGGACGTGCCGGACCTGCGCGGGTACCTGGGCTCGCCGAAGTTCACCCCGGAGTCGGCCGAGCGCACGGCGGTGCCGGGCGTGGCGACCGGGCTGGCGGTGACCGGCGCGGGCGGTGACGTGCTGTTCGTGGAGGCGTCGCTGGCCTCGCGGGGCACCGGGACCGCCGGCGTCACGCTGACCGGGCAGCTGGGCGAGGTGATGAAGGAGTCGGCCCAGATCGCGCTGTCCTACCTGCGCTCCCACGACAGCCGGGCGGAGGCGCTGGCCGACCGGGGCGTGCACCTCCACGTGCCGGCGGGCGCGGTGCCCAAGGACGGGCCGTCGGCGGGCGTGACGATGACGACGGCGCTGGCGTCCCTGCTTTCGGGCCGGCCGGTGCGGGCGGACGTGGCGATGACCGGCGAGGTGTCGCTGACCGGGCGGGTGCTGCCGATCGGCGGGGTGAAGCAGAAGCTGCTCGCCGCGCACCGGGCGGGCATCACGACCGTGCTGCTGCCCCAGCGCAACGAACCCGACCTGGACGACGTGCCGGCGGAGGTGCGCGACGCGCTCACCGTGCACCTGGTGGGTGACGTGCGCGAGGTGCTGGAGCTGGCGCTGGAGCCGACGGCGGTGACAGCGGCGGCGTGACGCGGCGCGGGCTCGGCGGATCAGTTTCTACTGGTCCGCCGAGTCCGTTTGCGCGCTGTTCGGCGTGACGGACGTGGACGCGCTGCTGTCACCGGCGTGGCTCACCGTGCGAGGCCGGTGGATCATCCGCGGAGATGGCGCGGACGGCCGTGGCGCGGCTGGGTCGGGTGTCCGACGCGCGCGTCTCGCCGTGCGTGAACGGTTCGGCTCGGCACCGGGGGACGTGGTCGACGCGGCGAACCTGGGCTGGGTGCCGCGGGTGGTCGACCAGTCGCCGACCCAGGTCCTGGTGCCGTCGTGCCGCCCGGTCCGGGAGGGCTGCCCGGCGGGGCGGTGCCGGACGGGGCCGGGTTGCGGGAGCCGCGCGTCCTGGCCTTCACCGCCGCGCACGGCTCGGGCACCGCTGTGCTGACTGCCGACCTCACGCTGCACGCGCCCACGTCGACGCGGGCCGGCGGCTACCCGGCCGTGCTCACCATCACCGTCATCTAGCGCAGGTTGCACAGCTCCAGCGGCCCGCCGTCGGGGGTCCGGCACGGCAGGTAGCCCGCGTCCTTCATCCGGATGCGGGCGTCGTCGTGCTCGCGGGCGTACTTGATGAACTTGGCCTGCAACGAGTCCTCGGCGGGCTGCACCTTCGTGTACAGGTACTCGACGGTCCAGAACTGGTAGCCCGAGTCGACTCCCGACACCGCGTCGAACACCTTGCCGTCCAACGACAACGCGGTCAGCGTGGCGGTCTTGCGGGCCTCGGTCACCGACGGCGCGTCGGCGTACCCGATGGCACCTTCCACGGTGGCGATCTCGCGCACCACGTCGCTGTTCTTGTCCCGCTCGCAGCGGATCACCTTGGCCTGCGGGTCGCGGTCGGGGGTGCGGCAGTTGTTGGACGTCAGCTTGCCCTCCGTGGTGCCCAGCACGCGCTGCTCGAACAGCTCCCGCGTGCCGGACTCGCTGCCCCGGCCGACGATCCGGATCGGCAGCGGGTCACCGCCGCGCAGCTGCTGCCAGTCGGTGTACTCGCCGCTGTAGATGCCTTGCAACTGCTTCACGGTGAGCGCGTCCAGGTGCACCGAGTCGTGCACCACCACCTGGTAGACGACGATCGCGGCCTGCTGCGCCACGACGTCCCGGGTCTCCTGCTTGCCGTCCGACAGCGCGATCAGCGCCTTGCCCGGCTCGGCCGCGGCGACCGCCCGGACGCCGGCGAGGCTGCCGGTGGCCTCGGTCTCCACGCGCGCCTGCGGGCACGCCTTCGCGTACTGCTCGGCGATGCGGGACATGGTCGGCATGAACACGCTGGACCCCTCGACCCGCAGCGAGCCCGTCCCGCACGACACGGTCGGGTCCTGGGCCTCCGGCGTCCACGCCAGGGTCAGCACCAGCACGCCCGCGAGCAGCGCCGCCAGGCCGCCGGTCAGCCGGGGCAGGGTGAGGAACCGCTCCTGCTTCTCGTCGTGCAGGATGCCCGCGCCGCCGAGGCTGCCCGAGACCTTGACCTCCTTGCCCAGCTCGCCGCTGCGGTTGCCCTCCGGCTCGCGCAGCACCACCAGCAGCTTGAACTTCTGCTTGCGGCGCAACGTCAACCCGTCCAGGCGCACCCCGTGCCACACCGGTTCGGTCAGCGCGGGCGGGCGGTCCGCGCCGGTGCGGAACAGCCGGCTCACGCTCAGCGACATCCGCTCCCGGACGGTGGTCAGCGGCGCGCGGACCTGGCCCTCCTCCCGGCCGAAGAACTGCAGGCTGCGCCGCACCTCGGCGCGCAGCTCCTCGGAGCCGGCCTCGGAGACCCGGGCGTTCCACACCACCCGGCTGCCGAACGTGAACGTCAGCGGCTTGTCGAAGTCGTCGGTGTCGATGTCGTAGGTGCCGGAGTTGCGCACCCGGATGACCACGATCGACATCCGGTCCAGCACCCGCACCAGCTCGCGGAGCTGCGGCGCGTGCGCGTCGGTGCCGTCGTGGAGCTGCTCGGGACCCAGGCCGATCTTGGAGTTGTACAGCACGCGGAACCCGACCCGCTTGCGGCGCACGAAGAGCCGGTCGATGACCGGGGTCGCGAACAACAACGCGATCGCGAGCGCCACCGGGCCGGGACCACCGAGGAAGTCCAGCGCGGACCGCAGCATCTGCACACCGAATTCTCGGTCGCGAGCCGGTCATCGCCCCCGGCGATGGCCCGACGTTCACCGGGACTTCACGCGCCGGCAAGGTGACTAGGGCGCAGTGGTGGACAGGAAGTCCTCCAACGGGACCGGCGTGAGGCCGTCCTGCTCGCACCGGTTCAGGAACGCGACGAAGTCCTCGACGAAACTCTGCCGGAAGTGCATCAGGACGATGTCGCCGGCGTTGAGCTTGCCGCCCGCCTGGAACTGCACCACGCCGTCGTTGACCGCCGCCGTCCACATGACCAGCGCGGAGAACCCGCAGTCGGTGGCCGCGCGCCGGGTGGTGCCGTCGTAGTTGCCGAACGGCGGCCGGAACAGCGTGGGCCGCACGCCCAGTTGGCCCTCCAGGTAGTCGGCGTTGCCGCAGATCTCCTGCTTCTGGAACTCGTAGCCCTTGCCCTGGAGGTTGGGGTGGGTCGCGGTGTGCGCGTGCACCTTGGCGTGGGCCTGGTCCTGGAGCGCCTTGAAGAACGGCGGTCCGTCCTGGACGTGCTTGGTGTTGAGGAACAGCGACGGCCGCACGTTCGACGAGCGCATCAGCTCCAGCGCCGCCGGGTGCCGGACCGCGCCGTCGTCGATGGTGATGAACACGTACGGCTTGTCGGTCTCGATCCGCCGCACCACCGGCAGCAGCCCGTCCGGCGCGGCCGGCACCTTCGCCTGGGCGGAGCCGAACCGGTACGGGTGCTGGAACACCGGCACCGTGACCCCGCCCGGACCGGGCACCGCGGTGGGCGGTGTGGTGGTCGTCACGGTGGTCGTGGTGGTGGTCGCGGTGGACGGCTGGGCCACCGGCTCCGCCGTGCCGCACGACACCGTGACGACGGCCAGGGCAGCCGCCACCGCCGCTCTGATTCTTCGCATGCTGGAAATCCCCCCGTGGGCTCGGCACGCCTGCGGAATCAGGGTGCCTTACCCGATTTTTAGACGCTCCCCGGGTGCTGGGGGTTGCCCCGTGACGACTCTGCGACCGGATTCACCCGGCGGTAGGGTCCCGTCACCCGAGTGTGGAGGACTCCGATGAGCCTTGAGCGCCCCGTCGCTCCCGATCCCTACTCGCTGCTGCCCGCCGTGGCGGCCTTCGACGTGACGTCCGACGACGTGCGCGACGGCGAGACCCTGCCCGACGCCCAGGTGCACGCGGCCGGCGACACCTCGCCGAGCCTGTCCTGGTCCGGGTTCCCGGCCGGCACCAAGAGCTTCGTGGTCACCTGCTTCGACCCGGACGCGCCCACCCCGTCCGGCTTCTGGCACTGGGTCGCGGTGAACCTGCCCGCGTCCACCACCTCGCTGGCCACCGGCGCGGGCGCGTCCGACGACACGCTGCCCGGCGGCGCTTTCCACGTGCGCAACGACTACGGCACCCGGTCGTTCGGCGGTGCCGCCCCGCCGCCCGGCGACCCGGCCCACCGGTACTTCTTCGTGGTGCACGCGGTGGACGTGGACGCGCTGGACGTGACGCCGGACTCGTCGCCTGCCGCGGTGGGCTTCACCCTGGCCTTCCACACGCTGGCCCGCGCGATCATCACCCCGACGTATGCGAGCTGACCCGGGAATGAGCGCCTCGCGTCCGGGGTTCAACCAGGACGTGAGGCACTTCGACCTGGTCATCATCGGTTCCGGCTCCGGCAACTCGATCGCCGACGAGCGATTCGCGGGCTGGGACATCGCGATCGTCGAGAAGGGGGTGTTCGGCGGCACGTGCCTGAACGTCGGGTGCATCCCCACCAAGATGTTCGTGCACACCGCCGACCTGGCCGCCGCACCCGCCGCGGGCGCGCGGCTGGGCGTCGACGCGACCCTGGACGGCGTCCGGTGGACCGACGTGCGGGACCGGATCTTCGGCCGCATCGACCCGATCTCGGCGGGCGGGCGGCGCTGGCGGGCCGAGGAGAACCCGAACACCACCGTGTTCGAGGGCACCGCGCGGTTCGTCGGACCGCGGACGCTGGACACCGGCACCGGCGAGGTGATCACCGCCGACCGGTTCGTGCTCGCCGCGGGCTCCCGCCCGGTGCTGCCCGACGTCGCGGACCTCGCCTCGGTCGGCTACCACACGTCGGACACGATCATGCGGCTCGACGCCCTGCCGAAGCGGCTGACCATCCTGGGCAGCGGGTTCGTCGCGGCCGAGTTCGCGCATGTGTTCTCGTCGTTCGGCGTCGAGGTCACCGTGGTGGGCCGCTCGAACCTGTTGCTGCGCAACGAGGACCACGACGTCGCCGCCCGCTTCACCGAGATCGCCGGGCAGAGGTGGGACGTGCGGCTGGGCCGCAAGGCGGTGCGCGCCGAACGCGTCGACGGCGAGGTGCGGCTGCACCTGGAAGGCCCGACCGGCGACGAGGTGGTGGCGTCGGACGAACTGCTCGTCGCGGTCGGCCGCACGCCCAACTCCGACCTGCTGGACCTGGCCACCGCCGGGATCGACGTGCACCCGGACGGCCGGGTCGTGGTGGACGAGTACCAGCGCACCTCCGCGGCCGGCGTGTGGGCGCTGGGCGACATCAGCTCGGAGCACCAGCTCAAGCACGTGGCCAACCACGAGGCGCGGGTCGTCCAGCACAACCTGCTGCACCCCGGTGACCTCGTGGCCGCGGACCACCGGTTCGTGCCGTCGGCGGTGTTCTCCTCGCCGCAGATCGCGTCCGTCGGGCTGACCGAGGAGCGGGCGAAGGCGCTCGACGTGCGGTACGTGGCGGCCAAGCAGGACTACGCGGCCATCGCCTACGGCTGGGCGATGGAGGACGACACCGGCTTCGCCAAGGTGCTGGCCGACCCGGCGACCGGGCAGCTGCTCGGCGCGCACGTCATCGGGCCGCAGGCGTCGAGCGTGATCCAGCCCGTGATCCAGGCGATGAGCTTCGGCCTGGACGCGCGGTCGATGGCCCGCGGCCAGTACTGGATCCACCCCGCGATGCCCGAGGTCATCGAGAACGCCCTGCTCAACCTCGACCTGGACTGAGCCCGCCGCGCCCCGCCCGGACCTCGGGGCGGGGCGCGGTCCGGGTCACTCCGGCGGGCTCAGCCGCAGGTCCGGGTCCACCGGCGGCTCGCCGTCGAACCGGGCCGAGCCGACCGCGCCCAGGGCGTCGAGGATCAGCGCGATGTCGGTGGCGTTCGGGTCCGCGCCACCGGGCGGCACCTCGAACCAGTCCTTCAGGTCCTCCGGGATCGGGTAGTCCTCCGCCAGGTCCTTGTACAGCTCCGAGCGCCGCCGGGCCTGGTCGCCCAGCTGCTGGTACTCGCGCATCGCCAGGCGCATCCGGATCCAGCGGTAGCGGTCGGTGTCGGCCGCGTCGTCGGCGGTGAAGCGGGTGCGCAGCAGCTCGCCCGCCGCCCTGCCGCGCTCGGCCAGGGCCAGGATCGTCTCCGGGCGCATGAACAGGTTCGTGCCGCCCTCGTGGTCGGCCAGCCGGACCTGCGCGATCCGGCCCCGGTAGCCGGGCAGCGCGGACTGCATCGTGTCCCGCCAGTCCAGCATCGTGTTCAGGATCGACGCCGCGAACCGCCCCACCCCGCCGATCTCGCTCCACGGCGTGCCGGAGGTCGCCGCGTCCTGCTCGGGCAGCCACACCGGCGGCGCGTCCGGACCCGGGTACGGGCCGAGCGTGAGGCCGAACGTCGGCCAGCGCGGCAGCAGCGTGTCGAAGAAGTGGATCGGGAAGTTGCTGGTGATCCCGCCGTCGGAGAACCAGTGCACGCGGGGCAGCGGCTCCGCCCGGCACAGCGGCACCGCCGCGATCAGGCCCGGCAGCGGCATGCTCATCCGCACCGCCAGCGCGACCGGCAGGTCGGCGGGCAGGTCGCGCAGCGCGTCCTCGGGGTGCAGCGGGCACCGGTGCCCGGTCTCGGCGCCGCCGATCGCGCGCACGACCCGTTGCGGCACGACGTACTCCAGGCACCGCTCGCAGTACAGCCAGGGCGCGGCGGGCTCGGTGAACGGCAGCCGGTAGGGGCGGCCCTCGGAGAGGTCCGTGGTCATCAGCACCAGGTTCGTGGTGAGGTGCGAGAACTTCAGGTCGGTGACGCCGGACAGCTCGTCGAGCTCGGTGGTGAACCACTCGGCGATCGGCGGCACCCCGGTCGAGGCCGGCACACCGCACCGCCGGTCCCAGAAGTTCGCCTTGAAGGTGCCCGTGCCCGGCACCAGTCCGAAGTGGACCTTGGTCGCCATCCGGTCGAGGAATCGCTTGGCCCCCAACAGGTAGGTGAGCGCCACCGCGCTCAGGCACGCGAACCCGAGCACCAGCCACCACACCACCGCGACGGCCAGCGACGCGAAGTCCGCCAAGCGCCAGGACATCGCCACCAGCACCGGGACCAGCGGCACGACCAGCAGCAGCGCCGTGCCGAGCCGGCGGGCCCACGCCGACCACCCGGACGTCGTGGACCTGCGGCGGGGCCGCAGCCGCACCACGATCGGCGGCACCGCGACCGCGACCAGCGCGATCACCCCGACCAGCAGCCAGGTCGGCGTCCCGCCCCAGTCGACCGCCAGGAACCACGCGACCGGCCCGACCAGCCACAGCAGGACGGCCAGCGCCAGCGCTGCCTTGGCCCGGAACCCGATCGCGCCGAGCAGGGCGAGGATCAGGCACGTGGTCGCGCTGCGCCCGGTCGTGCCGCGCGACTGCATGGAGGCCGCGACGATCCGGTACAGCTTGCGGGTCGACTCGGCGGGCTGGAAGAGCTGCGCCATCCGCCAGCCGGGCGCGGCGAACCACCGGATCGTCTCGGCGAGCCGGTCGAACCCGCCCCGCTCGCGCCCCTTCTCGGCGGCGGCGGTGAACGCGGCCGCGATGGCCCCGGCCGAAGCCCCGCCCAGCGACCGGAACCGGTAGTGCCGGGCCAGTTCCACCACCGCCCACGGGTAGACCACGCCGCTCGTGGTCCCGCCCCGCATGGTCACGTCGCAGTAGCGGTTGAACTCTTCCCGTTCGTCGGCCTGCTCGTCGGCCATGGGCGACCTCCCTCGCGCCGGACAATGATCGCGCCCGGCGCGGGCGAACGCGCTAGACCGATCGACTGGTCCGCGACCGGGTGCGCCGGGACCGCGCCGCGCGGCACGTCCGTCCGGCCCACCACCGGGCGGCAACCGGCCCCGCGCGGGCCGCGTCCGAAAGCGACGGTCGCCCGCCGATCACCCCGCCCGGAACAGGCCGTGGGCCCGCGCGATGTCGGCGACCTGCTCCGGCGTGCCGGACATGATCGTGCGGACGTTCGCCGTGACGAGGTCGATCGGCCAGTCCCACCACGCCGCGCGCAGCAGCAGGTCGACGCCGTCGTCGGAGTAGCGCTGCTTCACCGGCCGCGCGGGGTTGCCGCCGACCACGGTGTACGGCGGGACGTCGGACGTCACCACCGCGCCGGTGGCGATGATCGCGCCGTCGCCGATGCGCACGCCGGGCATGACGGTGGTGTCGTAGCCGAACCAGACGTCGTTGCCGACGACCGTGTCGCCGCGCGTCCGCATGGTCGTCATCAGGTCGAGGGTGGACTCGGCCCACTGGCCGCCGAAGATCGTGAACGGGAACGTGGAGACGCCGGTGGTCAGGTGGTTCGCGCCGGCCATGATGAACCGGGTGTCGGTGGCCAGGGCGCAGAACCGGCCGATGACCAGCTTCTCCCGGCCGTACCCGTAGAGCACGTTGCGGGTGGCGAACTCCGTCGCGTGCTCCGGGTCGTCGTAGTAGGTGTAGTCGCCGACCTCGATCGTCGGCGAGCCCTCCACCAGGGGCCTGAGCAGCACCACCCTGGGGTGCTCGGGCATGGGGTGCAGGACGGTCGGGCTGGGCGTCACAGCTACTCCTAATCGCAACTCGTGTTGCGTTACCGTGTCACGCCGAGTTGGCTAACGCAACCTCGGTCGCGTTAGGTGCGTCCAGCGGAGCCGTTCGTGCAACTCGTGTTGCGTTTAAGGCGCGGAAGCTGTTAATGCAACTTGGGTTGCGTTAGCATTCGCGGCATTGCACGCGAGAACGGGAGAGCCGTGAGCAACCGACCCGGTGGGCGTTCCGCCCGCGTCCGCGCCGACGTCCTCGACGCCACCTACGCCGAACTCGTCCAGCGCGGCTACCTGGGCATGACCGTCGAGAACGTGGCCGACCGCGCGGGCGTGCACAAGACGACCGTCTACCGCCGTTGGGGCACCGTCGACGTGCTCATCGCCGACGCGCTCGACAGCAGCCGCGACGTCGAGTGGCCCGTCCCCGACACCGGCACGCTCGAAGGCGACCTGATCGCCATCGCCACCGAGGTCGTGGACGTCTTCACCGACCCCGGCCGCAGCGCGGTCCCGGAAGCGGTCGTCACGGCGGCGTTGCAGTCCAGCCGGGCGCGCCGGGCCAAGAAGGACTTCTACGCCGCCCGGCACGCCCAGGCCGCCGTCGTCGTCACCAGGGCGATCCAGCGCGGCGAGGTCCCGGCCGACACCGACCCGGTCGAGGTGGTCCGCCAGACCTGCGCCCCGCTCTACTACCGGATCTTCATCACCGACGAGCCGATCGACCGGGCCACCGCCGAACACGCGGCCCGTACCGCCCTCGCCGCCGCGCGGGCCGGCCTCCTCGCCACGTAGACGTCCCGCTCCGGGCGTCCGGAACCGTGGCCGCACCGCCGCCGGCCGCACGGCCGAGTGGGCCTGGAACCGTTACCAGCGCAGGAATTCCGGGTCCCGTACGCGGCCGACCGTGCGCGACGAAATCACCGTGGTCGGCTACCCGGCCGGCGGTCGGGCACCTGCGCTGAGCACCAGCACGCCGGCCTCCGGGTCCGCGCCCGGCCGCAGCAGCGCGAACCGCCACGGCCGCCCGTCCACGGTCGCCTCCGCCGCCTGGAACTCCAGCACCGCGCGGCACTCCCACCACGGCGCGAGGTCGCCGCGCCGGGACGGCAGGTCCCGCAGCAGCTCCGCGAACCTCGGGTCGTCCGGCGACCGGTCGGCCTGCGCCCGGAACTGGCGGAACACGGTGCGCGCCAACGGTTCCCAGTCCGGGGTGCGGACCCGCCAGGCCGGGTCGGTGAAGGCCAGCACCAGGTTGCGGTCCGGCAGGGCCAGCGCCGTGAACCCGGCGTTGGCCGCCACCACGTCGAACCGCCGGTCCACCACCGCCGCCGGCGTGGCCAGCCCGTCCACCAGCGGCCGCAGCCCGGCCAGGTCGGCGGCCGGGACCTCCGCGCGCAGCCCGGCCAGCGCCAGCACGTGCCGGTGCGCGTCCGCGTCCAGCCGCAACGCCCGCGCGACCGCGTCGAGCACCTGCCGGGAGGTGTCCACCCGGCCCTGCTCCAGCCACGTGTACCAGGCCAGCCCGACCCCGGACAGCGCCGCGACCTCCTCGCGCCGCAACCCCGGCGTCCGCCGCCGGCGGCCCGCCGCCAACCCGACGTCCGCCGGGTCGAGCAGCGCCCGGTGCGCCCGCAGGAACCGCCCCAACTCCTGTCTGGTCGACATGCGCCCGAGCCTATTACCGCCACTAACGGCACAAACCGCTGTCTCGCCCGCTGGACGCGGCCGGGCCAGCATTGGTGCCATGACCTTGTGGCGACGCGACACCGACTCTTCCGACCGCACCGAACCCCGCGTGTACATCAGGGCTTTCGTCCAGCCCGGCACCCTCGACGACGCCATCGGCTTCTACGAGCGGCTTTTGGGCGTCGAGGCCGACCTGCGCACCCCGTACCCGGAGAAGGGGCTGTCCCTGGCGACCGTCGGCGCGTTCCTGATCATCGAGGGCGATGACGAGACCACGCGGCCGTTCCGCGCCACCCACGGCACGCTGCTCGTGGACGACGTCGCCGGCTACCTCGAACGCCTGGCGGCCGAGGGCGCGGTGATCACCGACCCGCCGATCGACGTGCCGACCGGTGTCGGGTTCACCGCGCGCCACCCGGACGGGACGGTGGTCGAGTACGTCCACCACCGCCCGCAGCCGCACGAGCGCTAGACGCGGTCGAGGAACTCGTCGATCTCGGCGAGCGCCCGTTCCCGCACCGGCCCCGCCGACAGGAACAGGTCGTGCATCCCGTTGTCCACCTGGACGACCGTCACGTCCCGGCCGATCTTCGGGGCCCACCGCCGCATGTGCTCCACGTCCAGCACGGTGTCCGCCGTCATCGCCTCGGGCGACCACGCCTTGGCCTTGAGCAGGCTCCGGCCGGAGCGCAGCACCAGGACCGGCACCCGCACGTCCAGCCCCCGGTGCAGCCGGGCCTGGCCCCGGCGCACCGCGCGCAGCCAGCCCGCGAGCACCGGGAACGCCTCGATCGGCTTCCACGTCGTGTCGAAGTCCCACTCGCCGTGGTGGTCGGCGTGGATGCTCTCGCCGTACACCGGGCCCATGCCGCCCTTGAGGACCACCCGCGGCGCGACCCGGCCGATGCCCCGGATGAACGCGGTGCCGACCGTGCGCGTGATCCACGGTTCGGCCAGGTCGAGCCACGGGCTGTTGAGCACCAACGCGTCCAGCACGTCGTCCGCGCGGCGTTCGTCCGCCCACAGCGACGTGATCAGCCCGCCGGTCGAGTGGCCCATCACCACCAGCCGCTCGTGGTGGTCCTCCTCGCGGATCAGCCGCACCGCCGCGTCGATCTCCTCGAAGTGCTCGGCCAGGTCCGTCACGTAGTTCGCGGCCTGGCCGGGCTTGAGGGACCGGCCGTACGCGCGCAGGTCGATCGCGTAGAAGTCGTAGCCGCGCGCGGTGAAGTGCTCGGCGACGTGCTTCTGGAAGAAGTAGTCGGCGAAGCCGTGGACGTAGAGCACGGCACCCCTGGTCGCGGGCTGGGCGCGGCGGCGGACCAGGGTCGCGGTCACGTCCCCGCCGCCCAGCGGCAGCGTCCGGGTCTCGTAGTCGGTACCGAGCACGTCAGCGGTCATCGCGTCAGTGTGCACGCCGATTGCGCCTTTCGGGAGTTGCCCGTCGCGGGTCGTGGCAGTCTGGAGGGCATGAGCGAGGAGATCGAGCGGTCGACGGCGCGTGTTCGTTTCCCGGGCATCAGCCCGCGGGCTTACGAGCACCCGGTCGACAGGGGGGCGTTGGCGGTCTTGCGCGCGGTGCCGGGAATCGGGCCCGTGTTGCAGGCGGTGGCAGGTGCGTTCACTGAAAGGGGTGAACGCCTGATCTACGTGGCGTCCGCGATCCGCGTGGGGCCCAAGCAGTACCCGGACCTGGACCGGATCCGGCTGGAGGCGGCGGCCGCGCTGGACCTCGACCCGGTGCCGGAGCTGTTCGTGCAGCGCGACCCGCAGGTGTACGCGCGGACGCTGGGCATCGACAAGCCGTTCATCGTGCTGTCGACCGGCCTGCTGGAGCTGCTGGACAACGACAGCCGGCGGTTCGTGATCGGCCACGAGATGGGCCACGTGCTGTCCGGGCACGCGCTGTACCAGACGATCCTGTACCGGCTGATGGAGCTCCAGCACGGGCTGGGCTGGATGCCGGCCGGGTTCTGGGCGGTGCGCGCGGTGATCGCGGCGCTGCTGGAGTGGTACCGCAAGACCGAGCTGAGCTGCGACCGGGCCGGGCTGCTGGTCTGCCAGGACCCGGCGGCGGCGCTGCGGGTGCACGTGGCGCTGGCCGGCGGGATGGACCTGTCCCAGGTGGACACCGCCGAGTTCCTCAAGCAGGCCAAGGAGTACGAGCAGGTCGAGGACGTCCGGGACAGCCTGCTCAAGCTGATCAAGACCTGGCGCAGCACGCACCCGATGGCCGTCGTGCGGGCCGCCGAGCTCCAGCGGTGGGCGGCCGGCGAGCAGTACCGGGAGATCCTCACCGGCACCTACCCGCGGCGCGACGACGACCAGCCGACCTCCACCTTCACCGAGGACATCAAGTCCGCGGCGAAGTCCTACAAGGACTCCGCGCAGCGCTCGGAGGACCCGCTGGTCAAGGTGCTCAACGAGGTCGGCGACGTGCTCGTGGGCGCGGCGGACAAGGTGCGGTCGAAGTTCAACGGGCAGTAGGCCGAACGTGTGCAACCCGCCCGGCATTGGGCTGATCGGCCCATGACTGTCGTACGTCCGGTCTAACCTCTGGTCATCGCTTCGATCAGAGGAGGGGCCGTGCGGGCGTTTGTGGTGGCGCTGGTGCTGGCGTTGGCGGGTGCGGGCGCGGCGAGCGCCGACCCCAGGGTGGTGGGTGGCTCGCGGGTGTCGATCGGCGACCACCCGTGGGCCGTGTACCTGGCCGACTCGAGCGGCAATCAGTTCTGCGGCGGGACGCTGGTCGCGCCGACCAAGGTGCTGACCGCCGCGCACTGCACCGGGGCGTTCGCGCCGACGATCGCCCGGGTGGTGGTGGGCCGCGAGGACAAGACCGACGCCCGGCAGGGCGAGGCGCTGCCGGTCGTCGGGGTCTGGCGGCACCCGGCCCACCAGTCGGCCGAGCGCGGCAGCGACGTCGCCGTGGTGACGCTGGGCCGCGCGACCTCCGCGTCACCGCTGGGGCTGGCCGACGACCCGGCGCTGTACGAGGCGGGCACCGCGGCCGTCGCGCTGGGCTGGGGCCGCACCTCCGAGCAGGGCGCGACGTCGCGGTACCTGCGGGGCGTGACGGTGCCGGTCGTGTCGGACGAGTCGTGCGCCGCGTCGTACTCGCTGTTCCGGCCGGAGGCGATGGTGTGCGCCGGGGTGCCCGAGGGCGGGTTGGACACCTGCCAGGGCGATTCCGGCGGGCCGCTGGTCGCGGGCGGGCGGCTGATCGGCGTGACGTCGTGGGGCGAGGGCTGCGCGCGCAAGGGCAAGCCCGGCGTCTACGCGCGGGTGTCGACCTACCGGGCGGCGATCGTGGAGCAGCTTCACACGGCGGGGTGAACATCGAGTTGTGGCGGGCCGGGCGGGTGGCTCCAGTGTCGGGAATGCGGACCTTGATGGCAGTGCTGCTCGCCCTGGTGGTCGTCGCACCGCAGGCCGCGGCGACCCCGGCGGTCGCGGATCCGAGGGTGGTCGGCGGCACGGTTGTCGAGGACGCCGCCGACTACCCGTACGTGGTGGCGCTGGTCCTGCCGGACGGCCGGCAGTTCTGCGGCGGCGCGCTGGTGGGGCCGAACGAGGTGGTGACCGCCGCGCACTGCACGGTCGACACCGAGCCGGGCGACTTCTTCGTGGTGGGTGGCCGGGTCGATCTGACCACGCGGCAGGGCGTGGTGTCCGACGTGGTCCGGATCGAGGTGCAGAAGCAGTTCCAGAACGCCGAGCGCGGCGACGACATCTTGTGGCTCACCACCGCCAAGGCGTTCCCGTACGAGCCGGTCGGCCTGCCGGGGAGCGGCGAGGACCTGTACCGGCCCGGCACGGTGGGCACGGTGCTCGGCTGGGGCCACACCGCCGAGGGCGGTCAGCAGAGCGCGCGGCTGCGTGAGGCGGACATCCCGATCACCTCGGACGCCGCGTGCCGCAAGGCGTACCGGGCCTACGACGAGTCGTCCATGTTCTGCGCGGGGTTCCCGGAGGGCGGGGTGGACTCGTGCCAGGGCGACTCGGGCGGGCTGTTCGTGGTGGCGGGCAAGCCGGCCGGGATCGTGTCATGGGGCATCGGCTGCGCCCGTCCGGACAAGCCCGGCGTCTACACCCGCGTGGCCCACTACGTGTGACGTGGGTCTGACGTGACCGCGAACGGCCCGGTCGCGGGCCGGTGGCTGTGAGCGGGTCAGACGACCAAGCCGACGGACATGGTCAGGAACACGGCGGCGCACACGGCGTCCAGGGCCGTGGTCACGCCGGGCCGGCGCAGCCGCCGCCCCATGCTGCTCGCCGCGAGCACGATCAGCAGCTCCCACACCGCCGCCAGCCCCAGGAAGACCACCGCGAGCAGGGTGAGCTGCGCCGCCGGGCTGCCGGTGCCGATGAACTGCGGCAGGAACGCCAGGCTGAACAGCAGCATCTTCGGGTTGGTGATGTTGGTCAGGAAGCCCTGCCGGAACGGCCGGTCGGCCACGACCGCGCGGTCCTCGTCCTGGGCGGCGTCGCGGCGCAGCAGGCTGCGCGCGATGCTCAGCGCCAGGTAGAGCAGGTACGCCGCGCCGATCCACTTCAGCGTGGTCAGCACCACCGGGTAGCGGGCGATCAGCACGCCCAGGCCGGAGATGACCAGCCCGACCTGCACGGCCGCCGCCGTGTGGATGCCGGCCAGCGCCCACAGGCCGGCCCTGGTGCCGGCCCGCATCGACGTCCGGAGCAGGAGGAAGGCGTCCACGCCGGGCGTGAGCACGACCACCGCACAGGCGATCAGGAACGTCGGTAGCTGGGTGAAGTCCAGGTGCATGGGTTTCCCCTCCCTCAGTGACCGGACAGATGAGCGTGATCTGCCTCACGGGCCGGCAAATTTCCGGCGCTACACGATCCTAACAACAGATTTTCCGGATTTGATACCACCCTGACGCATCCGCTACGGTTCGTGGCCAATCGGACGCACAACGTGATCCACCCGCCGATCGCACTAAGGAAGTGCTCCATGCGCCTGAGCGCACTGGTCCTGGTCACGCTCCTGCTCAGCGCCGCCCCGGCCCAGGCGGTGGTGGGCGGCCGGGAGGCCCCGGACACCCCGTGGGCAGTCGCGCTGTACGACGCGCGGGGCAACTTCTTCTGCGGCGGCGTGCTCGTCGAGGCGCAGAAGGTGCTCACCGCCGCCCACTGCACGATCGAGCACGCCACGCTCCAGGACCGCGACCGGCGGCCCGCCGACCTGCGCGTGGTCGTCGGCCGGCGCGACCTCGACACCAAGGCCGGCCGGCAGGTCGCGGTCCGCGAGATCCGCCGGCACCCGGAGTTCCGCTCCGTGGTCGACGGCGACGACGTGGCCTCGCTCACCCTCGCCGAGCCGGTGCCGTTCCAGCCGCTGCGCGTCGGCGAGGCCCGCGCGGGCGACCTGGCGACCGTGCTGGGCTGGGGCCGCACCACCGAGGGCGCCCCGCCGAGCCGGACGCTGCGCCAGGTGGACCTGCCGGTGCTGGCGGACGCCGAGTGCCGGAAAGCCGTCAACGGTTACCGCCCGGACGCGATGCTCTGCGCGGGCTACCCCCAGGGCGGCCGGGACGCCTGCGAAGGCGACTCCGGCGGGCCCCTGGTGGTCGACGGCCTGCTGGTAGGGGTCGTCTCCTATGGTCACGGCTGCGCGCGGGCGGGTGAGCCGGGCGTCTACACGAGGGTGAGCCGCTACCTCGGCGAACTCTGAGACTGTGGTACCAACGCGGTGTGCGCTCGCATCCCTATCCCGCCACGCTGCGCCGCAAGTGGTCAGCGGATCTGACCTCCGCGCAGCTGTACGCCCTGCTCAAACTGCGTGGCGAGGTCTTCGTGGTCGAGCAGTCCTGCCCCTACCCGGAGTTGGACGGCCGCGACCTCGACCCTGATACCAGGCACTTCTGGCTGGAGGCCGACGGCTCCCCCGAGCCGCAGGCCTACCTGCGGCTGCTGGAGGAGCCCGACGGCACGTTCCGGATCGGCCGGGTCTGCACGGCGCGGGTCGCCCGCGGTCGCGGCTACAGCCGGCGGCTGATGGAGGCCGCGCTGGTCGAGGTCGGCCGGCGGGTCTGCGTGCTGGACGCGCAGACCTACGTGGCCGACTTCTACGCCTCGTTCGGCTTCATGCCGGTGGGGGCCGAGTTCATCGAGGACGGGATACCGCACCTGCGGATGCGCCGGTCTCGCTGATCACCCGGACCGCCCGCTCGACGTCCGCCTCGGTCAGGTCGGCCCGCGCGGTCAGCCGCAGCCGGGAGATCTGGTCGGGCACCGACGGCGGCCGGAAGCAGCCGACCACGACCCCCTGCGCCCGGCACGCGTCGGCCCAGCCGAGCGCGGCCTCGGCCGAGGGGGCCTGGACCGAGACCACCGCCGCCGTCGGGTTGCTGACCCGGAAACCCTTGTCCCGCAGCCGGAACGCCAGGTCCTGGGCCACGTCGAGCGCGCGCGTGGCGCGGTCGGGCTCCTCGCGCACGACCTTCAGCGCGGCCAGCGCGGCCGCCACGCTGCCCGGCGCGAGCCCGGTGTCGAAGATGAACGGCCGCGCGGTGTCCACCAGGTGCTTGATCACCCGGCTCGGCCCGAGCACCGCGCCGCCCTGCGCGCCCAGCGACTTGGACAGCGTCACCGTCGTCACCACGTCCGGGGCCTTCGCCAGGCCCGCCGCGTGCACCGCGCCCCGGCCGCCCTCGCCGAGCACGCCCAGGCCGTGCGCGTCGTCCACGACCAGCGCCGAGCCGTGCTGCCGGCAGACCTCGGCCAGCTCGGCCAGCGGGGCCAGGTCGCCGTCCACCGAGAACACCGAGTCGGTGACCACCAGCGCCCGGCGCTTGCCCCGGGTGGACAGCGCGTGCGCGACCTGCGGCACGTCGCAGTGCCCGGCCACCACGACGTCCGCCTTCGACAGCCGGGTGCCGTCGATCAGCGACGCGTGGATGTGCTGGTCGGCCACGATCGCGGTGCCCGGCCCGGTCAGCGCGGTCAGCGCGCCCAGGTTGGCCAGGTAGCCGGAGGAGAACACCAGCGCGGACTGCGCGCCGCAGAAGTTCGCGAGCTCGTACTCCAGTTCGGTGTGCAGCTCGGTGGAGCCGGTGACCAGCCGGGACCCGGTCGAGCCCGCGCCCCAGCGCAGCGTGGCGGCCGCCGCGGCGCCCATCACCCGCTTGTCGCGGGCCAGTCCGAGGTAGTCGTTGGACGCCAGGTCCAGGTCGGTCGAGTCGGCCGGGCGGGGGCGCACCCGGCGGGCCAGGCCGGCTTTCGCGCGGGCCTGCGCGCGGGTGTCGATCCAGTCGAACACCGACTCCGGTCCGGTCGCCGCCTCTGTGCTCACGCTCACGCCGGCAGTGTCGCATCCGACGGCTAACGTCCCCGCGTGGACCTCTTCCAGCTCGGTTCCGAAGACCTGCGCTCGCTGCGCGCGAACGCGCCGGTGCACCGGGACGAGACCACCGGGTTGTGGCTGGTCAGCCGCTACGACGACGTGCGCGCGGTGCTCGCCGACCCACGGCGCTTCCACCCCGACAACGCGCTCACGGCGGTGACCGCGATCCCGCGCCCGGTGCTGCGCGTGCTGGCCCGCGCGGGCTTCTCGCTGCCGCCGACGCTGGCCAACAACGGCACCGACACCCACACCGACCTGCGCCGCCTGGTCGCCCGGTTCCTCACCCCGGCCCGGGTCGAGGCGATGCGGCCCCGGATCGCGGAGCTGGCGCGGGAACGACTCGCCCGGGTGGCGGGTCCGGTCGCCGACCTGCACCCGGCGCTGGCCCGCGACCTGCCCGCCATCGTGCTGATGGAGGTGATGGGCATCGAGCGGGTCGACATCCCGCTGCTCAAGGCGTGGAGCACGGCGTCGCTGGAGCTGTTCTGGGGCAACCCGGCGCTGGAGCGCCAGTACGAGCTCGCCGCGCCGACCGCCGAGTTCCACCGGTGGCTGACCAGCCGCCTCCGCGCGGCGCGCGGCGACGACGACCTGTTCGGCGCGCTGCGCGACGTGCCGGTCCGGGAGGCCGCCGGGCTCTGCTACTTCCTGCTCATCGCGGGCCAGGAGACGACCACCCAGCTGCTGTCCGCGGTGCTCGACGCCGTGCTGCGGCAAGGGGACCTGTGGTCACGGCTGGACGAGCCGGGGCTGGCCGGGCGGGTGGTGGAGGAGGTGCTGCGCCGCGACCCGCCGGTCACCACCTGGCGGCGGATCGCGGCCGAGCCGGTGACCATCGCGGGCGTGGCCGTCCCGGCGGGCGCGCACCTGCTGCTGATGCTCGCCGGCAGCGGGTCGGACCCGGCGGTGTTCGCCGAGCCGGAGCGGCTCTGCCCGGTCCGGCCGAACGCGCGCAAGCACCTGGCGTTCGGCTTCGGTCGGCACTTCTGCCTGGGCGCGGGCCTGGCCCGGCTGGAGGCGGAGGTGGTGCTGCGCGAGGCGTTCGCGCGGTTCCCGAACCTGCGCCTGGCCTCCGCGCAGCCCCCGCCGATGCTCGGGCTGCTCTCGTTCCGGGCGCCGCTGAGCGTCCTGGTCGACCCGGGCGAGCCGGCCGGGACGCCCGCGGTTCAGCTCGTGTAGCGGCGCACCGAGTCCGGGCGGATGACCAGGCGGACCCAGTCGCCGGCCAGGGCCTCGGCGAGCTCGCCGGCGCGAGCCGGGTCGTCGAGGTCCCAGTAGCGGGCGGCCAGGCGCGAGCACAGGTCGCGCGCGCCGTCGGGTTCGACGGTGGCGGGGCCGGCGACCGAGAGCCAGCGCTCGCGCTCGCCCACCGGGGCCGCCACGACGAGCGAGGCGCGCGGGTCGCGGTGCAGGCGGCGCACCTTGAGCGAGTCCGGGGCGGTGAACAGCTGGACCGCGCCCTCGTCGGTGGCCTCGAACCACACCGGCCGGGGCTGCGGCGGGACCGGCCCGGCGGCCACGGACAGGAAGCCGTGCAGGGGACGTGCCAGGAACTCCCGGTCCTCGGTGGTCAGCGAGTTCGTGTCGGTGCTCATCTCAACCCTTCGGTGTAGGACAGGAGTGGTCGCGGGGTCACGGGGCCAGGATCAGCTTGCCGGTCGTGGCGCGGGACTCCAGCGCCCGGTGGGCACCGGCGGCGTCGGCCGGCGGCAGCACGTCGCCGAGCACGGTCCGCAACGCCGCAGCAGTTCGAACGACCGCCGCGCGACCGACCCGCCGACCGACGAGAACGCCACGTCGACCTCGGCCCCCCGCTCGTGCCACCCGTCGACGGAGTAGTCGACGGTCTCGTGCGCGCCCAGCTCACGGGCCGGCGCCAGCTTCTCCGCGCCGCGCGCGGCGGCCACCACGACGGCTCCCGCCCGTGCCGCGACCTGCACGAGCAGGGTGCCGACCCGGCCTGCGGCGGCCTCCACCAGGACCGCTCGCCGGGGACGACCGCCGCCCGCCGGACCGCTTGGCGCGCCGTGGCGCCCTGGAGGACCAGCGCCAGCGCCTCGTGATCGCCCACGCCGTCGGGCACCTCGACCGGCTCCTTGAGCACGGCCAGTTCCGCGTACCCCTCGCCGGACGGCACGCCGACCACCCGCCGCCCGGCCGCGGTGGTGCCGACCACCTCGGAGCCGAGCCGCCCGTCGGGCGTGACCGCCGCCGGGTACCACGGGACCAGCGCCGCGCCGCGGCCCGAGCGGATCAGGGTCTCACCGTGGTTCACGCCGATCGAGGTGACCCGGACCGGTTCCTCGCCGGGCCCGGCGACCGGGTCGGGCACCTCCACCTCCCGCAACACCTCGGCCGGGCCGAACCCGGTGAACCGCACCGCGCGCATGGCGCCCCCTCGGAGACAACCGGACCGACGGTCCGGTTGACCTCGGCTACAATACGGACTGCCGGTCCGCTTTTGTCAAGGGGAGGTTCGGGTGGCCGAACGACCCGAACGACCCGAACGGGCCGACGCCGCGCGCAACCGCGCCGCGATCCTGGCCGCCGCCGCCCGGCTGATCGGCGAGCACGGGCTCGACGGCGTGAACATGGCGGAGGTCGCCGTCGCCGCTGGGGTCGGCAAGGGCACCCTGTTCCGCCGCTTCGGCGACCGGGAGGGCCTGATCCAGGCCGTCGTCGCGGAGGGCGCCCTGGCCTGGCGGGCCGAGGCCGAGATCCTCGTCACCGACGTCGACCGGCCGGCCGCCGAGAGGGTGATCACGTTCGTCGGCACCCTGTTCGACCACGTGCTGGCCTCGCTGCCGCTGATCCGGGCACTGGAGCGGGTGTCGGCCGGCAGCGAGTCCTGCGACGCCGACCTCGCCCTCACCCACCGCCGGTTGGCGGACCTGATCGCGCAGGTCAGACCCGACGCGGACGCCGACTACCTGGCGCACGCGCTGCTGGCGAACCTGCGCGGCGAGGTGGTCCACCACCTGGTCCGCCGACTGGGCCTGCCGGCCCGCCGGGTGCGGTCGGGTGTGATGGCGCTCGCCCGCGCGGTGCTCACCGGGGACTTGGAGCCGGTCGGCCGAGGTGCGACGATGCCGGGGCTGTAGGGGTACGCGAGGAAGCCGGTGCGAATCCGGCACGGTCCCGCCACTGTGACCGGGCACCAGGCCCGGGAGTCAGGAACTCGGGCCCCGATCTCACCGCACCGGACCCGGGCGTGGACACCCGAGGAAGGACACCGCCGCATGGGCGCGCGTTTCCCCTTTTCCGCCGTCGTCGGCCACGACGACCTCCGCACGGCGCTGTTGCTCAACGCCGTGCACCCCGGTATCGGCGGGGTGCTCGTCCGAGGCGAGAAGGGGACCGCGAAGTCGACCGTGGTCCGCGCCTTGGCCGCCCTGCTGCCCGCGCTGGAGGTGGTCGCGGGCTGCCGCTTCGGCTGCGACCCCGCCGTGGCCGCCGACTGCCCGGACGGCCCGCACGACGGCCCGGCCGAGCGCCGCACCGCGCGCCTGGTGGAACTCCCGGTCGGCGCGACCGAGGACCGGCTGATCGGGTCGCTGGACCTGGAGCGCGCGCTGACCGAGGGCGTGCGCGCCTACCAGCCGGGGCTGCTGGCCGCCGCCCACCGGGGCGTGCTCTACGTGGACGAGGTCAACCTGCTGCACGACCACCTGGTGGACCTGCTGCTGGACGCCGCCGCGATGGGCCGCGCGCACGTCGAGCGCGAAGGCGTGTCCGTCTCGCACGCCGCCTCGTTCCTCCTGGTGGGCACCATGAACCCGGAGGAGGGCGAGTTGCGGCCGCAGCTGCTGGACCGCTTCGGCCTCACCGTGGCCGTGCGGGCCTCCCGTGACGTGGGCACCCGCACCGAGGTCATCCGCCGCCGGCTGGCCTACGAGGCCGACCCGGAGGGCTTCGCGGACCGCTGGGCCGCCGAGGACGCCGCGCTGGCCGCCCGGATCGAGGACGCGCGCGGCCGGCTGGCCGCCGTCGTGCTGCCCGACGCCGAGGTGCGCCGGATCGCCGGCGTCTGCGCCGCGTTCGAGGTCGACGGGATGCGCGCGGACCTCGTGGTCGCCCGCACGGCCGTCGCGCACGCCGCGTGGCGCGGTGCGGACGAGGTCGCCGAGCAGGACGTGGAGGCCGCCGTCCGGCTGGCCCTGCCGCACCGCAAGCGCCGCGACCCCTTCGACGAGCCCGGTCTGGAGGAGCAGCAGCTCGACGACGCCATGCGGCAGGGTGCCGAGCACGCCGCCGACGACCCCGACAGCGACCCCGACAGCGGCCCGGACAGCGGCACCGACAGCGGCCCGGACGACGACCCGGACGGCCCCGACGACGGCGGCGGGCTGCCGCCGGACGCGTCGGAGTCCACTTCGGACACCTCGTCCCAGCAGCAGCCCGGTGGGTCGTCCGGCGAGCGCACGCACGCCCCCGCGCCGTCGTTCAAGGCCCGGCTGCTCCAGGTCCCCGGCGTCGGCGAGGGCGCGCCCGGCAAGCGCTCCCGGGCCCGCGCGCGGACCGGCCGGGTGGTCCGCGCGTCCACCGCGGACGGTTCGGGGCTGCACCTGGTGGGCACGCTCGGCGCGGCGGCCCCGTTCCAGGCCGCGCGCGGGCGCAGCGGCCCCGGTCTGGTGCTGCGCGGCACCGACCTGCGGCTGTCGGTCCGCGAGGGCAAGGAGAGCAACCTGGTCCTGTTCGTGGTCGACGCGTCCGGCTCGATGGCCGCGCGGCAGCGCATGTCGGCGGTCAGCGGCGCGGTCGTCTCGCTGCTGCGCGACGCCTACCAGCGGCGCGACAAGGTCGGCGTGATCACCTTCCGCGGCACCGGCGCGGAGACCGCCCTGCCGCCGACGAACTCCGTGGACGCGGCGGCCACCCGGCTGCGGCAGCTGCGCACCGGCGGGCGCACCCCGCTCGCCGACGGCCTGCTGCGCGCCCGTCGGGTGCTGGCCACCGAGCGGGTCCGCGACCCGCGCCGCCGCCCGCTGCTGGTGCTGCTCACCGACGGCCGCGCCACCGCCACCGGTTCCGGCGGCGACCCGATGCGCGACGCCCTGCGCGCGGCCGGCCTGCTGGCCGCCGACGAGGTCGCCGCGGTGGTCGTGGACTGCGAGTCCGGCCACGTCCGGCTCGGCCTCGCGGGCCGGGTCGCCGAAGCGCTGGACGCCGTGTGCCTGCGCCTGGAAGAACTGTCCGCCGACCAGGTCGCCGGCGTCGTGCGCGCCGCGCGGGCCGCCTAGGAGACCGCCGTGCCCCAAGGCCAGCCGTCCGTCGTCCCGGTCGACGGGCTCACCACCAGGCAGCGGCGCAACCGCCCGCTGACCATCCTGCACACCGGCGAGATGAAGGGGAAGTCGACCGCCGCGTTCGGGCTCGCGCTGCGCGGGTGGAACCAGGGCTGGTCGATCGGCGTCTTCCAGTTCGTGAAGTCGGCGAAGTGGAAGGTCGGCGAGGAGTCGGCGTTCCGCGCGCTGGGCCGGCTGCACGAGCAGACCGGTGAGGGCGGCCCCGTCGAGTGGCACAAGATGGGCGAGGGCTGGTCCTGGTCCCGCAAGGCGGGCACCGAGGAGGACCACGCCGCCGCGGCGCTGGAGGGCTGGCGCGAGATCGCCCGCCGGCTGGCCGCCGGGCAGCACGGCGTCTACGTGCTCGACGAGTTCACCTACCCGCTGCACTGGGGCTGGGTGGACGTGGACGAGGTGGTCACCGCCCTGCGCGAGCGGCCCGGCCACCAGCACGTCGTGATCACCGGCCGGTACGCGCCGCCGGCGCTGGTCGACGCCGCCGACCTCGTGGTGGAGATGACCAAGGTCAAGCACCCGATGGACGCGGGGCAGAAGGGCCAGAAGGGGATCGAGTGGTGAACCGCCTGGTGGTCGCCGCCCCCGCGTCGGGCAGCGGCAAGACCACCGTGGCCACCGGCCTGATGGCGGCGCTGCGCCGCACGGGCGACCGGGTGGCCCCCTTCAAGGTCGGACCGGACTACATCGACCCCGGCTACCACGGCCTGGCCACCGGCCGGCCGGGCCGCAACCTCGACCCGGTCATGGTCGGCGAGCACCGGGTCGCCTCGCTGTTCGCGCACGGCGCGCGCGGCTGCGACCTGGCCGTGGTCGAGGGCGTGATGGGCCTGTTCGACGGGCGGGTGGACACCGAGGGCATCGGCTCCACCGCGCACGTCGCCAAGCTGCTGTCCGCGCCGGTGCTGTTCGTGGTCGACGCGCGCGGCCAGAGCCGCAGCCTGGCCGCCCTGCTGCACGGGTTCCGCGGCTACGACCCGACCGTGCGGCTGGGCGGCGTGGTCCTCAACCAGGTCGGCTCCGCGCGGCACGAGCACGTGCTGCGCGGCGCGTGCGCCGAGGTCGGGCTGGAGGTGCTGGGCGTGCTGCCGCGCGACGAGAAGTTCCGGCTGCCGTCCCGGCACCTGGGCCTGGTCACCGCCGCCGAGCACGGGCAGCCCGCGCTGGACGCCGTGGACGCGATCGCCGCCGCCGTCGCCGAGCACGTCGACCTGGCGGCGGTGCGCCGGCTGGCCGCGCAGGTGCCCGCGCGGGCCTTGCCCACCTGGGACCCGGCCGCCGAGGTCGACCCGGTGCCGGGCGCGCCGGTCGTCGCGGTCGCCGGCGGCGCGGCGTTCACCTTCGGCTACGCCGAGCACACCGAGCTGCTGCGCGCGGCCGGCGCGGACGTCGTCGTGCTCGACCCGTTGCGGGACCGGGACCTCCCGGACGGCACGGCCGGCCTCGTGCTGCCCGGCGGGTTCCCCGAGCAGCACGCCGCCGAGCTGTCCGCCAACGACGGGCTGCGCGCCGCCGTCGCCGCGTTCGCGCGCTCCGGCGGACCGGTGCACGCCGAGTGCGGCGGCCTGCTCTACCTGGCGCGCGAGCTCGACGGCGTGCCGATGTGCGGGGTGGTCGACGCGGTCGGCTCGATGACGCCCCGGCTCACCCTGGGCTACCGCGACGCCGTCGCGCCGGTCGACTCGGTGCTGGCCTCGGCCGGTACCCGGATCACCGGGCACGAGTTCCACCGGACGACCCTCAGCGTGTCCTCCGGCACGTCGGGGGGAGCCCGGCCGGCCTGGCAGTGGCGCGGCCACGACCAGCGGCCGGTGGCCGAGGGGTTCGTGCTCGACGGCGTGCACGCCTCGTACCTGCACACGCACCCGGCGTCCGCGCCGGAGGCGGTGGCCCGCTTCGTACGGGCCTGCGCGACCGAGTCCGTGCGGTACGAGGCCACTCGATAGTGGTTCGCGCCGGCGCGGTACGGTCCTTGCCCACCAAGCCGAACACGTCGTGGGGAGCAGTTGTGATGACTGGTCGGGTCTCCTTCGTGGGCGCCGGTCCCGGTGCCGCCGATCTCATCACCGTCCGCGGCGCGAAGCGGATGGCCGAGGCCGACGTGGTGGTGTGGTCGCCCGCCGTCGTCGAAGCCGAGTGCGTGCGCGAGCACGCCCGCCCGGACGCGGAACTCGTGGACTTCTCCCGGGTGTCCGAGTCCGAGGTGGTGGACCTGTACCGGCGCGCGTCGGCGAGCAAGCTCGACGTCGTGCGGCTGCACGCGGGCGACCCGTCGCTGTGGGGCGGCCTGCGCGAGCAGTACGAGACGTGCCAGAAGCTCGGGCTGGCCGTCGACGTCGTGCCCGGCGTGTCGGCGGTGTCCGCCGTGGGCGCGTCCGTCGGGCGCGAACTGACCACTTCGGACGTCGCGCAGTCGGTGGTGCTGACCGGGCCCGAGGGCGCGGAGCACGTGGCCGAGTTCGCCGCGCACGGCACCACGATGGCGATCAGCGCGTCCGGCGCGCGGACCGGCCGGATCGTGGAGCAGCTGCGCGCGGGCGGCTACTCCGACGACACGCCGGTCGTGGTGGCGTACAAGGTTTCCCTGCCCGACGAGACGGTCGCGCAGACCACGCTGGGCGAGCTGGAGGCGTGCGTCAAGGAGCACAAGCTCTACCGCACCACGCTGTTCCTGGTCGGCGAGGTGCTCAAGCCCGCCCCGGCCCGGCGCGCGGTGGCCGGTGACGAGCCGGTGCGCCGGACCCGGTCGAAGTGGTCGATGCGCGCGTCCCGCGACTCCGCCTCGGTCGCCGCGTGGTCCGCGGTGCACGACTGGCAGGAGACCGCGCGGGCCCGCCGGTCCGCCCCCGCCAAGCCGAAGCCGGGCACCGACGACCCGGTGCTGGAACTGGTGACCGCGCCCGCCGAGGACCCCGCGCCCGGCCAGGTCGACCCCACGCCGGCCGAACTCGGGTCGACGGGGGTCGGGTCGGCGGATGCCGGCGCGGCGGCCTCGGGCGTCGGGCCGTCGGCTGCCGGGTCGTCCGGTGCTGGAACCCCGGCTGCTGGAACCCCGGCTGCTGGAACCTCGGGTGCCGGAGCCTCGGCGGCCGGGTCCGTGGGTGCCGGGTCGGTGGTGGCGGCGGTCGAGCCGCCCAAGCCGAAGCCGACCGTCGCGGCGGCGGCCAAGCGCAAGCCGACCACGGTCCAGGCCAGCACCACACCGCGCAAGCCGGCCGCGTCGCGGGCCAAGAAGCCCAAGCGCGCCAACTGACGTGGACGTCGTCGCGCTGCACGGGTTCCTCGCCGACGCCGGTCGGACGTGGGACTCGGTGACCGTGGTGGACGTCGAGGCGCAGGGCCTGCGCCACGCGCTCAACGTGTGCCGCGCGCGGCCCGCCGTCGCGCTGTCCGGCGCGGACCCGGCGGAGCTGGCCCGGGGCCTGTCCGGCTGGCGGCGCACGCTCACCGTGGCCGACGCGTCCGGACTGTCCGTGGTGGACCCGGCGGACGCCGTCGTGCGGCGCTGGGTCGAGCCGGGTTTCGCGCTCTGCGCGGCGGACGCCGGGTGGACGCCCTCGCCCGGCGGCTGGGCGCTGCCGGACGACGATTTCGCCCACCGCGACGGCATGGTGGCCACCGCCGAGGTGCGCGCGCTCGCCCCTTTCGGCTCGCGCCCCGCCCCGGCACGCTGGTGTGGGACGTCGGCGCGGGCCCCGGCGCGATCGGCGTCGAGTGCGCCCGGCTGGGCGCGGCGGTCGTCGCCGTGGAGCAGGACCCGGTGCAGTGCGTGCGGATCATCGCCAACGCCTCCGCGCACGGCGTGGACGTGCGGGTGGTGGAGTCGCCGCTGGCCGAGGCCGCCGACCTGCCCCGCCCGGACGCGGTGTTCGTCGGCGGCGGCGGGCCGGACGTGGTGCGCCAGTGCGCCCGGGTCGGCGCGCGACGGGTCGTGGTGGCCACCGCCGACCTGGAACTGGTGGTGCCCGCGCGGGACGCGCTCGTCGAGGCCGGGTACGAGGTCTCGGGCAGCCAGCTCTCGGCGGCCCGGCTGATCGGCGGCACCCTGCTCGCGGTGAACCCGGTGACGGTGTTGTGGGGCACCAGGAAGTCGTGACGCACCACCGCACGTGGATCGGGGCGCGGGTGTGCGGGGGAGAGGTCTTGGCTGCCGGTCGGGCGTGGGAAGCTTCGCGGGAGCGTGGAGCGGTCGTGATGTGGAGGACGTGGGCGTGATCGGGTTGTTCGCCGCCGGCGAGCGCGGGCGGCGGGCGGCCGTCGAGCTGGCGGGATTCCTCGGGCCGGACGCGGTGGTGCCGGACGGGCCGATCGGCCCGGCGCTGCGCCGGTTGTGGCCGAGGCTGGGCTCGGCGGTGTTCTTCCTCGGCACGGACGCCACCGTGCGGCTGGTCGCGCCGCTGCTGCGCGACGAGCGCTCCGACCCCGGCGTGGTGTGCGTCGACGGCGGGTTCGCGGTGGCGCTGCTGGGCGGCGTGGACGCGCTGGCCGGGCGGATCGGCGAGCTGCTGGACAGCGCCCCGGTGGTCACCTCCGCGTCGGTGACCTCGCCGCTGGACGAGCTGGTCGAGCTGCTCGACGTGGTGGTGGACGGCGACCTGTCGGCGTTCGGCGGGGCCCTGCGCGACGGCGACTCCGTGCTGCTGCGCAACCCGCTGGGCTTCCCGCTGCCCGCCCTGCCGGACAACGTGCAGGTGGACGACGTGTCGGGGCACCCGGAGTGGACCGTCCTGCTGGACGACCGGATCCCGTCCGGGCCGCAGCCGGAACGTCAGCTGCGGCTGGTGCCGCGCACGCTGGTGATCGGCGTCGGGTCGGGCACCGGCGTGTCCTCGGCGGCCGTGTCGGAGGCGTTGGCGGAGCTGGAGGTGCGCGGGCTGGACCTGCGCGCGGTGCGCGCGTTCGCCACGCTGGACCGCAAGACCGCCGAGCAGGGCATCGCCGACGCCCTGGAGGACTGGGGATTCTGGCACGACTCGACCACCGCGCCGCTGCTGGCGTACTCGGGCGAAGAGCTCGCGGTGATCCCGGTGCCGAACCCGGCGGAGCTGGCGATCGGCATCCCGAGCGTGGCCGAGGCGGCGGCGCTGCGCGGCGCGATGGAGCTCTCCGGCGGCGGCCGGGTGGAGATCGCGGTGGAGAAGGTCAAGGGCGCGGCGGTGACCGTGGCGGCGGCCCGGGTGCTGCCGCGCGGCCGGCTCGCGCTGATCGGCCTCGGGCCGGGCGGCGCGGACGAGCGCACGCCGCGCGCCGAGGCCGAGCTGCGGCGGGCGTCGGTCGTGGTGGGCACCGACGAGTGCGTGGCCCAGGTCCGGCACCTGCTGCGACCCGGGACCCGGGTGGCGGCCGACGGGGCGGTCGGGCTGGCCGAGGCCGGCGCGGCGGTCGCGTTCGTCGGCCGCGCCGGCGGTCCGGTGCTGGAGGGTCCGGTGCGGGCCGAGGTCGTCCGGGTCGGCGGCGTCACCTCCTGACCCCCGGCCGTCGACGCCGGGCCGTCGACACCGGGCCGCGCCGACCGCGCCGACCGACCGCGCCGACCGACCGCGCCGACCGACCGCGCCGACCGACCGCGCCGTGCCGGGTGCCGCGTCGGGGCGTGTGACAACGATTCGCCGTGGGGTGGCCACATCGTTGCGTGTAGGCGTGTTTTGGGTGCGAGGAACGCCGCGCGTCAACTGTGAAGCCGGGATTGGCGCTTGTCGGGCATGCGGTTTTGGTCCTAGCTGGGGAGACGCCGCCTGCCGTCAACCTGTCCGGAAGGATCGAGCGCACCCATGGCGAAAACCCTGCATCGCCTGATCACCGCTCTGGCCGCCGCCGTCGCCGCGGTCGGCCTGCTCACCGTCGTGCCGGCGAGTGCCGACGTGTCGCCCTACATCGTCGGCGGGACCCGCGCGACCATCAGCCAGTACCCGTGGACCGTCTACCTGGCCACGTCCAGCGGCGGCCAGTTCTGCGGCGGCACCCTGGTGAAGGGCAACAAGGTCGTCACCGCCGCGCACTGCACCAGCGGTCGCTCCGCCGCGAGCACCCGCGTGGTGTGGGGCCGTGAGGACAAGCAGAGCACCGCGGGCATCGTCGCCTCGGTGACGAAGATCTGGATCCACCCGAGCTACCGCAGCGCCACGTCCGGCTACGACGTGTCGGTGCTCACGCTCGACCGCAACATCACGTCGGCCTACCTGCCGCTGGCTGGCCCGTCCGACACCGCGCTGTACGCCGCGGGCACCAGCACCACGATCCTGGGCTGGGGCACCACGTCGTCCGGCGGCTCGGCGTCGCGCTACCTGCTCAAGGCGTCCGTCCCGGTCGTCTCGGACACCAGCTGCAAGCAGTCCTACCCGCAGTACAACGCCTCCGCGATGGTGTGCGCCGGCTACCCGCAGGGCGGCACCGACACCTGCCAGGGCGACTCCGGCGGCCCGATCGTGGCCGGCGGCAAGCTGATCGGCGCGACCTCCTGGGGTCGTGGCTGCGCGTCGGCGGGCTACCCCGGCGTGTACGCCCGGATCGCCACGTACAACTCCGTGCTCACCCAGCAGATCGACTCCTAAACCCGACGCCGTGCCCACGTTCGGGTGGTTCTCCGGCGTGGGCACGGCACCCCGGTTGGATGTTGATCATGCGATCCGTCGTCCTGTTGCTGTTCCTGCTCGCCCTGCACGCCTTCCCCATCACCGCCTCGGCCGCCCGGCCCACCGCGTCGACCCCCGGTCCGGTGACCGAGCCGCCGGTCACGTCGGCTCCGCAGAGCCTGCTGCGCGACTGCGCGGCGGAGGTGCACGACCGCACGGGCAGCGGCCGGTGCCACGGGACGGGCACCTTCCGGGTCATCGTGGCCTGCGAGGACGGCCGGTTCGCGCGCAGCCCGTGGACCACCATCGACCAGCGCCAGGGCACCACCGACGCGACCTGCGACTCGCGCGCGGTGGGCGCGGAGATCGAGGAGTTGCGGGCGGACGGCACGATCGTCGGGGCGTAGCGTCGCACGGCATGGACGACTACCTCCCGCTGCCCGAGGACTGGGACCGCGCGCTCGCCGTGGTGGCCCACCCGGACGACCTCGAGTACGGCGCTGCCGGCGCGATCGCCCGGTGGACCGACCAGGGCCGGTCCGTGGCCTACCTGCTGGTGACCAAGGGCGAGGCCGGGATCGACGGCCTGCCGCCGGAACAGGCGGCCCCGCTGCGGGTCCGCGAGCAGATCGCCTCGGCCGCCGTCGTCGGCGTGACCGACGTGCGGTTCCTGGACCACCAGGACGGGGTGCTGGAGTACGGCCTGCCGCTGCGCCGCGACATCGCCGTGGCCATCCGCCGGTACCGGCCGGACCTGGTGATCACCGGCAACCACCACCCGACCTTCGCCGGCGGGTCGCTCAACATGGCCGACCACCGGGTGGTCGGCCAGGCCGTGCTCGACGCGGTGCGCGACGCCGGGAACCGGTGGGTGTTCCCCGACCCGGACCTGGAGCCGTGGAACGGGGTCCGGCGGGTGGCCATCGCGTCCTCGCCGCACGCCGGGCACGCCGTCGACCTCACCGGCACGTTCGAGCGGGGCGTCGAGTCGCTGCGCGCGCACGCCGCCTACCTGGCGGGTCTGGGCGGCGGCGACGTGGCGGACCCGGACGTGTTCCTGCGCGGGATGGCCGAGGCCGCCGCCCAGCGGTTCGGCGGTCGGCTCGCGGTGCCCTTCGAACTGGTGGTGATGTGAAGCACCCCGGTTGGACACCGCATGTCTGATGTGGATGCTTCTACCCATGCACGGTGAACAGCACTACCTTGTGGGCCTCGACCTGGCCGGCCGGAAGGTCGTCGTGGTGGGCGGCGGGACCGTCGCCCAGCGCCGGCTGCCGCGCCTGGTGGCGGCGGGTGCGCTGGTCGAGGTCGTCTCGCCCGAGGTCACGCCCGCGGTCCAGGGCATCGTGGAGGCCGGCGGCGCGGTGTGGCACGAGCGCCGCTACGCCCCCGGCGACCTCGACGGCGCCTGGTACGTGCTGGCCTGCACGTCCGACCCCGAGGTGAACGCCCGGATCACCGCCGACGCGACCGACCTGCGGGTGTTCTGCGTGCGCGCGGACGTGGCGGTGAAGGGCACCGCGGTGACCCCGGCCGTGGGCGGCCACGACGGGCTGCTGCTGGGCGTGCTCGCGGGCGGGCAGCACCGGCGTTCGGCGGCGGTGCGCGACGGGCTGCTGGCGGCGTTGCGCGACGGGTCGCTGAGCGACCAGCACGACCAGCCGGCCGGGGTGGCGCTGGTCGGCGGCGGCCCCGGCGACCCGGACCTGATCACCGTGCGCGGCCGGCGGCTGCTGGCCCGCGCGGACGTCGTGGTGGCCGACCGGCTGGCCCCGATGGAGCTGCTGGACGAGCTGCCGCCGCACGTCGAGGTGGTGGACGCGGCCAAGATCCCGTACGGGCGGGCCGCCACCCAGGACTTCATCAACACCACGCTGGTCGACAACGCCAAGGCCGGCAAGTTCGTGGTGCGGCTCAAGGGCGGCGACCCGTACGTGTTCGGCCGCGGCTTCGAGGAGCTGATCGCGTGCGCCGAGGCGGGCGTGCCGGTCACCGTGGTGCCCGGCGTGACCAGCGCGTTCGGCGTGCCCGCGCTGGCCGACGTGCCGGTGACGCACCGGGGCGTGGCGCACGAGGTGGTCGTGGTGTCCGGGCACGTGGCCCCGGACGACGAGCGCTCGCTGGTGGACTGGGACGCGCTGGCCCGCCTGCGCGGCACGGTGGTGATCCTGATGGGTGTCGAGCGGGCGGGCGCGTTCGCGGCGGCGCTGCGGGCCGGTCGGCCCGGTGCCACGCCGGTCTCGGTGATCCAGGAGGGCAGCACCCGCGCGCAACGCGTCGTCCAGTCCACTTTGGACTCGTTGGGGCACGACGTGGTGGAGCGCGGGATCCGCCCCCCGGCGATCATCGTGGTCGGACCGGTAGCCGGACTGGCGCGGGAGTTGCCTTTTCGAGCGTGACGGTCCACGCGACACCGGCGGCGACGAGGGCGACCAGCCCGGCGAACAGCACGAGGGTGAGGGTGCTCGGGTGGACCAGCGGCTCGCCGCGCATGGCCTGCCAGGTCAGCAGCGCGAACGTCCCGGTGTAGCCGGCGGCGGCCACGCCGACCAGGCGCACGCGGGCCCGTTCGCTCAGCGCCAGGGCGGTGACGGCGAACGCGACCAGGATCATCACCTGCAGGCCGTGCATCCCGAAGAAGTGTGGGATGCGCAGGTCCCCGCCCGTGGTGCTCCACGCGGTCACCGGCATGTGCTCGCCACCGTCCGGCGCGCCCACGGTGTTCCCGCCGCGCAGCACGATCTCGTGGCCGGTGGCGTCGGTGGTGGTGGCGCGCTTGCCCTGGCCGGCCATCAGGTAGCCCGAGGCCATGCCGAGCACCGCCAGGTACAGGCCGGTGCGCACGCCCCAGGTCGTCTGCCGGTCGCGCAGCTTCTGGAACGACAGCACGACCGCCAGCGCCACGTTCGCCAGGAACATCACCGGGATCGTGTACTTGAACATGTTCTGGGTCAGCACGTTCCAGAAGTCCTGGCTCGTGTTGTAGTGGCTGAACGTGCCGCGCGCGGCCTGCACCACGATCATGCCGACGTCGGCGAACATGATGGCCGCGATGGTCGTGCCGAGGCCGGACGTCCAGCGCTTCCCCTTGTGCGCCAAGGACAGCATCCAGGACAGGGTGGCCGAGTAGAGGGTCAGCGAGAGGGCGAACTTCAGCGGCTTGAGCCACACCGGAGAGCCCTGGAGCACCCGACCGTCGAACAGCAGTCCGCCGAGGGCGACCAGGGTCAGCGCGGCCATCACCCGGGCGAGCCAGAGCGTGGGCCGGTGCCAGGTCTTCGTCATGCGGTAGAGCGTGCGCGTTTCCGGCAGGTGTCTCACTGGTGTGCACCGGCCGGTCGGTGGTGGGGTGTGCCCCCACGGCGGGAGGAGGGACAGCCCGGTGGCGGTGCGGATCAGGTTGACCGGCGCGGGACCGGCCGGTGCGGGGTTGGCGAAGGTCCGGTTCGCCTACTCGCCGGTGTTCGAGACGGTGATGGCGGTGGACGGGCTGCGCGTGCCCGGCGCGCACGCCGTGCACCTGCCGTGGGTGGCGTGGGCGCGTGAGCGGTTGGCGGCGATCGACGACCTGCCGGTGTTGCTGGACCTGATGGCGGGTCCGGTGAAGCCGGCGGCGCTGATGCCCGTGCCCGACGTCCGGATGCCCGATTTGGAGGCCGAGCTGGTCGGCCTGCCGGCGCGGGTGGCGGACGTCGTGCGGTCCTGCCACGAGGTGCTGGTGGCTCCGCACTGGCGGCGGATCGTGGCGGTGCTGGAAGCGGACGTGCACGCGCGCGCCGCGGTGCTCGCCGACCGCGGGATCGGGGCGGTGTTCGCCGACCTGCACCCCGGGGTGGCGTGGGCCGACGGTGAGCTGGTGCTGTACGGGGATTCGCGTCCGGACCGGCCGCACCGGGTGGACCTGGCGCGGGACGGCCTGGTGCTCTCGCCCAGCGTGTTCTGCTGGCCCCGCGCGTGGACGGCGGCGGACCCGGTCGGGCCCGGGGTGGTGCGGTACCCGGCGCGGGGGATCGCGACCTTGTGGGAGTCGGAACCGGCCGCGCCGGACGAGCTGGCGGCGTTGATCGGGAAGACACGGGCGGCGCTGCTGGTGCTGCTGGCCGCGCCGATGTCGACCACCGAGCTGGCCACCCGGTTGGGCGTCACGGCGGGGGCGGTGTCGCAGCACATCGGGGTGTTGCGCGGGGCGCGGTTGGTGAGCACTCGGCGGGACGGGCGGGCGGTCCTGCACATGCGCACGGCACGGGCTGACGCGCTGCTGGCGTAACGGCTCGGGTCGTGGTCGGTGGCGGGCGTGGCGGGTGGTTCGCGGCGCGGGCTTCAGGTGCGGCGCAGGCCGAGTTCGTGGGCGGGGTCGACGGGGTGGCCGTGTTCGCAGACCGGTGTCAGGTGGACTTTGCCGCCGCAGCCGAGGTGCTCGTGCTCGACGGGTGGGCGGCCGTCGTTGAGGTGCCGGTCGCCCCACGCCATCAGCGACATCAGGACCGGCCACAGCTCGCGCCCGGCCGGGGTCAGCCGGTACTCGTAGCGGGCGCGGCTGCCGAACTCCTGGTACGGCTCCCTGGTCAGCAGGCCGGCGTCGACCAGGTGCTGGAGGCGGGTGGTGAGCACGTTGCGGGCCACGCCGAGGTGGTCCCGGAGCGCGTCGAACCGCCGGACCCCGTTGAACACGTCCCGGACGATCTGGAGCGACCACCGCTCGCCCAGCACGCCCAGCGCTCGCGAGATCGAGCACACGTCGTTGTCCACCACCACGCCGTCCACGTTCCCCATCCTACCCACTGGGTTGCCAAACAAAACCCAGCCTGGCTAGGTTGCTCTCTGAAACTCAGGGCGTGAAGGGGGAGAGGGCATGCGACTCGACGACCATTCGACGGTCCGCGAGGTCCGGGGCAACCCGGTGCGGCCGCCGGAGCCCGTGGTGGCGGCGGAGCGGTTGCGGGAACTGGCGTTCCGGGCCGGCGCGGACGACGTCGGCTTCGTGCCGGTCGACACGCCGGGGCTGGAGGTGGACGTCGAGCACGCCCGCACAGCGCTGCCGGGAGCGCGGACCTACGTGGCGTTCTGCGTGCGGATGAACCGCGACAACGTGCGCAGCCCGCTGCGCAGCATCGCGAACACCGAGTTCCACCAGGCGTTGGGCGACGCCGACGAGGTGGGCCACCGGCTGGCGCGGCTGCTCCAGGACGAGGGGCACCGGGTCGTGCACCCGGCGTCGGCGTTCCCGCAGGAGATGGACGACTTCCCGGGCCGCGGGTGGGTGATCTCGCACAAGCTGGTCGCGCAGGCGGCCGGGCTGGGCCGGATCGGCATCCACCGCAACGTGATCCACCCCAGGTTCGGCAACTTCATCCTGCTCGGGACGGTGGTGGTCGACTTCGCCGTGGACGAGCCGTCCGGCCCGGTGGACTTCAACCCGTGCCTGGAGTGCAAGCTGTGCGTCGCGGCGTGCCCGGTCGGGGCGATCGGCAAGGAGGGGTCGTTCGACTTCGCGGCCTGCTACACGCACAACTACCGGGAGTTCATGAGCGGGTTCACCGACTGGGTGGAGACCGTCGCGGACAGCGCGGACCGCGCGGACTACCGGAGCCGGGTGTCGCCGGCCGAGACCGCGTCGATGTGGCAGAGCCTGGCGTTCAAGCCCAACTACAAGGCGGCGTACTGCGTGGCCGCCTGCCCGGCCGGCTCCGACGTCATCGGCCCGTTCCTGGCCGACCGCAAGGGGTTCGTGGCCGAGGTGGTGAAACCGTTGCAGGACAAGGAGGAGCCGGTGTACGTGGTGCCGGGCTCACCCGCCGAGGAGCACGTGCGCAAGCGCTTCCCGCACAAGCGCGTCCGCCGCGTGTCCAACGGCCTGTAGATCGCGTGACCTCACCCACCCAGTTGCCGGCGGACGCGTTCGGCGTCGGTGTGCCGACCCTGCACCCGGTACAGCTCCAGCGCCTCCCGCCACACCGCGCGGGCCCGTTCGTGGTCGCCGAGGGCGGCGTAGGGGTGGCCGGCGCTGTCCAAGGTGTTGGCGACCTCGTAGCTGTCGCCGAGCGTCCGCCGCAGGGTCACCGCCTGCTCGTAGTGCCGGACGGCCTCCCGGTGGTCGCCGGCCTGGTGGGCGAGGTAGCCCAGGCTGTCCAGGGTGTGCGCCTCGCCGAGGTGGTCCTGGTGCCGCCGGTGCAGGGCCAGGGCCGCCTGGCAGTGGTCGCGGGCGGTGTCGTGGTCGCCCAGCCTGGCCGCGTACCAGCCGACCGAGTTCAACGCGTTCGCCACCTGCACCGGCTCGTCGAGGGCGCGGAACAGGTCCAGGCCGCGCCCGGCGTGCTCCAGGGCCTGGCGGGCGTCGCCCAGCCGGTCCCAGACACCGGCCAGCGCCAGGTGGCCGCCCGCCTGCTGGTCGGTGTCGTGGTGCCGCCCCGCCAGGGCCAGCGCCCGGTGCAGGTGGTCGACGGCCTCCTCCGGCCGGCCCAACCGGGTCAGGGCGACGCCCGTGCGGCGGTGGGCGCGGATCTGCTTGGCGGGATCGGCGAGGTGCGCGGCGGCGTCCAGCGCGGCCTGCCACACGGCGAGGTCGTCGTGGACGTGCCCCCGCCGCATGTGCAGGGCGGACAGGGTCTGCGCGATGTGCCACACGGTGTCGTGGCGGTGGTGGGCGGCGGCGGTCTGCTGGGCGGCGAGCAGGTGCGGGTGCTCGGTGTTCAGCCAGGCCATCGCGGAGACCTGGTCCGGCAACGGGTGCGGGCGCACGTCCGGTGCGGGCGGCGCGGGCCGGATCGACGCGGTGTGCGGGGCCGTCAGGTGGCCCGCCGCGTCGGCGGTGTGCAGGTAGAAGTCGACCACCCGGCGCAGCGCCGCGAGCCGCACGTCCTCGGGCAACGTGTGGGCGTGGGCGGTGGCGTAGGCGCGGACCAGGTTGTGCATCGCGTACCGGCCGTCCGGCCCGAGGTCGATCAGGGACGCGTCGACCAGGGCCCGCAGGGCGGCGCGGGTCTCGCGCTCGGGCAGGCCGGCGAGGTTCGCGGCGGCGGGCAGGCCGATGTCCGGGCCGGGCGCGACGCCCAGCAGGGCGAACACGGTCCGCTGGTCGGGCGTCAGACCGCGCAGCGACCAGGACAGCACGGCGGGCAGGCTGGTGGTCGGGTCGGCGTCGTCCAGCGCGTCGATGCCGTGGTCGCGCAGTTCGGCGGCCAGGTTCGCCAGCGGCAGGTCGGGGTCGGTGTGGGCGCGGGCGGTGAGGATGCCCAGCGCGAGCGGGAAACCCTGGCAGAACGCGAGCAGGTCGGACGCGGCGGCCGGTTCGTCGGTCAGCCGGCGGGGCCCCAGGCGGTGCGCCAGCAGGGCGTGCGCCTCGGTGTCGGTGAGCACGTCGAGGCCGAGGCCGTGCGCGCCGTGCCGGGTGACCAGGCGGTGCAGGGTGCGCCGGCTGGTGATCAGCACGGTGCTGGCCTGCCCGCCGGGCAGCAGGGGCTCGACCTGGTCGGAGGTGGCCGCGTTGTCCAGCACGATCAGCATCCGCCGGTCGGCGACCAGGCTGCGGTAGAGCGCGGCCCGGGTGTCCAGCTCGACCGGGATGCGCTCGGGGGAGGTGCCCAGGGCGGTGAGGAACCCGTACAGCGCGGCGTCGGGGGTGAGGGGCTGCTCGGTGGGGCTGAACCCGTGCAGGTCCACGAACAGCTGCCCACCCGGGAACCGCTCGGCCCACTGGTTGGCCCAGGTCAGGGCCAGCCAGGTCTTGCCGACACCACCCGTGCCGGCGATCGCGGAGATCACCACGGTGCGACCGCCGCTCGTGCCGTCCACCAGGGAGGTGATCGTGGCCAGCTCGGGGTTGCGGCCGGTGAAGTGCGGCGGCGCGGCGGGTAGCTGCCGGGGCACCGCCACCACCGCGGTCACGCCGTCGATCGGTGTGGTCGATGTGGACTGGGTGGTCGGGGTGGTTGGGGTGGTTGGGGTGGTCACGGTCAACGTCGAGTCGGCGTCCAGGATGCGCTGGTGCAGCTGCTGGAGCCGGCCGCCGGGGTCGGTGCCCAGCTCCTCGACCAGCCGGGCGCGGAAGAGCCGGTAGTGGCCCAGCGCGTCGGCCGACCGGCCGGCGCGGTGCAGCGCCAGCAGGTACTGCGCCGCGACCCGCTCGTCCAGCGGGTGCTCGACGACCCGGGCGGCCAGCAGCGGCACCAGGCCGTCGTCCCGGCCGGTGCGCTGCCGGGCGTCGACCAGGTCGTGCTCGGCGGCCGGCCGTTCCCGGCGCAGCCGCTCGCGCTCGTCCTCGGCCCACTGCCCGGCCACGCCGGTCAACGGCTCACCGCGCCACAGCTCCAGCGCCTCGCTCAGCAGCGCGACGGCACCGGCGTCCTCGGCGGCGCGGGCGTGCGCCCACAGCTCCCGGAACCGGCACAGGTCGACCGCCGACTGGTCCACGGCGAGCAGGTAGCCGCCCGACCGGCGCACCAGCGCCACGCCGTCCGCGTCCGCCAGCGCCTGCCGCAGCCTCGACACGTAGCTGAGCAGCGTCGCCCGCACCCGGTCCGGCGCGTCCTCGCCCCAGACCCGTTCGACCAGGCGGCGCACCGGCACCACGTGGTTGACGTCCACGGCCAGCGCAGCCCACACGCACCGTTGCCTGGCCGGCCCCAGATCCACCAGACGCCCGGCCACGACCACGGCGACCTCGCCCAGCAGTCGAATCTCCACCATGTCACTCCCGGACCTGAATAGCCGGTTCGCCCCTCGGACGCGGCCACAACACCGCCGGTTCACACGATGAGACGCCGATCCGGAACGCCACACGTCCGGAAACCGGGCCGACAACCGGGCCGACGCCCCCGCCGGCGGCGACTCTGGAGTGGACTGACCTCCGCCGGGTGGCTTCGGGCGCGTTCAGGCAGGCACAGACACGTTGTGGCGCAAGGAGTCGACAGCGCATGGGTGCCCGTGCTCGCCGTTCTGCCGAGCGTCGTGACCGCCGCCGCGACCCTGCCGGCGACGTGGTGCGGTGGTCGGCGGCCGGCCGACGCCAGACCCGCGACCGTGCCGAAGCCCGAACGTCGAACCGCCCGCCCCCGAAGTGCGGGGGCGGGCGGTTCGACGTTCGGCGATCTGTCGTGTGGTGCGCTCAGTGCTGCGCCACGCGGCGCGGCCGGCCGCCTCGTTCGCGGTCACGGCCGTTGTCGGAGCGGTCCGAGCGGTCGGAACGACCGCCGCGGAACTGGCCGCCGCCGGCGCGGCGCGGGGCACCGCCACCACGACGGGCAGCGCGCACCGGGATCTCGGGCTCGGCCACCGGGATGCCGCTGGGCGTGCGGGCACCGGTGATCCGGATCAGGTCCTCGTCGCCCGGACGGACCTTCGTGGACTCCGGGCGGATGCCCGCCCGTGCCGTCAGGCCCTGCACGGCGCGCCGCTGGTCGTGGGTGACCAGGGTGACCACCGTGCCGGACTGCCCGGCCCGCGCGGTGCGCCCGGCCCGGTGCAGGTAGTCCTTCGGGTCGGCCGGCGGGTCGACGTGCACGACCAGGCTGACGTCGTCCACGTGGATGCCGCGCGCGGCGACGTCCGTGGCGATCAGCACGGGCATGGTGCCCTCGCGGAACTGCCCGAGCACGCGGGTGCGGGCGCTCTGCGCCTTGCCGCCGTGCAGGGCTCCCGCGTGGACGCCCATCGACCGCAGCTTCTTGGTCAACCGGTCGACGTGGTGCTTGGTGCGCACGAACATGATCGTGCGGCCCTCGCGCGCGGCGACCTCGGTCACCACCGACTGCTTGTCCTCGGCGGACACGAACAGCAGGTGGTGCTCCATCGTGGTGACGCTGCCCGTGGGCGGCGCGACCGAGTGGACCACCGGGTCGTGCAGGTACTGCCGGACCAGCTTGTCGACGTCGCCGTCGAGCGTGGCCGAGAACAGCAGCCGCTGACCGTCCTGCGGGGTCAGGTCGAGGATGGCGCGGACCTGGGGCATGAAGCCCATGTCGGCCATCTGGTCGGCCTCGTCCAGCGCGCTGAACATGACCTCGGACAGGTCGGCCGTGCCCTGCCGCACGTGGTCGGAGAGCCGACCGGGCGTGGCGATGAGCAGGTCGACACCGCGCCGGAGCGCGTCGATCTGGCGCGGGAACGACGTGCCGCCGACGACCGTGCGGCACCACAGGCCGAGCGAGCGGGCGAACGGCGAGAGCGCCTCTTCGACCTGCATGGCCAGTTCGCGCGTGGGCACGAGCACCAGCGCGCGCGGCTTCAACGGCTTGGCCCGGCCGCCCGCGAGGCGGGACAGCAGCGCCAGCCCGAACGCGAGCGTCTTGCCGGAGCCGGTCTGGCCGCGGCCGAGCACGTCCCGGCCCGCGAGCGCGTCGGGCAGCGTCGCGGCCTGGATCGGGAACGGGTCGTTGATACCCGCCTGGGTGAGCGCCCGCAGGAGCTCATCGGCCAGGCCGAGCTCGGCGAACGAGGGCAGCGGGCCCTCGGGCAGCGTGCTCTCGACGTGGTCCGGAACGGTCGTCTCCAGCTCCTGCTGGGGACGACGGCTGCCCTGGCCGGCGGGGCGCCTGCCACGCGTCTTGCGGAACTGCGGGCGCTCGGAACGGCTTTGGGACGTGGGGGGCAAAGAAACCTCCGGGACAAGGCACGTCTCGGGGATCGCTTCTGCCTTTGGCGCAGGCGCTAATCGCAAGGACGGGCCCGGCGCTGCTTGCGCCGATAGTGGTTGGGAGCACCGCCGCCCTGCCGGGTCTGGGGCCGCGAACGGTTGTTGCGCCTCCGGGCGATGCACCACTCAGTCTAGCCGATCAACGGGCCGGCTCACGCACCCTGGAGGTGTAATCGCGCACACGGGTGGTGAGGTGGGCGATGCCGTGCGCTGCTCCGATCGTGATCGGGAACCAGATAAGCGCACGTGGGGAGGGGTCCAGGCGGATTCCTCCGCGGCGCAGCCGGTGGGCTGCCCAGAGTGAAAAAGGGGCGACGACGGTCGGCGCGGTGATCAGGCCGGGGGTGTACCCGCGGAAAACGGCACTCGCCAGCACGTGGGTGATCGAGTGCACCCCGAACCCGGTCAGCACGGCCTGGAAGAACGGCGAACGGCCGTCGGTGCGGGCTCCCGCGGCGGAAGCGGCGGCGATCACCGCGCCGACGACGCCGATCGCGATCGTGGCTTCGGCGGGGGAAGTGGTGGGCACCACCCGATTCCTGCGGGTCCAGCCCGGCATGGTGACCAGTTCCTCGATGTCGTGCACGACCCACGCGGCGAGCAGTCCCCAGGTGACCTTCTTGCTGACCATGGCACTTACGTTACATCATGTAACGCATGTCTGGACGTCCTCGGAGCACCGAGATCGACCGCGCGCTCGCCGCGGCCACCGTCACCCTGCTGGAGGAGGTCGGCTTCGACGCGCTGACGCTCGACGCGGTCGCCTCGCGGGCGGGGGTGAGCAGGCCCACCCTGTACCGGCGGTGGCCGACCAAGCTGCACCTGGTCGCGCACGTCGTCGCCAACCGCGTCCCGCTGGCGGACCCGGACACCGGCAGCACCCGCGAAGACCTGCTGGTACTCGCGAACGCGCTGGTCAGTGGCTTGTCGTGGGTGGTGCTGGCGGTGCACGCCGAGGCCCGGCGGGTCCCCGGCCTGCTCGACGGCTTCCTCGCCGGGCGGCACGCGCTGGTCGACGGCGTGGTGCGGCGCGGGATCGCACGCGGAGAACTGCGGCCCGACACCGACCCGGAACTGGTCCGCGACCTGCTGTTCGGGCCGCTGGTCTACCACTGGCTGGCGACCGACCGGCCCCGGTCGGCGGAGACCGTGTTCGACGCGGTGTGGCCGTTGTTCAGCCAGAACTGAAACCGCCGCGCGTCGAGGATCGACGCGCGGCGGCGGTGTGGCGTGTGCTCGGTCCTGCGTTCGCGTAGTGCGTTCGTGGTGCGGTGGTGCGGTGGTGCGGTGGTGCGGTGGTGCGGTGGTGCGGTGGTGCGGTGGTGCGGTGGTGCGGTGGTGCGGTGGTGCGGTGGTGCGGTGGTGCGGTGGTGGGTGGTGCGGTGTGGTGTGGTGTGTGGTGGTTCAGCGGGTCATGCCGGCTGTGTCGAGCAGCATCTCGACGAGGTCGAGCGGTTCGGCGATCTCCGGCGCGAGGCCGCGCGAGGTGAACCAGCCCGCGACGTTGCGGACGTCCCGTTCGAGGAACTCCGCGCCGCGCGGGTTGGCCACCAGGTCCACCACCTGCGGCAGGTCGATCACGACCAGCCGCCCGTCGTGCACCATCAGGTTGAACGCCGACAGGTCGCCGTGCGCCAGGCCCGCCGAGGCGAGCAGGTTCACCGCGTCGACCAGCTGCCGCCACAGGTCCAGCAGCTCGTCCGGCTCCGGCCGCAGCTGCGCCAGCCGGGGTGCGGCCGCGCCGTCCGTGCCGACGAACTCCAGCAGCAGTTCGGTGCCGGCCCGCGACACCGGGTAGGGCACGGGCGCGCCCAGCTGCCACAGGGTGGACAGCGCGGCGAACTCCGCGACCGCCCACTGCTCGGCGATCAGGTTGCGCCCGAACGACGTCCGGTTCTCGACGGCCCGCTGCTCGCGGGAGCGCCGCATCCGGCGGCCTTCGAGGTACCCGGCGTCGCGGTGGAACATCCGGTGGTCGTTGCTGCGGTACCGCTTGGCCGCGAGCAGGCAGGCCCGGTCGCTGCCGGGCAGCGACCGCTCCAGCAGGAAGACGTCGGCTTCCTTGCCGGTCTTCACGATGCCGAGCTCGCGGTCCACCGCGGACAGGTCGGGGATCAGCCACTCGGGCCACGGCTTGGGGCCGTGGTCGGCGGCGTCCCAGGTCGACCACCGGTCGGCCCCGTCGGGCACGTCGGCGATCTCCGCGTCCTCGCGCAACTGGGCGAGCTGGTCGCGGGCGTCCTCGGTGAGCCGGCCGCGCCGGGTGGGCGCGGGCTCGTCGTCGTCGCGGTTGCCGCGGCGCTTGGCGCGCCAGTTCAGGTCGTTGGCGTGCTCGAAAGAAGAGTCGAATTCGTCGTCACGGTCGGAAAGACGCTCGTGCTTGCGCACTGGGTGGGCTCCAGGAGAAGAGAAGGAGGATCCGCCCCACCGGCGCGTGTGGTCGGCGCGCTAGGCAGTCGGGGCGGGAGGACGGGTCGGTGCCACGTCCCGGACAGCTGTAGCCATCGGGGCACCTCCTCTGTCTCCGCCGCTCTGAGCCGGCGCTGCAACGCTTGCGACGACGAGCTTGCCGGGTCGCTCCGGTTCGGCGCAACCGAATTTCCGCGCCCGGGTCGTGCTCGGGTTCGTGCGTGGGTGAAGGCGCTGGTGAAGGCGCTGGTGAAGTCGGGTCAGGGGGCTTCGGGTCGGCGGTCCAGCCGGTAGCTGGTGCGGTGGCCCAGCCAGGCGGCGGCGAGTTCGCCCATGACCAGCGAGTCGTGCCGCAGCACGCGCTCGTCGTGCCACTGGGTGGCCAGGCGGGCGGTGGCGAGCATCCGGCGGCGCGCGGTGGCGCTGAACGCGATCAGCGCTTCCAGGGCGTCGTCCACCTGGTCGGCGGCCAGCGGTTCGGGGGAGGCGGGCGAGGGCAGGGCGAGCCGGTCGTGCGCGAACGTGGCGGTGGTGGCCAGGTCGCCGGCCAGCTGGTGCTCCACGGACTCGGCGTTGCCCTGGAGCCGGGACAGCCCGGTCGCCGCCAGGCGCAGGCCGAGCAGCCGCGCGACGCACAGACCGGCCCACACCTGCTTCAAGGTCTCCGGCGCGTCCAAGTCGCCCGCGTCGAGGTCGTCGGTCAGGTCGCGGAGGGTCGCGGGCGTGACCGCGTGCTCGTCGGAAGTGCCCGGTGCGTTGATTTCGGCGGCGGAATCGCCGGATGTGTCGGGACTCACTCCGGCATTGTGGCAGGAGCATCACGCGAGGTGACAAATCACTGCGCTGAGTCACGCTTTTGGCGGCTCCCGACTGGTTACCGGTGAGCGAAAGACCGCCGATAGTCCTTGGGGGACAAGCCGACCACCGCGGTGAAGTGGTGCCGCATCAACGCGGCTGTGCCGAAACCGCATCGGTGGGCGATGGTCTCCACGCCCAGTTCCGTCTCCTCCAGCAGTTGACGCGCGCGCAACACCCGTTGAGTGGTCAGCCAGCGGTGCGGGGTGGTGCCGGTCTCGGCGGCGAACCGGCGGGCGAAGGTGCGTTCGGACATCCGCGCGTGCTCAGCGAGACCGGCCACGGAGTGCTCTGTGTCGAGCGCGTCCAGCATCCACGCGAGCGTCGGCTGGAGGCTGTCGGCCTGAATGGCGGTGGGCTGGATGAACTGGCGCTGGCCGCCGTCGCGCTGCGGGGCGACGACCATCCGCCGGGCGATGGTGGTCGCGATGGTGGAGCCGAGTTCGCGGCGGACCAGGTGCAGGCACGCGTCGATGCCGGCCGCCGTGCCGGCGCTGGTGATCAGGTCGCCCTCGTCCACGAACAGCACGTCCGGGTCGACGTGGGCGAGCGGGAAGCGGGCCGACAGCTCGTCGGCGTGCCGCCAGTGGGTGGTGCACCGCCGGCCGTCCAGCAGGCCGGCCGCGCCGAGCGCGAACGACCCGCTGCACACCGACAGCACGGTGGACGCCCGGCGCAGCGCGTCGAGCAGGGCCGGCGGGTAGCCGTCGCGGATCGCGAACGCCGGGACGGCCACCAGGTCGGCGGACAGCAGCGCGTCGAAGCCGTGGTCGGGCACCAAGGACGCGCCGACGTTCGTGCGGACCGGCCGGCCGGGGTGCTCGCCGCACACCTTGAAGTCGATCAGCGGCACGTCCTCCTCGGTGCGGTCGATCCCGAAGACCTCGCAGATCACACCGAACTCGAACGGTGCCAGTCCCTCGATCACGGGCACGGCCACGGAGGTGAGCATGGTCCGAGGATAGCTGGCAGGATCTTGACGGACAACGGCAGAACTGCCAATTGTGGCAGTATGTTGCGGGTCGCATAGTTGGCGCCATGACCGCACTGCTTGTCGTACTGACCGTCCTGGCGCTCGTGGTCTACGGACTGGAGCGCAACCACCACCGCGACGCCCGCCTCGGGTCCCGGCTCGCGGGCAGCCACGACGTCGAGGACCGCGACCTGGCTCGCGTGCGGACCGAACTGCACGCGGTCAGGGAGGCGGCGGTGGCCGACCGGCCCCGCGCCAAGACGCCCCTCACCGTCCGCTCGGTGTCAGCGGGGTGCGTGGGTGATGTGTGCGCGGGTGTCCGGGCGCAGACGTGATCGGTGGGTGTGAAGGCGCGGAAGAGGGGATCAGACGATCAGGTCGAGCGCGCGCTCGCCGGTGGGCTCCAGCCGGAGACCGCCGGCGGCGGCGATCTTGACCAGGGAGCGGACCGATCCCACCTCGGCGCGGGACCGCACGATGGCCCGCGCGAGCAGGCCCTTGTGGGCCTTGTTGAAGTGGCTGACCGCCTGCCGCCGCCCCCTCGGGTCCTCGGTGACCACCCGGACCGTGATGGCGTGCGGGACCTTCGCCAGCGAGCTGTAGGGCGCCGACCGCAGGTCGATCACCGGGGTGTCGGCCAGGGCGGGCGTGAGCACGGGTCGCCAGAGCGAGCCCAGCGGGCCGGTCGCGGGCAGCACGCTGCCACCGGAGAGCCGGTAGGCCGGGATCGGGTCGCCGCCGTGCACGATCCCGAACAGGGCGGACGCGACCGCCAGCCGACCGGCGGCGCGGGAGCGTTCGGCCTTGGTGAGGGTCTTGAGGTCGAGGTTGTCGTAGAGCACGCCGGTGTAGCGCTCCAGCGCCGGCATGGTCGGCGCGGTGCGCAGCTCGGCGTTGCGCGCGACCTCGGCCTCCTGCCGCTCGGACAGGCCCAGCACGGCCAGGCTCGCGGGCACGTCGGCGGCCAGGTCGACCAGGGCGTCGACCAGCTTCGCGCGGACCGGGTTCAGCTCGGGGCGCGTGAGCAGGTCGAGGTCCAGCGGCGCGCCCGCGCCGCCGATCGCCTTGGTCTCCGACGGGGGGAGCAGTACCAGCACGGACCGGGAGCCTAGGCCGTGCCGCCGGCCGGCGCTCAGCCCGGTTGACCCACGCAGAACTGGTTGCCGTCCGGGTCGGCCAGCACGGTCCAGGTCAGGCCCGGCACGGTGTGCTCGGCCACCTCGGTCGCCCCCAGCTCCACGAGTCTGGCCACCTCGGCGGCCCGGTCGGGCACGTGCGCGTCGAAGTGCACCCGGTTCTTGCCGGGGGCGATGTCGTCCGCCCGTTGCAGGCCCAGTTGCAGGCCGCCCTCGACGGCGGGGCCGATGATGAGGAACTCGCCCCAGTCGTGCCGCACCTCGGTGTCCAGCGCCTTGGTCCAGAACTCCGCGAGCTTGTGCGGGTCCGCGGTGTCGATGGTGATCATGCCGATCGTCAGCGTCATGTCCGGGAAGGTAGCCCCGCCCACCGACAATCCGCCGTCGGTGAGGCTGTGACCTGCTCGGACGTGCCGATGTGGGGACTTCGGCGGCCTGGGGCGGGGGGTGGTGGTCCCGCGTGCGGAGCGTGGCGCGCGGCGGTGTCGATGGCAGGGTCGGTGGCCTGGTCGGTGGTGTGTCGGTGGTGGGGGGACGAAAAGCGCGCAGGAACCCGTTGGAACTGGTGGGACGGGGTTCACTACCCTTCGTGGGACAACCGGCCCCACGAGGAGCACCCACCGTGATCACGAGGATGTCGTCGCTGTTCCTGCGCACCTTGCGCGAGGATCCGGCCGACGCCGAAGTACCCAGCCACAAGCTGTTGGTCCGCGCCGGCTACGTCCGCCGCGTCGCACCGGGCGGGTACTCGTGGCTGCCGCTGGGCCTGCGGGTGTTGCGCAACGTCGAGCGGGTCGTGCGCGAGGAGATGGACGCCTTCGGCGCGCAGGAGATCCAGTTCCCCGCGCTGCTGCCGAAGGAGCCCTACGAGGCCACCGACCGGTGGACCGAGTACGGCCCGAACCTCTTCCGGCTCAAGGACCGCAAGGGCGCGGACTACCTGCTCGGGCCCACCCACGAGGAGCTGTTCGCGCTCACCGTGAAGGGCGAGTACTCGTCGTACAAGGACTACCCGGTCACGCTCTACCAGATCCAGACCAAGTACCGCGACGAGGCGCGCCCCCGCGCGGGCATCCTGCGCGGCCGCGAGTTCCTCATGAAGGACTCGTACTCCTTCGACCTCACCGACGAGGGCCTGTCGGAGTCCTACGGCAAGCACCGGGACGCCTACATCCGGATCTTCGACCGGCTGGGCATGGACTACGTGATCGTGGCGGCGACGTCCGGCGCGATGGGCGGGTCGGCGTCGGAGGAGTTCCTGGCCGTCGCGCCGACCGGCGAGGACACCTTCGTGCGCAGCACCGAGTCGGACTACGCGGCCAACGTCGAGGCGGTGACCACGACCCCGCCCGCCGAGCAGTCGGTCGAGGACAAGCCCGCGGCGCAGGTCCACCACACGCCCGACACGCCGACCATCGAGTCGCTGGTCGCGTTCCTCAACGGCGCGGGCCTGGGCCGGACCTTCACCGCGGCCGACACGCTGAAGAACGTCCTGGTCAAGCTCATCGCCCCGGGCAAGGGCCCGGAGCTGCTGGCCATCGGCCTGCCCGGCGACCGCGAGGTGGACTTCAAGCGCCTGGAGGCGGCCGTCGAGCCCGCCGAGGTGGCGATGCTGGAGGAGTCCGACTTCGCGAAGAACGCGTTCCTGGTCAAGGGCTACATCGGCCCGGCCGCGCTCCAGGCCAACGGCGTGCGCTACCTGGTCGACCCGCGCGTGGTGCGCGGCACGGCGTGGGTGACCGGCGCGGACAAGGCCGACCACCACGTGGTGGACCTGGTGCAGGGCCGCGACTTCACCCCCGACGGCACGATCGACGTGGCCGAGGTGCGCGAGGGCGACCCGTCGCCGGACGGTCAGGGCGTGCTGGTCGCCGCGCGTGGCATCGAGATCGGCCACATCTTCCAGCTGGGCCGCAAGTACGCGGACGCGTTCTCGCTGGACGCGCTGGGTCCGGACAGCCGGCCGGTCCGGATCACCATGGGCTCCTACGGCATCGGCGTGTCCCGCCTGGTGGCGGCGATCGCCGAGCAGAGCCACGACGACCGCGGCCTGATCTGGCCCCGCAACGTCGCGCCGGCGGACGTGCACGTGGTGGTGGCGGGCAAGGACGAGACCCTGCTGGCGGGCGGCGAGCGGCTCGCAGGCGAGCTGTCGGCGGCCGGGCTCAAGGTGCTGCTGGACGACCGCAAGGCCAGCCCCGGCGTGAAGTTCGCCGACGCCGAGCTGATCGGCGTGCCGACCATCCTGGTGGTGGGGCGCGGGCTGGCGAACGGTCTGGTCGAGGTCAAGGACCGCCGGTCGGGCGAGCGGGTGGAGGTCGCGGTGGCGGACGCGGTGCAGCACCTGCTGGACGTTGTGCGCGGCTGATGTGAGAGCGCGGCTGGTGTGACAGTGTGGCGAGGCGGGGCCCGGTTTGTGTCGGGCCCCGTTTTGCGTTGGGTGGGTGGAGCAGCCGGCTGGGACTAGCGGTGCAAGACCGCTGAGAGGACAGCGGAAGTGTCCGAGAGGTCGGCCAGGACGATGTGCGCCCCGGAGTCGCGGAGTTCGTCGGCGGTGCTGCGGCCGGTGGCGACGCCGATGGCGAAAGCGCCGTGGTGCAGGGCGGCGTGGACGTCGTGCGGGGTGTCGCCGATGACGACCGCCGAGAAGTCCTTGCCGTGCTTGGCCGACGCCCGCCGCACGGCGTCCAGCACGAGGGCCGGCCGGTGCTCGGACACGGTGCCGTAGCCGCCGATCTCGAAGTCGACGTGGTGGTGCAGGTCGAACGCGGCGAGCTTGAACCGGGCGATCTCCACCAGGTTGCCGGTGACCAGCGACTGCACCACGTTCTCCTGGCGCGCCAACGCCTCCAGGGCCTCGGCCGCGCCGGGCAGCGCGTGGCCGTGCGTTGGCAGCTCGGTGTGCTCCCTGGTCGCCACGTCGATCAGCTCGGTGTGCAGCCGGGAGATCAGCTCCTCGGTCGGCTCCAAGTCGTGCGCCAGCAGCAGTTCCTGGGTGATCGCGCGCTCGGTGCGGCCGGGGAAGCTCGGCGTGTGCACGAGTTCCAGCCCGGCCACGGCGTGCAGCGCGGTGCGGTACCAGGTGTGGCCCAGGCCGCGCGCGTCGATCAGGGTGAGGTCGATGTCCCACAGGACCAAGGTGTCCACAGCGGCGGCGGTGTTCGCGGTGAGTGAGGTGGGTGAGGTGGCGGTGGGTGAGGTGGGGGTGGGCGTTTTCACAGGGGGCGCACGCTTTCCATGATCCGGTTCACGTCGTCCTCGCTGGGCCCTTCCGCGACGTACGGCCCGCCTTCGGCGACGTTGAGCACCAGAACGGCCACCTTCGACGACCTGGTGGACCTGGCGTAGGCCCGAACCGTCGCCTTGGGCGCGTAGCAGGGGCTCACCGCGCTGGGCGTGACCTCGACGGAGGCCACGGTGTGCTCCTCGACGCCGCGCACCTCGGGCTTGCCCAGCTTGGGCTTCTGGCCCTCGACGGTGTAGCTGGTGCGGGCGATCTCCACGATCAGCGCCTCGGCGACGTCGGGCACCTCGCCGGTCGCGGTCCCGGACGCCACCATCGCCTGGATCATGTTGCGGCCCTGGCAGTCGAACGGCCGCGAGACCTGGGACTTGGTCAGCCGGACCGCGCCGACCGTGCCGACGGGACTGGTCTCCCAGGACGGCGGCACCTCGTAGCGCAGACCGGCCTGGGTGTCCTCGACCACGGTCCAGTCGGGTTTCGCCGTGGTGGTGGCGGAGGTGGTGGGCGCGGATGTCGCGTCGTTCCCGGTGAGCAGCACGGCCGCGGTGCCGCCGCCGACGACCGCGAGCACGCCGGCCACGGCGAGCGCGATCCACAGCGGGCGGCGGTTGGGCGGTTTCGGCTGCTGCTGGTAGACGCCGAGTCCGGTGTAGCTCACGAGGCCAGCGGTTTCACGGAGTCGACCATCGCCTGGAGGTCGGCTTCGGTCGGCCCCTTGGGCTCGGCCGGACCGCCTTCCAGGTCGCCGTTGGCCATGAACACGTGGAAACCGGTGGAACCCTTGAGCACCAACACCTTCACCATGCCCTTGGACGCGAGGCAGTCGCTGCCGGTGGTGCTGATCGTGGCGTCGACCTGCACGCCCTCGATCTCGGCCTTGCTGCCGTTGGGCACCTTCACCGACTTGGGCTCGCTGAGCTTCACGTCGACGGACTTGCCGGAGCTGTAGTACTGGGCGCCGAGCTTCTGCGCGAAGTCCTTCGCCACGGCGGCCAGGTCGCCCTGCGGCACGACCACGCCACCGGTGCTGCCCCGGTTGTAGCGCGAGCCGCCGCAGTCGTAGTTGCCGTAGACCGTGACGCCGGTGAGCTTGACGTCCTTCATGCCCTCGACGCCCGCCGAGATCGGGCTCGGCGCCCACGCCTTGGGCACGTCGTAGCTGTAGGACAGGTCCTGCACCCGCAGGCAGTTCCAGTCCGCCTTGGTGGGCTTGCAGGTCGCGTTCTCGGTGCCGGACTTCGACGTGGTGGTCGGCTTGGCCGCGGTGGTGGTCGGGGCCGGCGCGGAGGTGCTGGTGCCGGCGGCGTTCTGCGAACCGCTGTCGCGGGTGAGGAAGAAGGTGGTGAGCCCGCCGCCGATCAGCACGACGACCAGGCCGACGATGATCCACACCTTGGTGTTGTTCTTCTTCGGTGGCGGGCCTTCGCCGCCGGAGAACACGCCCAGGCCGCCGTAGCCGCCGTACTGCTGCTGCCCGTACGGCTGGTACTGCTGGCCCGGGTCGGGCTGGCCGTACTGGCCACCGTACTGGCCGCCGTACTGCTGCTGGCCGGGGTCGGGCCCGCCTTACTGCTGCGGGCCGAGGTCGGGCCGGCCGTACTGGCCGCCGTACTGCCGGCCTGGGTCAGGCTGGCCACCCCAGCCGCTCTGCCCGTCACCTGGGTGTGTCACGGCCAAACCGTACCGCGCCGGTTCCGGTGTCCGAGGGCCGGCGAGAAATTCAGCACGCGTTGACTTAGGTGGTGGCGGGTCGTAGCCTGCTAATTCAACTAGCGATGAAAACGTGTCTGGAGGCAATCATGGCCACACCACAGGACCGGCCGCCGGCGGCCGTCGCGGTGGTCACCGCGGTCGTGGGCGCGCTGGTCGCGCTGGTCTTGGGGCTGCTCACGTTCGGCGTGCAGGCGACGGTCCACCCCCGTGAGGTGCCGCTGGCGGTCGCGGTCGGAGCGGACGCCCCGCCGCCGTTGCGCGCGGTGGCCGACAAGCTGGGTGCCGCGTCGACGGCGGAGGTGGTGTGGCGGGTCACCACGCCGGAGGAGGCGCGCGGGCTGCTGGCGGCGCAGGACGTCTACGGGGTGCTCGAACTCGCGCCCGGCGGGGCGTCGATCGTGTTGTCCGGCGCGGTGAACCCGTCGGGGACGCAGGTGGCGCAGCAGGTCCTGGCCGGGGTGGCGCAGGGCGCGGGGCTGCGGGCCGAGGTGGTGACGGTGAACCCGGCCTCGGCGGCGGGCCGGACCGCGCCGCTGGCCGCGAGCGCGTTGCTGTGGGTCGCCGGACTGGTGGCCGGGGCGGCGTTCGTCCGGCTGGTCCGCCGGGCGGCGGTGTGGACGCGGCTGCTGGGGGCGTTGTCCGCGGCCGTGCTCGGGGTGGGCGTGGTCGCCGGGTTCTTCGCGGTGTGGGACTCGTCGTTGCCGCTGGGGTGGGACGTCCTGGGCTACCTCGGGCTGGTCGCGGCGGCGTTCGTCCTGGTGCAGGCGGCGTTGTTGCGGCTGCTCGGGCTGCGCGCGATGGCCGTGCTCGGGCCGCTGTACCTGATGGCACCGGCGGTGGCGGGGCAGGTGCCCGAACTGCTCGACCCGGTCTACCGCGCGGTGCTGTGGTCCTGGACGCCGTTCCGGTTCTCGACCGAGGGGCTGCGGGCGTTGTTGCAGGGCGGCGTGGTCGACGGCGCACAGGTGTGGGTGTTCGTGGGGCTGGCCGTGGTGGGGCTGGTGGTGCTGCTGGTGCCGGGGAAGGCGGGACTAGGAGGAGAGGAAGCTCAGCCGGACCTTGCGGACGGGGTTGTCGACGTTGGTGTCGACGAGGCAGATCGACTGCCAGGTGCCGAGCGCCAGCACGCCCCCTAGGACGGGGATCGTCGCGTACGGCGGCACCAGCGCGGGCAGCACGTGGTCACGGCCGTGGCCGGGCGTCCCGTGCCGGTGCCGCCAGCGGTCGTCGCCGGGCAGGATGTCCCGCAGGGCGGCCAGCAGGTCGTCGTCGCTGCCGGCGCCGGTCTCCAGGACGGCCAGGCCGGCGGTGGCGTGCGGCACCCAGACGTGCAGGAGGCCGTCGCCGTCGACCTCGCTCAGGAACTCCTCGCAAGTCCTGGTCAGGTCGTGGACGACCTCGTCGGTGCCGGTGCGGATCTCGACTTCTTCACTGCGCATGGGCGGCGATTCTAGGCGCTGAGGGCGCGGTGTCCCGGGCGAAAATCACCTGCTCGCGAAGCCATGATCAGGCAGGATCCCGGCTGTGCAGCACACAGCCATCGTGACCGGGGCGAACCAGGGGATCGGCGCGGCGACCGCGCGGGCGCTGGCGGCCCAGGGCGTCCAGGTCCTGATCACGTTCCTCCGCTACTCGCCCGCGCCGGACCCCGGCGTGCCGGCGGAGTACTTCAGCGCCCGGGAGAGCGGGGCGGAGTCGGTGGTCGAGGCCATCGCCGAAGCCGGCGGCCGGGCGCACGCCGTGGAGGTCGACCTGACGGACGGGAACGCGCCGGCGTCGCTGTTCGACACGGCGGAGCGGTTGTTCGGGCCGGTGGACGTGCTGGTCAACAACGCGTCGGGGTGGGTGCAGGACACGTTCCTGGCCCACGGGACCGACCAGTTCGGACGAATCCAGCGGGCCGTGGTCCCGCAGACGTTCGACGCGCAGTTCGCGGTGGACGCGCGGGCCGGGGCGCTGTTGATCGCGGAGTTCGCGCGGAGGCACTTGGCGCGCGGCGGCAACTGGGGCCGGATCGTCGGGCTGACGTCGGGGTCGCCGGACGGATTCCCGGGCGAGGTGTCGTACGGGGCGGCCAAGGCGGCGTTGAACAGCTACACGATGTCCGCCGCGGCTGAACTGTGGTCGCACGGGGTGACCGCGAACATGGTCAAACCGGGGGTGACGGATACCGGGTGGGTGTCGGAGAGCGTCCGAGGGCAGTTTCCGGTCGCGTTGCCCGAGGAGGTGGCGTCGGTGGTGGCGTTCCTGTGCTCGGACGCGGGCGGGCGTGTGACGGGCAACATCCTCTCTTTGCGGTGAGCTGTCCCGGTGATGGGTTACTCGCGGGTAACATGCCGGGTATGAAGGCTTCTCGTCTGCGGCGGGGCATGAACCTGTGGCCGCCGTTCCTGTTCGCCGGCATCCGCGTCGTGGAACTGTCCGACGACTACCGGTACGCGAAGGTCCGGATGCGGCTGAGGTGGTTCAACCGGAACTACGTCGGCACGCACTTCGGCGGCTCGCTGTTCGCGATGACCGACCCGTTCTGGATGCTGATGGTCCTGCGGCACCTGGGCCGCGAGCACGTGGTGTGGGACCGCGCGGGCGAGATCGAGTTCGTGCGGCCGGGGCGCGGGACCGTCTACGCGGAGTTCCGGTTGGCTGAAGAGCAGGTGGACGACCTGCGATCGCAGGCGGCCGAGGGCGGCAAGGCGTTGCTGTGGTTCCCGGTGGACGTGGTGGCCGAGGACGGGACCGTGGTGGCGCGGGTCCGCAAGCAGGTTTACGCGCGCCTGAAGGCCGGTTCCCCGGATGAACGGGCGTCGGCTGAAGTGTGAGCCCTGGGATCGTCGGTTCGTGGTGGACGTGAGGGTGGCTCGTTGGTAGGGATGTGAGATGCGAACTGCCTTCGGCTCTGCGTTCGACGTGCCGGTCGGATACCTGAACACGGCCAGCATCGGGGTCCCGCCGGTGGCGGTGGCGTCCGAGGTGGCGGCCGCGGTGACGCGGTGGGGGTCCGGGGTCGACTCGCCCGACGCGGTGGACAAGGTGGTGACGGTTGCCCGCGAGGCGTTCGGGCGACTGGTCGGCGTGCCGGCGAACCGGGTGGCCGGCGGGGCGTCCGTGGGCCAGATGGTGGCGATGGTGGCCGCGTCGCTACCGCTCGGAGCCCGGGTGCTGGTCGCCGAAGGGGACTTCACGTCGTTGACGTTCCCGTTCGCGGCACGCGGCTTGCAGGTCACCGAAGTGCCGTTGGACGGCCTGGTGGCCGCTGCGGCCGGGTACGACCTGGTGGCGGTGAGCGTGGTGCAGTCGGCCGACGGGCGGATCGCCGACCTGGACGGGCTGCGCGCCACCGGGGTGCCGGTGCTGCTGGACGCCTCACAAGCGGTGGGCTGGCTGCCGCTGTCGCTGGAGTGGGCCGACTGGACCGTGGCGGCCGGGTACAAGTGGCTGATGTCGCCGCGCGGGTGCGCGTGGTTGGCGTGCTCACCCCGCGGGGTGGAGGCGGCGGTGCCCGTCGCGGCCAACTGGTGGGCCGGTGAGGACCCCTGGACCTCGGTCTACGGCCTGCCGCTGCGCCTGGCCTCGGACGCGCGGCGGCTGGACATCTCGCCGGTGTGGTTGTCGCAGTTCGGGGCGGCTGCCGCGTTGCCTTACGTGGCATCGTTGGACATGGCGGCGGTGCGGGATCACAACGTGGGGTTGGCGGATTCGTTGCTGGCGGGGATGGGGATGGAGCCGCGAGGGTCGGCGATCGTGTCGCTGTCGCTGTCGTTGGCGGAGGTGGGTGCTGGGGCCGGAGTCGGTGGAGGTGCGGGTGTGGGGGTGGGGCGGGGTGTTGGTGAGAGGTTGGCGGCAGCGGGGGTGAGGTCGGCTGTTCGTGCAGGTCGGGTGCGGTTGGGGTTCCACCTGTACAACACGGCGGAAGACGTGGATCTTGTGCTCGAAGCGCTTCGGTAGGCGTCGTCCGTTACGGTGACTGTTTGTGTCTGTACCTCCCGAATCACCTGAAGAGGTGACGCAGCGGTTACCCCGCATCTCGGGCTCGCCGCCGGGGCCGGCTGGTGGGCCGGTGCCTGGAACGCACGGACCTGGAGCGCAGGGGCCTGTGGTGCACGGGTCTGGAGTGCACGGGTCTGGAGCGCAGGGGCCGGTAGTGCAGGGGCCCGTGGCGCAGGGAGGGGCGCAGGGGGTTGGTGCGCCGTACCCGCAGGGCGCACCGGGGCCGGCGGACACGGCTCGGATGCGGCGGTCCGAGATGGGGCAGCTCGACTCGCTGCTGGAGTCCTCGGAGCCTGGTCGTCGGCCGGTGAACGTCAAACCGGGAAACGTGAAACCGCGGAACGCCAGTTCGGGGAGTGCGAAGAAGGGCTGGTTGCTCAAGGGGGCCGGGCTGGTCGGGGTGGCTGTGGTGTCGGGGTTGATCTGGCTGGTGGTCATGCCCAAGGAGACGCCGGTGTCGTCCCCACCCAGTACTACGTCCAAGCCGGTCGGCGAGTTCACCTTCGCGCGGTCGCCGCAGGTGCCGGAGGCGTTGAAGGACAGCCAGTGCGCCTCGCACGCCTACGGGGAGACGAAGACCTTCCTGACGGCCACGCCTTGTCAGCAGTTGACCCGGGGATTGTTCACGACGACTACCCCGGACGGGCGAACTGTGTACACGTCCGTGTCTGTAGTGCGGATGAAGTCGCTGGACGACGCCACGAAGTTGAAGGAGCTGACCAGCCGGGACGGCACCGGGAACGTCAACGACCTGGTGAAGGACGGGGCTGTGCAGGTGCCCGGGTTGAAGTCGCTGGGAACGGGCGGGTTCGCGGCTCGGCAGCAGGACCGGGACGTGGTCATCATCGAGTCCGACACCGTTCAGCACGGGGCCGACGAAGCTGCCCACAACGCGTTGATGAAGAAGGTTTCGAATGACGCGTTTCGGTTGGTGAGCGAGTTGGTGTGAGGGGTGGGACGAGGGTGGTGAGTGAGAGTTTTAGAGCTACGCTCGCCGCTGGGCAGGCCGCCGGGGGAGAAGGGCGTCCGTCGTGTTCTCCCCGTATGGCCTGGTCTGAAGACAACCACCCTTGAGCAGGTAGCGCAAGCGAAAAGCGTGCTTGCGCTACCTGCTCAAGCGCGGTTCGCTGCGCGCAGGCCATACGGGGAGAACACGACTCGGGGGGAAGTTTTCAGGTGTTTCTGGGTGGTTGTGTTCAGCGTTTCGACTGCTGTTTTTTAGCCTACTGCGGTGCCGGGTAGGGGGGTTGCTGCGGGGGTTATTCCGGCTGTTTTGCGCCAGCGGGTGGCTCTGATCGCGGATTGGGTCAGGGCGTCCAGGGCTGATTTTCGCTGGGGCTGGTCGTCCGTTCTTTCCATCACGCCTCGCCAGGCCGCGCACGCGTCCGTTTCCACGGCTATCAGTGCGGCGATCGCCGATGTCGCGCTGTCCACGGGTTGGGGTGGCAGGTAGGCCGGGGCCGGGGGGCGGGGTTGGGCTCCGGCGTCCCGCAGTGCGCGTTCGGTGGTGTCGCGGCGGGCCCGGTGGGCGTTCGCGCCTTCGGCCACGGCCGGGGCCTGGTCGTCGATGAACGCGCTGACCAAGCCGTAAGTCCACACTGCGGCGTGTTCGGCGGCCAGCGCTTCTTGCAGGGCGTCCACGCTGCTCGGGGCGCTGCTGGGGGTGTTGCTCTGGTTCACGCGAGGGCCTCCACGAGGGCGGCGCAGCCCGCCGACACGGAGGCCAGGAGGCCCGCGCGGTGCGTCGGCGCTGTCACGGCCAGGTCCGCTGCCTGCTTCTGGGCCGTCTGCAAATTCGTGACCAGCGCCTCTCTCGTCGGGTTCGCCGGGGGTGCCGGCGGGGTCGACGTGCTCTGCGGCTGGGTGGCGGACGTGCCGGGGACCTTCGGGGTCGCCCGGTCCACCTCCGCCTGGAGCTTGTCCGCGTGCTGGGTTCTCGCGGCCGCCGTTTCCGTCGCGCCCAGGGCTGTGGCCAGGGCGGTGTCGGCTCTCGCCGTGCGCACCAGCTCCGCCAGCGGGTCCGGTGGGAGTGGCTCCGGCGGGGGTGTGGTGCACGCTGCTGCCAGGGGCGCGGTGGTGGCCGCCACCAGGAGTGCGCGCCTGCTGAGCGCCGTTCTTCCGATCACGGTTCCCGATCCTGCCAGAGCTCCGGTGATCGGCTGGGCGCGTGCGGGGTGTCCGGGACCAGATAGTCTGGACGACCAACGGCCGGCGAGTGCAGCGTCGGCCGGGGTTGCCGTGCCCTTCTGCACCTGAAAGGAGTCACCACGTGTCCAGCCCGCCGCGCGGAGAACTCGCCGCGCAGCTAGCACCCGTCGTGCGGGAAGCGGTGGAGGCCATCGGCTTCGACCTCGAAACGCTCGACGTGAACCAGGCTGGGCGTCGCAGGCTGGTGAAGGTGGTCGTGGACGGCGACGACGGGATCGGGCTCGACGAGGTCGCCCAGGCCAGTCGTGCCGTGTCCGCCGCGCTCGACGCGAACGAGCACCTCATCGCAGGCCCGTACACGCTTGAAGTCACCTCGCCCGGCGCCGATCGGCCGCTCACCCGGCCACGTCACTGGCGGCGCGCCCGGCTGCGGTTGGTGAAGGTCAAGCAGCCCGACCAGGTCGAGTGGTTCGGCCGGGTCGGGGCCGCCGACGACAGCGGTGTCACGCTGTTGGTCCAGGGTGCGCTCACGCGGGTGGAGTACCGCTCCATCGAGCGGGCCGTGGTCGAGATCGAGTTCAAGCAGCCGCCCGTCGAGGAGCTCGCGCTCCTGGAGGGGTCTAGTCCGAAGGAGGAGTCGGAGTGAACGTCGACATCGCCGCACTGCGGGCGATCGAACGGGACAAGGACATCCCCTTCGACACCGTTCTGGAAGCCATCGAGACCGCACTGCTCACCGCGTACAAGCACACCGACGGCCACCACTCGCACTCCCGGGTCGAGATCGACCGCAAGACCGGGGTGGTCCGGGTGCTGGCCCAGGACCTCGGGCCGGACGGCGTCGTCACCGAGGAGTGGGACGACACGCCGGAGGGCTTCGGCCGCATCGCCGCGACCACCGCGCGCCAGGTCATCCTCCAGCGCCTGCGCGACGCCGAGCACGAGCGCACCTTCGGCGAGTTCTCCGCCAAGGAGGGCGAGATCATCGGCGGCGTGGTGCAGCGGGACGCCCGCGCCAACGCCCGCGGCATGGTCGTCGTCCAGGTCGGCGACACCGAGGGCGTCCTCCCGCCGGCCGAGCAGGTGCCGGGCGAGACCTACGACCACGGGTCGCGCCTCAAGTGCTACGTCGTCGGCGTGTCACGCGGGGCGCGCGGTCCCCAGATCACGTTGTCGCGGACGCACCCGAACCTCGTGCGCAGGCTGTTCGCGCTCGAGGTCCCGGAGATCGCCGACGGCACCGTGGAGATCCCCGCCGTGGCACGTGAGGCAGGTCACCGTTCGAAGATCGCGGTGCGGTCGACGGTGCCCGGGGTGAACGCCAAGGGCGCGTGCATCGGGCCCATGGGGGCACGGGTGCGCAACGTCATGAGCGAGCTGGCCGGTGAGAAGATCGACATCATCGACCACTCCGACGACCCGGCCACGTTCGTCGGGAATGCCTTGTCACCGGCCAAGGTTGTCTCGGTGCGGGTGCTCGACGAGCGGGCCAAGACGGCGCGCGTGGTGGTCCCGGACTTCCAGCTCTCCCTCGCCATCGGCAAGGAGGGCCAGAACGCCCGGCTGGCCGCGCGGCTGACCGGCTGGCGCATCGACATCCGCAGCGACGCCGACACCGGTGGGGCCGCGCCGGCGGGCGCGGCGACATCCGGTTCGGCTGATTGAGCGGCAGGGGATAGACTTCCCAGTGGTTCGACGTCGGGGATCGGTTTTCACGCACGACGGCCCGGTTCGCACGTGCATCGGATGCCGCGCTCGGACGTTGTCCTCCGAGTTGCTGCGCGTGGTGGTCGTGGACGGGGCCGTGGTCCCTGACACTCGCCGAAGGTTGCCCGGTCGGGGTGCTTGGCTGCACCCTGACGAAGGCTGCCTGCGCGACGCCGAGAAGCGAAGGGCGTTCCCGAGGGCCTTCCGGGTCCAGGGACCGCTCGACGCGGACCGGGTTCGCGAACACCTCGGGCAGCTCGGGAAACAGGTCGTGGGATCGCCTCACGACCGGCAGGAAGCAAGGAAGCAGGTCGACCCGTCATGAGTCAGCCGTGAAGCTGAAGACATGAACGCGCGACGTTAAGACGAGGTCGACGGGACTGCCGCCGGCCTCATCACCAGAGGAGTGCAGTGGCAGGCAAGGCCCGCGTGCACGAGCTCGCGAAAGAGCTCGGTGTCACGAGTAAAGAACTGTTGACGAAGCTCGCCGACCAGGGCGAGTACGTGAAGTCCGCGTCCAGCACCGTCGAGGCACCCGTTGCCCGGCGGCTCCGTGACGCCTACGCGTCGAAGTCCGACGCCAAGTCCAAGTCCTCCGGCGCCCGTCCGGCGCCCCCGAAGCCCGCCGGCGACGTGAAGTCCGACGCCCGTCCGGCCGCGCCGGTCGGCAAGCCCGGCCCGCGCCCGGTGCCCGGCCCCAAGCCGGTCGCGCCGAAGCCCGCGGCCCCCGCGCCGAAGGCTCCCGCCCCGGCCCCGGTCGCTCCGGCGGCGGCTCCCGCTCCGGCGGCTCCCGCTGCTCCGGCTGCTCCCGCTCCGGCGGCGGCCTCCGCCGCTCCGGCTCCGGCGGCCGCTCCGGCCTCGGCCCCCGCTCCGGCCCAGCAGGGTCAGGGTGGTGGGCAGCAGCAGGGTGGCGGCCGTCCGTCCGGGCCTCGTCCCGGGCCGCGTGCGCCCCAGCAGCAGCCCGCGGCGGCGCAGCAGAGCCCGTCCGTGGTGCCGCCGAAGCCGCAGGCCCCCAAGCCCGCCGGCGCGCGTCCGCCGCGTCCGGGCAACAACCCGTTCGGTGTCGGCGGCGGCGCTCCCGCGCCTCGTCCGCAGGCCCCTCGTCCGCAGGCGCCCGGTGGCGGTGACCGTCCCGAGCGCGGTGGCGACCGCGGTGGTTCGACCAAGCCCGGCGACTCGCGTCCGGCCGGTCCGCGTCCCGGCGGTTCCGCCGGGTCCGGCGGTCCGCGTCCCAACCCCGGCAACATGCCGCCGCGGCCCAACCCGGGCATGATGCCCGGCCGTCCGGCCGGTCCCCGGCCCGGCGGTGGCGGTGGCGGCGGCGGCCGTCCCGGCGGCGGTCCCGGTGGCGGCGGTCGTGGCCCCGGTGGCGGCGGCGGTCGTCCTGGCGGCGGTGGCGGCGGTGGCGGTGGCTTCCGCGGCGGTCCCGGTGGCGGCGGCGGTGGCGGTGGCGGTGGCTTCCGCGGCGGCCCCGGTGGTGGCGGCGGCGGTGGCGGCGGTGGCGGTTTCCGCCCCGGTGGCGGCGGCGGTGCCCCGGCCGGTGGTGGCGGCTTCCGCGGTGGCGGCGGTCGTCCCGGTGGCGGTGGCCCCGGCGGTCGCGGTGGCGCGGCCGGCGCGTTCGGCCGTCCTGGTGGTCCGGCGCGGCGCGGACGCAAGTCCAAGCGCCAGAAGCGCCAGGAGTACATGGACAACATGCAGGCCCCGTCGGTCGGTGGTGTCCGCCTGCCCAAGGGCAGCGGCGAGACCATCCGGCTGCCGCGCGGCGCCTCGCTGACCGACTTCGCCGACAAGATCAACGCCAACCCGGCTTCGCTGGTGCAGGTGCTGTTCCACCTCGGCGAGATGGTCACCGCGACGCAGTCGGTGTCCGACGAGATCCTGGAGCTGCTCGGCTCCGAGATGAACTACGTCGTGCAGGTCGTGTCCCCCGAGGAGGAGGACCGCGAGCTGCTGGAGACGTTCGACATCACCTACGGCGAGGACGCGGGCGACGAGACGGACCTCCAGATCCGTCCGCCGGTCGTGACCGTCATGGGTCACGTCGACCACGGTAAGACGCGCCTGTTGGACACGATCCGCAAGGCGAAGGTCGCCGAGGGCGAAGCGGGCGGCATCACCCAGCACATCGGCGCCTACCAGGTGCAGACCGAGCTGGAGGGCAACCCCCGCCTCATCACCTTCATCGACACCCCGGGCCACGAGGCGTTCACCGCCATGCGTGCCCGCGGCGCGAACTCGACCGACATCGCGGTCATCGTGGTGGCGGCCGACGACGGCGTGATGCCGCAGACGGTGGAGGCGATCAACCACGCCCAGGCGGCCAACGCGCCGATCGTGGTCGCGGTCAACAAGATCGACAAGGAGGGGGCCAACCCCGCCAAGATCCGCCAGCAGCTCACCGAGTACGGGCTGGTCGCCGAGGAGTACGGCGGCGACACCATGTTCGTCGACATCTCGGCCAAGCAGGGCATCAACATCGACGGTCTGCTGGAAGCGATCCTGCTGACCGCCGACGCCTCGCTGGACCTGCGGGCCAACCCCGACATGGAGGCCCAGGGCGTCGCGATCGAAGCGCACCTGGACCGCGGTCGCGGCCCGGTGGCCACGGTGCTGGTGCAGCGCGGTTCGCTCCGCGTCGGCGACTCGATCGTCGCCGGCGACGCGTACGGCCGCGTCCGCCGCATGGTGGACGAGCACGGCGACGACGTCACGGTCGCGACCCCGTCGCGCCCGGTGCAGGTCATCGGTCTGACCTCGGTGCCCGGCGCCGGCGACTCGTTCCTCGTCGTGGAGGAGGACCGGACGGCACGGCAGATCGCCGAGCGCCGCCAGGCCCGCACCCGCAACGCGCTCAACGCGGCGCGTCGCAAGCGGGTCAGCCTGGAGGACCTGGACGCCGCGCTGAAGGAGACCAGCGCGCTGACCCTGATCATCAAGGGCGACAACTCCGGTACCGTCGAGGCACTGGAAGACGCGCTGCTCAAGATCGAGGTCGGCGACGACGTCGAGCTCCGGGTCATCCACCGGGGCGTCGGTTCCGTCACCGAGGGCGACATCAACCTGGCCGTCGCCGGTAGCGCGATCGTCCTGGGCTTCAACGTCCGGGCCGAGGGCAAGGCGACCGAACTCGCGAACCGCGAGGGCGTGGACGTCCGCTACTACACGGTGATCTACCAGGCGATCGACGAGATCGAGCAGGCCCTCAAGGGCATGCTCAAGCCGGAGTTCGAAGAGGTCCAGCTGGGCCGCGCGGAGATCCGCGACGTGTTCAAGTCCTCCAAGGTCGGCACGATCGCCGGTTGCATGGTCCTGTCGGGCGAGATCCGCCGCAACGCGCGGGCCCGGCTGCTGCGCGACAACAACGTCGTCCAGGAGAACCTGCCGATCAGCTCGCTGCGGCGGTTCAAGGACGACGCCACCGAGGTCCGCGAGGGCTTCGAGTGCGGTCTGACGCTCGGCAACTACGCGGACCTGAAGGTCGGCGACGTCATCGAGACGTTCGAGATGCGCGAGAAGCCGCGCGCCTGATCGTCGTCGGACACCGGGGGCCGTCGCTTCGGCGGCGGCCCCCTCCTACCCCCGTGGTGATGACCTTTGTACGTGGGTGCCCTGGAGTTGGACGTGCTGCTCGGTGACGTCCACTCGTTGAAGCAGAAGCGGTCCGTGGTGAAGCCGGTCGTGGCCGAACTGCGGCGCAGGTTCGAGGTGTCGGTCGCCGAGGCCGGGCACCTCGACCTGCACCGCCGCGCGCTGATCGGAGTGGCGGCCGTGGCCGCCGACGCCGAGCATGTCAGGGACGTGCTGGCCGCGTGCGAGCGGCTGGTGGCCGGACGTCCCGAACTGGAACTGCTCTCCGCCCGCCACCGCCTGGTGGGGCCGGAGGACGACTGAGCCGCCGTTCACGGCGGCTGTGCACATGGAGGAGGGAGCGCCGTGGCCGACCAGGCTCGGGCGCGCAAGCTGGCCAAGCGGATCTCGCAGATCGTGGCCTCCGCGCTGGAACACGAGGTGAAGGACCCGCGGTTGGCGCGGGTGACGATCACCGACACGCGGGTCACCGGTGACCTGCACGACGCGACGGTCTACTACACCGTGCTCGGCGAGAAGCTCGACGCCGAGCCGGACCTCGCGGGTGCCGCGGCGGCGTTGGAGTCGGCCAAGGGCGTGCTGCGCACCATGGTGGGGCAGCAGACCGGGGTCCGGTTCACGCCGACCCTGGCGTTCGTCACCGACACCGTGCCAGACGAGGCGCGCCGGATGGACGAGCTGCTGGCCCGCGCCCGCGAGGCGGACGCCGAAGTGGCCCGGATCGCGCACGGGGCCGAACCCGCGGGCGAGCCGGACCCGTACAAGCCGCCGCGGGAAGCCGAGGAATCGGACTAGCGTTCTTGTCGTGCCCAACGATCTGAACGCCCCGCTGGAGTCCGCCGCCGACGTCCTGCGCGCCGCGTCCGACGTGACCTTGCTGGCCCACGTGAACCCGGACGCGGACGCGCTGGGCAGCGCGTTGGCGCTGGGACTGGTGCTGCACCGGCTCGGCAAGTCCGTGCGGGTGTCGTTCGGCGAGCCGGAGACCGTGCCGGAGACGTTGCTGGGCCTCGACGTGGCCGGCCTGCTGGTGCCCGCGTCGGCGGTGCCCGCCGCGCCCGAGGTGCTGGTGGCGCTGGACACCGGATCGGTGGCCCGGCTGGGCCCGCTGGCCGACCGGGTGTCGACGGCGGGTGCCGTGGTCGTGCTGGACCACCACGTGTCCAACCCCGGCTACGGCACGGTGAACGTGATCGACCCCACGGCCGAGGCCACCGCGCTGGTGGTGCTGCGGCTGCTGGACGTGCTGGGCGTCGAGCTGGACGAGCCGGTGGCCCGGTGCGTGTACGCGGGCCTGGTCACCGACACCCGGTCGTTCCGGCACGCGAGCGCGGCCACCCACGAGGTGGCGGCGCGGCTGCTGGCGGCCGGGGTGGACGCCGAGGCGGTCGCCCGGCCATTGATGGACTCTCACCCGTTCGGGTATCTCGGGATGTTGGCGAAGGTGCTGGGCCGCGCCGAGCTGATCGCCGACGCGGCCGGCGGACGCGGGTTCGTGCACGCCGTGGTGACCTTGGACGACGCCGCCGGGCTGCGCCCGGAGGAGGTCGAGAGCGTGGTCGACCTGGTGCGCACCACGGCCGAGGCCGAGGTGGCGGCGGTGCTCAAGGAGCTGCGGCCGTCGTCGTGGTCGGTGTCGTTGCGCGCGGTGAGCGCGGTCGACGTGCGCGAGGTCGCCCAGCTGCTCGGCGGCGGCGGGCACCGGCTGGCGGCCGGGTACACCGCCGAGGGCGACGCGGCGGACGTGCTGGCCCGGTTGCGCGTGGCGTTGGAGACCGTCGCCGGCTGATCCCGCTCCGGCCGGAATTGTCGGTGCCCCGTGCGACAGTGGACCCCGGGTTGAGCCGAATGGTCGAGAGGCCGGTCTTGGGGGGCGTGGTCGTGGAGGAGCGGGTGCCCGCGCGGCGGGTGATCGGGTTGGCTGCGCCTGCCCTCGGGGTGTTGGCGGCCGAGCCGCTGTACGTGCTGGTCGACACCGCCGTGGTGGGCCACCTGGGCGCGTTGCCGCTGGCCGGGCTGGCCGTCGGCGGCGTGCTGTTCACCCAGGTCGCCACCCAGCTGACCTTCCTGTCCTACGGCACGACGGCGCGCGCGTCCCGGCTGTTCGGGGCGGGCCGCCGGGGTGACGCGGTCCAGGAAGGCGTGCAGGCGACGTGGCTGGCCCTCGTCGCGGGCCTGCTGGTGATCGGCCTGGGGCAGTTGCTGGCCGCGCCCGCCGCCCGGCTGCTGGCCGGTGACGAGGTGGCCGGGCAGGCCGAGTCGTGGCTGCGGATCGCCCTGTTCGGCGCGCCGTTCGTGCTGGTCACGATGGCGGGCAACGGGTGGATGCGGGGCGTTCAGGACACCTTCCGACCACTGCGGTACGTGTTGCTGGGCAACGGGATCTCGGCCGTGCTGTGCCCGGTGCTCGTGTACGGCGCCGGGTGGGGGCTGGAGGGCAGCGCGGTCGCGAACGTGGCCGCGCAGGTCGTGTCGGCCGGGTTCTTCTTCCGCGCGCTGTTCGTCGAACGGGTGCCGCTGCGGCCACGGCCGGAGTTGATGCGGGCGCAGCTCGGGCTCGGGCGCGACCTGGTCCTGCGCAGCCTGGCGTTCCAGGCGTGCTTCCTGTCCGCCGCGTCGGTCGCCGCGCGCACGTCGGTCGGCGCGGTCGGCGCGCACCAGATCGTGCTGCAGCTCTGGACGTTCCTGGCGCTGGTGCTCGACTCGCTGGCGATCGCGGCGCAGGCCATCGTCGGGCAAGCGCTGGGCGCGCACCGGCCCGAGCAGGCCAAGAGGTTCGCCTGGCAGGTCACCGGGTACGGGCTGGTGTTCGGCGTGCTGCTGGGCGTGGTGTTCGCCGCGCTGGCGGGGGTGATCCCGCCGCTGTTCACCACCGACCCGGCGGTGCTGGGCGAGGTGCCGCACGCGTGGTGGTTCTTCGTCGCCCTGCAACCGGTGGCCGGGGTGGTGTTCGCGTTGGACGGGGTGCTGCTCGGCGCGGGCGACGCCGCGTTCCTGCGCACCGCGACCCTGCTGGCCGCCGGGGTCGGCTTCCTGCCGCTGATCTGGGCCTCGTACGCCTACGGCTGGGGGCTCGTCGGCATCTGGGCGGGGTTGTCCGCGTTCATGGTCCTGCGCCTGGTCCCGCTGCTGCTCCGGACGCGTTCGGGCAGATGGGCGCGGGTGGGGGTGGTGTGGTGAGGGGCACTGCCCGGAATTGTTAACAGAAGGCAAGTGTTCCCGATAGACGGAGTGCCGCCGCAGGAACACCGAGGAGCTTCGCCGTGCCGGTCGATCGTGCCACCAGCCAGGCGTGGCTGATCTGGTCAACCGCCGTCGTCGTCTACGTGGCAGCCCTCTTCCACCGCACCTCGCTCGGCGTCGCCGGGCTCGAAGCCGCCGACCGCTTCCACGTCGGACCCGCCGCGCTCAGCACGTTCACCGTGCTCCAGATCGGCCTCTACGCCCTGATGCAGATCCCCACCGGCCTGCTCGTCGACCGGTTCGGCGCGCGCCGCGTCCTGGTCGCCGCCGCCCTGCTGATGGGTGTCGGCCAGGTCATGTTCGCGCTCGCCTCCTCCTACCCGCTCGGCCTGGGCGCGCGGGCCGTGCTCGGCATCGGCGACGCGATGACGTGGGTGAGCGTCCTGCGCCTGGCCGCCGCGCACTTCCCGCCACGCCGGTTCACCGTCGTGATGTCGCTGTCCGCCGCGCTCGGCGGCGCGGGCAACCTGGTCGCCACCGTCCCGCTGACCCTGCTGCTGGCGAGCACCGGGTGGACCGCCACGTTCCTGATCGCGGGCGTGGCCACCGCCGCCTACTCGGCCGTCGTCGCGTGGCGCGTCCGCGAGGTGCCGCACGGCGTGACCCAGCCACCCGTCGAACCGGTGCCGCTGCGCACCGTGGCCAAGCGCGTCGTCTCGGCGTGGTCCGTGCCCGGCACGCGGCTCGGCTTCTGGGTGCACTTCGCGTCCATGTCCACACCGGCGATGCTCGGCCTGCTGTGGGGGTTCCCGTACCTGGTCGAGGCGCAGGGGATGAGCCGCCCCGACGCGTCGGCGGTGCTCAGCCTGCTCGTCGTGGTCGGGATCGTGGCCGGACCGCTGATCGGCGCGGTGATCGCGCGCAAGCCGGAGTGGCGGATGCCGATCGTCGGCTGCTACCTCGGTGCGGCGCTGGTCGGGTGGGCCGTGCTGCTCGGGTGGCCCGGCGGGGTGCTGCCGCCCGGCGTGCTCGCGGTCGTGTTCGGCGTGCTCGCGGTCGGCGGCCCGACCTCCGGCGTGGCGTTCGCGCTGGTGCGCGACTACAACCCGTTGCACCGGGTGTCGACGGCCACCGGCGTCGCGAACGTCGGCGGGTTCGCCGCGATCACGTTCACCGCGTTCGCGGTCGGCGTGGTGCTGGACCTGACCGAGGGGCTGCCGGTCGCCCAGGCGTACCGGATCGCCTTCCTGGCCGTGGTTTCCGTGCTGGTGCTCGGCGTGTGGCGGACCGCCGTGTGGTGGCGCCGGGCGCGTGCGGAGGTGTTCGCGGCGGAGGAGCGCGGGGAGCAGGTGCCGGTGCAGTTGCGTCGCCGGCGTTGGGACGTTCTGGCCGAGGCTTAGGATGTGCGGTCGTGTCCGCATCAACTTCCGCTGTGCAGCCAGGTCTGGTCGTCGTAGACAAGCCGGACGGCATGACGTCCCACGACGTGGTGGCCAAGGTCCGCCGCATCCTCGGTACCCGCAAGGTCGGGCACGCGGGCACGCTCGATCCCATGGCGACCGGCGTCCTGGTGCTCGGGGTCGAGCGCGCGACCAAGCTGCTGGGCCACCTGGCGCTGGACAGCAAGGCGTACCTGTCGACCATCCGCCTGGGCTCCGCCACCACCACCGACGACGCCGAGGGCGAGGTCCTGTCCACTTCGGACGCGTCGGCCGTCGCGGAGGACGCGATCCGCGCGGGCGTGGCGAAGCTCACCGGCCCGATCCAGCAGGTGCCCAGCGCGGTGAGCGCGGTGAAGATCGACGGCAAGCGCGCGTACGCGCGGGTGCGCGACGGGGAGACGGTGGAGATCCCGGCGAGGCCGGTGACCGTGCACCGGTTCGACGTCCTGTCGATCCGGCGCGAGGGCGAGGCGACGGAGCTGGACGTGATGGTCGAGTGCTCGTCCGGCACGTACGTCCGAGCCCTGGCCCGCGACCTGGGCGCGGACCTGGGCGTGGGCGGCCACCTGGCGGCCCTGCGCCGAACCCGGGTCGGCCCGTTCGACCTGAGGGTCGCGAAGACCCTGGCGCAGCTGGAGGAGTCGCCGGCGCTGTCCCTCGACCTGGACGAAGCAGTCGACAAAGCCTTCCCCCGCCGGGAGATCGAGCCCCGCGAAGCGGTGGCGCTGTCCCACGGCCAACGCCTGGCAGCCGGCGGCTTCGAAGGCACGTACGGGGTGTTCGGCCCGGACGGCCACGTAGTAGCCCTGGCAAAAGACGAAGGCCCGATCGCAAAAGCCCTGGTAGTCCTGACCCCAGCAGGCTGACACCAGCCCGTCCACCCCAAGACCCACCCCCACACCCCTTCGCGTGACCCGTCCCCGACCCGTCACGCCATCGGGTGATCATCCCCAAAATACGTACGGAAACACTGTTCCCGATACTCGGTTTGTATACCGAGCCGCGAACCCAACCAGTCGACCAACTCACCCCACACCCCGCCCGACCAGCACCCCCACCACGGCCCACACCAGTACCCACAGCCCACGACCCAGGACCCGCACCACCCGCAACCCCCACCCGCCTACCCGGCCATCCGCTCCGCCACGCCGCCCCCTCCCACCCACATCTGCCCGCCCCGCCCCGGCCCGGCCATGTCCAGCCCTGTCCGGCCCGGCCCGGCCCGCGATATCGCCCCGGTCGACCAGGCGGGCCCGATAGTCGCCACCCGTCTGCCCGTCACTCGTCTGCCCGTCACTCGTCGGCCCGCCACCCGTCTGCCGCGCCACCCGCCGCTCCTGGTGGTGTGTCACCCGGCGGAGCGGTGGAGAGCCGCTGACGGAGGTACCCGGCATCCCTCCGGCCGCCCTACCGTGGACCGCATGGCGCGATGGGTGTGGCCGACCGCCGCGGGTGTGGTGACCTCGGCGACCGGCGTGGTGATCAACTTGGCCACCGACCAGATTTCCAACCCCTGGACCTGGGGCGCGGTGGTGCTGCTCACCGTGGCGGGCGTGTTCGTGGGCTTGGCCGCGCAGCGGTCGGAGGGCTCGGCTCCGCCGGGCGATGTGCACAACACCGTCTCCGGGTCCATCCAGGGCAACGTCGTGCAGGCCCGAACTCTCGGTTCGGTCAGCCTGAACACCGGCATCATGAGAGCCAGCCCCACGATCGAGCAATCCGCGACCGCGTACGACGGCAGCAACGTCCACCAAGCCGGTCGCGACATCCGCCACGAGATCCACCGCGACGCCCGTGACGAAATGGATCGCGACGTTCGCGAGTCCCGCCGCGACGCCCGCGACGCCCGCGACGACCGGAGGCTGTGACGCGCAGCCGTCGCGGGAGTGGTGGAAATCTCGCGCGAATCGACGGCCGATCGCCATGCGCGAAACCGACAGCGATCGGCATGTCTCGCGCCAAAACGGAGCCGGCCGGACGGCGAAATCCGCGCGAAATCGGAGCCGGTCGGACGGCGGATGCCGCGTGAAATCGGAGCCGGCCGGTTGGCGGATGCCGCGCGGAATCGGGGGTGCGGGGCCGGTTTCGGGCGAAAGCGGCAGCGGTGGGCCGTTCTGACGAAATGCGCGGCGAGCGAACCCGTTCGGGCGTAATCGGCGCTGGTCTGGCTGGCGCGTGTCGGGCGGCAGGGTGCACGAAGGCACCGGCGACGGGCGGTTCGCGGGCACCGGTGGCGGGCCGGCTGGGGGTGTTGGCGGTGGGGCGTCCGGTGCGCGGCGGCGGCGTGGGTGTGGGCGTTGACGCCGGTCGGCTTGGGTCGGGTGCGTCCCCGTAGGCTGCACCCCGTGCAACGGTGGCGAGGGTTGGACCACCTGCCCGGCGGGTGGGGTCGGTGTGTCGTGACGATCGGCGTGTTCGACGGGGTGCACCGGGGCCACCAGGCGCTGGTCGGGCGGGCCGTCGAGCTCGCCGCCGAGAAGGGTGTGCCGTCCGTCCTGATGACGTTCGACCCGCACCCCTCCGAGGTCGTGCGACCCGGCAGCCACCCCGCCCAGCTGACCAGTCTCCGGCGCCGCTCCGAGCTCGTCGAGCAGCTCGGCGTCGACGTGTTCTGCGTGGTCCCGTTCACCGTCGAGGTGTCGCGGATGACCGCGGCCGAGTTCGTGCACGAGATCCTGGTCGACCGGCTGCATGTCGCGTCCGTCGTCGTCGGCCAGAACTTCACGTTCGGCAGCAAGGCCGCCGGCAACGTCGACCTGTTGCGCGCGCTGGGCCAGCGCTTCGGGTTCGGGACGGAGGGGGCGGATCTGGTGACCGACGACGGGGTCACGTACTCCTCCACCTACATCCGGGCGTGCATCGACGCCGGTGACGTGAAGGCCGCCGCCCAGGCGCTGGGCCGGCCGCACCGGCTGGAGGGGATCGTGGTGCGCGGCGACGGGCGGGGCAAGGAGCTCGGGTTCCCGACCGCGAACCTGTCCACCACCCGCTTCGCCGCCGTGCCCGCCGACGGCGTCTACGCCTGCTGGTTCATCCACTCCAGCGGGCGCCGGCTGCGCGCCGCGGTCTCGGTCGGCACGAACCCGACGTTCTCCGGCCGGGAGCGCCGGGTGGAGGCGTTCGTGCTCGACGTGGACGAGGACTTCTACGGCCAGCGGGTCGCGCTGGACTTCGTGGAACGCCTGCGCGCCATGGAGCGGTACGACACCGTCGACGAGCTGTTGGACCAGATGCACAAGGACGTCGCGCAAACCCGGGTCATCCTCCCGGAGACCGCCGCGTGACGCGTTGAACCACCTGGGTGGATCCGGACATGCGTCCACCACTTACCTGGCAAGATGCCTGTCACGTCCAAGCCGGTAAGGGGAGAGGCGAAGGTGGAGGACCACAAGATCGTCCAGCGCAATCTCGCGTTGCAGCGAGAGTGGTACGGAGAGCCCCTGGGGGACCGGGTGCGCCGGCTGGTGGTGGCCTTCAACGTCTCCCAGGCGCAGCTCGCGGACGTGCTCGGGATCAGCGCGCCGATGCTCAGCCAGGTGATGAGCGGTCGCCGCGCCAAGATCGGCAACCCGTCCGTGCTGGCCCGGATGATCATGCTGGAGCGCAAGGTCCTCACCCCGGACGTGGCGACCGGCGCGCCCGCGGCGTTGCAGCGCGCGCTGGACGAGGTGCGCGACTCCAAGCCCACGGTGAGCCGTGACTCGCTGCCGGTCAACGGCACCGACGACGAGGCCGCCGTGTTCCCGTTCCTGCGCCGCATCGCCGACCGCCGCGAGTTGTCGCAGGCGGCCGACATGCTCGGCGACGACTTCCCGGCGCTGGCCGACCTGCTGCGCCGCGCGGGCAAGGGCCGCGACTCCTGAGGCTGTTCACCGGCGTCTTCCCGCCCGCGGACGTCGTCGCCGACCTCGCCGACGCCCTGCGCGCGGCCCGTGCCGCGCACCCCGACCTCAGGTGGAGCGCGCCCGACCGCTGGCACATCACGCTGCGCTTCCACGGTGACGACGCCGAGCCCGCCGGCCTGCTCGACGCGCTGCGCGGCCTGCCCGCGCCGAGGGTGGCACTCACCTCCTCCGGCACGTTCCCGGGCGTGCTGTGGATGGGTGTGCGCGGTCCGCTGCGCCCGCTCGCCGAGGCGACCGGGGCGACCGGCGACTGGCGTCCACATCTGACGGTCGCCCGTGCGCGTCGGCGCGGGGATCGCCTGCCGCACGTGGACTTCGACGGTCGCGAGTGGACCGTGACGGAGGTCGCACTGGTGCGCAGCTGCCCGTCCACGGGCTACGAGGTGCTGGACCGGGTGCCCTTGACCACGCCAAACGGGTAGTGGCCGGCGACTACTGGTAACCTCGACAGTTGGGTCTGGCTGCGGTCCGTGGCGGCCATGACCGTCTACCCCCGGCAACGGGGCCGCACGGAACATCGCATCAGGTACAAGGAGTAGCGGAAACGTGGCACTGACCACCGAGCAAAAGAAGACCATCCTCGCCGAGTACGGCGTCCACGACTCGGACACCGGCTCCGCCGAGGCCCAGGTCGCGCTGCTCAGCAAGCGCATCGCGGACCTGACCGAGCACCTCAAGCAGCACAAGCACGACCACCACTCGCGTCGTGGTCTGCTGCTGCTGGTCGGCCGTCGCCGCCGGCTGCTCAACTACCTCCAGAAGGTGGACATCCAGCGCTACCGGTCGCTGATCCAGCGACTCGGCCTGCGCCGCTGACCACCGCCGAGGGGGAGTGACCGGACCGGTCGCTCCCCCTCGGTGCAGTACCGCCCACCGGGCGAAAACCGCAAGACCGCAGTACAACAGCACACACAACGAAACAAAGACGAGGGACGCACGCGCGGCGCACCGGGACGACTTGATCGCCGGTCCTCGGTAGTGGCCCCCTGGCCCAAGACGACAACCCAGGGGACTTCGATCGAAGACCGGCCTCGTCCGACCCGCGACCCGCGCCCGTGCGCGCTGCGGCCCGCATGACGAGGAGTTCTGACACACATGACCGACAACGAGGTCCACGAGACTTCAGCTGTGATCGACAACGGTCGGTTCGGCACCCGCACCATCCGCTTCGAGACCGGCCGGCTGGCCCGTCAGGCGGCCGGCTCCGTCGTCGCCTACCTGGACGACGAGACCATGCTGCTGTCCGCCACGACGGCGTCGAAGCACCCGAAGGAGCACTTCGACTTCTTCCCCCTCACGGTGGACGTCGAGGAGCGCATGTACGCCGCGGGCCGCATCCCCGGCTCGTTCTTCCGCCGCGAGGGCCGCCCGTCGACCGACGCGATCCTGACCTGCCGGCTGATCGACCGGCCGCTGCGCCCCTCCTTCGTGGACGGTCTGCGCAACGAGATCCAGGTCGTCATCACGGTGATGAGCCTGAACCCGGCCGACCTGTACGACGTCGTGGCGATCAACGCCGCGTCCGCGTCGACGCAGCTGGCCGGCCTGCCGTTCTCCGGCCCCATCGGCGGCGTCCGGGTGGCGCTGATCGAGGGCCAGTGGGTGGCGTTCCCGACCCACGAGCAGCTCGAGAAGGCCGTGTTCGACATGGTCGTCGCGGGCCGCACGGTCGGTGACGACGTCGCGATCATGATGGTCGAGGCCGAGGCCACCGAGCGCGTGATCGACCTGGTCGCCGAGGGCGCGCAGGCCCCGACCGAAGAGGTCGTGGCGGCGGGTCTGGAAGCCGCCAAGCCGTTCATCAAGGTGCTGTGCGACGCGCAGGCCGAGCTCGCGGCGCACGCCGCGAAGGCGACCGGCGAGTTCCCGACCTACCCGGCGTACCAGGCCGACGCGTTCGAGGCCGTCGAGCAGGCCGGTTCGGCCGACCTGGCGCAGGCGCTGACCATCGGCGGCAAGCAGGAGCGCGAGTCCCGGATCGACGAGATCAAGGCGTCGGTGCTGGAGAAGCTGGCCGAGCAGTTCGACGGCCGGGAGAAGGAGGTCGGCGCCGCGTTCCGCTCGCTGACCAAGAACCTGGTGCGCCAGCGGATCCTGCGCGACAAGGTCCGCATCGACGGCCGCGGCCTGACCGAGATCCGTTCGCTGTCCGCCGAGGTCGAGCTGATCCCGCGGGCGCACGGCTCGGCGCTGTTCGAGCGCGGCGAGACCCAGATCCTGGGTGTCACCACGCTGAACATGCTGCGCATGGAGCAGCAGATCGACTCGCTGTCCCCCGAGACGCACAAGCGTTACCTGCACCACTACAACTTCCCGCCGTTCTCCACCGGCGAGACCGGCCGGGTGGGCTCGCCCAAGCGCCGCGAGATCGGCCACGGCGCGCTGGCCGAGCGGGCGCTGATGCCCGTGCTGCCCAAGCGCGAGGAGTTCCCCTACGCGATCCGCCAGGTCTCCGAGGCGCTGAGCTCCAACGGCTCCACCTCGATGGGCTCGGTCTGCGCGTCCACGATGTCGCTGCTCAACGCCGGTGTGCCGCTCAAGGCGCCGGTCTCGGGCATCGCGATGGGCCTGGTCTCCGACCAGGTCGACGGCAAGACCGAGTACGTGGCGCTGACCGACATCCTGGGCGCGGAGGACGCGTTCGGCGACATGGACTTCAAGGTCGCCGGCACCAAGGAGTTCGTCACCGCCCTCCAGCTCGACACCAAGCTCGACGGCATCCCGTCGGAGGTGCTCGGCGCGGCCCTCAACCAGGCCCGCGACGCGCGCCTGACCATCCTGGAGGTGATGGCCGAGGCCATCGACCGCCCGGACGAGATGAGCCCGTACGCGCCGCGCGTCACCTCGGTGAAGATCCCGACCGACAAGATCGGCGAGGTGATCGGGCCGAAGGGCAAGATGATCAACTCGATCACCGAGCAGACCGGTGCCGACATCTCGATCGAGGACGACGGCACGATCTACGTCGGCGCGGCGGACGGCCCGTCGGCCGAGGCCGCGATCGGCCTGATCAACGCGATCGCCAACCCGCAGCTGCCGAAGGTGGGCGAGCGCTTCCTGGGCACCGTGGTGAAGACCGCGGCGTTCGGCGCGTTCGTCTCGCTGCTGCCGGGCAAGGACGGCCTGATCCACATCTCCAAGCTGGGCAACGGCAAGCGCATCGGCAAGGTGGAGGACGTCGTCAAGGTCGGCGACAAGCTCCGGGTCGAGATCGCCGACATCGACCAGCGCGGCAAGATCAGCCTCGTGCTGGTGAACGAGGACGCGGACGCCGCTCCCGCGCAGGACACCGCTCCCGCGCAGGACGCGCCGGCCCAGGACGCCGCTCCGGCGCAGGACACCGCACCGGCCGAGTCCGCGGCGCAGTGACCACGAGCGTCAACGGGACGGCCGCGGGTGCCTCGGGCACTCGCGGCCGTCCGCTTAACAGCAGGCTCGGGCACCTCCAACGACCCGGCAGCACCCGCGTGCTGGAGCAGAGCGCGACCGGCGTGACCGTGCGCCGCAGCGTGCTGCCCTCCGGCCTGCGGGTGATCACCGAGCAGATCCCCGGCGTGCGTTCGGCGTCGGTGGGCCTGTGGGTGCAGGTCGGGTCGCGGGACGAGCGGGCCGAGGTGGCGGGCGCGGCGCACTACCTGGAACACCTGTTGTTCAAGGGCACCGCGAACCGGTCGGCGGCGGCGATCGCCGAGGAGATCGACGCGGTCGGCGGCGAGCTGAACGCGTTCACCGCCAAGGAGCACACCTGCTACTACGCGCACGTCCTCGACGAGGACCTGCCGCTGGCGCTGGACCTGGTGTGCGACGTGGTCTTCGAGGCGCTGTGCGAGCCGCGCGACTTCGAGACCGAGCGCGGCGTGGTGCTCGAAGAGATCGCCATGCGCGACGACGACCCGGAAGACCTGCTGCACGACGCGTTCCTGGACGCGATGCTCGGTGAGCACCCGCTGGGCCGCTCGGTGCTGGGCACCGAACGGTCCATCCAGGACATGGACCGTTCCGCGCTGTACGGCTTCTACAAGCGCCGCTACACGATGCCGCGGATGGTGCTCGCGGTGGCCGGGAACGTGGAGCACAACCACGTGATGCGGTTGGCGCGCAAGCAGATCGGCGAGCGGTTGGGGCGCACCGGCACGCCGGTCGCGCCGCGCGTGGGCCGGGCCCGAATCCCCGGCACGCGCAAGCTGGTGCTGCACTCCGACGACACCGAGCAGGCGCACCTGATGCTGGGCGTGCGGGCGGTGGACCGGCACGACGAGCGCCGGTTCGCGCTCAACGTGCTCAACGCGGCGTTGGGCGGTGGCATGAGTTCCCGGCTGTTCCAGGAGGTCCGCGAACGACGGGGCCTGGCGTACCAGGTGTACTCGTCGGTGGGCCTGTACGCGGACACCGGCACGTGGTCGGTGTACGCGGGCTGCCAGCCCGACCGGCTGGGCGACGTCGCGGGCGTGGTGCGCGACGTGCTGTCCGTCGTGGCGGCGGAGGGCCTGACCGACGCGGAGGTCGCGCGCGGCAAGGGCCAGTTGCGCGGCGGGCTGGTGCTGGGTCTGGAGGACACCAGTTCCCGGATGTCCCGGGTCGGCAAGGGCGAGCTGAACTACGGCGACTACCTGTCGGTGGAGCAGACGCTGGCGCGGATCGACGAGGTGACCGCCGAGGACGTCGCCGCGCTGGCCCGCGAGCTGCTGCGACGCCCCGTCGCCGCCTCCGTGGTCGGCCCTTACGCTCACGCCGATGATTTGCCGCCCCAGGTGCACGAGGTGATCTCTTGAGCAACCCACCGTCGGAGCTTCCGCTCGACCCTGCAAGCAGGTCTTCGGACTTCCCCCTCGACCCGCCCCGCCGGTCCTCGTCCGATCCGATCCGGGTCGGCGTCCTGGGCGCGCGGGGCCGCATGGGCGCTGAGGTCGTGCGCGCCGTCGAGGCCGCGGACGACGCCGAGGTCGTGGCGACGGTCGACGCGGGCGACCTGCTGGCCGGCCTGGCCGACGCGGGCGCGGAGGTCGTGGTCGACTTCACCAGCCCCGACGTCGTGATGGACAACCTGCGGTTCTGCGTGGACAACGGCATCCACGCGGTGGTCGGCACGTCCGGGTTCGACGCGCGGCGGCTGTCCACCGTCGCCGAGTGGCTGGAGCCCGAGCCGGAGGTGGGCGTGCTGATCGCGCCGAACTTCGCCATCGGCGCGGTGCTGTCGATGAGGTTCGCCGAGCTCGCGGCGCGCTACTACGACTCCGCCGAGGTCATCGAGCTGCACCACCCGCGCAAGGTGGACGCCCCGTCCGGCACCGCCGCGCACACCGCCCGGCTGATCACGCAGGCGCGCGAGGCGGCCGGCGTGGGCCCGATGCCCGACGCCACCACCCAGGAGGCTCCGGGCGCGCGCGGCGCGCTGGTCGGCGACGTGCGGGTGCACTCGCTGCGGATCGCCGGGATGATCGCCCACCAGGAGGTCGTGTTCGGCACCGAGGGCGAGACGCTGACCCTGCGGCACGACTCGCTGGACCGCACGTCGTTCATGCCGGGGGTGCTGCTGGCGGTGCGCTCGGTGTTCACCCACCCCGGCCTGTCCGTGGGGCTCGACAAGTACATGGACCTGTGAAGGCGCGCACGACCGCGTTCATCATCACCGCCGCGCTCGCGGTGTACTTCGTGCTGCTCGGCGGGCGCGCGGTGGTGTTGATCGGCACCGGGGAAGCGGTCGGCATCGGGCTCGGCGCGGCCGTGCTCGTGCTGCCGCTGATCGGGGCGTGGATCGCGTGGACGAACCTGCGGTTCGGGTTCACCACCGAGGAGATGGCCCGCCGGCTGGCCGACGAGGGCGCGCTGCCGGACGTGTCGGGCCTGCCGCGCCGGCCGTCCGGGCGGGTGGACCGGGAGGCGGCGGACGCCTGGTTCGAGCAGCGCCGGGCCGACGTGGAGGCCGAGCCGGAGGACTGGCGGCGGTGGTTCGCGCTGGCCCAGGCCTACGACCTGGCGGGTGACCGGGGCCGGGCCCGGGAAACCATGCGCCAGGCCATCGACCTTTTCCAGGTGTCGAAGAATCAGGCGTGAAGCATTCGGGTGAGACTCAATTCATCCGGTTTTAACGCCAATTCACCTTGGTTTGTCCGGTGATCGCTGGATAACGTGGTGGGGTGAGCAACACCTACCAGAACCTGCGGATCACCATCGCCTGCCTGGTCCTCGTCACCGCGTTCGGGGCGGCGCTCGCCCTCACCTAGACCGACCGTGCGACTCGCCCTCGGTCGGGCGAATCCGGTCACTCGACCGGGTGCACCTGGGTGCGACCGCTCCGCGGCTCGGGTAGCCGTGAGCATGGACCGAACAGATCTGCTGTACGACTGCGACCTGCTGGACCGGCACGGCGAGCGCGTGGGGCCGGTCGAAGAGCTGTGGCTGGACGGGGGACGCCCGCTGTGGGCGGGCGTCCGCACCGACAACGCCACCACCCTGGTACCCATCCGCGGGGCCCAGGTGCGCGACCGCCGGCTGGTGGTGCCGGTGGACAAGAGCGAGATCGAGGAAGCACCCCGGATCGGTGCCGAGCTGTCCGAGGTGGAGCACGTCGAGCTGCACGACCACTACGGCCTCACCGTGCCGCGACAGCGCCTCGTGCGCCACGAGCGCCGCTGACCGACATACGACGTCAGGCCGGCGGCACTGGTGGGCCAGTGCGGGGCTAGTGCGGCAACCAGCCCGCCATGATGCCCGGTGACGCGGCGAGGACGCTGAACCGGGCGAACCGCCCCACCATCCCGGTCGTGATGAACAGCCACGACGACATGCCCGCGAGCCCCGCCAGGACCGTGGTGAACATGAACGGCGGCAGCCCGACCACGGAACTCACCGCGTGCGTGCCGAACATCCAGTGCGGGTGCCGGTGGCAGCGCTCCCGCACCCACTCCAGCCTGGCCTTCCACTTCGCCCGGAACGGCGTCAGCGGCTTGGCCGGCCTCTCCTTGCGCTTGAACCACGCCGGCAGGTGCCAGTCGCCGCGCGCGGCCAGGAAGTAGAACATCTTGCCCAGCACCTGGCCCACCGCGACCGCGAGCCCGATCCACCACCAGGAGATGTGGGGTTGCTGCGTGACGAGGCCGATGACGAAGACCTCGATGCTGATCAGGGGGATGATCGCGGACCCGAACGCCACACCGAACGTCAGGCCGATCCACCCCAGCAGTGCCCACACCTGTTCGAGGCTAGCAACCGCTCAGGCCGTGAGCGGTGGGGTCAGCCCCCCGGAAACCCTGATCTCGCGCACCGGCCGACCACCCGCGTCCAGGGTGCGCACGGTGCCGTCGGCCTCCCAGCCGGCTTTCGCGTAGAAGCCGCCGGAGGACTTGTCCGCCTCCGGGATCCACGCGATCCCGCGCGTGCACCCGCCCTCCAGCAACGCCTGACCGGCCGTGGCCAGCAGCCGCGCGCCGTGGCCGCGCCGACCCCACCGGGGCTCCACCAGGACGCTGACCAGCGCGGTGGTGGCCGCGTCGTCGGGCAGCGCGCCGTCCGCGCGGGCCACCTCGGTGTCCGGCGCGGTCCCGGCCACGCAGAAGCCCACCAGCCACTGGCCCTCGGTCGCCACGAACACCCGCGCGTGCGCCACCGCCTCGGCCCACGCCTCGGTGGTGTCGGACAGGCCGTCCAGGACTTCGTCCGGGAGCAGCTCCCGGTACGCGGTGCGCCACGTGTCGCGGTGGATCCGGGCGATCTCCGGCACGTCTTCGGGCTTCGCGGTCCGCACCGCGGCGTCGGCCATGCGAGGCACCCTAGTGGCCGAAATCCACGTGATCCGGGCGGGTGTCACGTGAAAGCGTGCGGACATGCGTTGGGCTGCGTTGGGCGTCGTGTACGTGGTGTGGGGCTCGACGTACGTGGGCATCAAGTTCGCGATCGAGACCATGCCGCCGTTGCTGTCCGCCGGGACGCGGTTCCTGGCCGCCGGGCTGGTCCTCGCGCTGATCGTGGGGCGGCGGCTGCGCATGACGTGGCCGCAGTTCCGCACGGCCGCGCTGCTGGGGCTGTTGCTGCCCGCCTGGGGCAACGGGCTGGTGGTCGTGGCGGAGCAATCGGTGGCTTCGGGGCTGGCCGCGCTCCTGGTGGCGTCGGTGCCGATCTACGTGGTCCTCCTCCGGCGGCTCGGTGGCGAACGGCCGCCGCGCGTCACGTACGTGGGGGTGGCCGTCGGGTTGGTCGGGTTGGCGGTGCTGCTGCTGCACGACGTGGGCGGCTCGTCGTGGTGGGGGCCGTGGGCGGTGCTGCTGGCCGCGTTCGGCTGGGCGCTCGGGTCGTACCTGAACGGCAGGCTGCCTACTGCGGACCCGTTCGCGATGTCCGCGGTGGAGATGATCGTCGGCGGCGCGCTGCTGTCGTTGGTCGGCGTTGTCGCGGGGGAGAGCGTCACGCTGTCCGAGGTGTCCACGACGTCGTGGCTCGCGTGGGGCTACCTCGTGGTGTTCGGGTCGTTGTTGGCGTTCAGCTCGTACGTGTACGTGCTGGGCCAGTTGCCCGTGTCCACGGTCGCGACCTACGCCTACGTGAACCCCGTGATCGCCGTGCTGCTCGGTGTGTGGCTGGCGGACGAGCAGTTCGGCCCGTGGCAGTTGGCCGGCGGCCTGCTGGTGGTCGTCGCGGTGGTGCTCGTAGTCCGGGCCGAGCGGAAATGTCGTACCGAGGTGGGAGTATCCGAGCCGTGCAGACGATGAGCGCAGACGTCGCCCGCCGGATCGCGCTGGCCGCGCAGGGCTTCGCCGATCCCAGGCCCGCCTCGCCGCCGACCAGGCGGCACCTCCAGCGGGTGCTCTCGCGCGTCCGGCTGCTCCAGCTCGACTCGGTCAACGTCGCCGTGCGCGCGCACTACATGCCCGTGTTCAGCAGGCTGGGCGCGTACGCGCCGTCGCTCGTGGACGAGGCCGCGTGGTCGCACAGCGCCCGCAAGCCCCGGCTGCTGGTCGAGTACTGGGCGCACGAGGCCAGCCTGGTGCCGGTCGAGGACTGGCCGCTGTTCCACTCCGGTGCCAAGAAGCTCGGCTGGTGGCACCACCACACGGCCACGGCGGAGCGCGAGCCGCAGCTGGTGGAGGACATCCTGGCCGTGGTGAAGGAGCTGGGCCCGCTGGGCGCGGGCGCGATCGAGAAGGCGCTGGCCGGCGGCGCGCCCCGGACCAAGGACCACTGGGGCTGGAACTGGTCCGAGGTCAAGCAGATCTGCGAGTACCTGTTCGGCGTGGGAGCGCTGACCACCGGCACCCGCCGGGGCTTCGAGCGGCTGTACGACCTGACCGAGCGGGTCCTGCCGCCCGAGGTCCTGGCCCGCCGGGTCACCGCCGAGGAGGGCGCGCGCGAGCTGGTGACCCGAGCCGCGACGGCCCTGGGCGTGGCCACCGAGCCGGACCTGCGCGACTACTACCGGCTGGCCCCGGCGCGCAGTCGGCAGGCCGTCCGCGAGCTGGTGGAGGAGGGCGTGCTGGAACCGGTGGCGGTGCGGGGCTGGCCCGCCCCCGCCTACCGCCACGTCGAGGCGCGCGTGCCCCGCACCGTCGCCGGCCGTGCGCTGCTGTGCCCGTTCGACCCGCTGATCTGGGAACGGGCCCGCACCGAGCGCATCTTCGACTTCCACTACCGCATCGAGATCTACGTGCCGCAGGCCAAACGCGTCCACGGCTACTACGTCTTCCCGTTCCTGCTCGACGGCCGGCTGGTCGGCCGCGTCGACCTCAAGGCGGACCGCGCGGCCGGCGTCCTGCGGGTCCAGTCCGCCCACTCCGAGGTGGCCACCGACCACGGCCGGGTGGCGGTCGAGCTGGCGGCCGAACTGCGGCACATGGCCGACTGGCTGGAGCTGGAGAAGGTCCAGGTGACCCCGCGCGGCGACCTCGCGCCGGCGTTGAAGGCGGTGGTGCGCCAGTAACCTGCCGCGGGTGAGCGAGAGGCAGCGGGCCGAGGCGGCCGCCGGCGGTCAGGTCTTCCAGGCCGGCCGGGACGTCATCGTCCACCACGTGCCGGCCGGCACGTCGCGGGTCTGGAACCTGCCCCCGCGCAACCCGCACTTCACTGGCCGCGAGGAGACGTTGACCGCGATCCGCGGCGCGCTCACCGGCGGTGTCGTGGCGGTCCAGTCGCTGCACGGCCTGGGCGGCGTGGGCAAGTCCCAGACGGCGATCGAGTACGCCCACCGGCACGCGGCCGACTACCGGTGCGTGTGGTGGATCCCGGCCGAGCGCCCGGAACTGGTCCCCGAGCACCTGGCCCGGCTGGAGGCCGCCCTGGGCGGCACCGACTTCCGCACGGCGTTGAGCGCCCGGTCGGACTGGCTGCTGATCTTCGACAACGCCGAGAGCCCGCGGGACCTGCACCCGTTGCTGCCCTCGGGTGGGCACGTCCTGATCACCACCCGCAACACCGGGTTCGGCGGCCTCGGCGCGGTGGTGCGGCTCGACGTCCTGCCCCGGGCCGACTCGGTGGCGCTCCTGCGGGCCAGGGTGTCCGCGATGTCCGAGGAGGAGGCGGACGACCTGGCGGAACTGCTCGGCGACCTGCCGCTGGGGCTGGCGCAGGCCGCCGCCTACCTGGAGGAGAGCGGCCTGCCGCTCGCGGACTACTTCACCCTGATCCGCACGCACGAGCGCATGATGTTCGTGGAGGGGGAGGTCGTCGGCTACCCGCACACCATCGGCACGGTGTGGAGCCTGTCGCTGCGGCACCTCGCCGACCGCGCACCGCGGTCCCTGGCCGTGCTTCGGGGAACCGCGTTCCTGGCACCCGAGGCGATCCCGATCGACCTGGTCACCGGCTCGGCCGAACCGATCGAGTCCGCCCGGCTCGTCGCACCCCTGGTGCGGCACGGCCTGGTCCAGCGCGACGGCGACCGGCTCTCGGTGCACCGCCTCCTGCAGGCGCACCTGCGCCACGAAGCGGGCCACGACGACCTGCTGGCCGTGCTCGCCCGGCTCCGCGACGCCCTGGTGGCCGACGGCGACGGGGTGGCGGGGTGGCGGGTGGCCCGGCAATCGGTGCCGCACCTCGTGACGCTCATGGATCACCGCGGCGATGGGGATCAGCGCGTGGAGGACGCTCTGGCGGCCATCGGCGACGCCTTGGACCGGTTGATGGCGGAGTCGGTGATGGGCCGGGTCTCGCGGGCCTTGGCCGACGGCGCGACGGCGCTGGGGCAGCCGTCCGCCGAGCACGGCGGTCGACTCGACCCCGTGGTCTTCCAGCAGATCAAGTCCGTCGTGCTCGACGGGGTCACCCTCGGTGTCCTGCTGCTGTTCGTGGTGGCCGTGCGCGGCCACGAGGGCGATCCGGACCGGTCGCCGTCGGTGCGGCTGGGCACGTCGTTGATCCTGGGGCTGGTCGAGGTCGGCGTGGGCCTCGGTGGGGTCGAGCAGGCCAGGCTGGAACAGATGCGCGCGGCGTTCGGGCGGACAGGCCCGCGGCGCGCGCCCTCGGAGGAGACGCGCGCGCCGCGGTAGCTCAGCTGGTCGAGGTGGTGACGAGCGCGTCGCCGCTGCCCGTCCGCCCTGTCACGACCAAGGCCGCCTCGGACTCCGGCGGTGTGCCGGACACCTCCAGGTCGCTGCGCGCGGTCCCGGAGGTCGACACCAGGTCGACCTTCGCGGTCACCCCGGGCCGCACGCCGACCCGCACGTCACCCGACCCGGTGCCCAGCTGGATCCGGCCGGCGGCGGCGTCGGCGACCGTGACGTCGCCCGACCCGGTGCGGACCTGGACGTCGCTCTGCACCGCCCCCAGCCAGACGTCACCCGTGCCGGTGAACAGCACCGTGTTCCCGCCGACCGACGACACCTCGATGTCGCCGCGCCCGGTCTTGGCCCGCAGCCCGCCGAGCATCGGGCCCAGCCGGACCTTCCCGGACGCCGTGTTGACCTGCGACGACGAGTCCGCGCGGTCCGCGGTGATGTCACCGGTCCCGGTCTTGATGTCCAGCTTGCCCGCCGCGCCGGTGACCGTGACGTCGGCCGCGCCGGTCTTGGTGGTCACGTGCGAGCCGATCGGCGCGCGCACGACCACGCCCAGCGGCACCGCGCGCAGGTTCAGCGAGTCCGACGACTGCACCCGGAGCCGCTGCCCGACCAGGTCCAGCCGTGCCCCGCGGACCGCCTCGGCCGGTCCGGCGTCCTGCCCCTTGTTCGCCCCGAACTGGTCGTTCACCCAGCTCAGCAGGTTGTTCAGGCCGGCCGTCCAGCTCTCGCCGAGCGACGCCTCGTGCCTGACCTCGACGTGCACGCCCGGCTCGTCGACCAGGTGCACCCGCACCCGCCCGGAGATGAGGGCGACGTCGATCTCGACCACGCCCTCCACCTCGAAGCTCTGCTGCCGCACGACATCCGACTCCGACTCCACGACATCCCCCTCCATCAGCCCTGGACCCAGCCGTTCACCCGGGAGCCGCCGTCCTTGGGCGGCTTCGGGGCGGACTCCGGCCAAGGCCCCTTGTGGTGGCCCCGACGCCCGCCCACCGCGCCCTGCACGGCCTGGGCGACGAACGTGTTCAACGACAGGCCCTGGGACGCTGCGGCCTGCTCGGCCTTCGACTTGAGCTCGTCCAGCAGCCGCAGGGTGATGCGCGTGGCCTCACTCCCGGCGGTGGCCCGGGGAACTTCCTGCGGCTGCGGTTCGTGGTCTTCCCGAGGGGTCGACGCGCCGGTGACGACCACCTGGACGTCCCGGCCGTCCAACCTGACGTCGACCACCGGGCCGTCGAGCGCCGCGGTCACCTCCGCGGCCAGGTCGGACAGGGCGTTCATGAGGGCCAGCCGGGCGGCGGGTTCGAGCGCGGCGGACAGCACAGCCGCGGTGCGCCGGGTGTCCTCGTCCCCGGCGGACGCGGCTGTCGCGAGGTCCTCGCGCAACTGGGCGATGTACGGCGACAGATCCATGACACCACTATGGCGTCATACCTGACATCACGCAACCATCAGCGTGATGCCACCTCCGCATAGGCGTCGAACGCGGCCTGGTCGAACAGCACGAACCGCACCACTCCGGCGAACCCGGCCACGCTCGCCACCGCGATCGCCGCCGCCGACGCCACCGGCCACCGGTAGACGCCCGTCGAGATCGCCGGGAAGGCGACCGTCCGCGCCCCCAGCCCCTCGGCGACGCGCAGCGCGTTGCGGTGGCAGTCGGCGAGCAGCTCCGAGCGGTCCTGCTCCGCCGACCACACCGGACCGACCGTGTGCACGACCCACCGCGCCGGCAGCCGTCCGGCGGTCGTCGCCACCGCCTGTCCGACGCCCAGCCCGCGTCCGTAGTGGCCGGCGCGCAACGCACGGCACGCGGCGAGGATCTCCGGGCCGCCCTTGCGGTGGATCGCCCCGTCGACCCCGCCGCCTCCTAACAACGACGAGTTGGCAGCGTTGACCACCACGTCGACCTCCTGCGCGGTGATGTCGCCGAGAACCAGTTCGATCTGCGTCATACGCCCGATTCTGCGACTCTGGACGTGCTGCGCACGACGGCATAAAGCGCTGCGGAACCGACCGTGCACGCACCGCGCTCACCCCCGTGGCGCGGTAGGGCCGAACAGCCGATCGGTTAGGGTTTCGCCATGGCTGAGACGGTGTCGCCGAAGGTGCAGTTGATCGCGAAGACGGAGTTCTTCCCCCCGGACGACGTCCCGTGGTCGACCGACGCGGACGGCGGCGAGGCGCTCGCCGAGTTCGCGGGCCGCGCCTGCTACCAGTCGTGGACCAAGCCCAACCCCGCGACGGCCACCAACGCCGGCTACCTCAAGCACATCATCGAGGTCGGCCACCTGTCGGTGCTGGAGCACGGCTCGGTCAGCTTCTACCTGACCGGCATCTCCCGCTCGCTGACCCACGAGCTGATCCGCCACCGGCACTTCTCGTACTCGCAGCTCTCCCAGCGCTACGTGCCCGAGCGCAACGCCGCCATGGTCGAGCCGGACGTCATCGCCGACGACCCCGCGCTGCACGAGATGTTCCTCAAGGCCGCGCAGGCCAGCGTCGAGGCCTACAACGAGCTGCTCAAGGGCCTGGAGGAGAAGTTCTCCGACGTCCCGAGCGCCACCCTGCGCCGCAAGCAGGCCCGCCAGGCGGCCCGCGCGATCCTGCCCAACGCCACCGAGACCCGGATCGTGGTGACCGGCAACTACCGCGCGTGGCGGCACTTCGTCGCGATGCGCGCCACCGAGGCCGCCGACGTGGAGATCCGCGCCCTGGCCATCGAGTGCCTGCGCCAGCTCCAGAAGGCCTCGGCCAACGCCTTCGCCGACTTCACCATCTCCACGCTGCCCGACGGCACCGAGGTCGCGTCCAGCCCGCTCGTCACCGAGGGCTAGCGCGTGAAGCGGCTGATCGTCGACGTCCGCCCGGGGGAGTACACCGTCGCCCGGCTCGCCGCCGACGCGCCGGTCCCGGCCGGCCTGCTGGACCACGCCCTGGTCTCGGTCACCCGGACGCCCGACGAGCTGTCGATCGTCTGCCCGAGCGAGCACGCCCCGCCGGCCGACCGCGTGCAGGCCGGCTGGCGGCTGCTCACCGTGCGCGGCCCGCTGGAGTTCACGCTCACGGGCATCATGGCGGCCCTGTCCGGCGAACTCGCGGCAGCGGGCGTGAGCCTGTTCGCGCTGTCCACATACGACACCGACCACCTGCTCGTGAAGAACTCCGACCTGGCCCGCGCGGTCACCGCGCTGCGGTCGTCCGGTCACGAAGTGCACCTGCCCACGTGACGAGTCGAACCAACCCGATCACGAATCCGTGAAACCGGACGGGGTCCTGAGTGGTCTGAAGTAGCGTTCGCCCGTCCAGGGTTGAGGGAGTACGAACGGTGACTGGTCCACAAGGCGTGAACGCCCAGCCGAGGGTGATCGCGGGCAGGTACACGTTGCTCGGCGAGCTCGGCCGAGGCGGGATGGGTGTCGTGTGGCGCGCCCAGGACAACGTGATCGGGCGTCAGGTCGCCATCAAGGAGCTGCACCTGCCCGACGGCATCGCGCTGGAGGAGCGCCGGGTGCTGGAGGAGCGGGTGCTGCGCGAGGCGCGCACCGCGGGCCGGCTGAACGACCCCGGTGTGGTCACCGTGTTCGACGTGGTCGCCGAGCACGGCATGACCTACATCGTGATGGAGCTGGTCGAGGCGGCCACGCTGTCCACGATCATCGCCCAGGGCGGCCCGCTGCCGCAGGACCGGGTGATCCCGATCGCGATGCAGGCGCTGTCCGCGCTGGACACCGCCCACCAGGCCGGGATCGTGCACCGGGACGTCAAGCCCGGCAACCTGATGGTCCAGCCCAACGGCCGGGTGAAGCTGACCGACTTCGGCATCGCCCAGGCGATGGACGACCCGAGGCTGACCACCAGCGGCAGCCTGATCGGCTCGCCCGCCTACATGTCCCCCGAGCGCATCCACGGCCACGAGGCGTCGCCCGCCTCGGACCTGTGGGCGCTGGGCGCGACGCTCTGCTACGCCGTCGAGGGCGCGAACCCCTACGAGCGGTCCACCACGGCGTCCACGCTGCACGCCATCATGAACGAGATGCCCCGCCTGACCAGGGCGCACGGCGTGCTGGGCGCGGTCATCACCGGTCTGATGATGCCCGACCCGAACGCCCGGCTGTCCGGCCCGCAGGCGCGCGCCATGCTGGAGCGCGCGATCGCCCAGCCGACCCCGCCGCAGGGCTTCACCGGGCCCGGTCAGACCATGCAGTACCAGCAGCAACCGCCGCAGCAGCCGCCGCGCAAGCCGTGGGTGCGCAACCTGATCACGGTCGGGGTCGCGGTCGCGGCGGTGGCGTTCTTCCTCGGTGGCATCCTGGTCGACCGGTGGCTGTTCAGCGACACCCCGCCCGCCGCGATGGGCCAGACCGTCACCTTCGGCGGCGGCGGCCAGCTACCCGAGTTCAAGCTCAGCGCGAACCAGTGCGGCGACAACTTCCTGGCCGACTCGGTGCGGGTCGGCAGCGCGGACTGCGACGGCGAGCACAACATCGAGGTGTACGCGCAGGCGGACGCGTTCGGGTCGCTGGCGTCGGTCCCCTACCCGGGTGACGAGTACCTCAAGGACTTCGCCGAGAACTACTGCACGCTGGTGTTCGCGTCGGCGCGGATCCCGGCGCAGGACAAGGACGCCAAGCTCAAGTACGCCGCCGTGGTGCCCACCGCCGCGGAGTGGAAGGAGTCCTACTCCGCGAACAAGGGCACCCGCGAGATCACGTGCGTGCTGTGGAGCAAGGACCGCGCGCTGCTCAGCGAGCAGGTCTACGCGGAGAAGTAACCTGGGGCCATGGGTGTCGCGCAGGACGAACGCAGGCTGCTGACCGAGCTGTTCGCCGAGGTCGGGCCGGACGCGCCGACCCTGTGCGACCCGTGGCGCACCAGAGACCTGGCCGCGCACCTCGTGCTGCGCGAACGCCGGCTCGACGCGGCCGTGGGCATCTTGGTCACACCGCTCGCCGGGCACACGCAGAAGGTCCAGGACTCGTACGCGGCCAAGCCGTGGGACGAACTGGTCGCCCTGGTGCGCACCGGGCCGCCGAGGTGGTCCCCGTACGCGCTGCTGGACGACCTGGTCAACACCGTCGAGTACTTCGTGCACCACGAGGACGTGCGGCGCGCCGTGGACGGCTGGCGGCCCCGCTCGCCCGACCCGAAGCGCGACGCCGCGCTGTGGAGCGGGTTGAGCCGCGCCGGGAAGCTCACCTACCGGTCCAGCCCGGTGGGCGTGGTGCTGCGCCGCCCCGACGGCGAGGCGGTCACCGTGAAAGCCGGGCCGAACCCGGTGGTGCTGACCGGCCAGGTCTCGGAATTGCTGGTGCACGCCTTCGGCCGGGAGCGCGCCGAGGTGGAATACGACGGCGACCCGGACGCGGTCGCCGCCGTGAAATCGGTGAACCGGAGTCTGTGAACACCGGGCCCATCAGGTGTTGCGCGCAGGTCAGGCGGTAGCGTTTGGCCATGACCGGATGCCCTACCGCTTCGCCCGGCCGCCCGTTCGGCCGCGTGCTCACCGCCATGGTGACCCCGTTCGACGCCTCCGGGGCGTTGGACCTGGACAAGGCGCAGCACCTCGCGGAGCACCTGGTCGAGCTCGGCAGCGACGGTCTCGTGGTGAACGGAACGACCGGTGAGAGCCCGACCACCAGCGACGCGGAGAAGGCGGACGTGATCCGCGCCGTCGTAGAAGCCGTGGGCGACCGCGCGACCGTGGTCAGCGGCGGCGGCACGTACGACACCGCGCACAGCGTGCACCTCTCGCAGCAGGCGGAGGCCGCCGGGGCGCACGGCCTGCTGCTGGTCACCCCGTACTACTCGCGGCCGTCCCAGGCCGGGGTGGAGGCGCACTTCCGCGCCGTCGCCGACGCCGTGGGCCTGCCGGTGATGCTGTACGACATCCCGCCGCGCGCGGCGATCCCGATCGAGGTCGACACGCTGCTGCGGCTGGCCGAGCACCCGCGCATCCTCGCGGTGAAGGACGCCAAGGGCGACCTGCTCGCCGGCAGCAAGGTGATCGCGGCCACCGACCTGGCCTACTACTCCGGCGACGACCCGCTCAACCTGCCCTGGCTGTCGGTGGGCGCGGTCGGGTTCGTCAGCGTCATCTCGCACCTCGCCGGCGACCGCCTGCGCGAGCTGCTGGACGCGTTCGAGGCGGGCGAGGTAGCCCGCGCGACCGCGATCCACCACGATTTGCTGCCGCTGCTGCGGCCGTTCAACCGGATGCCGGGAGTCGTCTACACGAAGGCCGCGCTGCGCCTCAGGGGCGTCGACGCGGGCGACCCGAGACTGCCCCTGGTGCCGGCGTCAACCGAGGACATCGAGGCCATCACGGCCGAACTGGGAGTCAACGCGTGATCAACCCGAACTCACCCCCGCCCGCACTGCCCGACGGAGGTCTGCGCGTCGTCGCACTGGGAGGGATCGGCGAGGTCGGCCGCAACATGACCGTGTTCGAACACGCCGGCCGACTGCTGGTCGTGGACTGCGGGGTGCTGTTCCCCGAGGACGACCAGCCCGGCGTCGACCTGATCCTGCCGGACTTCCGGGCGATCGAGGACCGGCTGGACGACATCGACGCGCTGATCCTGACGCACGGCCACGAGGACCACATCGGCGCGGTGCCGTTCCTGCTCAAGCTGCGGCCGGACCTGCCCGTCGTGGGGTCCCGGTTCACGCTCGCGCTGTTGTCGGCCAAGTGCAGGGAACACCGGCAGAACCCCACCCTGGTGGAGATCACCGACGGCGAGCGCCGCGCGTTCGGCCCGTACGAGCTGGAGTTCTTCGCGGTCAACCACTCCATCCCGGACGCGGTCGCGGTCGCCATCCGCACCGCCGCCGGCCTGGTGCTGCACACCGGCGACATCAAGCTCGACCAGCTGCCGCTGGACGGCCGGCTGACCGACCTGGCCGGGTTCTCCCGGCTGGGCGACGAGGGCGTGGACCTGTTCCTGGTCGACTCCACCAACGCCGAGGTGCCCGGGTTCGTGGCGCCGGAGCGGGAGATCGGCCCGGTGCTGGAGAATGTCATCCGCAAGGCCAACCAGCGGGTCATCGTGGCCTGCTTCGCCTCGCACGTGCACCGCGTGCAGCAGGTGCTCGACGTGGCCGTGCAGTACAACCGGCGGGTCGCGCTGGTCGGCCGGTCGATGGTCCGCAACATGGGCATCGCCGCCGAGCTGGGCTTCCTGAAGGTGCCCGACGGCCTGTTCGTGGACCTCAACGTGGCCATGGAGATGCCGGAGAACGAGGTGCTGTTCGTCTCGACCGGGTCGCAGGGCGAGCCGCTCTCGGCGCTGTCGCGGATGGCGCGCGGCGAGCACCGGCAGATCTCGATCCAGGCCGGCGACACGATCGTGCTGGCCAGCTCGCTCATCCCGGGCAACGAGAACGCGGTGTTCGGCGTGGTCAACGGCCTGGCCCGGCTGGGCGCGACGGTCATCCACCAGGGCAACGCCAAGGTGCACGTCTCCGGCCACTCGCCGGCCGGTGAGCTGCTGTTCCTCTACAACGCGGTCCGGCCGTCCAACGTCATGCCGGTGCACGGCGAGTGGCGGCACCTGCGCGCCAACGCCGCGCTCGCCGTGGCCACCGGTGTCGCCGAGGAGCGCGTGGTGATCGCCGAGGACGGCGTGGTCGTCGACATGGTCGACGGCAAGGCCGCCGTGAGCGGCAAGGTCGAGGTCGGCCACGTCTACGTGGACGGCCTGTCGGTCGGCGACGTCGGCGAGTCGACGCTGTCCGACCGCCTGGTGCTCGGCGAGGGCGGGTTCATCGCGATCACCGTGGCGATCGACTCCAACTCCGGCCGCGCGGTCGCCCCGCCGACGGTCTCCGGCCGCGGCTTCTCCGACGACCCGAAGGCGCTGGACCAGGCGATCTCCCTGGTGGAGATGGAACTGTCCCGCACCGAGGTCGAGGGCATCACCGACTCGCACCGCATCGCGCAGGCCGTGCGCCGGGTGGTCGGCCGCTGGGTCGCCGAGACCTACCGCCGCCGGCCGATGATCGTGCCGACGATCATCCCGGTGAACTAGACCGCCCACGTCGGGGCCCGGCCGCACTGGTCGGGCCCCGACGCGTGTCCGCTACTCGACCGGCAACGGCTCCCCGACGTGCGCGGCGCGGTTGCCCGCAACCTGGACGACGGCCGCGCCGGCGAGCAACACCGCCGCGCCGAGCACCTGCACCGCGTTCAACTGCTCCCCGAGCAGCCACCACGCCAACCCGGTGGCCACCACGGGCTCCAGCAGCCCGATCACGCTGGCCGCCGACGACGGCAGCGCGCGCAGCGAGAAGATGCCCGCCAGGTAGGACACCGCCGTGGCGAAGAAAGCCAGGCACAGCAACAACAACCAGGCCGGCCCCAGGGTGGTGTCCTGGCCCGCGGGCACCAGCCAGGGCGGGCTCACCGCAGCCAGCACGACCGCGCCGACCACCATCCCGACGGCCAGCACGCCGAGCGGGTCGTGCTTCCCCGCGGCCTTCTCGCCCAGCAGGTAGTACGCCGCCGTGCACACCGCCGATCCCATCGCGGCCAGCACGCCGACGGTGTCCAGTTGCAGCGACCGCCACACCTCGCCGACCATCGCGAGCCCGGCCACCGCCACCGCCATGCCCCACCACACCGCGCCCGCCAACCGGGTCCCGCGCACGAACCGCACCCACAGCGCGACCAGGAGCGGCGCGGTGAACTCCAGCAGCATCGCGATGCCGATCGGGATCCGGGCCGCCGCCACGAAGAACAGCAGCGGCGCGCCGATCACCCCGAACAGCCCGAAACCGACCGGCAGCCACCACTCCCGGCCCGTGAACCGCAGCGCGCGGGGCCGCACCACCGCCACGAACGCGACCAGGAGCACCGCCGCGACGCCGATCCGGGCGCTGGTCACCTGGACCGGCGTGACCCCGGCCGCCATCACCGGTTTCGCCAGCACCCCGGACGCGCCGAACGTCAACGACGACACCAGCGCCAGGGCGAGTCCCCTGCTGTTCAAGCCGCTGCCGTTCACCCCGCTGGTGGTCAAGCCGCTTGGGGCCGCCACGGGCTGCGCCCGGTGGTGGGCCGGGTCGGGTCGTGGAACTTCGGCCGGTCCGGCTCGTCGGCCCGCAACGGCACCAGCCCGGCGGTGATGGCCCGCATGATCCGCTCGTGGGCGCGCCGCGCGTCGCCGGGACGCCCGTCGGCCAGGTCCGCGAGGTCCACCGGTGCGCCGAAGTGCACCTGGAACGTCGGCCGCCGGCGCAGCCCGGCCAGGTACGAGGTGAGGTAGGGCTTGAAGTCCGCCCACCCGTCGACCTGCGTGTTGCCCCAGTGGACGGCCTCGTGCGCACCCCACTGGCTGACCGGGACCACCGGTACGCCGCCGCTGAGCGCGAGCCGCGCCGCACCGGTCTTGCCGCGCTCCGGCCACAGCCCCGGGTCCTTGCTGATCCCGCCCTCCGGGTAGACCGCGAGCGGGTCGCCACCGGCCCGCAACGCCGCCACCGCCCGGTGGTACGCCTCGCCGACCGAGGTCGACGCCCGATCCACCCGCAGGTGCCCGGACGCCTTGAGCGCGGGCCCCATGACCGGCGCGTCGAGCAGCCCGCCGGTGAGCAGGAACCGCGGCGCGACACCGATCTTGTGGCAGGCCGCGATGAGCACGAACGGGTCGAGGTTGCCGATGTGGTTGGACGCGAGCAGCAGGGGACGGCCCTTGAGGTGCGACGGGATGTCGCCGGTGACCTTGAGACGTCCGCTGAGACCGACGAACCCGCGGTCGACGGTGGTCAGCACGCGCCACAGCAGTGGTGTGGACACAGCGGGGAAGGCTACGGCGTGTCGGGGTGTGGATGTACCCGGATCGGGGCAACTATGAACGTCGAGCGCCGCACGTCACGTCCCGCGTGAACGTTGTGGCTGGTGGGACTCCAGGGACTACCGTATACATCATGGCTGGCCGAACCGGAACCTCGCGCGGCAAGGGCACGACCCGTGGCTCCAGAGCCGGGTCGAAGCCACGTGCTGCCGCGGCCAAACCCAGGTCACGGGCCACGGCGCGGCCCGCTGCGAAGAAGAAGTCCGGCTCGGTCGGCAAGGTGTGGGGACTGCTCGGCCGCGGTGTCGGCGGGGTGGTGCGGGCGGTCGGCCGGGGCAAGGAGCTGGACCCGGCGCACCGCCGTGACGGCCTGGCGCTGGTGCTGATCGCGCTCGCGGTGATCACCGGCGCGGGCGTGTGGTGGCAGGCGGGCGGCCCGGTGGGGCAGTGGGTCGACGTCGCGGTGCGCAGCTCGGTGGGCACGCCCGCGCTGATCCTGCCGCTGGTGCTGCTGGTCGTCGGCGTGGCGCTGATGCGCACCGACGCGAACCCGGAAGCCCGGCCCCGCCTGGTGATCGGCGGTGTCCTGGTCGCCGTCGGGTTCCTGGGCATGTTCCACCTCATCGGCGGCCTGCCCACCGACCCGGTGGAGCGGCGGTCGGCCGGTGGCGCGCTGGGCTACCTGGCGGGCGGGTTCCTCGCCCAGGGCCTCACGTCGTGGGTCGCGGGCCCGCTGCTGGTGCTGATCTTCGGCTACGGCCTGCTGGTGCTCGCGCACCTGCCGATCCGCGAGGTGCCGGCGAAGCTCGGTTCGCTGCTCAACGGCCGCCGGACCGCCGACCAGTTGGAGGGGTTCGACCGCGCGGACGACGAGCCCGTCGAGGAGGAGCCCAAGCCCGCGAAGCTGCGCCGGCCCTCCCGGCGCCGGCAGGCCGCGGTGACCGCCGACGAGCAGCCCGAACTGCCGCTGGACGAGCAGGAGCCGCCGGCCCCCGCGCCGCGCCCCGCCCCGAAGCCGAAGGCCGCCGAACCGGCCGAGAAGCCCAAGCCCGCCATGGCCGTGCGGGCCGTGGAGGGCGACTACAAGCTGCCGCCGCCGAACATCCTCAAGGACGGCGACGCGCCCAAGGCCCGCAGCAAGGCCAACGACCAGATGATCGAGGCCATCACCGGGGTGCTCGACCAGTTCTCGATCGACGCCCAGGTCACCGGGTTCACCCGCGGCCCGACGGTCACCCGCTACGAGGTTGAGCTCGGCCCCGGCGTGAAGGTCGAGAAGATCACCGCGCTGACCAAGAACATCGCCTACGCGGTGGCCACCGACAACGTGCGGCTGCTCGCGCCGATCCCCGGCAAGTCCGCGGTCGGCATCGAGGTGCCCAACAGCGACCGCGAGATGGTGCGGCTGGGCGACGTGCTGCGCTCGCCGTCCACGGTCAAGGACAACCACCCGATGGTCATCGGGCTGGGCAAGGACATCGAGGGCCACTTCGTCACCGCGAACCTGACCAAGATGCCGCACCTGCTGGTCGCGGGCTCCACCGGTTCGGGCAAGTCCAGCTTCGTGAACTCGATGCTGGTCTCGCTGCTGGCGCGGGCCACCCCGGACGAGGTCCGGATGATCCTGATCGACCCGAAGATGGTCGAGCTGACCCCGTACGAGGGCATCCCGCACCTGATCACGCCCATCATCACCCAGCCGAAGAAGGCCGCCGCCGCGCTGGCCTGGCTGGTCGAGGAGATGGAGCAGCGCTACCAGGACATGCAGGTCAACCGGGTGCGCCACATCGACGACTTCAACCGCAAGGTGAAGTCCGGCGAGATCTCCGCGCCGCCCGGCAGCGAACGCGTGTACCGGCCCTACCCCTACATCATGGCGATCGTCGACGAGCTGGCCGACCTGATGATGACCGCGCCGCGCGACGTCGAGGACGCGATCGTCCGGATCACCCAGAAGGCCCGTGCCGCCGGGATCCACCTGGTGCTGGCCACCCAGCGGCCGTCGGTGGACGTGGTGACCGGCCTGATCAAGACCAACGTGCCGTCCCGGCTGGCGTTCGCCACCTCGTCGCTGACCGACTCGCGGGTCATCCTCGACCAGCCGGGCGCGGAGAAGCTGATCGGCATGGGCGACGGGCTCTACCTGCCGATGGGCGCGTCGAAGCCGGTGCGGGTGCAGGGCGCGTTCGTCGGCGACGAGGAGATCGCCGAGATCGTCAACTTCACCAAGGACCAGGCGCAGCCGGAGTACACCGACGGCGTCACCGCGGCGAAGGCCGGCGAGAAGAAGGAGATCGACGCCGACATCGGCGACGACCTGGAGGTGCTGCTCCAGGCGGCGGAGCTGATCGTGACCTCGCAGTTCGGCTCGACGTCGATGTTGCAGCGCAAGCTGCGGGTCGGGTTCGCCAAGGCGGGCCGGCTGATGGACCTGCTGGAGACGCGCGGCGTGGTCGGCCCGTCGGAGGGCTCGAAGGCCCGCGAGGTGCTGATCAAGCCGGACGAGCTGGACTCGGTGGTGTACCTGATCCGGGGCGGCTCGGCCCCGCCCGGGGACGAGGACTGAGCCGCCGCCGGACCCCGGTCGGCTCGCGGGTCAGCTCGCGCCGAACTTGCGGACCGCCTCGTAGTACAGGTCGGCGGTCCGGTTGCACGCCCAGTTGCCGGCGCACTGGTGGTAGAGGTCGGACTTGAAGTTGTCGTCGATGCGCAGCCGGGACGTCTCGTTGAACCGGGCCTGCCGCTTGTAGTTGCGGTAGCCGAAGTCGTGCCGGTGGCAGGCGGGCAGGAACTTGAAGCCGAACGGGTTGTCCGGCGACCACGAGCAGCCGTCGGACGACCAGTCGAGCTGGTCGGCGTAGGGCGAGCCGGACCTGATCGAGCTGAACTGCGCCAGGGACTTCGAGAACAGGTAGTCGTCGGTCACGGCGGGCGCGTTGATCGCGGCTTGGGCGGTGTTCGCGCCGGCCAGCAGGGCCAGCGACGTGAGGACGACGGCTAACGCGGTGCGCAGGGTTGTCACGGTGGTTCCCCCTCGGTAGCACAGGTGTGAGGAGGTTCATACCGGCTCTTCGGTGACGTGCGACAGCCCCCGGCGGCTTCCGGGGCGGCAACAGGCGGTGAACGTCGGAGTACCGCTTCGGGGTCCCGAGCACGTGTCTCGACAGGCCCGGGGTGCCCGGCGGGGCCGTCTTCGCCCCGCCGGGCTCGGGCGTCCCGGAGCCGGGCGGGTGGCGGGTGGGCGAGCCGAACCCCTCCGAACCGGCTCGAACCACCCGGCCGCCCGAGGCGCCGGGGACGGGTGTCAGGGCGTCAGGAGTCGTCGCCCTGGTCGAGGAACCGCCGGATCGCGGGCTCATCCGGGATCTCGTTCTCGTTGTCCATGAGACGTTCGGCGATGGGCAGGGGTTCCTCGGCCCATCCCGGGTGGAAGTCCCCGCCGGGCAGCAGGCCGTGCCGGCGCGCGAACTCCTCGGCGGCCTCCCGGATCGACTCGCGCAGCGTGCCCACGACGACCGTCTCGGCGGTGTAGGTCAGCTCCACCAGCAGCGCCCGGATCCGGTCGAGCTGGTCGTCCTGGTCGGACTTGTCCGCGAGCTGCGGCCACAGCCGGCGCTCGAAGACCTCCACGAAGTCGGCGGCGATCGCGTCCGTGCCGGCGCGCAGGTTCGCGAACTTGTCCAGCACGTCCTCGGCGGGCACGGCCAGCAGCGCCAGCCGGTTGCCGGCTTCGAGCGCCCAGCGCCGGGTGTGCGGCCAGCCGCGCCGCCACCGCACCAGCCCGAGCTGGATGGCCCGCCGCAGCACCGCGGGGCGCACGTCGCCCATCGGCACGAGCCGGCTGATGTCGCGGACCCGGACCCGCACCCAGTCGTCGGGGCCCTCGGTGTCGCCGACGCCGAGCACGGCCGCGACGCTCGCACCCTGCTCCCGGGCCTTGACCAGCTCGGCGATCGCGGGCAGCGAGAAGCCGCGGGCCTGCAGCCGCTGGACGAGGGTGAGGCGCTCGATGTGCGTCTCGTCGTAGAAGGCCTGCCGGCCCTGCCGCTTGGGCGGGTGCAGCACGCCCTTGGTCTGGTACATGCGGATCGTGCTGCCCGGCACGCCTACGCGGACCGCGAGTTCGTCGACCGTCAGCTGCTCCACGCGGCTCATCCTGGGTGCGGACGCTCGTGGAGTCAAGACTATTCGAGTCCTAGCTCGAATGGTCGCGGGGTCAGAGGTGCAGCAGCATCCGCGAGTTCCCGAGCGTGTTCGGCTTGACGTAGGACAGGTCGAGGAACTCCGCGACCCCCTCGTCGGCCGACCGCATGATCTCCTCGTAGACCTCGGGGGAGACCGGCGTCCCGTCGATCTCCACGAACCCGTGCCGGCTGAAGAACGTCGTCTCGAAGGTCAGCACGAACACCCGCGAGAGCTGGAGTTCGCGGGCCGTCTCGACCAGTTGCCGCACCAGCCGGTGCCCGATCCCGCGCCCCAGCGCCTCCGGCGACACCGCGACCGTGCGGATCTCCGCCAGGTCCTCCCACAGCACGTGCAGGGCGCCGCACCCCAGCACCACGCCGCCCTCCTCGGCCACCCAGAACTCCTGGATGTCCTCGAACAGCGTGACCAGCGGCTTGGCCAGCAGCACCTGGCCCGCGTAGTGGTCGATGAGGGCCTTCATGGCCCGCACGTCACCGGTCCGGGCCCGCCGGACGTTGATCGGGTCGTTCACCGGTCGAACTTTATCGCACGGGCCCCCGGCCGAAAGGTGCCGGCGCTATCGGTAAAAGCACATCCGGCGTTTCCCGCCGACCCTCTCCGGTCATTCCCCGCACGCCGGGCAATGGTCCTCGCGACCGCTGTGACCTGCGCCGTCCGTGATCGACGCAGGGACGGCGACAGCGGCCGGGACGGGCAGCGCGTTTTCCGGCGTCCCGGGAAACGGGCTGGCCCGTGGGCCGGTCGGGGGCCGGTAAACGCCACCGCCGCCGGTCGTGAATTGCCTTCACCACCGGATTTCCGGACCGGCCGCCGGGACCCGGCCGGGCCGGCACCCGCCGCTGATGTCAGGCGACGCCCCGGCAGCCGGTTACGCTGAGCACCGTGTCTTCCCCCACCACGTCCAAGCGCGTCTCCATGCTGACCCTCGGCTGCGCCCGTAACGAGGTCGACTCCGAGGAACTGGCCGGCCGGCTGTCGGCGGGCGGCTGGGAGCTGGTGGACGGCGACGCCGACGTGATCGTGGTCAACACGTGCGGCTTCGTCGAGTCCGCCAAGAAGGACTCCGTCGACACGCTGCTCGCCGCCGCCGACTCCGGCGCGAAGGTCGTCGCGGTCGGCTGCATGGCCGAGCGCTACGGCACCGAGCTGGCCGACAGCCTCCCCGAGGCCAACGCGGTGCTCGGCTTCGACCACTACGAGACCCTCGCCGACCGCCTGGACGACGTGCTCGCCGGCCAGACCGTCGAGTCGCACAAGCCGGTCGACCGCCGCACCCTGCTGCCGCTCACGCCCGTGCAGCGCCCCCAGGCCGCCACCGAGGTCCAGGTGCCCGGCCACGGCTGGGGCCCGCGCGTGCTGCGCACCCGGCTGGAGGACACCCCCGTCGCGCCGCTCAAGATCGCCTCCGGCTGCGACCGCCGCTGCTCGTTCTGCGCCATCCCGAGCTTCCGCGGCGCGTTCGTCTCCCGCCACCCCGACGAGATCGTCGCCGAGGCGGTGTGGCTGGCCGAGCAGGGCGTCCGCGAGGTGTTCCTGGTCAGCGAGAACTCCACCTCCTACGCCAAGGACCTGCCGCGCGAGCTGGGCGGCCTGGAGAACCTGCTGGAGCGCCTGGCGCAGGTCGTCGACCGGGTCCGGGTCTCCTACCTACAGCCCGCCGAGACCAAGCCCACCCTGGTCAGGGCCATCGCGACCACGCCGAACGTGGCCCAGTACTTCGACATGTCCTTCCAGCACTCCAGCGAGCCCGTCCTGCGCCGGATGCGCCGGTTCGGCTCCACCGAGTCCTTCCTGGAGCTGATCGGCCGGATCCGCGCCCTCGCGCCCGAGGCCGGCATCCGCAGCAACGTCATCGTCGGCTTCCCCGGCGAGACCGAGCAGGACGTCGCCGAGCTGGAGAAGTTCCTCACCGAGGCCCGGCTCGACGCGGTCGGCGTGTTCGGCTACTCCGACGAGGACGGCACCGAGGCCGAGGGCCTGGGCGACAAGCTCGACGCCGACACCATCGCCGCCCGGGTCACCCGGATCTCCAACCTGGTCGAGGAGCTCACCTCGCAGCGCGCCGAGGACCGGGTCGGCCAGGAGGTCGTCGTCCTGGTCGAGAGCGAGGAGGACGACGAGAACGACTGCGTCGGCCGCGCCGGCCACCAGGCCCCCGAGGTCGACGGCGAGTGCGTGATCACCAACGCCGACGGGCTCACCGTCGGCGACCTGGTCCGCTGCCGGGTCGACGCCGCCGAGGGCGTGGACCTGGTCGTCACCGCGATCGAGGTGCTCCCGAGGTGACCGAACCGCCGCGCGTGCCGGTGCTGAACATCGCCAACGTGCTGACGATGTCCCGGCTGGTGCTCGTGCCGGTGTTCCTCCACCTGCTGTTCGCCGAGGACGGGCGCGACCAGGCGTGGCGGCTCGCGGCGTTCGCGGTGTTCGCCATCGCGTCGGTCACCGACCACGTGGACGGCAACCTGGCCCGCAAGCACGGCCTGATCACCGACTTCGGCAAGATCGCCGACCCGATCGCGGACAAGGCCCTCACCGGGGCCGCGCTGGTCGGGCTGAGCCTGCTCGGCGAGCTGCCCTGGTGGATCACCGTGGTCATCGCGGTCCGCGAGCTCGGCGTCACCCTGCTGCGGTTCTGGGTGATCCGGCACGGCGTGATCCCGGCCAGCCGCGGCGGCAAGGCCAAGACCCTCGTCCAGATCTTCGCCATCGGCCTCTACCTGCTGCCGCTGCCCGACGCGCTGCACGCCGTCGCCGTGATCTCGATGTACGCGGCCGTCGTGCTGACCGTCGTCACCGGCGTCGACTACGTGATCCGCGCGTTCAAGCTCCGGGCCCGCGGCAAGCGCGCGGTGGCCGGGGCGTGACAGCCGCGGCCGAGGTCGTCGCCGGGCTCAAGGCGCGCGGTGAGACGGTCGCCACCGCCGAGTCGCTGACCGCCGGGCTGGTCGCCGTCGAGATCACCACCGTGCCGGGGTCCAGCGCCGTGCTGCGCGGCGGGCTGATCGTGTACGCGACCGAGCTGAAGACCTCGCTCGCGGGCGTGGACGCCGCCCTGCTCGCCGCACACGGCGCGGTGCACCCCGAGGTGGCCCGGCAGCTCGCCGAGGGCGCACGGGAGCGCTGCGGGGCCACCTGGGGCCTCGGGCTGACCGGCGTGGCCGGCCCGGACCCGCAGGACGGCGTCGCACCCGGCACCGTCCACATCGGTTTGTCCGGTCCGTCCGGTTCGACTGTCCGGACGATCACTGTCGGTGGCGATCGGCGCGAAGTCCGGCACGCGGCCGCGGCCACCGCCCTTGATCTGCTCCGCGACCACCTCAAGATCCCGATCGGGTGATGTGACCAGGGCGATCCCGCCCGCCCCCGGGCGTCCGACCGGGAACTTACCGGCGAGTTCACTCGTTCGCCCTTGGCGGACGTGTCCGGAAGTCACTGCCCGTCGACGGGACGGGTCGGTAACGTGGTGGCACGGCCGGCCGGAAGGAGGCGCGCGATGACCGTGCTGCTACGCGAGGCGATCGGTGATCGGCTCCGCCATGCCCGCACCACCCAACGCCGCACGCTGCGCGAGGTCTCCAGGACCGCCCGCGTGAGCCTGGGGTACCTGTCCGAGGTGGAGCGTGGCCGCAAGGAGGCGTCCAGCGAGCTGCTGGCCGCCATCTGCGAGGCGTTGGACCTGCCCCTGTACCAACTACTCCACCTGGTCGCCTCGGACATCGGTGCCGTCCAGCAGCCGGTGACCAGCCCGGCCGAGCTCACCGAGCGCGCGCAGCCCGCCGCGCCGAGCCTCGAAGGCGGCACCCTGGTGCCCGCCGTCATCGGCAACGACCTGTCCGACCTGCGGCTGCAGCCGATGCTCACGCACCGGCTGTCCACGGCGATCGGCAAACCGCGCGGCGCCGTGGTGGCGGCATAACCCGAGCGGCCCACGTCCGAAGCCGAGCCGGTCCGTCCGGCTCGGCTTCTCGGCATGAGCACCCCACGTCCCGGCCCGCGGCACACTGCAACGAGTTGGCAACCGCGCGCGGGGTCGCCGCGTCCACCCCGGTGCGGGGCGGGCAGGATTACCGTGCCGACCGAAGTTTCAGGGGTGACTCAGGGTGAACCCGGATATCTCCCCAGGTCGGTGGAAGAGGCACGGGACAACTGACACGATGGAACCAACACCGGCACCGGGTCGTTGCCAATCACGAGCGCGAGCCAGGGATAGTGCGGAGAAGGCAGGCGTAGGAGATGGCCAACCCTTTCGTGAAGGCATGGAAGTACTTCATGGCGGCTTTTTCGTCCAAGATCGACGAGCACGCCGACCCGAAGGTGCAGATCCAGCAGGCCATCGAGGAGGCGCAGCGGCAGCACCAGGCGCTGTCGCAGCAGGCCGCCGCGGTGATCGGCAACCAGCGCCAGCTGGAGATGAAGCTCAACCGGCAGCTCGGTGAGGTCGAGAAGCTCCAGGCGTCCGCACGCCAGGCGCTCGTCCTCGCCGACGAGGCGCGGGCCAAGGGCGACGAGCAGCGGGCCCAGGAGTTCGAGAACGCGGCCACGTCGTTCGCGACCCAGCTCGTCACCGCCGAGCAGAGCATCGAGGACCTCAAGACCCTGCACGACCAGTCGCTGCAGGCGGCGACCCAGGCGAAGCAGGCCGTCGAGCGCAACGCGATGGTGCTGCAGCAGAAGCTCGCCGAGCGCACCAAGCTGCTCAGCCAGCTGGAGCAGGCCAAGATGCAGGAGCAGGTCTCCGCGTCGCTGCGCCAGATGTCCGAGCTCGCCGCGCCCGCCAACACGCCGTCGCTGGAAGAGGTCCGCGACAAGATCGAGAAGCGGTACACCACCGCCCTCGGCTCGGCGGAGCTCGCCCAGAACTCGGTGCAGGGCCGGATGCTGGAAGTGCAGCAGTCGACCACCCAGATGGCCGGCTCGTCGCGGCTGGAGCAGATCCGCGCGTCCATGCGCGGCGGCAGCGTCGCCGGCGAGGTCACCGCTGCCAAGCCCGGCAGCGCGGCGGCGAGCATCCAGCAGGAGATCCAGCAGCGCGTCCAGCAGCAGGCGCAGAGCACCCCGCAGAGCGCGCCGCAGCAGACCCAGCAGCTCCCGCAGCAGAACCCGCCCGCGAGCCAGGGCTGAGGGCGTGTCCGCGATGGATCATCCGAGGATGGATCCCCGGCGGAGAGTGGCCGGTGAGATCGCCCAGATCGTCGGTGGCGCGGTGCACGGCCAGCTCCAAGGACAACTCGCGGACCAGGTGAAACGGCGGTTGTCCGCCTGGAACGACCCACGCGCCAAACTCGACCGGCGGTACCGCCGGTCGAGTCGGGTGCTCACGTTCTGGTTGATCGTCCTGGCCATCCTCGCGGTGGTCGGGACCCTCACCCTGGTGGGCGCCCTGCCGTCGGCGCCGGGCGTGATAGCGGCGATCGGCCTGGCCGGCACGGGAGTGCTGGCCGTGCGCACGAAGTCGAAGATGCGCGAGATCGACACGGCCCGCCGACAACTGGCCCTGGCCCCCGTGCGCACCCCGCTGCCGGCCAGGAGTTCGGCGGCGAGGCAGCCGATGGAGCGCCTGGAAGACGCGGAAGACACCCTCCGAGAGCTGCTGCGGCAGCTGGACTCGGCAGCCCTGACCTCGGTGCCGACCGACTCGGTGGCCCAAGCGAGGGCGACGGGAACCGAAGCGTCCGCCGCGATCAGGGCCGTGTCGCACCAGTTGCAGGCCGTAGAACGAGCCAGGGACACCGCCCCACCCCTGGACCGCGGCCCACTGGTGGACGGGGTCCACCGCTTGAGGGCCCAACTGGACGAAGGCGTAGAGGGCTACTGCGGCCTGGTGGCCGCAGCGGGCCGGGTCCTGGCGGAAAGCACCGCCTCCAACCCCCGCCAGGTCTTGGGCGACGCCACGGACCACCTGGCAGGTCTGGCCTCAGCCCTGCGAGACATCTCCCACTGGACCCGCCCAGAATCCCCCTGACCAACCCCCGCCACGCCGCCCGTGCGGCGATGCCCGGCCGCCGCGCGCCGTGCGGCAGCTCACCGCCGCCGCGCCACTGCCGCCTGCCGCGCCGCTGCGTCCGCGTCGACCTTGCGTGCCAGTGCGCGGGGTTGTCGGAGCACGTTCGCGGTGGCGTGTGCCCGAACGGGCCGTGTGGCGGGCGGCGGATCTCCGAACCGTTCCGGTCGGCCTGCTGCACGTCGCGTCTCTAGTTCCGCGCGGCCCCAGTCAGGCGACAGGCCGTAGTCGTCTGAGGCCCTCGGGGTGGTCGAGGCCCGAGGTCTGCGGTGTGCCAGGCTGGGGCCATCCGCACGAACGGCGCTTGGGTCACGTTGGGTAGTTGCGCTGGGCTGATGTGCTCGGTGGTCTGGTATTCCCTGCTGCAATCGTGTGATTATCAGACCGTTATCTGGCCTCGCCCACTACATGGCGTGGCAGGATCCCTGAGTCGAACAGCGGCGTTCGGCCTTGGTCGCCGGGGGAGGGCATTGAGTGGCGTTGTGGACCGTGCACGGCGATGGCCGCACCACCGACGGTGACGCGGTCAGCCCGCAGGAGCGACTCAGCTGGCCACTCACCATCGGCTTCGGTGCCCAGCACCTGGTCGCGATGGCCGGTGCCACGATCCTCGTCCCCGCCGCCACCGGCCTGCCGGTCGGCACCACCCTGCTCTTCTCGGGCGTCGGCACGCTGCTCTTCCTGATCATCACGCGCAACCGCGTCCCCAGCTACCTCGGCGCGTCCTTCGCCTTCATCGCCCCGCTCCAGGCCGCCCGCAGCGAAGGCATCGCCGCCCAGCTCGGCGGCATCGTCGCGGCCGGCCTCCTGGTGATCATCATCGGGGTGGCGGTGAAGGCCCTCGGCGTCCGGCTGCTCGAATCGGTGATGCCCCCGGTGGTCACCGGCGCGGTCGTGATCCTGATCGGGTTGAACCTGTCGCACCGCGCGGCGTCCTCGTTCGCCGAGCAACCCCTACCGGCCGTGGTCGCGATGGGCATAATCCTGCTCTGCGGCGTCCTCGGCCGCAGGCTGTTCTTCCGCTTCTCGGTCCTCCTCGGCGTGGTCGTGGGCTGGGTCCTCGGCTTCGTCCTCGGCATCGTGGACACCGCCCCGGTCGCGAACGCCGCCTGGTTCGGCTTTCCCACGTTGCACGCCCCGGAGCTGCGCCCGTCGGTCACCCTGCTGATCCTGCCGGTCGTGATCGTCCTGGTCGCGGAGAACGTCGGCCACGTCAAAGCCGTCGCGGGACTCACCGGCCGCAACCTGGACGGCAGCGTCGGCGACTCGATCATCGCCAACGGCCTGTCCACGACCCTCGCGGGTTTCGGCGGCGCCCCCGGCACCACGACCTACTCCGAGAACATCGGAGCGATGGGCGTGACGAAGGTGTACTCCACCGCCGCGTACGCCGTGACCGGCGTGATGGCGATCCTGCTCGCGTTCTCGCCGAAGGCCACCGCGGCCCTCGGCACCATCCCGCCGGGCGTGGTCGGCGGCGCGACGCTGGTCCTGCTCGGCCTGATCACGCTGGTCGGCGTGCGCATCTGGATGGACAACCGGGTCGACCTCGCCAACCCCGGCAACGCCCTGGTCGGCGGCGCGGCACTGGTCGCGGGCGTCGGCGACCTGACGCTGAAGCTCGGCAACATGGAGCTGGGCGGCCTGGTCTGGGGCTCGCTCCTGGTCGTGATCCTGCACCCGATCATGCGCTGGCTGCGCGCCGCCCGCCGAATCTGACCCAGCCCGCCGCCGCCCGGCTCACCCGCCGCCGCCCCGGACCATGGCTTCCGGGAAAAACCCGCCTACGAGGCGTTCCTTCTCAGTGCAAGCGTTTGCGTGCCGGTCTCGATCGTGTACGAAAAAGCCTAGACGAGTGAGCGGGCGATCCTGCGGACCAGCCCCGGACCCTCGTAGATGAAGCCCGTGTAGAGCTGGAGGAGGCTCGCGCCGGCGTCCATCATCCGCTTCGCGTCATCCACCGACGCGATCCCGCCGACCCCGATGATCGGCAGCTTCCCGCCCGTCTCCCGGCTCACGAACCGCACCACCTCGCGCGCCCGCTCGGCCAGCGGCCGGCCGCTCAACCCGCCCGCCTCGCCCGCGAGCGCCTGGTCCGCCGGCGCGAGCCCGTCCCTCGACAGGGTGGTGTTGGTCGCGATCAACCCGGCGACCCGGTGCACCGCGCAGACCTCCAGCAGTTCACCGATCGCCTCGTCGGTCAGGTCGGGCGCGATCTTCACCAGCAGCGGCTTGCTCGCGGCGGCCCCGGCCAGGGCGGCGGACGTCTCGTTCAACGCCGACAGGAGTTCCGCGAGCGCCTTGCGGTCCTGCAAGCTGCGCAGGCCCGGCGTGTTGGGCGAACTGATGTTCACGGCGAAGTAGTCGCCGTGCCGGTACAGCGCCCGCAGCGACGCCCGGTAGTCCTCCACGGCCTCTTCGACCGGCGTGACCTTGGACTTGCCCAGACTGATCCCCAGCGGCACGGACAGCGGCCCCAGCCGGTCCAGACGGCTCGCCAACGCCGCCGCGCCCTCGTTGTTGAACCCCATCCGGTTGATGATCGCCTCGCTGTCCCGCAGCCGGAACAGCCTCGGCTTCGGGTTGCCCGGCTGTGGGTGCCGGGTGACCGTGCCGACCTCCACGAACCCGAACCCGAGCGCGCTCCACGACGGCAGCGCGCGCCCGTTCTTGTCCAGTCCCGCAGCGAGTCCAACCGGGTTGGGGAAACGCACCCCGAACACTGTGCGCTCACCGACGGCCTTACGGCGCACGAGCCGCGCCGCCGGGCTCAACACCGTCATCGCGCGCAGTGTGGTCTCGTGGATGCGCTCCGCGTCCCCGCCGTGCATCCGGAACAACGTCTTGCGCACCACGCTCTTGTAGACCACGGCAGTAACCCTAAGCGATCGGCCCAGGCTGGCAGCGCGGGCACCAGTACGACGTCCGCTCCTGCACTCCCTCGCCCTGCTCGGCCACACGCACCCGTGTGCCGCACCGCAGGCACGGCCGCCCGGCCCGCTCGTACACCCAGGACTCACGTCCACGACCGATCAACCCAGTCGTGTTCCGCACTGGTCGCAGCGCGTTGGCCAGCAGCAACTTCCGCGACAACGCCACCGCACGGGCACCGTCCACACCGGACACCGGCGTCCACGGCGACACGCCCAGCAGGAAGCACACCTCGGACTTGTAGACGTTCCCCACGCCCGCCAGCACCCGCTGGTCGAGCAGCGCGAGACCAACCTCACGCTCCGGATCCGCCGTGAGCCGCGCCACGGCCTCCGCCTCGTCCTGCGCCGTCCACGGCCCCAGCAGGTCCGGCCCGAGGTGCCCGACCAGCCGGGACTCCTCGCCGGTCGGCACCAGCTCCAGGTCGTGCAGCGCGAACCCCACCGCCAGCCGGTCCGGCACCTCCAGCACCACCCGCGCCTGGTGACCGGGCCGCTTCCACCGGTCGCCCGGCCGGTAGAGGTGCCACGACCCGTCCATCCGCAGGTGGCTGCGCAGCGTCAGGTCGCCGGAGAACCGGGTCAGGATGTGCTTGCCGACCGTGGCGACCCCGACCACGTCCCGCCCGGCGAGGTCGACTGTGGCCAGCCGGGGGTGTCGGAAGTCCGTGCGCACCAACGTCCGCCCGGCCAGCGCTTCATCCAGCCGCCGTCCGGTCAGGTAGACCGTGTCACCCTCGGGCACTGCTGTCGAACACCATCTTCAGCCCGAACGCCACCAACACCGACGCCGTAAGGCGCTCCGTCCACTGCTTGACGCGTGGCCGCGTCAACACCACCGCGGCACGTCCCGCGAGCCATACGACGACGATCTGCCACACCTGACCCATGCCGACGTGGATGCCCACCATCAACGCCGCCCACCCCGTCGTCTCGCCCGACGTGGGCAGGAACTGCGGAAGGAGGCTCAGGTAGAACACGCCGATCTTGGGGTTGAGCAGGTTTGTCGTGAACCCCACCCGCAACGCCTGCACAGGTGTGATCCGCGGTGCTTCCACGGGCTTGTCCACCCGCGCGCCGCGCAACGACCTCCACAGTGCCGACCCACCGAGCCACAGCAGGTAGGCCGCGCCGGCGTACCGCACCACGTCGTAGGCGACTCGGGACGCCATCAACAGCGCCGTCAGCCCCGCGATGCTCGCCGCGCCCCATACGAGGCAGCCGAGCGTCGTGCCGAACCCGCAGACCAGGCCGGTCTTACGCCCACCGCCGACCACCATGCGCAACAACATCATGGTGTCGAGGCCGGGCGTGATCGTCATCAGCAGCGCGGTGACCGTGAACGCCAGCAGCGCGGTGCTGCTCACGCGTCCACTGCTTCCTGGATCTCTTCGTCGTCGAAGTCCCCGTGCACGGGGCGTCGCCTGCTGCGGCTGAGTCGCAGTATCCGCGCCAACAGCAGGTTGAACGCCAACGCCACCTCACGCGCGCCGGGCGTGCCCCACTCGTGGATCGGCATACAGGCGCCCTGCGCCTGCTGCACCGCCAACCGGTCCGGCAGCGCCACGGGCATCACCAACGGCCCGAAGATGTCACGCAGCTCCTCGATCCGGAACTGGTGCTCGTGCGAGCGCGGCCGGACCCGGTTCACCACGACGCCCAACGGCTGGAGGTCCGCGTTGTGCTCACGCTCGGACTGCACCGCTTCGAACGCCCGCTGCACGCCCGCCACCGCGAACATGGTGGGCTCGGTCACCAGCAGCGCCCGGTCCGCCGCCACCAGCGCCGACCTGGTCAGCTGCCCCAGCGACGGCGGGCAGTCCAGCAGGACCAGCTGGTAGGGCTCCTCGGCGTCGTCCTCGGAGGCCAGCACCCGCAGCGCCTCGCGCAGCCGGCCCAGCCGCGACTCGCCCGGATCGGGGTGGTTGAGCAGCTCGGCGTCCTCCGAACCGGCCAGGACGTCCACGCCGTCGCCCCAGGCACTGGGCGCGATGGCCGCCCGCACGGTGTCGCTCGTGGGGTCCTGCAGAACGTCGTAGATGCTGGTGTCGGTCTCTTCGGGTTCCAGCGTGGAGGTGGCGTTGCACTGCGGATCCAGGTCGATGACCAGCGTCCGCACCCCGCGCCGCAACGCCGCCGACGCGAGACCCAACGCGACCGTCGTCTTCCCCACGCCACCCTTAAGGCTGAGCACCGCCACCGTATGCACGAAGTGCAGCCTACGGTCTCTAGGCTCTAGTGCCATGCGACCGGACGCCGTACACAGGGTGCTCGACACCGAGCTGGCCGCCGCGCGCCGGCGCCGTGGCGGGGAACCGCCCAGGGTGCTGGACGTGGGCGGCGGCAGCGGTGTGTGGGCCGTTCCACTCGCTGTGGCAGGTTGCGTGGTGACCGTGATCGAGCCCAGCCCCAACGCGCTCGCCACCCTGCACAGGCGTGCGACAGAGGCCGGTGTGACCGGGCGCATCACGGCCGTGCAGGGCGACACGGACGCGTTGGACGCCGACTCCTCCGCCGACCTGGTGCTCGGTCATGGGCTGCTGGAGGTCGTGGACGACGCGGCCGTGGCGCTGAACGCGCTGGCCAAGGCCGTCGCGCCGGGTGGCGCTGTGTCGGTGCTGGTCGCGAACCGGTACGCGGCCGTGCTGCACCGCGCGATCGCGGGCCGGCTCGTGGACGCGCGGCGGCTGCTGGACGACGAGTCCGGGCAGCTCGCCGGGTCCCGTGAGCCGTTGCAGCGCCGGTTCGACGTGGCCGGGCTGGAGGCGCTGGTGCTCGGCGCGGGCTTGGAGCTGGAGGTGCTCCAGGGCCACGGCGTGGTGTCCGACCTGGTGCCGGGCTCGGTGCTGGAGTCCAACCCGGGCGCGGCCGAGGCGCTGGCCGAGCTCGAACTGGCCGCCTCGACCCGGTCGCCGCTGCGCGACGTGGCGGCGCGGCTGCACGTGTTGGCCCGCCGCCAGGGGTGAGATTGCGGTAGAAACGGGGTCGGCAAACCGCTGCCGACCTCCAGGAGTCCCGCATGGGAGATCCGCTCTTACCAGAGGTTGTCCCCACCGGTCGGAGACCGACGCCGACCGGGGACCGCTGATGGCCGGTGACCCGCCCGACCAGGAGCCCCCGAAACGGGAGCCCCCGAAACCGGAGTCGCTGGAAGACGAGGTGCGCCGCGCCGTCGGCGGTGACCGGATGGCCATCGCCTGGCTGTTGGCCTCCGTCCGCCCGTTGGTGGTTCGCTACTGCCGTGCGCGGGTGGGCCGTCAGGAGCGGTCGTACACCTCGGCGGACGACGTGGCGCAGGAGGTCTGCCTGGCCGTCCTTACCGCGTTGCCGACGTACAAGGACCACGGACGACCGTTCTTGGCGTTCGTGTACGGCATCGCGGCGCACAAGGTGGCCGACGCGCACCGCACGTCGCTGCGCAACCGTGCGGAGCCGGTGCCCGAGGTGCCCGACTCGCCGTCCGACGCCGACGGCCCGGAACAGAGCGCGCTGCGCGCCGAACTCTCCCGCCACGTCGCCGAACTGCTGAAGATCCTGCCCGACAAGCAGCAGGAGATCCTGCTGTTGCGGGTGGTGGTGGGGCTGACCGCCGAGCAGACGGCCGTTGTCGTGGGCTCGTCGCCCGGTGCCGTGCGGGTCGCGCAGCACCGGGCGTTGTCCCGGTTGCGGAAGGAGGTCGGGACCTCTCGCCGGTTGTTGAGCGGCTAGTGCCGCCAGCGGGTGGCGTGGGTGATCTCCTCGGACGAGGCGTCGGCGAACTTGGCGATCTCACCGCGCCGCACGTCCGCGATGGTGGCCGCGAACTCGACGCCGAACGCCTCCGTCAGCACCTCGTCGTCCTCGAACGCCTTCACGGCGTCCTCCAACGACGTGGGCAGGCGTTGCGCGCCTTCCACGTGCACGGGGTCCACGGTCACCGGAGGCGGCAGGTGCGCCCCGTCCACGATCCCCGCCAGACCGGCGGCGAGCGTCGCCGCCACGACCAGGTAGGGGTTCGCGGACAGGTCGAAGCACTTGATCTCCAGGTCGCGGTTCTCCACGAGCCGCAGCGCGGCCTCCCGGTTCTCCACGCCCCACGTCGCGAACGCGCCCGCCCAGTGCGACGGGATCAAGCGCAGGTAGCTCGCGACCGACGGGCAGCCGATGGCGCACAGGCCGGGCAGGTGCCGCAGCACGCCCGCGGCGAAACCCTCGGCGTCCGGGTGCAGCCGTCCCTCGAACAGGTTCTTCCGCTCCCTCCACAGGCTGACGTGCAGGTGGCCGCCGTTGCCGACGCCGTCCGAGACGACCTTCGGCGAGAACGACGCGCGCAGCCCGTGCCGGATGGTGATCGCCCGGATCGTCTCGCGGACGAGCACGGCGGTGTCCGCCGCGTGCACCGGGTCCTCGGGCGCGGTGGACACCTCGAACTGGCCCGCCGCGTACTCGGGGTGGAACTGGAGGACGTCCACGTTCTGCTCGACCAGGGCGGAGATCAGGTCGGCGCAGTAGTCGGACAGCTCGACCTGGCGGGTGTGGCCGTACGCGGGAGCGGTGGTGGCGGGGCGGAAGTCGTCCGTGCCGCCCTGGCCGACCACCCACTCGACCTCGAACCCGGCGCGCACCTCGAAGCCGTTGACCGCCAGCCGGTCGGCCATCGTGCGGGCCAGGCCGCGCTCGTCCTGCGGGTGCGGCTCGCCCTGCTGGTCGTAGCGGTCCGCCGGTGCCCACGCCCACCCCGGCTGACCGGCCAGGACGGTGATCCGGGCCAGGTCGGGGTGCAGCCGCAGGTCGCCGACGGGGCCGCCCGCGTAGCGCCCGGCGACGATCGTGTCGTCGAGCAGGAACGCGTCGAACGAGGGAGAGGTGCCCACGCCGTGCGCAGCGGCGCGGGGGAGTTTGTCCAGCGGGACCGTCTTCACGCGTGTGATGCCGCTGTGGTCGACCCAGGTGATCGCGACCGCCACGACGTCGCGATCGGCCAGGCCGTCCAGCAGCGCTGTGGCTTGTGCCTGACGGTGGTCTCGTTCCGCGGTGTCCATGAGGTGCGTGGTTACACCAGGTCACTAGTGTTCAACAAGTGGACCCGTTGCTGCCCTACGTGGCCGAGTTGAACCTTGTGGACCACCACTGCCACGGGGTGTTGCGCGATGACCTGGACCGGACCGGCTTCGAGGAGATGCTGACCGAGGCCGACACGGTCAGCCGGTGGGGGACCTCGCTGTTCGACTCGTCCGTCGGATTCGCGGTCCGGCGCTGGTGCGCGCCCTTGCTCGACCTGCCGGCGCACGTGCGCCCGGACGAGTACATCGCGCGCCGGCGGTCGTTGGGCGCGGCGGAGGTGAACCGGGCGTTCCTGGTGGCGTCGGGGATCTCGACGTTCCTGGTGGACGGAGGGCTGTGGCCGGAGAGGTTGCACGGTCCTTCGGTTTTCACCGGATCTCGTGAACTCGCCGTCGTTCGCTTGGAGCGGCTGGCCGAAGAGGTGATCATCGAGGGTGCCACGGGATTTCCGGACCGGGTGCGCCGGGCGTTGGAGAGCACCCCGGCCGTGGCGGCCAAGTCGATCGCGGCCTACCGCGTGGGCTTGGAACTGTCCGGGGAGCGCCCGTCCGACGGCGAGGTCGTGGCGGCGTGCGAGCGGTGGTTGGCGGCCGGTGGTGGGCGGTGTGCCGACGAGGTGCTCTCGCGGTTCCTGGTGTGGGAGGCGTTGGACCGCGGGCTGCCGGTGCAGTTCCACGTCGGCTACGGCGACCGCGACCTGGCGTTGCACCGGGCGGACCCGTCGCTGCTGACGGACCTGCTCCGGGCGACCGAGCACCTGGGCGTGCCGATCATGCTGTTGCACAACTACCCGTTCCACCGGTCGGCCGGGTACCTCGCGCAGGTGTTCCCGCACGTGTTCGCGGACCTCGGGTTGGCGACCCACACGGTGGGCCACCAGGCGAGCCGGGTGCTGGCCGAGGCGCTGGAGATCGTGCCGTTCGGGAAGTTCCTGTTCTCGACCGACGCGTTCGGCCTGGCCGAGCTGTACCACCTGGGCGCGCTGTTCTTCCGGCGCGCGCTGTCGGACTTCCTCCAGGCGGGGATGCGGCGGCAGGCTTTCGGGGAGGCGGACGCGGTGCGGATCTCTCACCTGATCGGGTCGGAGAACGCGCGCCGGGCCTACCGGTTGGACTAGACTGTCGAACACGCGTTCGAGGCTCGTCCGGGAGGTGCTTGTGGGCCGCAGCGCCAACCTGCCGCGCGGCCTGGTCGACCGGTTCCGGGCGCGTGACGGTCAGTGGCCGGACGACACCGGCTGCTCGATGCTGCACGTCGACATGGACGCCTTCTACGCGTCGGTGGAGATCCGGGACAACCCGGAGCTGGCCGGCAAGCCGGTGATCGTCGGCGGCACGGCCAACCGCGGCGTCGTGTCGGCGGCGAACTACCTGGCGCGCGAGTACGGCGTGCGCTCCGCGATGCCGACGGCGCACGCCCGCCGGCTCGCGCCGCACGCGGTGTTCGTGACGCCCAACTACGCCCGGTACCAGGAGGTGTCCCGGGGGGTGATGGCGATCTTCCGCGACATCACGCCGCTGGTCGAGCCGCTGAGCCTGGACGAGGCGTTCCTCGACGTCAGCGGCGCGCTGCGGCGGCTGCGGGCGACACCGGGTGCGATCGCCGAGACCATCCGCGACCAGGTCGAGCGGGCCGAGGGCGTCACCTGCTCGGTCGGGGTCGCGCCGACGAAGTTCCTGGCGAAGCTGGCCTCGGGGATGTGCAAGCCGGACGGCATGATGGTCGTGCCGAAGGCGGCGGTGCTGGAGTTCCTGCACCCGCTGCCGGTGTCCGCGCTGTGGGGTGTCGGCAAGCGCACCGCCGAGCAGTTGGACCGGGTCGGCCTGGAGACGGTGGCGGACGTGGCGGCGACCCCGCTGCCGAGGCTGCGCCGGGTGCTGGGCGTGGCGCTCGCGGAGCACCTGCACGCCTTGGCGCAGGGCCTGGACGACCGGCCGGTCGTGCCGTCGAGCCGGGAGAAGTCGATCGGCGCGGAGGAGACCTTCGAGGTCGACCACTTCGACCGGGAGCTGTTGCGCCGGGAGCTGTTGCGGCTGTCCGAGCGGTCCGCCGGGACGCTGCGGGAGCGCGGGCTGCGCGGCCGGACCGTGTCGATCAAGGTCAGGTTCGCGGACTTCACCACGATCACCCGGTCCAAGACGTTGCGGGTGGCGACGGACGTCACCCAGGAGGTCTACAAGACCGCGGCGACCCTGCTCGACGAACAGGTGCCGCCCGGAGCGGTGCGGCTGATCGGCGTCCGGATCGAGCAGCTGGTCGAGGGCGAGGGCGGCGAGCAACTGATGTTCGACGCGCCCGAACGCGGCTGGCGGGAGGCCGAACAGGCCGCCGACCAGGCCCGCACCCGTTTCGGCCGGGCCGCGGTGACGCCGGCGACGCTGCTGGCCGCCGTGCCGTTGCAGCCCAACCTGCCCGAGCCCCAACCCGACCGCTGACCAGGCCCGGCACCCGATTCGGCCGGGCTGCGGTGACCCTGGCGACGTTGCTGGCCGCCGTGCCGTTGCAGCCCAACCTGCCCGAGCCCCAACCCGACCGCTGACCGGTTCGGGGTTCCGACGTCCGGGAGCGGGCCGTTCGGGTGGTCGACCGGCCCGGAGCGGACGTCCGGGTCGATCACCGGGCACCATCACGGGGTGGACCGGTTCTGGGGCCTGCTCACCCCCGCCGAGCACGCGGTGCTCAGCACGACGGGAACGGAGCGCGACTACGCCTCCGGTGCTGTGGTGTGCCACGAGGGCGAGATCACCAGCTACGTGCTGGTAGTGCGGAAGGGGCTGTTGCGGGTCACCGCGACCACGGCGGCCGGCGGGGAGAAGGTGCTGGCCGTGCGGGGCGCGGGCGACATCGTCGGCGAGCGCTCCGCCATCGACGGCCTGCCCCGGTCGGCCACGGTCCGCGCGCTGGGCTCCGTCCGGGCGCTGGTGCTGACGGCACCGGGCTTCGCGTCGCTCTGCCAACGCCACCCGCGGATCGCGTGGGCCGTGCTGACCGTGATCGTCGCCCGCCAGCGCGACGCCGACCGGCAGCGCGTCCAGATCAGCGGCACGGCGACGCAGCGCGTGGCGGCCGTGCTGATCGACGTCGCGCTGGAACGCGGCATCGCCGACCAGGGCGGGGTGGCGTTGAGCCAGGAGGAGCTGGCGGGCATCGCCGGCACGTCCCGCGAATCGCTCGTGCGGGTGCTGCGCGCGCTGCGCGAGGAGGGGATCATCAGCACCGGGCGGCGGAAGATCGACATCCTGGAGGTCGACCGCCTCTACGACCTGACGATGTGATCGGCGGCCGTTCGGGTACTGGTTGACCTGCGTCGATGTTGCGTCGCCCTTGTGCGTCATCTGACGCAGAACATCTGCTCGGCTCCCCCTACAAATGAGGTACGCCGAGTTCAGAGGGGGAGACCATGAACCGCAACGAGGAACCCGCCAGGTCCCGCCGGAGGTTCACCGAGCGCCTCGCCTGCACCCTCGTCTTCACCGTCGTCCAGCTCTGGGCGGCCGCCGTGGTCCTGACCCAGCTGGAGACGACCGGCCCGATCGCGCTGGCCGTGGCGCTGGTGCTGACCGGAGGCCTGATCGCGGTCTACGACGCGTGGCGCGAGGTGCGTTCCGGCCGACGTGAACTGGACGCCGAGATCAGGGAGGACCTGGTCCGGCTCTGAAGCCACCTGGCGGCCGGCGAGGGGTGGCCGCCGTTCCCAGTGAGGCCTTCCGCGGGCGGTCGGGTCCGCGGAAGGCCTCACTTCCTGTATTCGCCGACCCACTTGTCCACACCCCGGATTCCCTGTCCACAGATCGCGGACCGGCAGTCGACGTCCCGCCCGGAACCGTCCATCGTGGACACATGCGAACCCACACCCGAGACCGCACCACGATCAGGCTCGACGCCCTCGCGGGCCTGTTCCCGCACCAGGTGGCCACCGCGACGGAACTCATCGGCCTGGGCCTGCCCAACGACGAGGTGACGGCCCGCTGCCGTCCCGGCGGCGAGTGGCAGCACCTGCTGCCCGGAGTCCTGCTGTTATCCCGAAAACCCCCGAACCGCCCGCAGTGGATGCAGGCGGCCCTCCGCCACGCCGGCCCGCACGCCCAGTTGACCGGGGTCGACGCACTCCAGCTGCACGGGATGCGCGCCGTCCCGGTGGCGGGCCCGGTGCGGGTCCTGTCGGCCAGACCGGTCGACCCGAGCCCGGAGGTCGGGGTGACCCGGATCCGCGTGCTCCCGCCCCCGGTCGTGCGCAGGGGCTTCCTGACCGCGCCGCTGACCAGGGCGGCGGCCGACGCCGTCCGGGCGCTGCTGCCTGACCTCGACGCGGTGCGGGCGGTGCTGACGGAGGTCGTGCGGCGCGGCGGCGTGCCGGTCGCCGACCTGGCCAGGGCGCTGGCCAGGGGAGCGGAGCCGGCGCAGCAGGTGCTGGCCGACCTGGCGGGCGGCGTGCGCACCGTGCCGCAGGCGTGGGCCAGGGCACTGCTGTCCGACTTGCCGCTGCCTCCGCCGACGTGGCACGTCGAGCTGGAGACGGCCGACGGCGTCGCCCTGGGCACCGCCGACGCCTGGTGGCCCGAGCCGGGCCTGGTGTGGCAACTGACCCCGAACCCCGACAACCATCGCCTGATCGCCGCCGGGATCGCGGTCGCCCAGACGACCCCGCAGGAACTCCGCCAATCCCCGACGACGGCCGCGAGAACCCTCCACAACGCCCACCGCCAAGCCGCCAACCGACCCGCACCCCGAATCGAGGCAACCCGCATGACCACAAAACCCTGACCCCGCCGGCCCGACGATCGACGGCCCGACGATCGACCGCTCGACCGCTCGACCGCTCGACCGCTCGACCGCTCGCCCGCTCGCCCGCCGCCCGCCGCCCGCCGCCCGCCGCCCGCCCAGCGTCGGCCTTCCGCCGCGCCCGCCACCGGTTGCCTGCTGCCCGCTGCTCACCGCCGGTGGCCAGCCCACCTGCGGATCGCCTGTCCGCCTGCCGCTGGTCGCACGGCCGGTTCCGCCGGCCTCAGCTCGGTCGACCATGGCGCTGGTGGAACGTCGGGCCGGGTCGGACGTCGGACCGGGTCGGACGGGAGGACTCCGGATAGGTGGCTGGGCGGCCTGGACGAGTGATGCGCAAGTCGAGGCGGTGGCCGGATACGGACGAAGAGTGCCACCTGGATCGTGGATCGCGGGTGTCCGGTTGATCTGATCGTCCTACCGCAACCGGACCTCGCATCCCTGCCTGACCGCTTACGACCAGTGACCGACCTGCGCACTACTCGTCTAGAGGCTCGGCGGGCGGTAGCCGAGGGGCGCGTAGACGTGGGTGATCTTTGGGGCGGTGTTCGCCAAGCGTGCAGATGAGGTCGTCTTCGTGGATCCGAAGGTCGGATGTCCGATGGGCGGTTCGGGCGATTTGGGGGTGTTGTGAAGCTCACCCGGTTCGTTCCGGTGCGGCCGGGGGGTTGACAGATGACCTTTCGGGCTGCTTTCGCGGCCTTACGTGGGCCCTACCGTTGACCCGTGAGGATGATGGTGACCGAAGGAACCGCTTAGGGGCACGGACTGGGTAGTCGCCAAGCCCCGCGAATCGTATCCTGGTTGTGACGCCCCCAGGGTGGGGCGTCCGCCGGGACCGGCGGCAACCGTGAACACCCGGCGCCCGCGACCGCTGTGCCGGAGGAGGAGCCATGCCACTCTCCGAGCACGAGCAGCGACTGCTCGACCAGATCGAGCGCGCGCTCTACGCCGAGGACCCGAAGTTCGCATCCACTGTGCGTGGCGCCAAGCTGCGCAAGCCGTCGCGACGGCGTCGTATCCAGGGCATCGCTTTGTTCGCCGTGGGTGTGGCGTTGCTGGTGACGGGTGTGATGTTGCCGAAGCTCGCTGGTATCCCGGTGGTGAGCGTGGTCGGCTTCCTGTTGATGTTCTTCGGCGTGCTGCTCACCGTGACGACACTCCGTCGTGGTGATCAGGGTGCCGAGGAACCCGACGAAGAGGGAAGTCGGCCCAGCAGCCGCAGCTCGTTCTCCCAGAAGATGGAAGAGCGTTTCCGTCGACGTCTAGAGGACGAGTAGACGCCCCTACCCGACGCACCCGGCCCGCCCCCGCACGATCACCCACCCGACCCGGTCGGACGTGATCTCGGGGAGCGGGCCGTGCGTATGCCCGAAATAGGGTCGGGCGACGTCTGACGCGGCGGCGTCCAGCGGCGTTTGACGGCGTTCGGCGGCACCTCGGCCGGCGGGGTTCCATGGCGAGGCTCCGGGCGACCCCAGGCTCCGGGCGAACCCAGGCTCGTGGCGGCCTCATGGACACGGGCCCTGGGAAGCGCTGTGGCCCGTCCCCGGGCGGGGACGGGCCACGTGAGCCGGCCGGGGATGCGCCCGGGAGGGGTCAGTCGTCGGACTCCGGTGGGGTGTTGGGCTGGAGGACCGACCTCGGCAGCACCTTCGCCCGCAGGGCCAGGGGGGCGTTGCGGCTCAGGCTTCGGCGGACGTCGTCCACCGCGCGGGGGAGGGTCGGGTCGGCGGTGCCGTTCGTGCTGTACCAGGAGCGCTCCACGGCCCCGACCACGGCGCGCAGGCCGTCGCGGCCCTGCTCGTCGAGGTTGTGGGCGCGGGCCATTCGGCGGGCCGCCACTCGCACGGTCTCCGTCGTCGGCACCCGCGTGCCCCGGTCCACCGACTCCGCCAGCAGTTCCTGCCACGCGGCTCCGGCGGCGTTCGGGCCCAGGCCCGCCACGGCTTGCAGCCTCGTGCGCCGGCGCACCGCCCGGACCCCGGCCGGCACCAGCGCCAGTTGCACGACCAGCACCGGCACCGCGATCCACCACGACACCAGCGCCAGCGCGAGGGTCACCGCCGCCACCCACGTCGTCACCGCGATCCCGGTCAGCACCGGCATCAACCACGGCCACTTCGGCTTCCACGCCGCGCCGGTGCCCCGCCGCCTGCCCAGCGCGACGAACAGCACCGTCAGCAGCGCGGCCATCACCACCAGCAGCCCGGCCGCGATCAGCAGCGAGACCAGGTGCCACGCCGGGGTCGGCGTCGACTCCTGGGCGCCGTTGTCCTGGCCGGTCGTGCCCGGCGCGGTCGACGCGCTGGTGGTGGGTGCCGCGGTCGTCTCGGCCGTGGTCGTGGTGGTGGCGTCGGTCGGGTCGGTCTCCTCGCCGTCCGGGTTCTGGCCCGAGATGTACGGCGGCACGATCGCCCGGCCGTCCGACAGCGGCGTCGGGTCGAAGACCATCCAGCCGTAGCCGGGGAAGTAGATCTCCACCCACGCGTGCGCGTCCTGGGTGGTGATGGTCTGGAAGTCGCTGGTCGGGAAGCCCGCGGTGAAACCCATCGCGACCCGGGCGGGCAGGCCGACCGACCTGGCCATGATGGCCATCGCTGACGCGTACTGCTCGCAGTAGCCCCGCTTGCCGGTGAACACGAAGTCGCGCAGGGCGTCGGTGGTCTGCGCCCTCGCCGTCTCCGTGGTGTAGGTGAAGCCGTTCGTGCCGTCGGTGAAGAACTTGTACAGCGCGGTGGCCTTGTCGAACGTGTTGCTCTCGCCCTTGGTGAGCTCCCGCGCGAGGTCCCGCACCTCGGGCGCGACGCCGGGAGCTTCCAGGTAGACGTCTTCCACGTCGATCGCGCCGTTGGCCTTGCGCAGCGCCTCGGCGGGCGGGGTCTTCAGGACCGTGTCCAGCTTGTACGGGCCGGCCTCGCGCGCCCGGACGCTGTACACCATCCCGCGCACCGGGTCGTAGCGCCAGTTGTCCTCGACGTCCTGCAGCCGGCGCGGCCTGCCGTAGACGGGCAGCCAGTTGTCCAGCCAGCTCACCGGCTCGATGGTCACCTGGGTGGTCTCGCCGCCGCCGGGGTCGCCGGGCTGGGCGGGCAGCACGCCGTTGGCCTGCACGCCGGTGGGCAGGTCGTCGCCCATCTTCCAGCCCTGGTCGGGGATGTACTCGCGCAGCGTCATCGCGCGCAGGTACGCCGACTCGGACAGGCCGCGGACCCGGAACAGCTCCTTGGTGCTGCCCTGGTCGAGCATGCCGCGCAGCTGGGTCATCGGGTCCAGGCCGAGCCGGTCCGCGCCGCCGCCGACCGCGTCACCGGTGCCGGGGAGCTTGCCGACGGTGCCGACCAGGGTGATGCTCGCGCCCGCGATCAGCGCGACGACGACCGCCATGCCCGCCACGGCCGCCGCCGCCGGGCCGGAGCCGCCGGCGCCCCGGCCGGGCAGCCTGCCCCGCCACGCCTGGTGCCGGTGCTGGCCGTCGACGGCCAGCAGCAGCGCGAACGCCGCCGCGCCGAACACGAACGTCCACAGCGGCAGCATCTCGTCGGCCAGCGACGCCGGCACCGCGAACACGCACAGCAGCACGAGCCCGGACGCCGCGGGTGCGGCCGCGCCGACCGCGAGCAGGTCCACCAGGACCGCCACCAGGCCGATCGACACCATCACCAGGCAGCGCATGGCGTCGCTGTCGTCCACCGGCGGCACGCCGGTCTGCACTTCGGCGAACGCGTCGCCGAGCACCGAACCGAGGTCGCCGATCGACTGCGGGCTGGGGAACACCACCAGGAACCCGGTCCGGGTGAAGATCGTCACCAGCAGGCAGGCCAGGGCGAGCACCTGCCCGAGCGCGACCACCGCCACCGGCAGCCGGGCGGCGCGCAGCAGCACGCCCGCCCCCACCACGACGGTGATCGCCACGGCCAGGTTCACCAGCCACAGCACCCCGCCGATCACGCTGGACAGCGCGGTCGCCGCGCACAACGTCGCGAGGCCGGCCACCGCCGGCGTCGCGCTGACCACCCAGTTGCCCCCGGTGGCGGTCTTGCCGGTCACCTCTAGCCCACCTCCGTGCGCACCACTGGTCCGCGGTTGCCCGCGCTGTGGCACAGCTCCTGCCAGATCTGTCCCATGGGGGTCGACGGTCGCGCCACGACGGAGCCCCAGCCGGCCGCGCCGAGCAGCCCGCGCGCCTCGTCGGGGTCGGGGGCGGGGTCCTCGGAGGCCGCCGCCCACGCCCGTACGTCCAGCACCACGGCCAGGCTGCGCATCCCGCGCGGCCGGTTGCGCACCAGCGCGTCGACCACGGCGGGCGTGGAGCCGCCGAGGATCGCGATGACCTCCTGGCCCGCGCCGGGGTCCAGCCCCGCCGCCGGTTCACGCCGGTGCGAGGGCTGCAACGCGGCCAGCGCGTCGAGCACGACGGCGTCGCTGTGGCCGCCGTCGCCGGACCCGCCCGCGAGCACCCGGCCGTCGTCGCCGATCAGCCGCACCTGGTGGCCGAAGCGGTGCAGGTGCAGGCACACCGAGGCGGCGAACGACACCGCCCACTCCAGCGACGAGCCGGGGCCGCTGCCCCGGTGCGCGGACAGCCGGTGGTCCAGCAGCACGGTCGTGCCGCCGCGCCACGGCCGCTCCTCGACGCGCACCATCAGCTCGTCCCGCCGCGCGGTCGACTTCCAGTGCACTTTGCGCAGGTCGTCGCCGTGCCGGTACTGCCGCACGATGGCGTCGTCCTCGCCCTGGCCGGTCCGCAGCCGGATCGAGCCGTCGTCGCCGGAGCCCATGCCGGAGCCGCTGGGCAGGCCCGCCAGGCCGACCACCCGCGGCACCACGACCAGCTTGGACCGGCCCGCGAGCTCGCGGTCGAACTCGGCCAGCCCGAACGGGTCGGTGACCCGCGCCATCAGCGGCCCGACCTGCTGGATGCCACGCATGACCGGCTTGAGCGGGTAGCGCAGCGCGGTCACCGTGTTGCGCGGCAGCCGCTCGACCACGAACCGGGGCCGCGAGCCGAGCGCGTACGGCACGGCGTCCTCCAGCAGCAGGCCGCCCGTGGGCAGCCGGCCGGTGGAGCGCAGTTCCACCCGCACGTCGGTGGCCGACCCGACCTGGACCCGGCTCGGGAACAGGAACCGGGCGGCGTGCAGGCCGACCCGGGCCCGCTGCGCCAGCCACGCCGCGAGCAGCGGCAGCGCCACCACGAACGCCGCGACCCGCAGCAGGTCGCGCTCGTTGAGCACGATCGCGCACAGGCCGGCGGCGATCCCGGCGGCGAGCAGGCAGCGGCCCCTGGTGGTCAGTCCGGACAGGGCTCCGCGCATGTCAGCGGTGGGGGTTGGGGTTGTGCTGGAACTGGCCCGACGGGTCGAGCCCACCCTGCGGCACCGGGACCCGCTGGAGCAGGTTGCGCACCAGGTCGGCGGACGACCGGCGGGCGGCCTGGGCCTCCGCGGTCAGCACCAGCCGGTGCGCCAGCACGGGCACCGCGATCGCGTGGATGTCGTCGGGCACCACGAAGTCGCGGCCGGCCAGCGCCGCCTGCGCCCGCGCGGCCCGCACCAGTTGCAGGGTGGACCGCGGCGACGCGCCCAGGCGCAGCTCGGGCAACCGGCGGGTCGAGCCGACCAGTTCCACGGCGTACCGGCGGATCTCCTGCGACAGGTGCACCCGGCGCACCGCGTGCACGAGCTTGAGCACCTGGTCGGCGTCGGACACCGGGCGGAGCTCGGCCAGCGGGTCGTTGCCCGCGTGCTCGTCCACCATGGCCAGTTCGGCCTGCGGGTCCGGGTAGCCGATGGACACCCGCGCGGTGAACCGGTCGCGCTGGGCCTCGGGCAGCGCGTAGGTGCCTTCCATCTCGATCGGGTTCTGGGTGGCGATCACCATGAACGGCGCGCTCAGCGGGTAGGTGTGCCCGTCGACCGTGACCTGGTGCTCTTCCATGCACTCCAGCAGCGCCGACTGGGTCTTGGGCGAGGCGCGGTTGATCTCGTCGCCGACCACGATGTTGGCGAACACCGGGCCGGGGCGGAACTCGAAGTCGTTGTCCTGCCGGTTGTAGATCGACACGCCGGTGATGTCGCTGGGCAGCAGGTCGGGGGTGAACTGGATGCGGCTCACCGAGCAGTCGATGGACCGGGCCAGCGCCTTGGCCAGCGACGTCTTCCCGACGCCGGGCACGTCCTCGACCAGCAGGTGGCCCTCGGCGAGGAGGGTGACCAGGGAGACCCGGACGACCTCCGGCTTGCCGACGATGACCTTCTCGACGTTGGCCGCGATCCGCCCGACCACGGCGTGCAGTTCGGCGAGCACCTCGTCCGGCCGGCCGTGCGGCTGGGCCGGGTTGGCCATGGCCGGGTGCGCCGTGTTGTTCACGTGGTGGGGCCCACCGCCGCCGTACGAGTGTTCGGGCAGCGCGGCTGGCTGGGTACTCGGAGTCACTCGACCTCCCGAAGACCACCGCGACCGGTTCGCGGTGGCGGTGAGCGTTTCACGCAGTGTGTCAAACCATGGCGAAGCGCCATACACCGATTGAACAGTTTCCAGGGAGTGGTTTCCACGGCCTCCGGACCGCCCGCGTCCACCCGTCCCCACCACGATTCCCCACCGGAGGCCCCGGCGACCCGGTTTTGCCCGATTTCGCTGGGCCGTTCGAGTGGGATTCCGGTCGGTTCAGCTCACCCGCGGAGGTGGAGCCGGCTCACCTCCCCCACCGCGCCCCACGGCGGCCATCCGCGCTCTACCTGCGGAAACGTCGATCGGTGTGCCGCGCGACCACCCGTTTCAGCGTTGACTGTGGTGAAAAGTGGGGTACTGTGGCGGCCGGTGGGGCAGACGGGGGCCCCACTGCCGGTTCACCGTTCGGTGGCGGGAGGTGGGTTGCCGTGTTTCTGGGCACGCACCACCCCAAGCTGGACGACAAGGGCCGGTTGACGCTGCCTGCGAAGTTCCGGGACGCGCTAGCGGGGGGTCTCATGGTCACCAAGGGCCAGGACCACTGCCTCTACGTGTTCCCGCGGGCCGAGTTCGAGCAGATGGCGCGCAAGGTCGCGGACGCGCCCTTCACCAACGAGGCCGTCCGCGCCTACCAGCGCTACCTGTTCGCGGGGACTGACGAGCAAAGGCCGGACGGCCAGGGCCGGGTGTCGATCGCACCGGAGCTGCGCCGGTACGCGGGGTTGACCAAGGAGTGCGTGGTCATCGGCGCGATCAACCGGCTGGAGATCTGGGACGCGCAGGCGTGGCAGCGCTACCTGGACGAGCACGAGGAGAGCTACGCCGAGGCTCGCGAGGAGGTGCTGCCCGGCGTCTTCTGAGTTGAGGGCTTGAACGCTTGAGGTTTCGGGTGCCGTGAGGCCTCGGTCCGCTCGGCTTTCGGCCCTGGCGCACCTTCCCCGGCGCCAGGTCCGACGGGCGGGCGGGGACCTGACGACACCCGATTTTTCTTTGCCAGGGCGGGGGGATGTGCGTGGGAGGGGACAGGGTGGAGCGAGCGCGGCACGTGCCGGTGCTGCTCGACCGCGTCCTGGGCCTGCTCGACCCCGCGCTGGCCGACCGCGACGCGGTCTTCGTGGACTGCACGCTCGGGCTCGGCGGCCACTCGGAGGCGGTGCTCAAGGCGCACCCGCGGGTCCGGCTGATCGGCCTGGACCGCGACCCGCAGGCCATCGCGCTGTCCCGCGAGCGGCTCGCGCCGTACGCGGACCGGGTCACGTTCGTGCAGACCACCTACGACGGGATCGCGGACGCGGTCGACGGCCCGGTGGACGGCGTCCTGATGGACCTGGGCGTCTCGTCGCTGCAGCTCGACGCCGAGGAGCGCGGGTTCGCGTACTCCCGGGACTCCCCGCTGGACATGCGGATGAGCGCCGGGACCGGGATGACGGCCGCGGACGTGCTCAACGAGTACTCGGTGGACGACCTGACCCGGATCCTGCGCGACTACGGCGAGGAGCGGTTCGCCCGCAAGATCGCCGGCGCGGTGGTCCGGGAGCGGGCCCGCGAGCCGTTCACGACCAGCGGCCGGCTGGTCGAGCTGCTCTACGACTCGGTGCCGGCGGCGACCAGGCGGACCGGCGGCCACCCGGCCAAGCGCACGTTCCAGGCGTTGCGGATCGAGGTCAACGGCGAGCTGGAGTCGCTGCGGCTGGCGCTGCCGGCGGCGCTGTCGGTGCTGGCGGTCGGCGGCCGGATCGTCGTGGAGGCCTACCAGTCGCTGGAAGACCGGATGGTGAAGCGGGCGTTCGCCGAGCTGGCCGTCTCGCGCACCCCGCAGGACCTCCCGGTGGAGCTGCCCGGCCACGGCCCGCAGCTCAAGCTGGTGACCCGGGGAGCCGAGGTCGCCAACGAGCAGGAGATCGAGGACAACCCCAGGGCCGCGTCGGTTCGGTTGCGCGCGGCGGAACGCATCCGGGAGGCGACGTGACCGCACCCGCACGGACCAACGGTGTGCCGTCGTCCCCGGCGAAGCCCCGTGAGCGCGCGCTGAAGTCGGTTCCCGCGCGGTCCCGGTCGGCCGCGGCGGAGCGGGCCTACGCCCGGCGCGCGCAGCGGTCCAAGACGCCCCGTGGCCCGGCGGTCACCCGCCGGCAGGCGGTCGCGCCCAAGGCGCCGTTCGTGGTCATGGTGATGGTCGTGCTGGGGGTGGGCATCGCCGCGATCATGTGGCTGTCCACCCAGGCCACGGCCGACTCGTACCGGCTGCAGGACGCGCGGGCCGAGGAGACCAGGCTGGCCCGGCAGGTCGAGCAGCTGCGCCAGGAGGTGGCGCTGGCCGAGTCGCCGCTCAAGCTCGCCGAGGCCGCCGCCAAGCTCGGGCTGGTGGCCGCGGGCGACCCGGCGCGGCTCAAGCAGCTGCCGGACGGCACGATCGAGGTCTACGGCAAGCCCTCGGAGGCCAAGGCCCCCGAACCGCCGCCCGCCGAGCCGACCGAGCCGCAGAACGGGCAGCCGCAGAACGGGCAGCCGGACCCCGACGCCCAGCAGCAGGCAGGCCAGAACGGGCAGCCGGACCCCAACGCCCAGCAGCCCCCGGCCCAGAACGGCCAACCCGACCCGAACGCCCAACAGCCCGGCGAGAACGGGCAGCCCGGAGGGCAGTGATGCCGGTGCGCTCCCGGAGCGAGGTCACGGCGGCGCGCCGCCGTGACCGGGCCGACCGGGCGGCGGACGGGGTGCGGGACATCCGGTGGACGCCCACGCGATCCGTGGGCCGGTGTGCGGTAATCGCTGGAGGTTTGTGATGCCAGGGCCCAGTCGGGGCAGGCCGGCGCGGCGTCCGCTGTCGGTGCGCGGCCCGGCCCCGGCCAAGCGGCGGGGCGGCAACAGCCGGGTGCGGATGGCGGTGGGCCGGCTGCTGCTGGTCGGCGCGCTGGTGCTGGCCGGGCTCAAGCTGGTGCAGGTGCAGGGATTCCAGGCGGAGGCGCTGTCCGCGCAGGCGGAGAAGCAGCGCGCCACCTTCATCGACATCCCGGCGGCGCGCGGCTCGATCACCGACCGCAACGGCAACCAGCTCGCGTTCAGCATCGAGGCGCGGTCGCTCTACGCGGTGCCGCAGATGACCCGTGAGAAGTGGGTCAAGGCCTACGAGGCCGACCCCAAGGTGGGCACCTACGAGGACTGGGCGAAGGAAGTCGCCAAGTTCATCCAGGACACCCTGGGCACCGAGGTGCAGGGCCAGAAGACCGACGAGCAGACCATGTACGGGATGCTCACCCAGGACATCACCTACATCGAGCTGGTGGACAACATCGACCCCGGCAAGGCCGCGGCGATCACCGAGAAGTACGGCGACGTCGGCTCGGAGTACCGGGCGGTGCGGGTCTACCCGAACGGCGAGCTGGCGTCGAACATCGTCGGCGCGGCGAACTGGCGCAAGGACCAGGACCCGCCCGCCACGCACGGCCTGCTCGGGCTGGAGAACTCGCAGGACAACCTGCTGGCCGGGCGCAACGGCCGGCGGGTGGTCGACACCATGCAGGGCAACAACGTGGTGATCCCCGGCCCCGGCCGGTCCCGCGAGCTGGCCGCCGCGACCCCGGGCCGCAGCCTGGAGCTGACCCTCGACGTCGACACCCAGTACGCGGTGCAGCGGATGATCACCGACTACACCGCCAAGTCCGGCGCGAGGAGCGGCTCGGCGGTGGTGCTGGACGTGAAGACCGGCGAGATCGTGGCGATGGCCAACGACAAGACCTTCGACCCGCTGACCTTCGGCAAGGCCACCGAGGACCAGACCCGGAACACGGCGGTCTCGGCGCTGTTCGAGCCGGGGTCGGTGAACAAGATCGTTACCGCCGCGACGGCCGTCGAGGACGGCATCGCCAAGCCGGACGACGTGCTCACCGTGCCGTACACGATCAAGTTCGCCGACCGGACCATCAAGGACGCGGTCGAGCACCCCACCCAGGACATGACGTTCACCGGCGTGTTCGCCAAGTCCTCCAACGTGGGCACGCTGATGACCGCGCAGAAGATCGGCGAGGACCGGTACGCGGAGATGCTGCGCAAGTTCGGCCTGGGCAAGCGCACCCAGTCGGGCGTGCCGGGCGAGGAGTCCGGTTCGGTGCCGCCGCGCAACCAGTGGTCCGGCTCGACGTTCGGCAACCTGCCGATCGGGCAGGGCCTGAGCATGACCCTGCTCCAGATGACCGGCATGTACCAGGCGATCGCGAACGACGGCGTGCGCGTCCCGCCGCGGATCATCCGGGCCGAAGTGGACGCCAACGGCGTGCGCAAGCAGACGCCGCAGCCGGAGACGACCCGGGTGGTGAGCCCGCAGACCGCGAAGACGGTCCGCGACATGTTCCGCGCGGTCGTCCAGAAGTCGCCGGGCGAGCCGAACCAGACCGGCACCGGCCCGTCCGCGGCGCTGCCCGGCTACCAGGTGTCGGGCAAGACCGGCACCGCCCAGCAGATCGACAAGAACTGCGCCTGCTACAGCCAGAGCGAGTACTGGATCACCTTCGCCGGCATCTTCCCGGCGGACAACCCGCGTTATGTGGTGGGGCTCATGCTCGACGCCCCGACCGGCGATCCGAAGTACAGCCAGTCCGCCGCGCCGCTGTTCCACGACATCGCGTCCTACTTGTCCCAGCGTTACCAGGTGCCGTTGTCGGCCGAGCAGAGCCCGATCGTCCCGCTGATCCTCTGACCTGCGCGGGAGCACGTGCGGTGGTCGGTGGAAACGGTGTTGTCCCGGCTCTTGGCCGGTCCGGTCACGGCGGTTCGCGGATTCTTCCCGTGAACCGCCGCGAACACCGTCGAAAGCAGTGGCCGGCGGGGGTCCCGGCCGGGTCCGGAGCGGTCGCGGACCGGTTGCGCCGGACAATGTCGCAGGGGCTGTGGTGGACGTGGTGGGTGGCCACTCTCCGTACGCCGGTAGCCTTCCGCGCGTGCCTGCCAAGCTTGAGGGCAAGGTCGCGACCGCCCCGCCTCGCCCTTCCCGCGTCCAGCCCGTTCCCGTGTCCGAGCTCGCCTCCACAGTGGACGCGCACCTCACCGCGCCCGGCCGGGCGCACGTGCTCGTCGGCGGGGTGACGCTGCGGGCCCAGCACGTGCGGCCCGGCGACCTGTTCGCCGCGCTGCCCGGTGCTCGGGCGCACGGCGCGGACTTCGCCGACCAGGCCCTGTCGCTGGGCGCGGTCGCGGTGCTGACCGACGAGGTCGGCGCGGCGAAGATCGCGGCCGACGTGCCCGTCCTGGTCCACGACGACCCGCGCTCGGTGCTCGGCGTGCTGGCCTCGCGGGTCTACGGCGACCCGTCGACCCGCCTCGCGCTGTTCGGGATCACCGGGACCTCCGGCAAGACCACCACCGCCTACCTGGTCGACTCCGCGCTGCGGGCGGCCGGCCGCACGACCGGCCTGATCGGCACGGTCGAGACCCGGATCGCCGACGAGCGCCTCGACAGCGCCCTGACCACGCCCGAGGCCCCGGACCTGCACGCGCTGCTCGCGGTGATGGAGGAGCGCGGCGTCACCGACGTGACCATGGAGGTCTCCAGCCACGCGCTGCGCCTGGGCCGGGTCGGCGGCGTCGGGTTCGCGGTCGGCGCGTTCACCAACCTGTCGCAGGACCACCTGGACTTCCACCCGGACATGGAGGACTACTTCCGCACCAAGGCGCAGCTGTTCGACGGGCGCGCCGCGGTCGAGGTGGTCTGCGTGGACGGCGAGTGGGGGCCGCGCCTGGTCACGCCCGCCACGGTCACCGTGTCGACCACCGGTGACGCCGCCTGGACCGCGTCGGACGTGCGGGTCTCGCCCACCGGCGAGCAGTCCTTCACCGCGCACGGCCCCGACCTGGAGTTCCCGGTCGAGCTGCGGCTGCCCGGCGCGTTCAACGTGGCCAACGCGCTGCTGGCGATCGCCTGCCTGCACGCGCGGGGCGTCGGGGTCGACGCGATCCGGCGCGGCATCGCCGACGTGCGGGTGCCCGGCCGGATGCAGCGGGTGGACGAGGGCCAGGACTTCACCGCCGTCGTGGACTACTCGCACAAGCCGCAGGCCGTGGCGCTGGCGCTGGACGCGGTCCGGGCCCGCTCGACCGGCCGGATCATCACCGTGCTGGGCTGCGGCGGCGACCGCGACACCGCGAAGCGCCCGCTGATGGGGGAGGAGGCGGCGCGCCGCAGCGACGTCCTGGTCGTCACCGACGACAACCCCCGCAGCGAGGACCCGGCGGCGATCCGCGCCGCGATGCTGGGCGGCGCGCTGGCGCTGCCCGGGTCCGAGCGCGGCGAGGTCGTGGAGATCGGCGACCGCCGTGACGCGATCCGGCACGCGGTGTCGCTCGCGCGCACCGGGGACGTGGTCGTGATCGCGGGCAAGGGGCACGAGACCGGGCAGGAGGTCGCGGGGGTCGTGCAGCCGTTCTCGGACGTCGAGACCCTCGCCGAAGCCATCAGAGAGGTGCGCCGATGATTCCGCTCAGCCTGGCCGAGATCGCCGAGGTCGTCGGCGGCACCCTGCACGGCACCGACGGTTCGCCGGTGGTGACCGGTTCCGTCGAGTTCGACTCCCGTGAGATCGGCGCGGGCGGGCTCTACGTGGCGCTGCCCGGCGCGCGGGTCGACGGCCACGACTTCGCCGCCGAGGTGGTCGCGGCGGGCGCGGCCGGCGTGCTGGCCGGACGCCCGGTGGACGGGCCCGCGGTGATCGCGCCGCCGGTCGAGAGCGGTCACGGCAACTCCTACGTGCTCGCCGACGACGCCGACGGCGCGGGCGCGGCGGTCCTGGCGGCCCTGGCGAAGCTCGCCCGGCACGTGGTCGACCGCCTGCCGGAGCTGACCGTCGTGGGCGTCACCGGGTCGTCCGGCAAGACCACCACCAAGGACCTGATCGCGGCCGTGCTCGCCCCCCTGGGCCGGACGGTCGCGCCCCCCGGGTCGTTCAACAACGAGCTGGGCCACCCCTGGACGGTGCTGCGCGCCGACGCCGACACCCGGTTCCTGGTGCTGGAGCTGTCCGCGCGCGGCACCGGCCACATCGCCGACCTGTGCCGGGTCGCGCCGCCGAAGGTGGGCGTGGTGCTCAACGTGGGCAGCGCGCACCTGGGCGAGTTCGGCTCCCGCGAGGGCATCGCGCAGGCCAAGGGCGAGCTGGTGGAGGCGCTGCCCGCCGACGGCGTGGCGATCCTGAACGCCGACGACCCGCTGGTGGCCGGCATGGCCCCGCGCACCGCGGCGAAGGTCGTGCTGGTCGGTGAGAGCGGCGCCGCGGCGGTCCGCGCGGTCGACATCGAGCTGGACGGCCGGGCCCGCGCGGGCTTCCGCCTGGTCACGCCCGCCGGCGAGGCCGACGTGCGGCTGGCCGTGCACGGACCGCACCAGGTCGGCAACGCGCTGAGCGCCGCCGCCGTCGCGCTGGAGCTGGGCGCGACGCCGCAGCAGGTCGCCGACGCCCTCGGGAACGCGGAGCGGGTCTCCGAGCATCGGATGGCGCTCTCCGAACGTCCTGACGGTGTGACGGTCGTCAACGACGCCTACAACGCGAACCCGGAGTCCGTGCGCGCGGCGCTGAAGTCGCTGGCCACGATCTCCCGCGCCACCGCGCCCGCCCGGCGGAGCTGGGCCGTGCTCGGAGCGATGGCGGAACTCGGCGCGGACCACGTCCGCGCGCACGACGAGATCGGCCGGCTGGCCGTCCGCTTGGACATCAACAAGCTGGTGGTCGTCGGGCCGGACGCCCGCCCGATGCACCAGGGCGCGCACCTGGAAGGATCATGGGGCGAGGAAGCGGTACTGGTGCCGGACGTGGCGGCCGCCGTGGAACTGCTCCGCGACCAGGTGCGCCCTGGTGACGTCGTGCTGGTGAAGGCATCCAAAACTTACGGCCTGTGGCGGGTTGCCGAGGCCCTTCTGGAGGCGGTCGGCAAGTGAAGAGCATCCTCATCGCGGCGGCCATCGCGCTGATCGCGTCGATCATGCTGACGCCGTACCTGATCAAGATCTTCTCGCGGCAGGGCTTCGGTCAGGAGATCCGCGAGGAGGGCCCGCAGAGCCACAAGACCAAGCGCGGCACGCCCACGATGGGCGGCGTGGCGATCCTGGTCGCGATGTGGCTGGGCTACCTGGGCTCGCACCTGGTGAACTCGATGTCCGCGTCGGCGCAGGAGCAGACGCCCACCGCGTCCGGGCTGCTGGTGCTGCTGCTGACCACGTCGCTGGGCGTCGTGGGCTTCCTGGACGACTTCATCAAGATCCGCAAGCAGCGCAACCTGGGTCTGAACAAGACCGCCAAGCTGGTCGGCCAGTTCGTCGCGACGATCATCTTCGCGGTGCTGGTCATGCAGTTCCCGAACAAGGACGGGCTCACCCCGGCGTCGGTGAACCTGTCGTTCGTCCGCGACATCGCGGTGGTCTCGTTCGGCGTGATCGGGTTCGTGGTGTTCTGCTACGCCGCGATCAGCGCGTGGTCCAACGCGGTGAACCTGACCGACGGCCTGGACGGCCTGGCCGGCGGCACGTCGGCGATGGTGCTCGGCACGTACGTGGTGATCAGCTTCTGGCAGTTCCGCTACAACTGCTCGAACCTGCTGGTGGCCGGCTGCTACGACGTGCGCGACCCGCTGGACCTGGCGGTGGTGGCCGCCGCCGCGATGGCCGGCTGCATCGGCTTCCTGTGGTGGAACGCCGCGCCCGCCAAGATCTTCATGGGCGACACGGGCTCGCTGGCGCTGGGTGGCCTGGTGGCCGGTCTGTCCATCACCACCCGCACCGAGCTGCTGATGGTCGTCATCGGCGGCATCTTCGTGGTCGAGGCGCTGTCGGTGGTGCTTCAGGTCGCGGTCTTCCGCACGTCGAGGCGACGGCTGTTCCGGATGGCGCCGTTCCACCACCACTTCGAACTCGCCGGGTGGGCGGAAACCACGGTGATCATCAGGTTCTGGTTGATGGCCGGCATGTGCTGCATGTTGGGCCTGGGCCTGTTCTACAGCGAGTGGCTGACGGCGGCGGGGAGCTGAGCGTGGGATTCCTGGCCGGTCGGCACGTCCTGGTCGCCGGCGCCGGGGTGACCGGCCGGTCCGCCGCCGAGGCGCTGCTGGCGGCGGGCGCGTCGGTGCTGGTGACCGACGGCAGCGCCGACCGGCTGGAGGCGCTGGAGCCGCTGCTGCCCGGGGTGGCGCTGGTGCCGGGCCTGGTCGCGCCGCCGCCGGAGGTGGAGCTGGTGGTCACCAGCCCCGGCTGGCGGCCGGACAGCCCGCTGCTGCTGGCCGCCGAGGCGGCCGGGGTCGAGGTCGTCGGCGAGGTCGAGCTGGCCTGGCGGATGGGGCTGGAACTGGCCGACCCGCCGGCGTGGCTGGCGGTGACCGGCACCAACGGCAAGACGACGACCGTCGGGATGCTGGAGTCGGTCCTGCGGGCCGCCGGGATCGACGCGGTCGCGTGCGGCAACGTCGGGCTGCCGGTGGTGGACGCGCTGCTGGCCGGGCACCGGGTGCTGGCCGTCGAGCTGTCCAGCTTCCAGCTGCACTGGTCGCCTTCGGTGCGGCCGGCGGCGGGCGTGCTGCTCAACCTCGCCGAGGACCACCTGGACTGGCACGGCTCGTTCGAGGCGTACGGGGCGGCCAAGGCCCGCGTGCTGACCGGCGAGATCGCGGTGGCGGGCGCGGACGACCCGTACGTGGCCGGGTTGCTGACCGGGTCCACCGCGCCCGTGCACGTCGGTTTCACGCTGGGCGCGCCCGAGGAGGGTCAGCTCGGCGTGCTCGACGGCGACCTGGTCGACCGGGCGTTCGGGCCGGACACCGTGCTGGCGTCGGTCGCCGACGTGCGGCCGGGCGGCCCGTCCGGGATCGCGGACGCGTTGGCGGCGGCGGCGCTGGCCCGTGCGCACGGGGTGTCGCCGGAGGCGGTGCGGCAAGGGCTGCGGGACTTCCGGCCCGGCGCGCACCGGGCGGAGTTCGTCGCCGAGGCGGACGGCGTGCGGTACGTGAACGACTCGAAGGCCACGAACCCGCACGCCGCCGGGGCGTCGCTGCGGTCGTACGACAGCGTCGTGTGGGTCGCGGGCGGGTTGTTGAAGGGCGCGTCCGTGGACGACCTGGTGCGCGCCGAGGCGCACCGGCTGCGGGGCGCGGTGCTGATCGGCGCGGACCGTGAGGTCATCGCCACGGCGTTGGCCCGGTACGCGCCCGCGGTGCCCGTGGCGGTGTTGGACGACGCGACCATGTCGGACGCCGTGCGCGCGGCGCGGTCCATGGCGCGTGCGGGTGACGCCGTGGTGTTGGCGCCGGCGGCGGCGTCGATGGACATGTTCAGCGACTACGCGCACCGCGGTAAGGCGTTCGCCGAAGCGGTTGTGGCGCTCACGGGTCAGACGCGCGCGTAAGGCTGCGCCTGCGCGTAGATGCTGTCAGGGTCTTTGAGGAAGCCCTGGGCGCGCTCGATCGTCGGGCACGGCCAGGGCTCGCGCCCGAGGCGGCCGTCGATCCAGGTGGTCGGGCAGCCCAGGCACAGCCCGTGGTGGTCGGCCTTGTGGGTGGTCACGGTGCCGCGCAGGGCGGCGATCAGGCGGGGGACCTCGGTCCGGGCGACGGCCAGGACGGTGTCGTCGTCGGTGTCGTTCTCGCTGGTCAGGAGTTCGACGGCGTCCAAGTAGCCGAGCATGTCCTGGCGCAGCAGGTGGTGGGCGTACGCTAGCGCGGAATTGATCGAAGGCATGGCCGCAACTGTCGTCCTGAGGGCAGGACAATGCAACACGGCAGAAGGCCGTGTTGCCAATGTTCACCCTTTTGGTGGGTCGTTTTGTCGCTAATGTCGTAGTCATGCCGCAGAACCAAGGACCGGGAGTCCGGCGACGCGTACTGGCCAGCGCGCTGACCCAGTTGCGCGAGGAGGCGGGGCTCGATTTTGACGACGTGATCGCGGAACTGGGGTATTCCAAGTCCAAGATCAGCCGCATCGAGTCCGCCGTCACCGGGGTGTCCATTGTGGATGCCAAGGCTCTGGCGGAACTGTATCGGGCCGAACCTGAGAAGCAGCAATGGCTCCTGAAGTTGGCGAAGGTCGCCAAGAAGCGCGGCTGGTGGCACGTCTACGGCGACGTGCTGTTCGACTGGTTCTCGGAGTACGTGGTCCTGGAGTCCGAAGCCGTCGCCGTCGACACCTTCGAGATCGACCTGATTCCGGGCTTGTTCCAGACGCCGGAGTACGCCAGGCAGATGGTGCGCGCATTCGATCCGCACGCGACGGACGCGGTGGTGGGCAAGCGTGTCGAGTTGCGGCAGGCGCGGCAGATTCGGTTGGAGGACGGGTCGTTCTCGGTCTGGGCGATCCTCGACGAGGCAGCCCTCCGCCGAGTCGTGGGCGGGCCGGAAGACCACCAGGCGCAGTTGCGGCACCTCCTGGAGTTGGCGGCGTTGCCGAACGTGACCTTGCAGGTGTTGCCGTTCGCCAAGGGACCACACATCGCGATGGGTACCGCGTTCGCGCTGCTGAAGTTCATCGACTTCCCGAGCGTGATCTACATCGAGAACCTGTCCGGCGGCCTCTACTTGGACGATGACGCCGAGAACGAGCGGTATAGCCTGGCGATGGATCACCTGCGCGCGGCAGCCTTGGACCCGAAAGGGTCCGCAGCGCTGGTCGAGCAGGTGATAGGCGATCGCTAAGGAGCGCTACATGTGGTCTGAGTGGCGGAAGAGCAGTCGCAGCAATGGCGGCGGCAACTGTGTCGAGGTCGCGCGGTCCGCTGGGGCGGTTCGGGTGCGGGACAGCAAGAACAGCGCGGGGCCGGTGTTGGGGTTCGGGGCCGGTGCGGCTGCGGCGTTCTTCGCCTCGGTCAAGCGGGGCCGGCCAGGATCTCCCCGATGACGTGTCGGGAGTTGGCGACCAGCGGCGGGTTGCTGTCCCAGTAGTACCGCAGCTGGACCAGGGCGATCGAGAGCGCCAACGCCCGGCCGCGTTCCCAGGTCGCGTCGTCGTCGCCCAGCGCTTCGCGGAACGTCTCGCGGGCCGGGGCGGGCAGCAGGTTCCACGCCACTCCCAGGTCCGCCGCCGGGTCGCCGACGCCCGAGAGCGAGAAGTCGATCACCGCGCTCACCTTCCCGTCCCGCACCAGCACGTTCCCCGGCGTCAGGTCGGCGTGCACCCACACCGGTTCACCCTCCCAGCCCGGTACGGCCAGCGCCTTCTCCCAGACTTCTGTCACCGCCTTTCGGGCCACCTTCCCGCCGAGGTCGGCGATGGCCTCGCGGGTCATCGCATCCCGTGTCGCCAACGGTTTGCCGCGCGTGCTCGTCGGCGGGTTCGGAATTCGTATCGCGCGCAGTGCCGTGATGAGTTCCGCGATGTCTTCCGCCACGCCGTGCGTCACCTGGTTCGCGATCGGGTTCGTGCCCTCCAACCAGCGGTAGACCGCCCAAGGCCACGGGTAGCCGGCGGCGGGATGGCCCAGGGCGAGCGGTTCCGGGGTGGCGAACGGGAGGTGCGGGGCGAGTTTCGGGATCCACTCGTACTCGTGGTGGATGCCCTTCACCGCCCACCCGATCTTCGGCAAACGGACCACCAGGTCCTCACCCAACCGGAACATCGCGTTGTCGGTGCCGGCCGAGGTGACCCGGCTCAGTTTGAGCGCCGCCCACTCCGGGAAAGAACCCGCCAGCAGAGTTCGAACCAGCGACTCGGGGACGGGGTGCTCGTCGGGGTGCATCCTCCGATCCGATCGAGATCCCGAAGCAACCGTCAACCGGATTCGCGCGTCCTCTGGTCACGGCCGGGCGTGATCTGTCGCCGCGTCTGGGCGACACGCGGCGGATCTTCCCCTTTCCCCGCACGAAGCGGGAGACGATGAACGCATGACAGCGGTGGACAGAGTGGTGGAGCGCCCGCCCAAGCCCGCGCGGGCCAAGCGGGCGGTAGCGGTGCGCAGCACGCTCACGGCGTGGCTGAGCCGACCACTGGCCGATTTCCACCTGTTGCTCGCGATCTTCGGCCTGCTGACCGCGCTTGGTCTGATCATGGTCCTGTCCGCTTCCGCGCCCGGCGAGGTCGCCGAGGGCGCGTCCGCGTACAGCGTGTTCCAGAAACAACTGCTCTACGTCGCCGTGGGCGCGGTGCTGTTCCTGATCGTGCTGCGCATCCCGCTGCGCACGGTCCGGTACGGCAGCACGATGGCGATGCTGGTCTGCGTGATCCTGCTCGGCCTGGTCCTCACTCCACTGGGGACGGTCGCGGGCGGCGCGCAGTCGTGGTTCACCGTCGGGCCCGTCTCGTTCCAGCCGATCGAGGCCGCGAAGCTCGCGCTCGCGCTGTGGGGCGCGCACGTCCTGGTCACCAAGCGGGCACTGCTCAACCAGTACCGGCACCTGCTGGTCCCGGTGGTGCCGGTCGCGCTGGTCGTCTTCGCGCTGGTCATGCTCCAGCCCGACCTCGGCGGCACGATCACGCTCGGCGTGGTGCTGGTCAGCCTGCTCTGGTTCGTCGGCGCGCCGATGCGGCTGTTCGGCGTGATCGCGATCGGCGCGGTGTCCGGCGCGGTCGTGCTGGCGATCGGCGCGACCTACCGGCTCCAGCGCGTGCTGACCTACCTCGACCCGGACAAGGACCCGACCGGCGCGGGCCTCCAGGCGCGGCAGGCGCTGTTCGCGCTGGCCGAGGGCGGCTTCTTCGGCAAGGGGCTGACCAACGGCAGCTCCAAGTGGCGCTACCTGCCCAACGTGCACAGCGACTTCATCTTCGCGGTCATCGGCGAGGAGCTGGGCTTCATCGGGTGCCTGCTGGTGCTCGGGCTGTTCGGGCTGCTCGCGGTGGTCGGGCTGCGGATCGCCGCGCGCAACACCGACCCGTGGATCCGGATGGTGTCCGCGACGCTGACCGTCTGGCTGGTCGCGCAGGCCGCGATCAACATCGGCTACGTCGTGCAGCTGCTGCCGGTCACCGGGATCACGCTGCCGATGATCTCCTCCGGGGGCACGTCGATCGTCACCACGATGGTGGTGTTCGGCATCCTGGCCAACTGCGCGCGGCACGAGCCGGAAGCCGTGTCCGCGCTGCGCTCGATCGGGCCCGGCCGGGTCGGCGGGATCCTCCGGCTGCCCGCGCCCGAGGCGTACAAGCCGCCGCCCAAGCGCAAGCCGGTGCGACCGTCCACCCCGCCGCGCAGCCGCAAGGCCGCGCCGCCGCCCGTGGACGAGCGGAGGATGGCCGGCCGGCACGCGCCGCCTTCGGAGTACCGTCGGCGCGACTCCCGCCGAGCGACCCAGGACCGTTCCCGGCGTCGCGACGGGCGATAGCCGTCGTTTCACCCAATCAAGGAGGAAGTGCGTGACCGGGGTTCCCCAGCAGGTCGGACCGTGCGTGGTGGTCGCCGGAGGCGGCACCGCCGGGCACATCGAGCCCGCCCTGGCCCTGGCCGACGCCGTCATGCGGCTGCGGCCCGACGCGCGTGTGGTCGCGCTCGGCACCGAACGCGGGTTGGAGAACAAGCTCGTGCCGGCCCGCGGCTACCAGCTGGAGCTGATCCCGCCGGTGCCGATGCCCCGCAAGCCGTCGCCCGACCTGCTCAAGCTGCCGCTGCGGGTCCGCGAGTCGGTCAAGCGCACCCGCGAGGTCTTCGAGCGGGTGGGCGCGGACGTCGTGGTCGGGTTCGGCGGCTACGTGTCGCTGCCCGCCTACCTCGCCGCGCGCGGCCGGCTGCCGATCGTGGTGCACGAGGCCAACGCGAAGGCCGGCCTGGCGAACAAGGTCGGCGCGAAGTTCGCCGAGCGGATCGCCGCCGCCGTGCCCGACTCGGGCCTCAACGACGCCGAGATCATCGGCATCCCGCTGCGGCACTCCATCACCTCGCTGGACCGCGCTGCGCTGCGCGCCCAGGCCCGCGCCCACTTCGGGCTCGACCCGAACGCGCCGACGCTGCTGGTGTTCGGCGGCTCGCAGGGCGCGCGGTCGATCAACAACGCTGTGTCCGGCACGGCGGCGGTGTTCGCCCAGGCCGGGATCGGCGTGCTGCACGCCCACGGGCCGAAGAACTCCCTCGCGGTGCAGTCGGTCTCGCCGCCTTACGTGCCGGTGCCGTACCTCGACCGGATGGACCTCGCCTACGCCGCCGCCGACGCCGTGCTCTGCCGGTCCGGCGCGATGACCGTGGCCGAGGTGTCCGCCGTGGGCCTGCCCGCCGTCTTCGTGCCGCTGCCGATCGGCAACGGCGAGCAGTCCCTCAACGCCGGCCCCGTCGTGCGTGCGGGCGGCGGCATCCTGGTGCCCGACGAGCAGCTCACCCCGCAGTGGATCGCCGAGAACGTCGTCCCGCTGGTCGCCGACCGCGCCCGGTTGGCCGCGATGTCCGCGGCCACGCTGGGCACCGGTCGCCGCGAAGCCGACGAGGTGCTGGCCCGGATCGTGCTGGACGTGATCAAGAAGTGAACACCCGTCCCGAAGAACTCCGCCCCGAAGAACTCGGCTCCGCAGGATTGGGCCCCGCAGGAGTGGGTCCCGCAGGATTGGGCTCCGAAGAGTTGGGTTCCGAGACCTACCCCGAGGACCTGGCGCCGGAGCCCGCACCGGGCGACGAGCCGCCGGGCGTGCTGGACCGGGTGCACCTGGTCGGCATCGGCGGTGCCGGCATGAGCGGCATCGCCCGGATCCTGCTGGCGCGCGGCGCGCAGGTGTCCGGCTCGGACGCCAAGGACTCGCGGACCGTGCTCGCCCTGCGCGCGCAGGGCGCGGCCATCGCGGTCGGCCACCACGGTTCGCACCTCGACCAGCTCATCGGCGGGCCGACGGCGGTCGTGGTGTCCACCGCGATCCGCGAGGACAACCCGGAGCTGCTGGCCGCCCGCGAGCGCGACGTCGTCGTGCTGCGCCGGGCGGAGGCGCTGGCCGCGCTGATGCTCGACCACCGGGTGGCCTGCGTCGCCGGCACGCACGGCAAGACGTCCACCACGTCGATGCTCACGGTGGTCCTCCAGCACTGCCGGATGGACCCGTCGTTCGCGATCGGCGGCGACCTCAACGAGTCCGGCGCGAACGCCCACCAGGGCGCGGGCGGCGTGTTCGTGGCCGAGGCCGACGAGAGCGACGGCTCGTTCCTGTTCTTCGCGCCGTCGGTCGCGGTGGTGACCAACGTCGAGGCCGACCACCTCGACCACCACGGCACGGTCGAGGCGTACGTGGCGGTGTTCGACTCGTTCCTGGAGCGCATCGACCCCGACGGCGTGCTGATCGTCTGCGTGGACGACCCCGGCGCGGCGGCCCTGGCCGGGCGCGCGGCGGCGCGGGGCCTGCGGATCCGCCCGTACGGCCGCACGGCCACCGGTCCCGGCGCGGCCCGGCTGGTCGACTTCACGCCCGAGGACGGCGGCGGCCTGGCCGTGGTCGAGGTCGACGGGCAGACGCTGGACGTGCGGGTCTCGGTGCCCGGCGAGCACATGGCGGGCAACGCGATCGCCGCCCTGGTCGCCGCGCTGGAGCTGGGCGCGGGCCTGGAGTGCGTGCTGGAGGGCCTGGCCGCGTTCGGCGGGGTGCGCCGGCGGTTCGAGTTCAAGGGCCGCTCCGGCGGCGTGCGGGTCTACGACGACTACGCCCACCACCCGACCGAGGTCGCCGCGCAGCTCACCGCCGCGCGGCCGGTCGCCGGGGACGGCAAGCTCGTCGTCGTGTTCCAACCCCACCTGTACTCGCGGACCCGGCTGTTCGCCGACGAGTTCGGCACCGCCCTCGGGCTGGCCGACGAGGTCGTGGTGCTCGACGTGTACGGCGCGCGGGAGGACCCCGAGCCCGGCGTGACCGGCGCGCTGGTCGCCGGCAAGGTGCCGCTGGGTGCCGGGAAGGTGCACTACGAGCCGTCGTTCGACCGGGTGCCGGCGCTGGTCGCCGGGCTGGTCGGCGAGGGCGACGTGGTGGTGACCATGGGCGCGGGCGACGTGACCATGCTCGGCCCGGAGATCGTCGGGGAGCTGCACCGGCCATGAGCACCCAGACGGCGCGCCGCCGCCCCGCCTCCGCGCAGCGGCGGCGCCCGTCCCGGCGCGGACCCGCCCGCCACGTGGTGGTCCGCCGCCGCGTGGTGGCGGTCCTGGTCCTGCTCGCGGTGACCGCCGTGGTGTGCGCGGTGTGGTTCACCCCGCTGCTGGGCGTGCGGCGGGTCGAGGTGCTCGGCACCACCGAGCTGACCGCCGACCAGGTCCGCCGGGCCGCCGCGATCGAGGAGGGCGCGCCGCTGGTGCGCCTGGACGTGGACGCGGTGGTCGGGCGGGTGCGCGAGCTGTCCCGGGTGGCGGGCGTGCGGGTCGAGCGGGAACTGCCCGGCACCGTGCGGCTGACCATCGACGAGCGCACGCCGGTCGCCGTGGTGAAGCTGCCCGACGGCGCGCACCTGGTCGACGCCACCGGCCGGGACTACGCCACGCTGGAGCAGCCGCCCGGCGGGCTGCCGGAGCTCCAGGCCGAGCCCGCCGGCACGCCCGCTGCCGTCGCGGTGCTGACCGGGCTGCCCGAGGAGCTGCGCCGGGAAGTGCTGCTCGTCACGGCGACCACCGGGTCGGACGTGAAGCTGGCGCTGACCGCCGGCCGCGAGGTGCGCTGGGGTTCGTCGGCCGACACGCCGCGCAAGGCGGCCGTCCTCCAGGTGCTGATGACCCGCGACGGGACCGTGTTCGACGTCTCCAGCCCGGAGCTGCCGACCGTCGCCGGAGGGTGATGCTCGCCACCCCCGCGGCGCGCGGGGGAGGCGCCCGGCGCGGAAATCCGGTTCGGCGCGGCGGGTCCGGCGGCGATACTGCCCGCCATGACCGCGACGAAGATCGTGACCACGCCCGAAGACCGGGTTGACCTGCCGTTCACCGGAGATGAACGCTCGTTGCTGAGCGGGTTCCTGGACTTCCTGCGCGGCACGGTGGAGCTGAAGCTGGCCGGACTGTCCGATGAGGACGCGGCCCGGCCGGTGCTCCCGTCGCCGCTGACCACGGCCGCCGGCGTGGTCAAACACCTGCGCTGGGTGGAGAACTACTGGTTCCGGGTGGCGCTGCTCGGACACCCCGACGAAGCCCCCTACAGCCGCGCGGACCCGGACGGCGACTGGCGGATCGGGCCGGGTGAGACGATCGCCGGTCTCGTGGGCGACTACGCTGCGCAGTGCGCGGTGAGCCGGGAAGTGGCCGCGGGGCTCGACCTCGACCACGAGGTGGTGTTCCGCGGGGACAAGCGGCTGTCCGTGCGCTGGGTGCTGATCCACCTGATCGAGGAAACGGGTCGGCACTCGGGGCACCTGGACGTGGTGCGCGAGCTGCTCGACGGGGTGACCGGCGAGTAGACGTCGCTCACCCGGTCAGGACACAACACGGCGTGGCTGCTGGACCGACGCATTCCCGGTGCATAACGTCCTCCAAGAACATACGGGGTTGACATAACTCTTGACCTCTGGTTGAGGGTTTCAATCCGGGTGGAGCTCCGTCCGGGTGTGACACCGGTGGTCATCCACTCCAGCACAGAGCACGGACACGATCAGGAAGGCGGATCCGATGACGCCCCCGCACAACTACCTCGCGGTGATAAAGGTCGTCGGCATCGGCGGTGGCGGTGTGAACGCCGTGAACCGGATGATCGAGGTCGGGCTCAAGGGCGTCGAGTTCATCGCGGTGAACACCGACGCGCAGGCGCTGTTGATGTCCGACGCCGACGTCAAGCTCGACATCGGCCGTGAACTGACCCGCGGCCTCGGCGCGGGCGCGAACCCCGAGGTGGGCCACAAGGCCGCCGAGGACCACCGCGAAGAGATCGAGGAAGTACTCAAGGGCGCGGACATGGTGTTCGTGACCGCGGGCGAGGGCGGTGGCACGGGCACCGGCGGTGCTCCGGTCGTGGCCTCCATCGCCCGCAAGCTCGGCGCGCTCACCATCGGCGTCGTGACCCGGCCGTTCTCGTTCGAGGGCAAGCGCCGGGCCAAGCAGGCCGAAGAGGGCATCCAGGCCCTGCGCAACGAGTGCGACACGCTCATCGTGATCCCGAACGACCGGCTGCTGCAGCTCGGCGACATCGGGGTCAGCCTGATGGACGCGTTCCGCTCCGCGGACGAGGTGCTGCTCTCCGGTGTCCAGGGCATCACCGACCTGATCACCACGCCCGGTCTGATCAACCTCGACTTCGCCGACGTCAAGTCGGTCATGTCCGGGGCGGGTTCGGCGTTGATGGGCATCGGCTCGGCGCGCGGCGAGGGCAGAGCGGTCCAGGCCGCCCAGAAGGCGATCAACTCGCCGCTGCTGGAGGCCTCCATGGAGGGCGCGCACGGCGTGCTGCTCTCCATCGCGGGCGGCTCCGACCTGGGGCTGTTCGAGATCAACGAGTCCGCGTCGCTGGTCCAGGAGGCCGCGCACCCGGACGCCAACATCATCTTCGGCACGGTGATCGACGACTCGCTGGGCGACGAGGTCCGGGTGACGGTGATAGCCGCCGGCTTCGACAGCGGCGGGCCCACGCACAAGAAGCTGGAGCCGCAGGCGCTGTCCGGGGTCCAGCGGGCCGGGGCGGTCGCCCCCGGTGACGCCGGGGTGGTGCAGCGCGCACCGCAGCCCGTCCAGCCCCCGCCGCCCACCCAGTTCTCCGGGCAGGTGGAGCACCAGCAGCACCAGCCGGCCCAGCACCAGCCCGCTCAGCACCAGCCGGTGCAGCAGCACCAGCCGGTGCCGGTCGAGCAGCGGGGCGGCGTGCCGCAGCAGCCGAACCAGGGCAACGGCACGTCGTCGCAGCCGGCCTACCAGCCGCCGCAGCCGCCGCAGATCCACCGGCCGCTCTCCCAGAGCGGAACGCTGCCCAGCCGGGCGGTGCCGGTGACCGACGACCCGGACGACGAGGTGGACGTGCCGCCGTTCATGCGGCGCTGATCACCCGGCCGCGCCGGAACCGCACGTGGGAGGGGGAGACCCGCCGAGCCTCGGCGGGCCTCCCCCTCTCGCATGGCAGGCTGTGCCCGTGCGCATCCGTCGTGTCGTGACCACCCGCCAGGGCGGCGTCTCGAAGCCCCCGTACGAGTCCTTCAACCTCGGCGACCACGTCGGGGACGACCCCGCAGCGGTCACCGCGAACCGCCGGCGGCTGGCCGAGGGCCTCGGCCTGCCCGTGGACCGGCTGGTCTGGATGGAGCAGGTGCACGGCCGCACGGTGCAGGTCGTGGACGGCCCGGCGACCGAGCCGCTGGAGGCCACCGACGCGGTCGTGACCAAGGCGGAGCGGCTCGCGCTGGTCGTGCTCACCGCCGACTGCGTGCCGGTGCTGCTCGGCGACCCGGAGGCGGGCGTGATCGCCGCCGTGCACGCCGGCCGGGTCGGCGCGCGGGTCGGGGTCGTGCCGGCGGCGCTGGAGGCCATGCGGGGCCTGGGCGCGCGGCCGGAGCACGTCGAGGTGCTGCTCGGGCCGGCCGTGTGCGGGCAGTGCTACGAGGTGCCCGCCGCCATGCGCGACGACGTCGAGGAGCACCTGCCCGGCAGCGCGGTGAAGAGCCGGGCCGGCAAGCCCGCGCTCGACCTGCGGGCCGGGATCTGGCAGCAGCTCGCGGACGCCGGGGTCGGCAGGATCGGGGTCGACCCGCGCTGCACGGTCGAGGAGAAGGACCTGTTCAGCCACCGCCGCGAGCCCGGCACGGGCCGGCTCGCCGGGGTGATCTGGATCGACGCGTGAACCGCCGCGAGGAGCTGGCCGCCAACCTGGCCGACGTGCGGGCCCGGATCGGGCGGGCGTGCGCGGCGGCCGGCCGCGACCCCGGCGGGGTGGCGCTGCTCGCCGTGACCAAGACCTTCCCGGCCGCCGACGTGGCGCTGCTGGCCGACCTGGGGCTGGCCGAGTTCGCCGAGAACCGGGACCAGGAGGCCGGGCCCAAGACCGTCGAGCTCGCCGGGCTGCGGCCGGGCGCGGCGGTCCGCTGGCACATGGTCGGCAGCCTCCAGCGGAACAAGGCCAGGTCCGTCGTCGGCTGGGCGGACCAGGTCGACTCGGTCGACTCCGAGCGGCTGGCCGACGCGCTGGCCAGGGCGGCCCGCGACCGGCGGCTGGACGTGCTGCTCCAGGTCAGCATCGACGGCGACCCGGACCGGGGCGGCTGCCCGCTCCCGGAGCTGCCGCGGCTGGCCGACCATGTCGCCCGGAAGGGTGAACTTCGTCTGCGAGGTGTGATGACCGTCGCACCCCTCGGGATGTCTCCACAGCAGGCGTTTGACGCTCTACAAGGTGCGGTAACCCGCTTGCGGAACGATCATCCCGATGCCAACGTGATCTCGGCGGGGATGTCCGGTGACCTGGAAGATGCGATCGCGCACGGATCTACGTGCGTGCGTGTCGGAACAGCGTTGCTGGGCAGCCGGAGACTAGCCTCGCCGTAACTGTCTGGAACCTCTGGGACGACCGCGACGTCCTTGCGGGTAGGGAGATCGGCGGAGAGAGGGCTCGACATGAGCGGGTTTCACAAGCTGAAGGCCTACTTCGGGATGGTTCCCGCCGAGTACGCCGACGACCCCGACTACGACACCGACCGTCAGGGTCGTTACGACTACCGGTCCGAGTACCCCGAGTCCGACGACTACGACACCTACCCCGAACAGCGCAACGGCCGCCGCCCGGTGGGCCGCTACCGCACCGAGCCGGACGAGGCCGAGGACTTCGAGCCCGAGACCCGCTCCCGCACCCGGCGGTCGTGGAACGCCGAGCCCACGCACGGCGCGCTGGCCGTGGAGCCGACCCGCGAGCCGGTCAGCCGGCCCCGCCCGGCCCCCGAACCCGCGCGCAACCAGCTCGGCCGCATCACCACGCTCAACCCGCGCAGCTACAACGAGGCGCGGACCATCGGCGAGCACTACCGCGACGGCACCCCGGTGATCATGAACCTCACCGACATGGACGACGCGGACGCCAAGCGCCTGGTGGACTTCGCGGCCGGCCTGGCCTTCGCGCTGCGCGGCTCGATCGACAAGGTGACCAACAAGGTGTTCCTCCTCTCACCCCCGAACATCGACGTGACGGCGGAGGATCGCCGGCGACTCGCGGAGGGCGGGTTCCTCAACCACGGGTGAGTGATGGCACAGTTGAGGGTGTGTTCGCACTCAAGCTGGTCCTCTACTACGTGCTGTTCGCGTTCTGGCTGCTGCTCACGGCCCGTGTCGTGGTAGAGCTGGTCAGGTCTTTTGCCAGGGAGTGGCGCCCGGCGGGCGGCGTCGCGGTGACCCTGGAGACTGTCTACACGGTGACCGATCCCCCCGTCCGACTGCTCCGCCGGCTCATCCCCACCGTGCGGATCGGGGGCATCGGGCTGGACTTGTCCATTATTGTGCTGTTGCTGGTCGTTATCATTCTGATGCGAGTAGCCGATCCCAGGTGAGGGGACCAGGGATGTCCACAGCCCAGGAGTGCGTGAGGTGATCTGATGCCGTTGACCCCCGCGGACGTGCACAACGTCGCGTTCAGCAAGCCGCCGATTGGCAAGCGGGGCTACAACGAGGACGAGGTGGACGCGTTCCTCGACCTGGTTGAGGGCGAGCTCGCCCGCCTGATCGAGGAGAACAACGACCTGCGCCAGCAGGTCGAGCAGCTCGACCAGCAGGTCGAGACCGCGCGAGCCGACCTCGAGGACGCACGGGCGAAGGTCGCCGCAGGCGTCGGCCCCGGCCGCGTCGTCGACGAGCCCCGCAGGCTCGCCCCGGTGCCACCCCCCTCGGCGCTGGAGCAGACCTCGCCCGGCGGTGGTGGTGACCACCACGTCCAAGCCGCCAAGGTGCTCGGTCTGGCCCAGGAGATGGCGGACCGGCTCACCGGCGAGGCCAAGGCCGAAGCCGACGGGATGCTCTCGGAGGCCCGGACCAAGTCCGAGCAGCTGCTCTCCGAGGCTCGGGCCAAGTCCGACACGATGGTCAACGAGGCCCGAACCCGTGCCGAGACCATGCTGAACGACGCGCGAACCCGCGCCGACACGCTGGAGCGGCAGGCCCGTGAGAAGGCCGGTGCGCTCGACCGCGACGCTCAGCGCAAGCACGCCGAGGTGATGGGCAACATCACCCAGGAGAAGAACACGCTGGAGAAGCAGATCGACAAGCTCCAGACGTTCGAACGCGAGTACCGGACCCGGCTCAAGACCATGCTGGAGTCCTCGCTGCGCGACCTGCAGGACCGCGGCCCCGCCGCACCGTCCGACGGTCGTCAGCAGGGCTACTCGTTCGGCGCGCGCGCCGAGGCGGGCTGACCGGACGTGCTGATCTAGTCTGCGCACGTGCTCTACATCGTTGCGCTGTTGGTGCTGGCAGCCCTGGGGCTGCTCGTGCCCGCGCTGACCACGGACCAGACGTACTGGGCGTGGCTCTCCGTGGGTGCGAGCGCGGCCGCGGCCCTGGTCCTGATCTGGGACTGGGCGCTGCGCCGCGGGTCGGGAACCGCCCCGGCTGCCGGCACCACCGCGCAAACGGGTGATCAGCAGGCTAGCGCTGATGATCACCCGGTCGAGGGGCAGGACGGCGACGACACCCCCGGTTCACCCGATCAGGCCACCGAGCCCGAGGAGGAGGACACGGACGCCGCCGACCTGCTGATCGTCGCCGACCTCAAGGACGAGATCCGCGTCCTGGACGAACGCCCCCGCTACCACCTGGCCGCGTGCCCGTGGCTGGCCGGCCGGGCGTCGCTGGGCCTGCCGATCGCCGAGGCGAGGCAGCTCGGCTTCACCCCGTGCGCGGTGTGCGCGCCGGACTCCACGCTCGCCGCGAAGAAGCGCACCTCCGCCTAGCTCCAGGCGTGCGCACCCGAGAAGCGGCGTGACGCCGTCGTCGTCGAGCCGGGGACAATGCCGGTCGTGCGGACCGCGTTGCTGATCGCCACGGACACCTACACCGACCCGACGTTCGGCGCCCTGCGCGCGCCGCACCGGGACGCCGCGGAGTTGGCGGAGGTCCTGGCGGACCCGTCGATCGGCGCGTTCGCCACCGAGGTCCTGCTCAACGAGCCGGTCCAGCACGTGCGGGAGCGCTTGGACGGCCTGTTCGCCGAGGCCGCCGCCGACGACCTGGTGCTGCTGTACCTGTCCGGCCACGGCGTGAAGGACCGCACCGGCCGGCTGCACTTCGCCACGACCGACACCCGCGACGACAGGCTGCCGTCGACCGGCCTGGCCGCCGCGTTCGTCCGGGAGCTGGTGGACGACAGCCGGGCCGGCCGGGTGGTGCTGTGGCTGGACTGCTGCTTCGGCGGCGCGTTCCCGGTCGACTTGGCGCTCAAGGGCGACGACGTGGACGTGGTCGACCAGCTCTCCCACGGTCGGGGGCGCTCGGTGATGACCGCGTCGACCGCGATCCAGTTCGCCTACGAGCCGAGCGGGGAGGTGCGCGGCGAGACCCGGCCGTCGCTGTTCACCCAGGCGATCATCGAGGGTCTGCGCGGCGGTGCCGCCGACCTGGACGGCGACGGCGAGATCACCACCCGTGAGCTGTACGCCTACGTCTACGACCACGTCCGCCGCACCACCCCGAACCAGACCCCCACCAGCAACGACTCCGTAGCCGGTGCGATCGCCGTCGCACGGGCCGCGAACCGGCCCGGCGACGGTGTCCGGCTGACCACCGAGCCCGCCCTGGGCGAACCGGCGTTCGTGCGCGACCTGCTGGTGTGGCAGGGGCGGGTCTGGCGGGTCGGCTCGTGGGAGGAGGTCGGCCGGATCGACGCGCACGGCCCGCACGCGTTCAACCGCTCCGGCACCCTGCTGGCCGCCGGCGAGGAGGACTCCGGGGTCGGGGTGTGGAACACCGCCGGCCCGCCGGAGACCTGGAAACTGGAGGTCGGCCTGCACGGCAGGGTCCTCCCGTGGGGAGCGCGGCTGAGCTTCAGCCACGAGGACGCCTACCTCGCGCTGGCCCGCGACGGCGCGCCGGAGGTGTGGAACCGCGCGGACTGGACGCACGCCGAGATCCGGTGGGAGGCCGTCGGGGAGTCGGTGGTGTTCCACCCGACCGAGCCCTTGGCGGTGGTCGGCTCGTCGCCGCCCCGGCTGTTCCCCTGCGGACCTGAGGGTTGGGGCGAACCGGAGTACTTGCGCGGGTGGCTGGAGTTCGAGCGGTTCAGCTCCGACGGGCGGCTGGCCGCGTTCCACCGGCAAGACGACGTCGTGCTGCTCGACACCGGTGACTGGGAGGAGGTCGGCCGGTTCCCGCACGACGCCGGGCACACCCGCCGGTGCGCGTTCAGCCCCGACGACCGCCGGCTCGCGACCAGCAGCACGCTCGGCGTCCGGCTGGTCGACCTGGCCACCGGCGAGGCCGTCCGGCTCGCCGACTCCGGCTTCGGGTGCGTGCCGGCGTTCAGCCCGGACGGCCGGTTCCTCGCCGTCGGGCTCAACGACGGGCTCCGCGTCTGGGACGTCCGCCACAACCGGCTTGCACCCGCGGGTTAGGCTTGACCCACACGGCGTTGATCCGGCCATCACCGGGGAGCTTCCGGAAGAACGGGCGCGAGCCCCAGTAGAACCGGACGGGTGCGGCCCGTCACAGCCGGCAACGAGAGGCCGTCGCGAGGTTGGCGTCGGCAAGCGGGGTGGTACCGCGGTGCGCCGATCCAGGCGTGTCGTCCCCGCGTGCCGGATGACGCAGCACGCGAGGAGCAGCACGATGGCCTACCCGAAGGCAGGCGAGGGCTCGGTGCCCTCCCAGCCGTCCTTCCCCGCCCTGGAACAGGACGTCCTCGACTTCTGGAAGTCCGACCGGACGTTCCCGGACTCGATCGCCGCCCGGCCGGCGGGGGACCGGGGCGCCAACGAGTTCGTCTTCTACGACGGCCCGCCGTTCGCCAACGGCCTCCCGCACTACGGGCACCTGCTGACCGGGTACGTCAAGGACGTCGTGCCGCGCTACCAGACCATGCGCGGCAAGCACGTCGAGCGCCGGTTCGGCTGGGACACCCACGGCCTGCCCGCCGAGGTGGAGGCGGAGAAGCAGCTCGGGTTCTCGTCGAAGTCCGAGATCGAGGCGTTCGGGATCGAGAAGTTCAACGAGGCGTGCCGCGCGTCGGTGCTCCAGTACACCGACCAGTGGCGCGACTACGTGACCCGCCAGGCGCGCTGGGTGGACTTCGACAACGACTACAAGACCCTCGACCTGGACTACATGGAAAGCGTCATGTGGGCCTTCAAGTCCCTGTGGGACAAGGGCCTGGTCTACGAGGGCTTCCGGGTGCTCTGGTACTGCTGGCGCTGCGAGACGCCGCTGTCCAACACCGAGACCAAGATGGACGACACCTACCGCGACCGGCAGGACCCGGCGGTCACCGTGGGCCTGCGGCTGGAGTCCGGCGAGCTGGCCCTGGTGTGGACGACCACGCCGTGGACGCTGCCGTCGAACCTCGCCGCCGCGGTGCACCCGGACGTCGACTACGTGGTGGTCGAGGCGAACGGCGAGCGCTACCTGCTCGCCGAGGCGCGCGTGCCCGCCTACGCCCGCGAGCTGGGCGAGGAGCCGCCGGTCGTGGCCCGGTACCGGGGTTCCGACCTGGTCGGCCGGCGGTACGCGCCGCCGTTCGACTTCTTCGTCGGCCGGGAGAACGCCCACCAGGTGCTCGCCGCCGACTACGTCACCACCGAGGACGGCACGGGCATCGTGCACATCGCCCCCGCCTTCGGCGAGGAGGACAAGCTCGTCACCGACGCCGCCGGCATCGAGGTGGTCGTGCCGGTCGACCCGCACGGCCGGTTCACCGCCGAGGTGCCGCCCTACGAGGGGCAGCACGTCTTCGACGCGAACAAGCCGATCATCCGCGACCTGCGGGACGCGGGCCTGCTGCTGCGCCACGAGACCTACGACCACCCGTACCCGCACTGCTGGCGCTGCGACAACCCGCTGATCCAGCGGGCCGTGTCGTCGTGGTTCGTCGCGGTGAGCAAGTTCAAGGACCGGATGGTCGAGCTCAACGGCGAGATCAACTGGGTGCCCGAGCACATCAAGGACGGCCAGTTCGGCAAGTGGCTGGAGAACGCGCGGGACTGGAACATCTCCCGCAACCGGTTCTGGGGCTCGCCGATCCCGGTCTGGGTGTCCGACGACCCCGAGCACCCCCGGGTGGACGTGTACGGCTCGCTGGACGAGCTGGCGCGCGACTTCGGCGCGCGCCCGACCGACCTGCACCGGCCGCACATCGACCAGCTGACCCGGCCCAACCCGGACGACCCGACCGGGCGCTCCACCATGCGCCGGGTGCCCGAGGTGCTCGACTGCTGGTTCGAGTCGGGGTCCATGTCGTTCGCGCAGGTGCACTACCCGTTCGAGAACGCCGACTGGTTCGAGGACCACTACCCGGGCGACTTCATCGTCGAGTACAACGGCCAGACCCGCGGCTGGTTCTACACCATGCACGTGCTGGCCACGGCGCTGTTCGACCGGCCGGCGTTCAAGAACTGCGTGGCGCACGGGATCGTGCTGGGCGACGACGGCCAGAAGATGTCCAAGTCGCGCAAGAACTACCCGGACGTCAACGAGGTGTTCGACCGGGACGGCTCGGACGCCATGCGGTGGTTCCTGATGGCCTCGCCGATCCTGCGCGGCGGCGACCTGGTCGTCACCGAGCGGGGCATCCGCGACGCCGTGCGCCAGGCCGTGCTGCCGCTGTGGAACTCGTGGTACTTCCTCGCGCTCTACGCCAACGCCGAGGGCGTCGAAGGCACCTGGCGGACCGGTTCGCCGCACGTGCTCGACCGGTACGCGCTGGCCAAGACGCACGACCTGGTCGCGGACGTGACGGCGCGGCTGGACGTCTACGACATCTCGGGGGCGTGCGCGTCCATCCGGGAGTTCCTGGAGGTGCTGACGAACTGGTACGTCCGCCGGTCCCGCGACCGGTTCTGGGCGGGCGACCAGGACGCCGTCGACACCCTGCACACCGTGCTGGAGGTGGTCAGCCGGGTGGCCGCGCCGCTGCTGCCGCTGACCACCGAGGTGGTGTGGCGCGGGTTGACCGGCGGGCGCTCGGTGCACCTGGCGGACTACCCGGTCGCGGCGGACCTGCCGGCCGACGCCGACCTGGTGGCGGCGATGGACCAGGTGCGGCAGGTGGCGTCCACGGCGCTGTCGCTGCGCAAGGCCAACAAGCTGCGGGTGCGGCTGCCGCTGGCCAGGCTGGTGATCGCGGCGCGCGACGCCGAGCGGCTGGCGGCGTTCAGCGAGATCCTGCGGGACGAGGTGAACGTCAAGGAGGTCGAGCTGACCTCCGACGTCGACGCGCACGGGCACTTCCAGCTCGCGGTGAACGCGCGGGCGGCCGGGCCGCGGCTCGGGCCGGAGGTGCAGAAGGTGATCAAGGCGGTCAAGGCCGGCGACTGGTCCGAGGTCGACGGCAAGGTCGTCGCGGCGGGCGTCGAGCTGTTCCCGGAGGAGTACGAGCAGCGGCTGGTGGCCACCGACCAGGGGGCCACGGCGGCGCTGCCGGCCAACAGCGGCCTGGTCGTGCTGGACACGGCGGTCACGCCGGAGCTGGCGGCCGAGGGCGTCGCCCGCGACCTGGTGCGCGTGGTGCAGCAGGCGCGCAAGGACGCCGACCTAGACGTGTCGGACCGGATCGCGCTGGTCGTGCAGCTGCCCGCCGGCGAGGTGGCCGACGCGGTGCGCCGGTTCGAGGCGTTCGTGGCGGCCGAGACGCTGGCCGACGCGGTGTCCTACGGCGAGGTCGCCGGGGGTGCGGCGGGCTCGGTCGGCGACGGGGCCGAGGTGAGGGTCTCCGTCACGAAGGTCTGATCTGGCGGGAGGGGGCACGGTCGGGGCGTCCCGACCGTGCCCCCTTCGGCGTCCTGCCGGGTCAGGCGGCGCGCAGCGCGAGGGCGATGATGAGCAGCACCCCGACCTGGTCGGCCAGGTGCGCCGGCGGCGGGTCGAGGACGTCCACCAGGTCGTCCAGCCAGGTGTTCAGCTCGTCGGACATGTCAAACACCTCCCTCGCGCTCCAGCAGGGTGCGCAGGGTCGCCAGGCAGCGGCCGCGGGTCGGGCCGATGCTGCCCCGGGGCATGGACAGCGCCTCGGCCACCGCGCGGTACTCGGCGCGGCCGGCCAGCACGGTCAGCCGGAGCAGCTCCTGGCAGCGCCGGGGCAGGTTCGAGTAGGCCCGCCACAGCCGCCGGTCGCGGTCGTCGCGCAGCGCCTCGGTCTCGGGCAGCCAGCGGGTGTCGGGCAGGTCGAGCGCCGAGTCCGAGGACAGCGCCGCCCGGCCGTTCGCCTCGCGCCACGCCCGCTGGGCCTCCCGCCGGGTGGTGACGATCAGCCAGCCCGCCAGGGCACGCGGCTCGGCGATCCGGTCCAGGTGCCGCAGCAGGCTCAGCCACACCGTCTGCACCACGTCCTCGGCGATGCCCTGGTCCAGCCCGTTGCCCCGGGCCACGTGCCACACCAGCGGCGTCAGCTCGGCGACCAGCGTGTTCAGCGCGTCGCGGTCGCCGGCGCGGGCGGCGGTGAGCAGGGCCGCGTGCCGTTGCGGCGCGGTCGGGCCCGGGGAGCCCTGCGCGATGATCGCGGCCACGCCCAGGTCGTCGGACGCCGGGTCGTCGGGGATCGCCTCGGTCACCCCGTCGCGCAACTCGTCCAGCAACGGGTCGAGCCCGCCGCCGTCCGAGGTGGACAGCCCGGGACGGGAGTTGCGGCGCGCGTCGTCGTCCGTCATGTTGTCCCCTTCCCGCGCCGGGAACCCCGCACCCGGCGCTCGGAGTTGCCGACCGTCGCGCTGACCTGGGCCCGCGCTTCCGACACGTACCTGCGCACGGAGTCCCGTCCGCATCCCAGCACGTCGGCGATCTCGCCGTCGTCGAAGTCCCAGAACCGCAGCACCAGGGCGGTGCGCAGCCGGTCGGGCAGCCGCGCGATGGCGGCGAGCGTGCTGTTGAGCTCGTGCCACGTCTCGGCCTCGCGCTGCCGCTGCACGAGGATCCGGGACCGGGCGACCACCTCGTCGGTCACCTCGCTGGGCCGCTCCACCCGGCGGGCCTGGTCGACCAGCAGGTTCCGGATCGTCTTGACCAGCCACGCCCGGCGCGCGCCGGGGGCGATGGCCGGCCAGTTCCGCCAGGCGCGGACGAACGCCTCCTGCACCGCGGACTCGTGGTCCAGGTGCGGTGACATGACGGCGGCGAACCGGAAGAGCCGGGTGCGCTCCCGGTGGTAGAACTCGCCGAAGGCGGCCGCGTGGTCATCGGAGTCTCCCGGTGTCACGAACCCTCCCTCTGGTCGGCGTCCGGTACCCGGTAGACGGACGCCGTGCAGGGTTGTGGATGCGGCTGGTTCAGTCCAGTCGGCGCGCCACGGCCCGCAGCACCCGGACCCACCACGACCACCGTGCCGGCACGATGCTCTGACCTGCGGCGATGCTCAGGTTGTCGAACATGTCCTCGATCAGCGCGTCGTGCAACCAGCGCACGGCGAGCGGCCAGCCGAGCAACATCCACCCGTTCGGGCGACCCGTGATGGTGTGCCGGATGCCGCCCGGGACGGCCTCGAACACGTGCGTGCCGACCAGGCCCAGCCCCGGCGAGAAGGTGAACTCCACCCGCTTGCCGGGTTCGTGGCCGGTACACCGGTAGCGCACGAACCCGTGCCCGCCGTCCGCCCCGACGCCCAGCGGCCGGTCGAGGACCAGCTTCGGCCACCGCTCGGGCCACAGTTCCACCGCGCGGTCCACCCAGCCGTCGCCGGGCAGTCGGCGCTCGTGCACGTTCTTGATCATGGCAACCTCCGTACGGTCCCGTATGGAAACGACCATACGGTAGCGTACGGGCTTGTGACGACGCGTCGGACCAAGGACGACTGGACCGCGGTGGCCCTGCGGGCGCTGGCCGAGGGCGGGGTGGCGGCGGTCGCGGTGGAACCGCTCGCGGTGCGGCTCGGCGCGACCAAGGGCAGCGCCTACTGGCACTTCCCCAACCGCGAAGCCCTGCTCAAGGCCACCCTCGAACGGTGGGAGCGGGAGCACACCGAGGCCGTCATCGCCCTGGTCGAGACCGAGACCACGCCGCACGGCCGGTTGCGCCGGCTGTTCGGGCTGGTCCTGGAGGACGCCCGGTCCAGCGCGGTCGAGCTGGCCATGCTCGCGGCCAAGGACGACCCGGCGGTCGCGCCCGTGCTGCGCCGGGTCACCGACCGCCGGGTCGGCTACCTGGCCGAGCTGTTCGAGGCCATCGGCTTCCCGCCCGAGGCCGCCGGCCGGCGGGCCGTCCTGGCCTACTCGGTCTACCTGGGCCAGGCGCAGCTGATGTCCGCCGCCCCGCACGTCGTGGGCGACCGCCGGGAGCTGCTGGAGGACACGCTGGCCGCGGTGACCACCCGTGCCTGAACCGTTCCGGCTGGGCGTGCGGGTCAAGCCCAGCGCCAAGCGCGATGCCGTGGGCGGGCGTTGGGGACCGCTGGCGTTGATCGTCGCCGTCGCCGCGCCGGCCGTCGAGGGCAAGGCGAACGAGGCCGTGCGGCGGGCGGTGGCCAAGGCGTTCGGCGTGCGCCGGCAGGACGTGCGGATCGTGCACGGCGAGCGCGGCCGGGACAAGGTCGTCGAGCTCGACCCGGCCCCGGACGACGCCGCGCAACGGCTGGCGCGGCTGCTCGACGGCTGACGCCGGTGTCCACCCACCGGGACGTCCTCGCACGTGAACCGGGGCTATCGGGCGGGCTGTCCGCTGTGGACGGTGGTCCCGCCCGGACCGGGGGAGGCTGGTTGCGGCCGAACGGTTCCCGGTACTGCGGTGCCAGGCTCCGCAGGCCCGCTCGCCACTCGCACAGCGCGCGCGGCCCGGGTGGAGCACGCTCGGTGGTGGCGCTGTGGCGATTGCCGGATTAGTCCAAATCGGTGTCACCGGGGAGAATGACCACCACCGAGTGAACAACTGGAGGTCGAGTGGGTGGTGTGACGGCCTTCCTCGGCATCGGCGCCGCGGTTCTGCTGCTCTCCGTCATCGCGGTGCGAGTGTCGATCAAGCTCGGTCTGCCCTCGCTCCTGCTGTACCTGGGCATCGGTGTGCTGCTCGGCGAAGCCGTGCTGGGCATCCAGTTCGAGGATGCCGACCTGACCCGTTCGCTGGGCACGGTGGCGCTCGTGCTGATCCTCACCGAAGGCGGCCTGACGACCCGCTGGACGGCGGTGAAACCCGCGCTGGGACTGGGGATCGCACTGTCCACAGTGTCCGTGGCGGTCAGCGTCGGGGTCACCGGCGTGGGCCTGCACTACCTGCTGGGCCTGGACTGGCGCACCGCCCTGCTGTGGGGCGCGGTGCTGTCGTCCACGGACGCGGCGGCGGTGTTCAGCGTGCTGCGCGGGGTGGGGGTCGGCAAGCGGCTGATCGGCGCGCTGGAACTGGAGTCCGGGCTCAACGACGCCCCGGTCTACATCGCCGTGGTGCTGCTCGCCTCGCCCGACCCGGTGACGTGGACCGCGCCCGCGCTGATGGTCTACGAGCTCCTCGCGGGCGGCGCGATCGGCGTGGCGCTGGGGTGGTTGGGCGGGTTCGCGCTTCGGCGTGCCGCACTCCCGTCGACCGGCCTGTACCCGTTGGCCACGGTCGCCGTGTGCCTGATCGCCTACACCGCCGGCGACCTGGCGCACGCGTCCGGGTTCCTCGCGGTCTACACGGCGGCGCTCGTGCTGGGCAACGCCCGCCTGCCGCACCGGTCGGACACGCTGTCGTTCGCCGAGGGGCTGGGCTGGATCGCGCAGATCGGCCTGTTCGTGCTGCTGGGCCTGTACGCCTCGCCCGGCCGGCTGCTGGAGTCGCTGATCCCCGCGCTGGTCGCGGGCGGGGTGCTGGTGCTGCTGGCCCGGCCGCTGTCGGTGCTGTGCGCGGCGCTGCCGTTCAAGGTGCCGTGGCGCGAGCAGGTGTTCATCTCGTGGTCCGGGCTGCGCGGCGCGGTCCCGATCGTGTTCGCCCTGATCCCGCTCATCCAGGGCTACCCCGGCGCGCAGAAGCTGGTGGACGTGGTGTTCGTGCTGGTCATCCTGTTGACGCTGGTGCAGGGCTCGACGCTGCCGTGGATGGCCAAGTGGCTCGGTCTGGTGAAGACCGGCGAGGCGCAGGAGATCGAGGTCGACTCGTCGGCGCTGGACGAGCTGGGTGCGGAGCTGCTCCAGGTGCGCATCCAGCGCGGGTCCAAGCTGCACGGCGTCTACCTCAGCGAACTGCGGCTGCCACCGGGCGCGACGATCAGCCTCGTGGTGCGCGGCGACGACGGCTTCACCCCCCAGTCCACCACCCGTCTCCAAGAGCACGACCAACTGCTCGTGGTCTGCACCGACGCCGCCCGCACGGCGGCCGAACGCCGCCTGCGCGCCGTCGACCGGGCCGGCCGCTTCGCCCGCTGGAAGGGCGACTCGGGCCTGCCGTAGCCCGCCGCACCCCGAAACGGCACGCGAACGTGTGATCCCGGTCGCGATTCGGGACGTGGGCGGGGTTCGGCGGGGTGTTCGGTGATCGTCGGCGTGACCTGCGGGGTGATCGGGAGCTGGGGGTTCCCGCACGGCGGGCGGGGGCGGCCGGTGACCTCCCAGGATGTGAACGGGCCTCGACTCGGTGCCGGGTCGTGGGCTAACTTCGGTGCCGAGGTCATGAGTGCCAGCGCGAAGCTCGGGCTAGCTGGCCGGCAACCCTCCTACCGCGGTGGGGTGCCCCCGATGAGGACCTGGCCTGGCGCGTAGGGCGTCGGGCAAGCGCGGGCCTCCCCTGCACGGAGTCCGCCGGACCCGTCGGAGGTTGTCATGACCGTCGCTGTTCCCGGTTCCATCGCCGCCCTGCCCCGCGTCGTCGGCGCCTCGCTGCGCGTCCCGCTGGTCACCGGCGAGCGCGTCGAGTACGCCAACCTCGACCACGCCGCGAGCGCGCCCTGCCTGGAGCAGGTCCGCGACGCCGTCGACGAGCTGCTGCCCTGGTACGCCAGCGTGCACCGGGGCGCGGGCTTCGCCTCCCAGGTGTCGACCCGCGTCTACGAGCAGGCCCGCGACTCGGTCCGCCGGTTCCTCGGCGCGCGCCCCAGCGACACCGTCGTGTTCACCCGCAACACCACCGACTCGCTCAACCTCCTCGCCCGCAGCCTGCCCCGGCACACGTCCGTGGTCCTGTTCGACACCGACCACCACGCGGCGCTGCTGCCGTGGCGCGGCCCGAACGTGCACCGCCTGACCACCCCGGCGACGCCCGCCGGTGCCGTGCGCGAGCTGGACCGCGCGCTGCGCGCCACCCCCGAAGGCCCCCGGCTGGTCGTGGTGACCGGCGCGTCCAACGTCACCGGCGAGGTGTGGCCGGTGGCCGAGCTGGCCGCCGTCGCCCGCCGGCACGGCGCGCGGATCGCGCTCGACGCCGCGCAGCTCGCCCCGCACCGGCCCGTCGACCTGCGCGCGCTGGACGTGGACTACGCGGTGCTGTCCGGCCACAAGGTCTACGCCCCGTTCGGCACCGGCGTGCTGGTCGGCCGGGCCGACTGGCTGCAGGCCGCCGACCCGTACCTGGTCGGCGGCGGCGCGACGGCCCGGGTCACCGACCACGGCGACCGGCTGGGCGTGGCCTGGTCGGCGGTGCCGGAGCGGCACGAGGCCGGGTCGCCGAACGTGGTGGGCGTGCACGCCCTCGCGGTGGCCTGCGACGTGCTGGGCCGGCACTGGGAGCAGACCACCGCGCACGAGCGGGAGCTGCTGGCCCGGCTGCGCGCGGGCCTGGCGACCGTGCCCGGCGCGCACGAGCTGTCGATCTTCGGGTCCGACCAGGACCGGGTGGGCGTGGTGAGCTTCGTGGTGACCGGGCAGGACGTCGGCTTCCTGGCCGCCGCGCTGTCCGCCGAGCACGGCATCGGCGTGCGCGACGGCGCGTTCTGCGCCCACGTCGCCGTGCACCGGCTGACCGACGGCAAGCGGGCGCTGCGCGCGTCGCTCGGGCTGGGCAGCACCGCCGAGCACGTCGACCGGTTCGTGGCGGCCCTGCGGTCGCTGGTGGTCGAGGGCTCGCGGTGGCCGTACCGGATCGTCGACGGCCGGTGGGTGCCGGAGAACGACGAGCGGGCGCTCCCGCCGTTCCTGCGCTGAAGGGATGCTGGACAATGGCCCGGTGAGCACCGATCCCAACACCGATCCGGAGCACCGGGACGTCCCGGTCGAGCCGGACCCGGGCACCGCCCAGCAGCCGCCGCCCCAGAGCCGGGTGGCGCTGCTCGCGGCGATCGCGCCGGTGGTGCTGGCGCTGGACGTCGCGACCAAGGTGGCCGCGGTCGCGGAGCTGGAGGGCCGGGAGCCGGTCGAGCTGTTCGGCGGCCTGGTGTACCTGTCGTTCCTGCGCAACTCCGGCGCGGCGTTCGGCCTGGCCGAGGGCTGGACGGTGATCCTCGCCCTGATCGCGTTCGGCGTGGTCGGGTTCATCCTGTGGATCGCCCGCAAGCTGCGGTCGGTCGGCTGGGCGGTCGGCCTCGGGCTGGTGCTGGGCGGCGCGCTGGGCAACCTGGTGGACCGGGTCTTCCGGTCGCCGGGTCCGCTGCGCGGCCACGTGGTGGACTTCATCTCGGTGGTCGAGCCCTACGGCACCTTCTTCCCGGTGTTCAACATTGCCGACTCCGGCATCTGCGTGGGCGGCGCGATAATCGTGATCATGGCCGCGATGCAGCGCGACTACGACGGAACCCGCCACGTGAAGCCGGTGAAGAACGCATGAGCGACTACCGCACGCTGCCCGTCCCCGACGGTCTGGACGGGATGCGCGTCGACGCGGGCCTGGCCAAGCTGCTCGGCCTGTCCCGCACGGTCGTCGCGAGCCTGACCGAGTCCGGCGACGTGGTGCTGGACGGGCAGCCCGCCGGCAAGTCCGACCGGCTGGTCGCCGGGTCGTGGCTGGAGATCACCCTGCCCGAGCCGGAGCGCCCGGTGCAGGTGCAGGCGATCGCCGTGGAGGGCCTCCAGGTCCTGCACGAGGACGACGACATCATCGTGGTGGACAAGCCGGTCGGCGTGGCCGTGCACCCGAGCCCCGGCTGGACCGGCCCGACCGTGGTCGGCGGGCTGGCCGCCGCCGGGGTGCGGATCGCCACCTCCGGCGCGGCCGAGCGGCAGGGCGTGGTGCACCGGCTCGACGTCGGCACGACCGGCGTGATGGTGGTCGCCAAGAGCGAGAACGCCTACTCGGTGCTCAAGCAGGCGTTCAAGGACCGCACGGTCGACAAGCTCTACCACGCGCTGGTGCAGGGCCACCCGGACCCGATCAAGGGCACCATCGACGCGCCGATCGACCGGCACCCCAAGCACGACTACAAGTTCGCCGTGATGGCCAACGGCCGGCCGAGCATCACCCACTACGAGGTGGTCGAGGCGTTCCGGGCGGCGTCGCTGCTGGACGTGCACCTGGAGACCGGGCGCACCCACCAGATCCGGGTGCACTTCTCGGCGCTGCGCCACCCGTGCGTCGGCGACCTGACCTACGGCGCGGACCCGGTGCTGGCCAAGCGGCTGGGTGTGACCCGGCAGTGGCTGCACGCCCGCACGCTGGGCTTCCACCACCCGGCCGACGGCCAGTGGGTCGAGTTCACCAGCGAGTACCCCGCCGACCTGTCGGACGCGCTGGAACTGCTGCGCGCCGAGAGCTAGCCCTCCCGGGCGGCCGCGGCGCTCCCGCCGGCCGCCCGCCGGTCGGGGCCGGCAACGGACAATCCCTCCCGTTCCCAGGTCGCGTTCGCGTAACGTTGCGGCGAAGGCCCGCTCGTATGGGGAGGTACGTGTGGTGTCAACGCACTACGACGATCCGGATCGCACGCCACCGCAAGGGTTTCCGATGCCCGGAGCCGGCGCGGGCAGGCACCAGGCCGTGCCCGCGAGGCCCGCGCCCGGCAGCCCCGACGCGTGGGCGGCGGCCGAGGCGCAGCACCGGGCCCACCAGGAACCGGTACGGCAGGAACCGGTCCGGCAGGAACCGGTCCGACAGGTGCCGGAGGAGCGCCGGGTCCGCCCGGTGGCCGCCCGGCCCGACGACGAGACGGTCTACGACGGCCGGTTCACGCCCGCCGCGGTCGACCCGGACGGCTGGAGCGTCGCGCCGGCCGTGATCGGCGGCGACCTGCCGGAGGCCGCGCCGGCCCCGCCGCCCGCGCCACGACCGGCCGCCCGACCGGAGCCCGAGACCAATCCGACAAAGCGCTCGTTCCTCGGGAAGTTGTTCAACCGCAACGGATGACGCGGCCCGCGCGATCTTGGACCAGAGCCCGTCCGGACGCTGGAGGCCGACTGGTCGGTATCCGGCTCGCACGACGTGCAAGGTCGTGTTCGCCGGATGGGGCCGTTCGGCTAACGTCGGTGGTGTGTCGAGGACCAGCGTGAGCAACGAGACCGAGGGTCTGCTCTGCCTGTGGGTCGAGCCGTGGGGCACCGACCACTGGCTGCGCCCGGGGGAGGAGTTCACCGTGGTGACCTCGACGGTGGAGGAGTCGCCGTTCAACGTCGTGGTCCACGACCAGGGCGTCACGGTGTGGGTGAACTCGGGTGCGGACGCCGAGGTGGTCGACCGGACCGGCACCGCGGTGCCGTGCGGCCACCAGCGGCCCGCCGACGCCGAGAACTGACCCCGAGAACACCACGAGAACTGCCCACCGGAACCGACACCGGGAACCGACCCCGCCGGCCGACCCCGAGAGGGCCGCTAGTCGTCGACGGTCCAGACCAGGGTGTTCAGGTCGGTCTCGGGGCGGGAGCTCCACCGGACCGAGGTGACCGCCGTGTTCTCCGGCAGCACGTAGACGGTGTGCCCGCCGGCCGTCTCGCCGGGCTGGACGCCGATCTTGTGCGGCGGCCGGGAGGACAGCGACACCGGGGCCTTGCCGACCGTCTCGCCGGTGCTGGTCATCAGCACCAGGTACATGTCCGGCAGGGCGTTGAACGTCACCGTGCCGATGTTCGCCAGTTCGGTGTGCACGACGACCGCGCGCTCGCCGTCGGCCAGCTTGTAGCCGGCCGCCGTGAACAGGAAGTCGGCCGGGTCCACGACCTCGACCAGCTGGATGGTGAACCGCGCGCCCTCCAGGCCCTCGGTCTCCAGCGCGGAGCCGATCTTGCCGGTGCGGGACTTGGGCGTGGGCGCGTGGTCGCCGCGGGCCCAGCCGGAGGACTGCGGCGGGCCCCACGTGTTCATCGGCTCCTGCGCCGTGGGCGGCGGTGGCGGCTGCTGCGCGGGGAACGGGGCGCTGGGCGGTCCCTGCCGGTAGGAGCCCGACGGGGTGCCGCGGACGGTGCCGGGGGCGGGCGGGTACGGGCCGGCCGGCGTGCCCCGACCCGCCTGGGCCTGCCCCGGTCCGGCCTGGGCCGGGCCCGTGTAGCTGCCCCACGCGACGCTGTTGGCCAGTGCCTTGCGGATGCCGTTCGGGTCGCACTCCACGCCGACCAGCAGCGGCAGCCCGCTGCCGGACAGGGTGATCAGCCGGGTGGCGGCCTCGCGCGGGTCCATGCCGAGTCTCGCGGCCAGCTCGTGCACGGCGGCACGGCCCATCTCGGCGAGCATGGCCAGGAGACGGGCGTCGACGGGATCCGGCGCTACCACCCCTCGAACGCTACCCGCCTGAACCGATCTTCGTGCGTTCGCCCCACCGGGCGACCGGGGGAAATCTTCGTGTCGGGCTCACCCCTTGAGGTGGCGGCGCGGGCGGCAAGTTATAGGCTCGCTGGCCTGGCGCGCCCGTCGCTCTCGGGCCCACTTCGAACCTCTGGGGGGTAGGGTGTCCGACTCGTTTGTGCACCTCCACGTGCACACCGAGTACTCGATGCTGGACGGCGCGGCGAAGCTGAAGGACATGTTCGCCGAGTGCGAGCGGCTGGGCATGACCGCCGCCGCGATCACCGACCACGGCAACATGTACGGCGCTTACGACTTCTACCAGCAGGCGACGTCGGCCGGCATCAAGCCCGTGGTGGGCATCGAGGCCTACCTGGCGCCCGAGTCCCGGTTCAACAAGAAGCGCGTGCTGTGGGGCGACCCCGGCCAGAAGTCCGACGACGTCTCGGCGTCCGGCGCGTACACCCACCAGACGATCTGGGCCCGCACCAACGAGGGCCTGCACAACCTGATGAAGCTGTCCAGCCGCGCCTCCACCGAGGGCCAGCTGGGCAAGTGGGCGCGGATGGACGCCGAGCTGGTCGCCGAGCACGCGGCGGGGCTGATGGCGACCACCGGCTGCCCGTCCGGCGAGGTGCAGACCAGGCTGCGGCTGGGCCACGAGAAGGAGGCCCTGGAGGCCGCCGCCAAGTGGCGCGACATCTACGGGGCCGACAACTTCTTCGTCGAGCTGATGGACCACGGCATCGAGATCGAGAGCCGGGTGCGCGGCGGGCTGCTGGAGATCGGCAGGAAGCTCGCGATCCCGTTCGTGGTGACCAACGACTCGCACTACACCTACGCCGAGGACCGCGAGGCGCACGACGCGCTGCTGTGCGTGCAGACCGGCAAGACGCTCCAGGACCCGTCCCGGTTCAAGTTCGACGGCTCGGGCTACTACCTGAAGTCGCCCGACGAGATGCGCGCGATCGACTCGTCGGAGGCGTGGCAGCAGGGCTGCCGCAACACGCTGCTGGTGGCCGAGAAGGTCGACACCACCGGCATGTTCGAGTTCCAGAACCTGATGCCGCGCTACCCGACCCCGGAGGGCATGACCGAGGCCGACTACTTCCGCGAGGAGGTGTGGGCCGGCATGCGCCGCCGGTTCCCCGAGGGCGTGGACGAGGTCCACCGCAAGCAGGTCGAGTTCGAGATCGGCGTCATCCTGCAGATGGGCTTCCCGTCCTACTTCCTGGTGGTGGCCGACTTCATCAACTGGGCCAAGGAGAACGGCATCCGGGTCGGTCCCGGCCGGGGCTCCGCCGCGGGCGCGCTGATCGCCTACGCGATGGGCATCACCGACCTCGACCCGCTGGCGCACGGCCTGATCTTCGAGCGGTTCCTGAACCCGGACCGGGTCAGCCCGCCCGACATCGACATCGACTTCGACGAGCGCCGGCGCGGCGACGTGATCCGGTACGTGACCGAGAAGTGGGGCTACGACAAGGTCGCCCAGGTGATCACGTTCGGCACCATCAAGGCGAAGGCCGCGATCAAGGACTCCGCCCGGGTGCTCTACGGCCAGCCCGGCTACGCGGTGGCCGACCGGATCTCCAAGGCGATGCCGCCCGCCGTGATGGGCAAGGACATCCCGCTGGCCGGCGTGTTCGACGCCTCGCACAAGCGGTACTCCGAGGCCGCCGAGGTGCGCGCCCTCTACGACACCGACCCGCAGGTCAAGGAGATCATCGACACCGGCCGCGGCCTGGAGGGCCTGATCCGCAACGCGGGCGTGCACGCCTGCGCGGTGATCATGTCCGCGGAACCGCTGATGGACCACATCCCGGTGTGGAAGCGGCCCCAGGACGGGTCGATCATCACCCAGTTCGACTACCCGACCTGCGAGACGCTCGGCCTGCTCAAGATGGACTTCCTGGGCCTGAGCAACCTGACCACGATCGACGACGCGCTCAAGAACATCGCCCTCAACGGCAAGGGCGACGTCGACATCACGACGGTCCCGCTGGAGGACAAGAAGACCTACGAGCTCCTCGGCCGCGGCGACACGCTGGGCGTGTTCCAGCTCGACGGCGGCGCGCTGCGCGACCTGCTGCGGCTGATGCGCCCCGACAACTTCGAGGACGTCTCGGCGGTCATCGCGCTGTACCGGCCCGGCCCGATGGGCGCGAACTCGCACACGAACTACGCGCTGCGCAAGAACAAGCAGCAGGACATCGTGCCGATCCACGAGGAGCTCAAGGACTCGCTCGCGGAGATCCTGGACACGACCTACGGCCTGATCGTCTACCAGGAGCAGGTCATGGCGATCGCGCGGAAGGTCGCGGGCTACTCGCTGGCCCAGGCCGACCTGCTGCGCCGCGCGATGGGCAAGAAGAAGAAGGAGATCCTCGACAAGGAGTTCGAGGGCTTCGAGAAGGGCATGCTGGACAGCGGCTACTCGGCCGCGGCCATCAAGACCCTGTGGGACATCCTGGTCCCGTTCGCCGACTACGCGTTCAACAAGGCGCACTCCGCCGCGTACGGCCTGATCGCGTACTGGACCGCGTACCTCAAGGCGAACTACCCGGGCGAGTACATGGCGGCGCTGCTGACCACGAACTCGGACAACAAGGACAAGTCCGCGATCTACCTGGCCGAGTGCCGGCGGATGGGCATCACCGTGCTGCCGCCGGACGTCAACGAGTCGGAGCGCGAGTTCGTCGCGGTCGGCGACGACATCCGGTTCGGCCTGGGCGCGATCCGCAACGTCGGCGCGAACGTGGTCGAGGGGATCATCAAGGCGCGCAAGGAGAAGGGGAAGTTCGTCGACTTCTCCGACTTCCTGCGCAAGGTCGACGCCACGGTCTGCAACAAGAAGGTCGTGGAATCGCTGATCAAGGCGGGCGCGTTCGACTCGCTCGGCCACCCGCGCAAGGGCCTGCACATGGTCCACGTCGAGGCGGTCGACGCGGTCATGCTGACCAAGAAGGAAGAGGCGCGCGGCCAGTTCGACCTGTTCGGCGACGGCGGCGGGGACGACGGCGTCGGCAGCGTCTTCGACGTGAAGATCCCGGACGACTACTGGGAGCCCAAGCACCAGTTGACGCTGGAGCGGGAGATGCTGGGCCTGTACGTGTCCGGGCACCCGCTCAACGGCGTGGAGCAGGTGCTGGAGTCGTACTCCGACGCCTCTATCGCGCGCATCCTGGAAGGCGACGTGCCCGACGGCACGCAGGTCACGCTCGGCGGCATCCTCGCGTCGGTGACGCGGCGGGTGAACAAGAACGGCGAGCCGTGGGCGTCCGCCCAGCTCGAAGACCTCGCCGGCGGCATCGAGGTGCTGTTCTTCCCGAAGAGCTACATGGTGCACGGCATGTCGGTGGCCGAGGACGCGATCGTGCTGGTCAAGGCGCGGGTGGCCAAGCGCGAGGACCGGATCTCGCTGATCGCCAACGACCTGGTGGTGCCGGACCTGTCGGAACTGGGCGCGCAGGCGTTGAAGCTGAAGGTGTCGGCGTCGCGCTGCGACCCGAAGCTGGTCACCTCGTTGAAGGAAGTGCTCAAGGCACACCCCGGCACCACCGAGGTGCACCTGAACCTGATCATCAACGCCAGCCGGAACACCCTGCTGAAGCTGGACGACGCGCTGCGGGTCAGCCCGACCCCGTCGCTGATGGGCGACCTGAAGGCGTTGCTCGGCCCGGGGTGCCTCGGCTGAGCCGGAAATCACCCGTCCGGTGTATTTCGGACAGGCTGACTGGTCCGATCGGGTGGCATCCGGACGGGGTGGGCACGCGAGGGTTCCTCCTGTCGTTGAGTAAACAGGGTTAACTCAACACAGGAGGGGTTCCCATGGGGGAGAACGCCAACCACGCCACCGCCCTCGCCGAACTGGGCGACGCGTACTTCCAGGATCCGCACGCCTTCCACGCCGAACTGCGCGAGGAGAGCGCCGCGCGGCCGATCCTGCTGCCGCGCGGCCTCAAGGTCTGGCTCGTCACCCGCTACGACGAAGCCCGGCTCGCCCTCGCCGACCCGAGGCTCAGCAAGGACTTCGCGGGCTTCCTGCCGCTGTTCGAACGGCACCAGACCGGCACCCGCGAAGCCACCCGCTTCGACAACTCGCTGGTCCAGCACATGCTCAACAGCGACCCGCCCACCCACACCCGGCTGCGCAAGCTCGTCATGAAGGCGTTCACGCCCCGCCGGGTCGAACAACTGCGCCCGCGCATCCAGCAGATCACCGACGACCTGCTCGACGCCGTCGCCGACCGGGGCGAAACCGACCTCGTCGAGGCACTGGCCTTCCCGCTGCCCATCACCGTCATCTGCGAGATGCTCGGCATCCCGCTGGACGACCGCGACGACTTCCGCGAGTGGTCCAACACCCTGGTCGCGGGCAACGACCCGGACGCGGTCGAGGCCGCCGGCACCGCCATGGCCGGCTTCCTGTCCACCCTGGTCGACACGCTGCGCGCCCACCCCGGCGACGACATCTTCAGCGCGCTCATCCACGCCACCGACGAGAACGACCGGCTCGACCAGACCGAGCTGATCTCGATGGCGTTCCTGCTGCTCGTCGCCGGCCACGAGACCACCGTCAACCTCATCGCCACCGGCGTGCTCAACCTGCTGCGCCACCCCGAGCAGCTCGACAAGCTGCGCGCCGACCGGACACTGCTGCCCGGCGCCGTCGAGGAGTTCCTGCGCTACGAGGGCCCGGTCAACCAGGCCACCTTCCGGTTCACCACCGAAGAGGTGACGCTCGGCGACGTGACCATCCCCGAAGGCGAGTTCGTGCTCGCGTCGCTGATGTCGGCCAACCGCGACGAACGCCGGTTCGCCGACGGCGAGTCGTTCGACATCACCCGCGCTGCCGGCGGGCACCTCGCGTTCGGCCACGGCATCCACTACTGCCTGGGCGCGCCGCTGGCCCGGCTGGAGGGCGAGATCGCCGTCGGCACCCTGCTCGACCGCTACGACATCGCCCTCACCGCCGAACCCGAGACGCTCCGGTGGCGCAGCAGCACGCTCATGCGCGGGCTCTACACGCTGCCGGTTAGCCTGTCGGCTCGTGGAGCGCGATGAGCTGCTGAAACTGGACCAGGCGCACGTCTGGCACCCGTACGGCCCGATGCCGGGCACCCACCAGCCGCTGGTCGTCAGCGCGGCCGAGGGTGTCCGGCTCCGGCTGGACGACGGACGCGAACTGGTCGACGGCATGTCCTCCTGGTGGGCCGCCATCCACGGCTACCGGCACCCCGTCCTCGACGCCGCAGTCCGCGACCAGCTCGGCCGGATGAGCCACGTCATGTTCGGCGGCCTCACCCACGAACCCGCCGTGGCCCTGTGCGCGAAACTCGTCGACATCACCCCCGAACCGCTGCGGCACGTGTTTCTGTGCGACTCCGGGTCGGTGTCGGTCGAAGTCGCCGTCAAGATGGCGCTGCAGCACTGGCGGTCCCAAGGCCGGCCGGAGAAGCGGCGGCTGCTCACCTGGCGCGGCGGCTACCACGGCGACACCTTCCAGCCGATGTCCGTGTGCGACCCCGAAGGCGGGATGCACTCGCTGTGGCGCGGCGTCCTGCCCGACCAGGTCTTCGCCTCCGCCCCGCCGCGCGACCTGGACACCGCGTACGTCGAAGAACTCGCGCGGCTGATCGAAGAGCACGCGTCCGAACTCGCCGCCGTCATTGTGGAACCCGTCGTGCAGGGCGCGGGCGGCATGCGGTTCCACGACCCCCGGTACCTGCACGTGCTGCGCGAACTCACGCTCACCCACGACGTGCTGCTGATCTTCGACGAGATCGCCACCGGCTTCGGCCGCACCGGCGAGCTGTTCGCCGCCGACCACGCCGCCGTCAGCCCGGACATCATGTGCCTCGGCAAGGCGCTCACCGGCGGGTACCTGTCGATGGCGGCCACGCTGTGCACGTCCCTGGTGGCCGACGGGATCTCGCGCGGCGACGTGCCGGTGCTGGCGCACGGGCCGACGTTCATGGGCAACCCGCTCGCGTCCGCGGTGGCGCTGGCGTCCGTCGAACTCCTGCTGTCGCAGGACTGGCGGACCTCCGTCGCCCGCATCTCCGCCGGCCTCCGGACCGGCCTGGCCGACGCGCCCGGCGACGTGCGGGTGCTGGGCGCGATCGGCGTCGTCCAACTGGACCACCAGGTGGACCTGGCGGCGGCGACGGCGGCGGCCGTGGACCACGGGGTGTGGCTGCGGCCGTTCCGCGACCTGATCTACACCATGCCGCCGTTCATCAGCACGGACGACGACGTCGCCGCGATCTGCCGAGCGGTGGTGGCGGCGGCCCGAGCCTGAGCCCGGTCGGGGTCACATCCGGAGCAGACTCGATCCCCAGACCAACAGCAGGGCGGAGTACGCGATCAGCACCCACCCCACGGGCTTGTTCGTGGGGTCGCTGTTCTTGATCCGCAGCACTTTCACCGTGAGGGCCCACAGGAGCGTCACGACGAAGAACACCAACGGCACCGCGGCCACCCCGTACGCACCGGCGTAGACACCCGCCCAGTAGTCGATCGGGAGCACGACGTCGTTCGCGAAACCGGTGGGGATGCACAACAAGCCCACGACGGCCCAGACACCCGCAACGATCTTCAACCGCCGCAGCGCGGCCGGCCCGACGGAGTCGTGGTTGAGGGCGAGCACACCGAGAGCAGCGAACGCACCACCCGCGAACAACCACCCCACGACGGTGGACAGGACAGGAACCCGCCCCACCACCGCACCGACCTCCGGGATGGCCGTGGCCCACAACAGAAGATGAGCCCCGACCCCGGCCGCCGTACCGCCCAGAACCAGCCCCGCCTGCTGCCACCCGGACCGCCGGGCAAACCAGTTCGGCGCCTTGACCGGCTTGGCCCCCACGCCACCCTTACGTGCCTTGTTCGCCTTGGCCCTCTTGGCAGCCCTGTTCCCCTTGGCTCCCTCGACCCCGTTCGGCCTCTTGGCCCCGTTGACCCCCTTGGTCACGCGGGCCACCTCGCTCGCGCCGCACCTCTACCTCCCGCTCCCACCTACCCCGCCCCTTATCGCTTGATGGCTTGGGCGAGTTGGGTGGTGGTGGGCTCGACAAGCACCGCCCCGTCCGGCAGCACGATCACCGGGATGTTCTTGCGCCCGCCCGCGATCTCGATGGCCTTGTCCCGGGCGGCGTCGTCGTGCTCCACGTCGACGTCCGTGAACGGCACTTCGTGCTCCCGCAGCCAAGCCTTGGCCCGCCGGCAGTCCCCGCACCAGTCCGCACCGTAGAGAACGATCTCACTCATGCGAGTGATGCTAGAACGTGGCCGGCAGCCACGCTCCGTGTAGTCGTAGGGTGAGTGCCCGTGAGCGTCCTCGTGATCACCGGAACGGGAACCGAGGTCGGCAAGACCGTGGTGGTCGCCGCGTTGGCCGCCCTGGCAGCCGCCGACGGCCGTCGGGTGGCCGTACTCAAGCCCGCGCAGACCGGCATCGCCGAAGGCGAGCCGGGAGACCTGGCCGAGGTGGTCCGCCTCGCGGGCCAGGTCACCACCCGTGAGCTGCGCAGATACCCGGAACCCCTGGCCCCCGCGACAGCCGCCCGAAGGGTCGGGGCCCCGACCGTCCACCCGAGCGAGGTGGCAGCGGCGGCCGTGGCCCTGGACAGCACCCACGACCTGGTGCTGGTCGAAGGCGCGGGCGGCCTCCTGGTCCACTTCGACGACGAGGGCACCACCATCGCCGACGCGGCCTGGGCCCTGAACGCCCCCGTCCTGGTGGTGGCCCACGCAGGTCTGGGCACCCTCAACATGACAGCTCTGACCGCCGAAGCCCTCCTGCACAGGGGCCTGGAATCCCCAGGCGTGATCATCGGCCGCTGGCCGACGACCCCGGACCTGGCCGCCCTCTGCAACCTTCAAGACCTCCCAGAAGCGGCAGGCGGCCCCCTCCTGGGAGTCCTACCGGACGGCGCGGCCACCCTCCCCCGCCAAGAGTTCCTGGACATGGCCCGAACCTCCCTGTCCCCGTGGTTCGGCGGCACCTTCGACCCAGACAAATTCGCCGCCCCCCACACCTGCTAACTCTCCCCACACCCCGCCCCGACCCGCACACCTCACCCCGCCGCCAAGCCCCACCAGACCAAGCCCCGTCCCCGCCGGGCTGCGTCCTCGCCGGGCCCGTCCCGCCGAGCCCGTCCCGCGGGGCCCCGGTCCCGCCAGACTCGTTTCACCGGGCTGCGTGGCCGCTGGCCTGCGTGGCCGTTCGACCGGGCTGTCGCCGGGCCGCTTGGCGCAGCGAGACGCGGCCTCGCTACACGAGACGCCGTCCAGGCGCGACTCGAACCGCCTCCGCGCCGCCGCCCGTCCGCGCCCGCCCGGTTGCTCGCCGCCCGCCAGGCTGTGTCCGGGTGCGGGCGTGTGGGCTCACCCGCGTCCCATTAGCTGTGTTGATCGCCGGAGACGCCACCGTGCCTATTTAGGCTCATGCTGTGAACCGGTCATCCGGTTGTCATCGATCCTCGGGTTCACCTGGACGAGGAACTGTCGACGCATGTCAGGGTGCAGTTCGCCGGACTCCGAACCGTGTCAGTGACGTACGTCGCTCAATAGTCCCCGGGGTGGTGCGGCAGACTGGCCGGCGGACTATCGCCGGACAACCTATGGAGAAGTCGTGACCGCAGCCCCCGAGCAGGTCGATGTCCTGGGCGTTGCCCGTGAGCAGGTGCTGGAGCGCGGCGTCGGTCTGTCCGAGGAGCAGGTGCTCGAAGTGCTCCAGTTGTCCGACGACCGGATCCCCGAGTTGCTCGAACTCGCCCACCAGGTGCGGATGCGCTGGTGCGGGCCCGAGGTCGAGGTCGAGGGGATCGTGTCGCTCAAGACCGGTGGCTGTCCTGAGGACTGCCACTTCTGCTCGCAGTCCGGCCAGTTCCCCTCGCCGGTGCGTTCCGCGTGGCTCGACATCCCGGGGCTGGTCCGGGCCGCTCGGCAGACCGCCGAGACCGGGGCCACCGAGTTCTGCATCGTGGCCGCCGTGCGCGGGCCCGACAAGCGGCTGCTCTCCCAGGTCCGGGACGGGATCAAGGCGATCCGGGACGACGGCAACGACATCCAGATCGCCTGCTCGCTCGGCATGCTGACCCAGGAGCAGGTCGACGAGCTGGTCGCGATGGGCGTCCACCGCTACAACCACAACCTGGAGACCGCCCGCTCGCACTTCCCGAACGTCGTCACCACCCACTCCTGGGAAGAGCGCTGGGACACCCTGCGCATGGTCCGCGACGCCGGCATGGAGGTCTGCTGCGGCGGGATCATCGGCATGGGGGAGACGCTCGGCCAGCGCGCCGAGTTCGCGGTCCAGCTCGCCTCGCTCGAACCGGACGAGGTGCCGTTGAACTTCCTGATCCCCAACCCCGGCACGCCTTACGAGAACTACCCCGTCGTGGAGGGCCCGGAGGCGCTGCGGGCGGTGGGTGCGTTCCGGCTCGCGTTGCCGCGCACGATCCTGCGGTTCGCGGGCGGTCGGGAGCTCACGTTCGGTGACCTCGGCGCGAAGCAGGGCATGCTCGGCGGCATCAACGCGATCATCGTCGGCAACTACCTCACGAACCTGGGACGACCGGCGCAGGACGACTTGGACATGCTCGAAGAGCTCTCTATGCCGATCAAGGAGCTGAGCAAGACCCTGTAAGGCCGCCGAGTGACCGAGTGACCGAGTGACCGCGTGAGCGAGCGGCGGAGCGAACAGCGACCACGTGGTCCAGGCGGTCGGCTCGGCCGAAGGCGTTGTGCGGTGGGGATGGTGGTGGGCGCGTGGTGAGTGGGGGAGTGGTGAGTGGGACTGCTGTCTTCTGCGGCTACTGCGGCAAGGAACTCGGGGGACTGGATCACGGGGCGTGTGCGTTGCGTCTTCGGGTGATCGATCCGCCTCGGTTCTGCTCTGCGTGTGCGCGTCGGATGGTGGTGCAGGTGACGCCGTCTGGCTGGGCCGCCACGTGCAGCCGACACGGGGAGATCACCTCCGCGCGGTAACCTCCCCTGGTCGGGTTCGGGTAGGGGAGGTCGTGCGTGGCGGAGCAACCGGTGGACGAGCGGGCCGCGCCTGTTCGCGTGCCACCCGTTTTCATCTACCGCTACGAGCCGCCGCGCCCGCGCGTGGTGGTGAAGGCCGATCTGCTGCCCGCGTTCGCGGTGCTGTCGACGATCGCGCTGTTCGGGCTGCCCGCCGGGTGGTTGTGGGCGTGGCTCGCGCCGCCGCAGAACGTGGTGATCGCGCAGGACGCGTCGCTCGTCCCGGTCACCGGGGAGAGCTACCACCGGCTCGACGGCCTGATGCTGTTCGTGCTGATCGGACTGGGCGCGGGCCTGTTGACCGGGATCGCGGTGTGGCTGCTGCGGGAACGCCGGGGACCGGTCGTGCTGATCGGGGCGATCCTGGGCGGCGGGGTGGCCGCCTACCTGGCGCAGCGCACCGGGATCGGGTCGGCGGGCGGCAAGTACCCGCCGCCGGACGCGCCCGAGGTGGGCGACGTGATCGCCCTCGCCCCGGTGCTGGAAGTCTGGTGGGGCGTGCTGGCGTGGCCCTTGAGCGCGGCGCTGGCGTACGGCTGCCTGGCGGCCTGGAACGGGCTGGACGACCTGGGTCGCCGGCTCGGCTGAACACCGGGCCGGGGACCGCAGGCGGGACGCTGAGGCCACTGCCGGCGCGGCGGCCGTGGTCAGACGCGGTAGGTGTCGTCTCGGATGTCGGTGACGAACATGTGCCCTGGTGCGTGGGTGATCGCGAACGGCGGTGCGGACGCCATCACGGCCGCCTGCGGGGTGACGCCGCACGCCCAGAACATCGGCACGTCACCGTCGTGCGGCGTGGTCGCGTCGCCGAAATCGGGCTGGTCGAGGTCTTTCACGCCCAGGGCTGACGGGTCGCCCACGTGCACGGGAGCGCCGTGGACGGCGGGCATCCGGGCGGTGATCTCCCGGGCCTGCTCGACCAGGTCCGCCGGGACGTACCTCATGCTGACCACCATCGGGCCGTGCAGGCGGCCCGCCGGGCGGCATTCGCGGTCGGTGACGTACATCGGCACGTTGCGGCCCTGGTCGACGTGGCGCAGCGGGACGCCGGCGCGGGCGAGGGCGGACTCGAAGGTGAAGCTGCACCCGATCAGGAACGCCACCAGGTCGTCGCGCCAGTGCGCGGTCGCGTCGGTGGGTTCGGCGGTCAGTTCGCCGTCCCGCCACACCCGGTAGCGGGGCAGGTCGCGGCGCAGGTCGGCGTCCGGGGCGAGGGCGGTGCGCGGCGAACCGGGGTCCGTCACGTTCAGCACCGGGCACGGCTTCGGGTTGCGCTGGGCGAACAGCAGCACCTCGTACGCCCAGTCCTGCGGCACGGCGATCAGGTTGGCCTGCGCGTAGCCGTCGGCCAGGCCGGCGGTCGGGCCGGTCGCGGTGCGGCGGACGTGCCGCGGTGTCCCGGTGGTCACAGCAGTTCCCGTCCCTTCGTCTCGGGCAGGCCGAGCAGCGCCAGCACGGCGATGCCGTACGCGATCGCGCCGAAGATCATCGCGCCGCCGACGCCCATCCGCTCGGCCATGAACCCGACCAGGGCGGGGAACAGCGCGCCGACCGCGCGGCCGAAGTTGTAGGTGAAGCCCTGACCGGTGCCGCGCAGCGCGGTCGGGTAGAGCTCGGCGAGGAACGACCCGAACCCGCTGAAGATCGCCGACATGCAGAACCCGAGCGGGAAGCCGAGGAACAGGATCGTGGTGTTCGCGCCGGGCGGGATCTGCGTGTAGAGCATGATCAGCCCCGCCGACAGGACGGAGAACAGCGCGAAGGTCTTCTTGCGCCCCCACCAGTCGGTGACGTACCCGCCGCAGACGTACCCGATGAACGCGCCGGAGATCAGGAACGCCAGGTACCCGCCGGTGCCGATGACGGTCAGGCCGCGTTCGGTCTTGAGGAACGTCGGGAGCCAGGTGGCCAGCGTGTAGTAGCCGCCTTGGACGCCGGTGGCGAGCAGTGCGGCCAACAGGGTCGTGCGGGCCAGGCCGCCCTTGAAGATCGCGGTGAACGAGCCTTTCTCGGCGCTGCTGGTGCGACGTTCGGTGGCTTCGGGGGCGTCCTTGACGGTGCGACGGATGTAGATGATCAGGATCGCGGGCAGGGCGCCGGTCCAGAACAGCACGCGCCACGCGACTTCCGGCGGGAACAGGTTGAACACGAGCGTGTAGACCAGGACGGACAGCGCCCAGCCGACCGCCCATGAGCTCTGGATGAACGCGACCGTCCGGCCCCGGTACTGGGGTTTGCAGTACTCGGCGACGAGGATCGCGCCGGCCGCCCACTCGCCGCCGAAGCCCAGGCCCTGGAGGGCGCGGAAGACGAGCAGCGTCTCGTAGCTGGTGGCGAAGCCGCACAGGACGGTGAACACGGCGTAGGTGATCACCGTGATCATGAGGGTGCGGACCCGGCCGATCCGGTCGGCGAGGATGCCCGCGATCGCGCCGCCGATGGCGCTGACCACGAGGGTGACCGTGGTGAGCAGGCCCGCCTGGCCCGTGCTGATGCCGAAGTAGGCGGTGATCGCGACCAGGCCGAGCGGTAGGACCTGGAAGTCGTACGAGTCCAGTCCGTAGCCGCCGAACGCGCCGACGAAGGCCCGTTTCCCGTTGCGACCGAGGGTGTGGAACCAGGCGAACGGGCCGCCGTCGCTCTTGACGCTCTCCGTTGTGCTGCTGCTGCTCATGTCGTCACCTCACAGGCGTGGGATGTGCGCTGGACCACACCGTAGGGATTGTTGAACAATCCGACTAGGGGACAATAGGGCGAATCAACACTGCGACGTCGGAACGATCAAGCGCATCGTTGAAAGATCAAGCGCAACGTTGGAACGATCAAGCGGTGGTGCGGGGCGTGGCTTTCCGGGCGGTTGCCTGGTGGATGGGCGGCGGCAGAACGTTCAGGGAGGCTTCCTGAACGTTGTGACCGGGGGCCTGAGGTGTGGCGGCGGTGGTGGTGTGGCGCGGCGGTAGCGGTGCGGCGGCGGGCGGGCGCACGGGGGCGGGGCGGAGTCAGTTGCGGTGGGGGAGGTGGCCGAGGTCGGCGAGCGGGGCGGGGACGGCGTGGAGGGCGGCGACGATGCCGGCTTCGCGGTGCATCATCTTGCGCACCAGGCGGAGGCGGCGGGCTTCGGAGCGTTCCTCCAGGAGGTGCTGGCGGTCCTCCAGGGTGAGCAGGCAGTCGTTGGCCAGCGCGTACGCCAGGTCGTCGGTCGCCGGCACGGCGGGGTCGTCCTCGAACGCCGCGTCCCGGTACCGGCGGAACGCCGCCACCGCGCCCTCGGTCAGCAGCGGCAGGACTTCGGCGACCTCGGCGGGCGCGGGGACGTCGGCCAGCCATTCCACCTCGCCCAGCAGGTAGGGCGCGCTCTCGGCGTCAACGCCGACCAGCCGGAACCGCCGCCCGCCGGTGGTGGCCAGGTCGAACCGCCCGTCCGGCAACGGTTTGGCGTCGCGCAGGAGGGCTTCGCAGCCGACCGCGTGCAGCGCCGTCGCGTTGCCCGGCCCGACCTCCCAGCCCTGCCGGATGGCGATCACGCCGAAACTGCGGTCCGGCAGCTTCTCGGTCACCAGGTCCACGGCCAGCTGCCGGTAGCGGGGCTCGAAGACGTGCAGCGGAAGCGACGTCCCCGGCAGCAGCACGGTACCCAGCGGGAACAGCGGGAGCGTCGTGGTCACGTCCCCAAATTACGGCTGCTGGGTGGCCTCAGCACGGCGAACGGGTCGGTGATCCGCATCTGCCCGGAAACGAACCGGAACAGCGCGGCCGGCCGGCCGCCGGACGGGCCGACCGGGGCGACCGCTCCGGTGGGCTCCAGCAGCCCGCGGCGGGACAGCACGCGTTGCAGGTTCGTCGCCGACACCTGGTACCCCAGCGCCGCCGAGTACAGCGACCGCAGCGCGGAGATCGTGAACTCCGGCGGGGCCAGCGCGAAGCCCAGGTTGGTGTAGGACAGCTTGGACGCGAGCCGGTTGCGCGCCCGCCGGCAGATCGCCTCGTGGTCGAACGCCGTCGCGGGCAGGGCGTCGACGGGGTGCCACGCGGTGTCCGACGGCACCACGGGATCGGTGTCGGACGGGACCAGGCCGAGGAACGCGGTCGCGACCACGCGCGGGCCGGGGACGCGGTCGGGCGCGCTGAAGACGGCGAGCTGTTCGACGTGTGACAGTTGTCGCACATCGACTTTTTCCGCCAGTTGACGCCGGATCGATGCCTCGACGTCCTCTTCGGGACCGAGTCCGCCGCCGGGCAGTGACCAGCGGTGAGCGTGCGGTTCCCGCGCGCGCTCCCACAACATGACCTGGAGTGATCCGGCTCTCACCTGGAGCACTGCGGCCACTACCTCATGTTCCGCGAGACCCACTCGGCTGATACTATCGGCCACGTTTTCGCCCGGTAGGCGAAAACCTTGGCTGAAGGAGGAACCCATGGTCGCTACCGCCTATGTGGAGCGAACCTCTGACGGTGCGTACGACGGCATCGCGCCGGACGCCGCGTGGCGGGACGAGGTGCTGGAGCTGGCGCGCAAGCAGGACGCGGTCATCCTCGCGCACAACTACCAGCTCCCCGAGATCCAGGACATCGCGCACCACACCGGTGACTCGCTGGCGCTGAGCCGCATCGCCGCCGCGAGCGACGCGTCCACCATCGTGTTCTGCGGCGTGCACTTCATGGCCGAGACCGCGAAGATCCTGGCACCCCACAAGACCGTGCTGATCCCGGACGAGCGGGCGGGTTGCTCCCTGGCCGACTCGATCACCGGTGAGCAGCTGCGGGCGTGGAAGGCCGAGCACCCCGGCGCGGTCGTCGTGTCCTACGTGAACACCACCGCCGAGGTGAAGGCGGAGACCGACATCTGCTGCACGTCGTCGAACGCCGTGGACGTGGTCGCCTCCGTCCCGGCCGACCGCGAGGTGCTGTTCCTGCCCGACCAGTTCCTGGGCGCGCACGTCAAGCGCGAGACCGGCCGGGAGAACCTGCACATCTGGGCGGGCGAGTGCCACGTCCACGCGGGCATCAACGGCCCGGAGCTGGCCGAGCGCGCGGCGGCGAACCCGGACGCCGACCTGTTCATCCACCCCGAGTGCGGGTGCGCCACCTCGGCGCTCTACCTCGCGGGCGAGGGCACCGTCCCGGCGGAGAAGGTCAAGATCCTCTCGACCGGCGACATGATCACCGCCGCCCGCGCCACCAGCGCCAAGTCGGTCCTGGTGGCCACCGAGATCGGGATGCTGCACCAGCTCCGCCGGGCCGCGCCGGAGATCGACTTCCGCGCGGTCAACGACCGGGCGTCCTGCCGGTACATGAAGATGATCACGCCGACCGCCCTGCTGCGCTGCCTGCGCGAGGGCCGTGACGAGGTGCACGTCGACCTGGCCACCGCCGAGCGGGCCCGGGGCGCGGTGCGGCGGATGATCGAGATCGGCCAGCCCGGCGGCGGCGAGTGAACACCCCGCTGTGGGAGGCCCGCGCCGACCTGGTGGTGGTCGGCACGGGCGTCGCGGGTCTGACGGCGGCGCTGCGCGCGCGTGAGCTCGGACTGCGGGTCCTGGTCGTGACCAAGGGCGACCAGCCCGACGGCAACACCCGCTGGGCGCAGGGCGGCGTGGCCGTCGTCCTGCCCGGTGAGCACGACGAGGGCGACACGGTCGACGCGCACGTCCGCGACACGCTCACCGCGGGTGCGGGCCTGTGCGACGAGGTCGCGGTGGACGCGATCATCGCGGGCGGACCCGCTGCGGTGCAACGGTTGCGGGAGCGCGGAGCGGTGTTCGACGCCGCGCGGGACGGCCGGTTGGCGCGCACTCGCGAGGGCGGGCACAGCGCGTTCCGGGTGGTGCACGCGGGCGGCGACGCGACCGGCGCGGAGGTGGAGCGGGCGCTGCTCGCGGCGGCCTCCGACGGCCGGGTCCCGGTGCTGGAGCGGCACATCGCGGTGGACGCCGTGCGCACGCCGCTCGGCCAGGTGTGCGGGCTGCTGGTGCTGGACTCGCACGGCGTGCCGGGCGTGCTGACCGCGCCCGCCGTGCTGCTGGCCAGCGGTGGTCTGGGGCAGCTCTACCAGGCCACGTCCAACCCGGAGGTGGCCACCGGCGACGGGCTGGCGCTCGCGCTGCGGGCCGGCGCCGTCGCGGCGGACGTGGAGTTCGTGCAGTTCCACCCGACTGTCCTCTACACCGGGCGGGGCGCGCGCGGCCGGTGCCCGCTGGTCACCGAGGCGGTGCGCGGTGAAGGCGCGGTGCTGGTGGACGCGACCGGCGCGCGGGTCATGCGCGGGGTGCACCCGCTGGAGGACCTCGCGCCCCGGGACGTGGTGGCGGCGGCGATCACCCGGCACATGGCGGGCGCGCCCGGCGGCGTGGACGACCACGTCTTCCTCGACGCCACCGGCATCTCCGACTTCGCGCGGCGGTTCCCGACGGTGCACGCGGCCTGCGTGACGGCGGGTGTCGACCCGGCCGCCCAGCCCATCCCGGTCGCCCCGGCGGCGCACTTCGCGTGCGGCGGCGTGGTGTCCGATGTGGACGGACGGACCGGTGTGACCGGGCTGTACGCGGCGGGCGAGGTGGCGCGGACCGGTCTGCACGGCGCGAACCGCCTGGCGTCCAACAGCCTGCTGGAAGGTCTGGTGGTCGGCACGCGGGCCGCCGAGGCGGTGGCGGCCGACCTCGCGCTGGGCGTCTTGGCCCGCTGCACGGGCAGCGCGGAGCTGCCGGTGGCCCCAGTCGCGGATCGGGACTCTTTGCAGCGGGTGATGTCTCGGTACGCGGCGATCGGCCGGGACGCCGAAGGTCTCGCGGTGGTCGGCTCGGTGCTCGATCTGTCCACTGTGGACCGTCGGCTGGACACCCGGGAACTGGTGGAGGACGCGGCGCTCACCGTGGCGGCGCGGGCGCTGATCGCGGCGGCGGCGCAGCGCACCGAGTCGCGCGGCTGCCACGTGCGGACCGACTTCACCGAGCGCGACGACGTGGGGTGGCGGCGCAGCCAGGTGGTGCGGCTCACCCCGTCCGGCCAGCCGGTGCTGGCCGATCCGGTGACGGCCGGTGCGGTCGCCGGTGCCGGGGTGGCGGGCGCGGTTGCCGAGGTGGTTGCCGCGGTGGTCGGTGGGGCCGGGTTTTCAAGGGGTGTGGCATGACGCTCGACATGGACGACGTGCGCCGGGTCATCGGCACGGCGCTCGCCGAGGACCTCCGGTACGGGCCGGACGCGACGACCGAGGCCACGGTGCCCGCCGACGCGGTCGCGGTGGCCGAGCTGACGCCGCGCGCGGCCGGCGTGCTGGCCGGGATCCCGGTGGCGCTGGCGGTGTTCGAGGAAGTCCTGGACTTCGAGGTGCTGGACCGGCGCGAGGACGGCGACAAGGCGGTGCCCGGTGAACCCGCGCTGGTGCTGCGCGGTCCGGTGCGCGGGCTGCTCACCGCCGAGCGCACCGCGCTGAACCTGCTGTGCCACCTGTCCGGCATCGCCACGCTGACCGCCGCGTGGGTCGACGAACTCGCCGGAACCGGTGCCAGGGTGCGGGATTCCCGCAAGACGTTGCCCGGCCTGCGGCTGCTGGAGAAGTACGCGGTGCGCTGCGGCGGGGGCGTGAACCACCGGCTCGGACTGGGCGACGCGGTGCTGATCAAGGACAACCACGTCCAGGCGGCCGGATCGGTGACCGCCGCGCTGCGGGCCGTTCGGGCGCACGCGCCGGACCTGCCGTGCGAGGTCGAGGTGGATTCCCTGGCACAGCTGGACGAAGCCGTCGCCGAGGGTGCGGAGCTGGTGCTGCTGGACAACTTCACGGTCGCCGAGTGTGCCGAAGCGGTGCGTCGGGTCGGTGGCCTGGAGCGTGGGGGTATGGAGCGTGAGGGTGTGGGACGTGGGGGTGTGAGGCTGGAGGCGTCTGGTGGGCTGACGTTGGCGGTTGCCCGTGCCTACGCCGAGACCGGGGTGGACTACCTGGCGGTGGGTGGGCTCACGCACTCCGCGCCGGCGCTCGACCTGGGGATGGACTTGCGCTGAGTCCGCGTTGGACTCGGGTTTCGTGCTGGGCTGGGCTGATTCGGGTTAGGTGCTGGGCTGGGGTGGCACGGGGCTGAGAAGAGCCGGGCCCGCGCCCTCCGCGGGGGAGGGCGCGGCCCCTCGGCTCACGCCCGGTCGTCCTTCCTGGCGCGCTTGGCGTCCGCGCGTGCGGTGGCGTCGGTGCGTGCGTCGGCGTCGCGCTGGATGTCGACTTCCTCGCGGCGCAGCGTGTCCGAGACTTCCTGCTGCTCGGTCACGGTTTCCTTGTCGAGCCGCACGTTCTCCACGGCCTCGGCGTGCTTCTGCACGACCGGTTCCTGCCGGCGCAACGTCACCTCGGCCTCTTCCTCGGTGAACGCCCTGCCGCTGTCCTTGCCGGTGGCGGGCTCGCGCACCACGCGGACCTCTTCGTGCGTCACCGGCACGGTGATCGTCTTCTGCTCGGTGACCACGTGCTTGACCAGCCGCACCCGCCCGGCCTCGACCTCGCGCGTGCCGACGTCGAGCCGCTCCTCGTACCGGGTCACCGACGTGCCGTCCTTGTCCGTGTCGCGCGCCTTGGTCCGGTCACGGCCGGTGGCGTCGCGAACGGTGCCCTCACGAGCGGTGCCTTCACGAGCGGTCGCGTCACGGCTGGTGGCGTGCCGGCCGGTGGTGTCACGACCGAGAACGTCACGGTCGGTGGCGGCGGCGCGCTGGGCGTCGGCGTTGCCGCGGGCGGTGGTGCGCTCCTGGCCGGCGAGGTGCTTCTGGTCGTGGGAGAGCCGGTCGTGCTCACCGGTGTTGGCGGTCGGGATGAGCCCGTAGTACTCGTACAGCTCGGTCTGCTGCTCGTCGGTCATGTGCTCGTCGGAGACGTCGATGCGCGGTGAGTCCTTCACCGTCCGCTTGTCCACCGGCACGGTGATGTGCCCGGACGACATCTGAGCGTCCTGGATCGGGACGAACGACTCCTTCGTGCCGAACAACCCGGTGTGCACGGACGCCCACATCGGCCGCCCGTCCCGGTCGTCCAGCCACACCTGCTTCACCGACCCGATCCGCTCGCCGTGCGAGTCGATCACGTCGCTGTCGTACAACCGGTCGATCTCGGCCTGGTTGATCATGACAACCCCTTCGCCGCTCGGAAACTCCGTGCGAGATTCCCCGCGAAGGCGGACTACCCGGGCCATGGAAGGACCCCAAACCGGTGCTCACCCGGACGTGTGGCGGCCGTCCTGCGAAAGAGATTCGGGACTACCGTGCGTGATGGGATGGGGTGAGTTGCGGCGTGGGTGGGGGCGTGGGGTGGCGTGGAGGTCAGAGCCGCCGGTTGGCGAGGACGGGTAGTGCGCGGCGGGCCTGGTCGACGGTGGCCTGGTCGACCTCGGCGAACAGCACGCCCGGCTCCGCGCCCAGCGAACCCACGACCTCGCCCAGCGGCGACGCGACCGCGCTGTACCCGATCCCGGTCGGCGCGCCGCCGTGGTCGACCGCCGGGTCGGCCTGCCCGCACGCCAGCACCCACGACGTGCTGTCCAGCGCCCTCGCCCGCACCAGCAGCTCCCACTGCTCCCGCTTGCCCGGCCCGGCGCCCCACGACGCCCCCAGCAGCACGGCCGCCGCGCCGCGGTCGGCCAGCGCCCGGAACAGCTCGGGGAAGCGCACGTCGTAGCAGGTGGCCAGGCCGAAGGTGACGCCGTCGACCTCGACCACCACCGGCTCCGCGCCCGGCGCGACGGTCTTCGACTCGGTGAACCCGAACGCGTCGAACAGGTGGATCTTGTCGTAGCCCACGTGCAGCCCGCCGCCGGTGACCAGCAGGGTGTTGGCGACCCGGCCGTCCGGCGCGGGCGTGAACATGCCGGCCACGACCACGACGCCGTGCTCGTCGGCGATCTCCCGCACGGCCGTCGCCCACGGCCCGTCCAGCGGCTCGGCGACCGGTCCGAGCGGCACGCCGAACCTGCACATCGCGGCTTCCGGGAACAGCACGACCCGGGCCCCCTCGGCGCGGGCCACCTGGCCGCGCAGCAGGTCGAGGTTGGCCGCCGGGTCGGCGGAGGAGGTGATCTGGCAGAGCGCGACACGCATAACACCCACCATAGGTAGTGTCAGGTCCCGTGCGCTCCCTGTTGCCCCCGCTGGTCCTGATCTCCGTCCTCACCGTGGCGGGCTGCACGGGAACCACCACACCGAACGCCGAGAACTCGGCGGACGGCAGCGCGATCGTGCTGGCCGACAGCGCGGAACCGGCGACCCTCAACCCGTTGCTCGGCTACGGCCGCGACGGCGTGTCGAAGGTCTACGACGGCCTGTTCGAGCACCGCGCGGACCGCTCGCTGCGCCCGCAGCTCGCCGAGGACCTGCCCAAGCCCGCCGCCGACGGCCTGTCCTGGACGGTGCGGCTGCGCGGTGACGTGAAGTTCTCCGACGGCTCGGCGTTCGGCCCGGAGGACGTGGTGGCGACCTACCGCGCGCTGCTGGACCCGGCGGCGGGCGCGAGCGAGCGCTCCCGGTACGAGGGCCTGACCGGCGTCGAACAGCTGGACGTGCGCACGGTGCGCTTCACGCTGGCCAAGTCGTGGGCGGCGTTCCCGCACCTGCTCACGCTGGGCGTGCTGTCCAGCGAGTCGTTCAGCGTGCCGCTCAAGGACATGCTCCCGGTGGGCACCGGGCCGTTCAAGGTCACCGAGTGGCGCAAGGGCGACCGGCTGATCCTGGAGTCGAACCCGAAGCACTTCGCGGGCGAGCCGAAGATCCGCAAGGTGACGGTGGTGTTCGTGCCCGACGACAACACCCGCGCGCAGCGCATGCAGGCGGGCGAGTTCGACGGGGCGGAACTGCCGCAGCGCCTGGCGCAGCCGTTCACCGGCACGAGCGGGATGCGCGTGGTCACCCACCGCAGCACCGACCTGCGCGCCGTGACGCTGCCCAGCGGCCCGGTGACCGGCGACCCGGCGATGCGGATGGCGCTCAACCACGCGGTCAACCGCAAGGGCCTGGTGGACAACCTGCTGGGCGGCAAGGGCTCGGCGGCGGCCACGCCGATCCCGGACACCATGCCGGAGTTCTACGACCCGACCGCTGCGTTCGCCTACGACAAGGTCCAGACCGAGCTGATGCTGGAGCAGGCGGGCTGGGTGCGCGGCGCGGACGGCGTGCGCGCCCGCAACGGCGTGCCGGCGCGGTTCACCCTGATGTACCCGATCGGCGACGTGGTGCGCGCGGACCTGTCCACGGCGTTCGCGGCGGACGCGAGGGCGATCGGCGTGGACGTCCAGCTGGCGGGGCTGAGCTGGGAGGCGATCACGCCCCGGCTGGGCGCCGACGCGCTGCTCTACGGCGGCGGCACACCGTTCGACCCGGACCTCACCGCGTACCCGCCGCTGCACACCGGCAACCCGTGGGGCTACGCGAACACGCAGGTCGACGCGGCGTTGGACGCGGGCCGCACACTGCTGGACCCGGCCCAGCGGGTGGCGGCGTACCGGCAGTTCCAGCAGGCGTACGTGGTGTCGCCGGGGATGGCGGTGCTCGCGGCGGTGCAGCACACGTACGTCCTGCGCGACAACTGGACGGGCTACCAAGAGGTCGTGGACCCGCACGCGCACGGGCCGTTGGCGTGGGGGCCGTGGTGGAACCTGGAGAAGTGGGCGGCTCGCTGAGCTTCGTCGAGTGGGCTTCGGTGCGTTGATCGAGGTGTGTTGGTCGGTGGCTCGCTGATCTGTGGCTCGCTGATCCGTGGTGCGTTGGTGTGTGGTGCGGTGGTGGTGCGTTGGTAGGGCGTTGGTGTGTGGTGTGGTGGTGGATCTTTGGTGGGACGGCCGGGATGGTGTAGACGGGAGTAGAGCCGGCTGCGGGCCGGCACCGGACCAGGGGGCCCACGTGATCGACCTGAACGCCGTCCGCGCCGACACGCCCGCCTCGATCGAGCGGGTCTTCCTCGACTCGGCGGGCTCGTCGCTGCCGCCCCGGCAGGTGCTCGACGCGGTGATCGGACACCTGCGGCGGGAAGCCGAGATCGGCGGGTACACCGCGGGCCGCGAACGCGCCGACGACCTGGAAGCGGGGTACGGGGTGTTCGCCGACCTGCTCGGCGCGGAACCCGACGAGATCGCGTTCACCGACAGCGCGACGCGGTCGTGGCTGGCCGCGTTCGACGCGGTGCCGCTGACCGCCGGCGACCGGATCCTGATCACCGAGGTCGAGTACGCGGGCAACGCCGTGCCGATCCTGCACCGGGCGCGCGAAGTCGGCGCGACCGTGGAGACGGTGCCGTCCGACGCGCTCGGCCAGGTCGACGTGGAGGCGTTGAAGGAGCTGCTGGACGAGCGGGTCAAGCTGGTCTCGCTGGTGCACGTGCCGACGAACAACGGCCTGGTCAACCCGGTCAAGGAGGTCGCCGAGGCGGCGCACGAGGTGGGCGCGCTGGTGCTGCTGGACGCCTGCCAGTCGCTCGGCCAGCTCCCGGTCCGGGCCGACGAGCTGGGCGTGGACCTGATCTCGGGCACCGGCCGCAAGTGGCTGCGCGGGCCGCGTGGCACGGGCGTGCTGGTGGTGCGCCGCAGCGCGCGCGAGGTGCTGCGGCCCCGGCTGGTGGACCTGCACAGCGGTGAGTGGGTCTCGCCGCACGAGATCCGGCTGCGCGAGGACGCGCGGGTGTTCGAGCTGTGGGAGTGCAGCATCGCCGACCGGCTGGGGCTCATCGCCGCCGCGCGGTACGCGCTGGACCTGGGGCTGGAGCAGATCCGGCGGGCGGTGGCCGACCGGGCCGACCGGTTGCGGCGGGGGCTGGCGGAGCTGCCGGGCGTGGTGGTGCGCGACATCGGCGAGCAGCGCTCGGGCATCGTCACGTTCACCGTCGCCGGCCGCCGGGTCGTGGAGCTGCGCGACGAGCTGGCCGGGCACGGCGTCGTGGTCAGCACCAGCCACGCCGGTTCGACGCTGCTGGACATGACCAAGCGCGGGCTCGACGAGGTGGTGCGGGCATCACCCCACTACTTCGTCGAACCCGCGCAGGTCGATCAGGCTGTGGAGGCTGTCAGCAGGTGCGCCCGATGATGCGCGGTACGCAGTCCGAGTAGGTCAAGAACAGCTCCACGGCGCTGTCGTTCCGTGCCGTCTGCGGCGCGATCTGGGTGTCACGCGGGTAGAACCCCGACGTGCCGCTGGCGGACCTGGGGTACATCTCGAAGGTGTAGCTCCAGATCTTGTGCTGGAACCACATCCAGTCGTTCACGCTGCCGTCGGTGATGTAGAGGTCGCTGGACTGCTCCGGCGTGTAGCCGTTCAGCGACCCCATCCGGCGGCCGAGGGTGGAGAACGCGCTCTGCTGGGTCGCGTCCAGGCCGGGAGCGGTGTCGGCGGTCGTGTAGCCGTAAGGCCACAGGATCAGCTCCGAGAACGTGTGCCAGTCGATGTGCGACTTGATCTGCTGCACACCGCCGACAACGCGGCCGTTCACGAAGTCCCGCACCCGCTGGGTCTCCGGCGCGGAGAACGCCGAGGGCCCGCGGTAGGTGTCGCTGGTGGGGCTGCCGGAGGAGCCGCCGCAGCAGCCCCACTTGTAGCCCCAGTTGCGGTTCGGGTCGGTGCCGCTGCCCTGGCGGTTCTTCCGCCACGCGCGGAACGAGCCGGAGGCGATGTCGTACTCGGCACCGTCCGGGTTGACGCTGGTGACGATCCAGATCTCCCGGTTGTCCACCAGGTTCTTGATGGCCGGGGTGGTGGCGTAGCCGTCGGTGTACTGCTTGATGATGCGCAGGCACATCTCGACGGTGAGGTGCTCGCGGGCGTGCTGGTTGCAGGTGAACAGCACCTCGGGCTCGGCCTCGTCCGCGCCCGGGTTGTCGCTGATCTTGAGCAGCCACAGGTCGCGGCCCTCGTAGGACTTGCCGATGCTGCTGAGCTTCACCAGGTCCGGGTGGTCGCGGACGGTCTGGTTCAGCTCGGCGACCATCTCCTGGTAGTTGTGGTACCCGGTGTAGCCGGACGGGAAGTCCTGGGTACCGGCGTCCCCGGTCCGGTCGGTGAAGTCGGCCTTGCCCAGCGCCGCGAGCTGGGCGTCCGCGTCGCCCAGGTTCTTCAGGGGGAGCCCGGTCGCGCGCAGCTGCCACTGCTGCCTGGGCTCGGCGATCACGGTGAGCGTCGACCCGTTCAGGCCGAGCACGTCGACGCCGGTCCGGGCCACCTTGGTCCGGGCCTCCGGGGTCGCCGCGGTGACCTCGAACATGGTCCGCTCGGGTGAACTGGTCGTGGTCGGCTGCGCGGTGACGGTGTTGAAGGGCAACACCAGTGTCAGACACACACCGAGCGCGGCGGCCACTAGGCCGCGCCGCTTGAAGGACATTGCGCCTCCATCATCAGCAGGGTTTGCGACGGAGTTGTGCCTACGCAGCGTGGCCCGTTTGTCACAGTTCGGCATAGCCGCCGTTTGTCGGGTTCCCGTTGGTTTGCGCGGCTGACAGTTAACAGACCAATTCGGTTACTGGTCAGTACGCCGAATCCGCAGAATTGCGGCCGATTGGCTTAATGATTGTGCCGGTGTTCGGGCTAACCGGAGTGGCTGATTGACTGATCGAGGTCGTTCGAAGTCGTTCAGAACCGTTCTGGGGGCGTTCGGAGCCGTTCCGGGGCGGGCGTGGATTTCCGGGTTGGCGGGGTGGGGCGTGGAGCAGCAGGGCGGTAGCCAGGAGCAGGGTGGTGTGCGGCAGGAGGCGGAGGCTCGGGAGGGGTCGGTGATCATCCAGGTCGGACGGGACCTGGTGGTCATGTTCCAGAAGTCGCCGCGGTTGCGCTGGGGTACGGCGTTGGTCGTGCTGGTCGTTCTGGCGTGGTTGGTCTGGCCGGACGCGCAGCCTCAGCGTGGCTACGCGCAGCCGTCGCCCTGGTTCGAGTCGCCGGTGCCCGCGTCGTCGGTGTCGAGTGCGCCTTCGGTGACGGCGTCGACTGCGGTGCCCACGACGACGGTGCCGCCGGGCGACGTGGTGACGACGTCGCCGGAGCCTCCGGGTGTGGTGCCGGTGCCCACGACGACGGCGGCAGCGGCAGTGGCGGTGGCGAGCGTGCCGAAGATCGTGATCGCGGTGGGTGAGCCGACCAGTAGTTCTCGGTGTGAGAGGGGGAAGTGCTACTGGATCGACACGTGGTTGACCGGATTCGCCGCGAATACGGCGGTGAGCGTGGAGCCGATCGGGAATCAGCGGAGTTTCAGCGACCCGTGCAGAGCCGTCACGGATGCGTCCGGAGCCGTGGAGTGCAACGACACCCGCTACGACGTGCCCGGTGCCGAGGTGTACGTCTACGTCGACACGCCGCAGGGGCGGGTCGAGTCGAACCGGATCACCTGGCCGTCCTGATCGCCGGTGGTGCCGGGCGATGCGAATCCGGATCGTGGGCGTCTCGGGGCGGGCTGCGGCGGGTTGGTCCGGACGGCTTACCCTTGGGGGCATGCTCAACCGCATCGACCTGCGTGGTCGGGTCCCGTCTCCGGCTGAACTGCGCGCCGCGCTGCCGCGCGCCGAGGTGGACGTGGACGCGGTGCTGCATCACGTGCGGCCGATCGTCGAGGCGGTGCGGGAGCGCGGGGTCGAAGCGGTACTGGAGTTCGGCGAGAAGTTCGACCACGTGCGGCCGGAGTCGGTCCGGGTGCCGCAGGCCGAACTGGACCGCGCCCTGGCCGAACTGGACCCGGCGGTGCGGGAGGCGCTGGAGGAGTCCATCGCGCGGGCCCGCAAGGTGCACGCCGACCAGCGGCGCACGGACACCACGACGCAGGTCGTCCCCGGCGGCACGGTCACCGAGCGCTGGGTGCCGGTCGCCCGGGTCGGCCTGTACGCGCCCGGCGGACTGGCCGTGTACCCGTCCAGCGTGGTCATGAACGTGGTGCCGGCGCAGACCGCGGGTGTCGAGTCGCTGGTGGTGTGCTCGCCGCCGCAGGCCGAGTTCGGCGGCCGGCCGCACCCGACGATCCTGGCCGCCGCGGCGCTGCTGGACGTGACCGAGGTGTGGGCTGTGGGTGGGGCGCAGGCCGTCGCGCTGCTGGCGTACGGCGGCGTGGACACCGACGGCGGTTCGCTCGAACCGGTGGACCTGGTCACCGGACCGGGAAACATCTACTTGACGGCGGCCAAGCGGCTGCTGCGCGGCCTGATCGGGATCGACTCCGAGGCGGGGCCGACGGAGATCGCGGTGCTGGCGGACTCGACCGCCGACCCGGTGCACGTCGCGGCCGACCTGATCAGCCAGGCCGAGCACGACACGCTGGCGGCCAGCGTCCTGGTGACGACGTCGGTGGAGCTGGCCGACGCGGTGGACGAGGAGTTGGAGCGGCAGGTCGGTGCGACCAAGCACTCCGCCCGGGTGCGTACCGCGTTGACGGGACGGCAGTCCGGGGTGGTGCTGGTGTCCACTGTGGACGACGGGCTGCGGGTGGTGGACGTCTACGCCGCCGAGCACCTGGAGATCCAGACGGAGTCGGCGCGCGAAGTGGCGGCCCGGGTCCGGGCCGCCGGCGCGATCTTCGTCGGGGCGCACTCGCCGGTGTCGCTGGGCGACTACTGCGCCGGGTCCAACCACGTCCTGCCCACGGGCGGCTGCGCGCGGCACTCCTCGGGCTTGTCGGTGCAGACCTTCCTGCGCGGGATCCACGTCGTGGACTACAGCGAGGACGCGTTGCGCGAGGTCGCGTCGAAGGTGGTGGCGTTGGCGGAGGCAGAGGACCTGCCGGCGCACGGCCAAGCCGTGACGGCGCGGTTCCGTGAGGCCGGGCGGTGAAGCCGGTGGGTGGGCGGGTGGAGCCGGTGGTTCGGCGTGTGGAGCCGGCGAGTGGGCGTGTGGAGCCGGTGGGTGAGCGTGTTGAACTGTCGGATCTGCCGCTGCGGGAGGATCTGCGCGGGCGGACGCCGTATGGCGCGCCGCAGTTGGATGTGCCGGTTCGGTTGAACACCAACGAGAATCCGTACCCGCCGTCGGCTGATCTGGTCGCCGAGGTGGTGGCCGAGGTCGCTGAGGTGGCGGGCGAGCTGCACCGGTACCCGGATCGGGACGCCGTGGCGTTGCGGGAAGACCTGGCTGCTTATTTGGCGTCTTCCACCGGCGTGCCGTTGACGGCCGCGAACCTCTGGGCTGCCAACGGGTCGAACGAGATCCTGCAACAGATCCTGCAAGCGTTCGGCGGCCCCGGCCGGACGGCGTTGGGTTTCGAGCCGTCGTACTCGATGCACCCGATCATCGCCGCGGGGACGCGGACGGAGTGGTCGCCGACGCCGAGGCGCGCCGACTTCTCGTTGGACGTCGGCCGGGCGGCGGAGATCGTGGCCGAGCGCGCTCCGGACGTCGTGTTCGTGACGAGCCCGAACAACCCGACGGGGCAGAGCGTCCCGGTGGCCGATCTGAAAGTGCTGATCTCGGCAGCACCGGGGATCGTCGTGGTGGACGAGGCGTACGCGGAGTTCTCCTCGCGGGACAGCGCGGTGGCGCTGCTGGAGGAGTTCCCGGAGAAGCTGATCGTCAGCCGCACGATGAGCAAGGCGTTCGCGTTCGCCGGCGGGCGGCTGGGCTACCTCGCCGCCGCCCCGGCCGTGGTCGACGCGTTGTTGTTGGTGCGCCTGCCTTACCACCTGTCGGCGCTGACCCAGGTGGCGGCGCGGGCGTCGCTGCGCCACGCGGACGAGACGCTCGGTTCGGTGGCGCTGCTCGCCGCCGAGCGGGACCGCGTGGTGGAGGCGTTGGCGGGCCTGGGTTTCGACGTCGTACCGAGCGACGCGAACTTCGTGCTGTTCGGGTGGTTCGAGGACGCGCGCGCGGCGTGGCGGTCCTACCTGGAACACGGCGTGCTGATCAGGGATGTCGGAATCGCGGGTCATCTGCGGGTGACGGTCGGTACTCCGGAGGAGAACGACGCGTTCCTCGCGGCGAGCAAGGAGGTTGGCCGGTGAGCCGGGTCGGCAAGGTGGAGCGGACCACCAGGGAATCGTCGGTGTACGTCGAGGTCGACCTCGACGGCACCGGACGTGTGGAGATCAGCACCGGGGTCCCGTTCTACGACCACATGCTGACCGCGCTGGGCGTGCACGGGTCGTTGGACCTCGTGGTGCGTGCGACCGGGGACGTCGAGATCGACGCCCACCACACGGTCGAGGACGTGGCGATCGTGCTGGGTCAGGCGCTGCGGGAAGCGTTGGGGGACAAGGCGGGCATCCGCCGGTTCGGCGACGCGTGGATCCCGATGGACGAAACCCTGGCGCACGCGGCGGTGGACGTGTCGGGCCGGCCGTACTGCGTGCACGTGGGCGAGCCGGAGCAGTTCAACACGTTCACCATCGGGGGCAACTACCCGTTCGTGCTGAACCGGCACGTGTTCGACTCGCTGGCGTTCCACGCGGGGATCGCGTTGCACGTGCGGGTGGAGTACGGGCGCGACCCGCACCACATCACGGAAGCGGAGTTCAAGGCCGTGGCACGAGCGTTGCGGGCGGCCGTGGAGCCGGACCCGCGCGTGGGTGGCGTGCCGTCCACGAAGGGTGTGCTGTAGTGCCGAAGGAGTACGTCGTCATCGGGTTGCTCGCCTTGGCGGGCTTCCTGATCGGCGGCGTGTACAGCACGTGGAAGACGGCGCGGGGGCTGGCGATCGTGCTGGCGGTGTTGGTGGTCGTGGCTGTGGGTGGCGCGATCGCGTGGCTGGTGTGAGCGTGGTTGGTGTGGACGTGGCTGGTGTGAGCGCGGCTGGTGTGAGGGTGGTTGGTGTGAGGGTGGTTGGTGTGGGCTCTTAGCGGTGCCAGACCTTGAGGTAGGGCGGCGGCACGGCTTGGGTCAGCCAGACGTTGTTGGCGCTCACTCGGAACTCGTGGCCGTCCGCGCGCATCTTGTGGGCGGCCACTTCGAGGATCACCGGCTTGCCCCGGCGGGCACCCACCCGGACTGCGGTGTCGACGGTCGCTGACAGGTGCACGTCGTGCCGGAACATCGGGCGCAGGCCCTCGTTCAGGATGTCGGGCAGGAACTTCGCGATCGTGCCGTGGTAGAGGACGGCCGGGGGTTCGGCGACGGGCAGGTCGAGTTCGACCTCGACGGTGTGGCCCTGGTTGGCGCGGATCCGGCCGTCCTCGATCGTGAAGCGCTGCTTGTCGTTGCCGGCGACCACTTCCAAGACGTCGTCGTGGGTGGTGCGCAGGGCTCGGACGAAGGTGTCCAGGTCGACCCAGCCCGCGGGGTCGAGGGTGAGACCCGCCGACTCGGGGCTGTGCCGCAGGTGTTTCGACATCCGCTTGGAGAGGCGGATCATTTCTCGTTCTTGCACGACGCACAGTGCAGCACGGCTGGTCGGTGCGGTGCCAGCCTGTTTTCGCTCAGGTGCCGCCCTCGCTGGCGGGCTTCAGCTTGGGCGCGCCGGGACCGTCGGAGGCTTGTTCGTCCTCGAAGTTGTGCAGGAAGCAGCTCCGCAGTGAGAGGCAGCCGCAGCCGATGCAGGACGTGAGGCGGTCGCGCAGCCGGATCAAGGCGTCGATCCGGGCGTCCAACTCGGTCTGCCAGGTGGTGGAGAGCCGGCTCCAGTCGGTCTTGGTGGGCGTCCGGTTGTCGGGCAGCGTGGCGAGGGCGTCGTGCACGTCCTCCAAACTGAGGCCCACGCGTTGCGCCGTGCGGATGAACGCCAGTCGGCGCAGCACCGAACGGGGGTACCGGCGCTGGTTGCCGGCGGTGCGCTCGGACGCGATCAACCCCCGTTCCTCGTAGAACCGCAGCGCGGTGTGCGGCACGCCGCTCCGCTCGGCGACCTGGCCGATGGTCAACATCTCCGGCAGCTTGCTCACCTCGCCATCCTAAGCCTTGACCTCGACCTAAGTCGAAGTTGTTGGGTGAGGTCCATGGCAGTGGCGAGCGGAGCGGGCTTGAACGGGAGCGAAGCGGGCGTGGGCGCGCGTCAGTCGGGCCTGGGCGGGGGTGGTGCGGGCTTGGGCGGGGGTGAGGTCGGCGTGGGGGGTGAGGTGGGAGTAGCGGGAGTGGGGTTTGCGGCCATTCCGGCGTTGTTCGAGCGGATGTCGGGGGACGAGAAGCACGAGTGGGCGGCGGCGTCGACGCTGCACGTGTTGTGGGTGCTGTACGACCGGGTGCTGAACGTGTCGCCGGAGCGGGTGGACGACCCGGATCGAGACCGGTTCCTGTTGTCCAAGGGGCACGGGCCGATGGCGTACTACGCGGTGCTGGCCGCCAAGGGGTACCTCGATCCATCCACTTTGGACACGTGGACGCAGTGGGATTCGCCGCTGGGGCAGCACCCGGACCGGGTGCTGGTGCCGGGGGTCGAGATCAGCAGCGGGTCGTTGGGGCACGGGTTGCCGATCGCGGTCGGGATGGCGGTCGGGCTGAGGTTGCAGGGGCGGGACGCGGCACGGGTGGTGGTGCTGGTCGGGGACGCGGAGCTGGACGAGGGCAGCAACCACGAGGCGATCGCCCTGGCGGGGCGGCTGGGGTTGTCGAATCTCACGGTCGTGGTGGTGGACAACGAGTCCGGCACGCACGGGTGGCCCGGAGGGGTGGCCACCCGGTTCGCGGTCGAGGGATGGGCTTCGTCCACAGTGGATGGAAGTGATCAAGAAGCGCTGTACTCGGCGTTCGTCGGGGTGGATTCGTCGCGGCCGTCGGTCGTGGTGGCTCGGGTTGTGAAGGGGGCGTGAGTGCGGTGAGTGCGGTGAGTGCGGTGGGTTCGGTGGGTTCGGTGGGGACGGCGGGCGTGGTTTCGATGCGGCAGGCGTTTGTGGACACGGTGGAGGAGGTGATGGAGAACGATCCGCGGGTGGCGGTGGTGCTGGCGGAGATTTCACGGGATGTGTTCCGGCCGTCGCCCCGGGTGGTGAACGTCGGCATTCGCGAGCAGGCGATGGTGGGGGTGGGAAGTGGCCTCGCGCTCAGCGGGATGAGGCCGGTGGTCCACACGTATGCGCCATTTCTGGTGGAACGACCGTTCGAGCAGATCAAGCTGGATTTCGGGCACCAGGACGTGGGCGGAGTTTTCGTCAGTATTGGCGGTTCCTATGATGACCCGGTGTGGGGGCGGACCCATCAGGCACCGGGGGATGTTGCGTTGTTCGACACTTTGCCTGGGTGGCGGATCGTGGTGCCGGGGCATGGCGGAGAGGTCGAGGGAGTGGTGCGGGAGGCGTTGGCCGGAGATGACCGGGTCTATATCCGGTTGTCGCTGCGGGAGAATTCCCGGGCTTATCCGGTTTCCAGGAAGTTGACGGAGGTTCGGCGCGGGTCGGGTGGTGTGGTGTTGGCGGTCGGGCCGATGCTGGAACCGGTGCTCGCGGCTACCGAGGGCGTGGACGTGACGGTGCTGTACGCGACGTCGGTCCGGCCGTTCGACGAGGGTGGACTGCGGGCCGCTGTCGCTGCTTCGCGGGCTGATGTGTTGTTGGTGGAACCGTACTTGGCTGGAACTTCGGCGCATGTGGTGGCTGAGGCGCTGGCCGATGTGCCGCACCGGTTGCGGGCGTTGGGGGTGCGGCGGGAATCCGAGTTGCGGGCTTATGGCACGGCCGAAGACCATGATTCGGCCCATGATTTGGATGTGTTGGGGATTGCGGCGGCGGTGCGGAGGTTGTTCGGGCATCCGGTGTGAAGGTGTGGGGTGTGGGGATGAGGGGGGTGGGGTGGGGTTGTTGTGTTGGGTGGGTTGGTGGTTGGGGTTTAGGGAATAAGAGCGACGCTCGCCGCTGGGCAGGCCGCCGGGGGAGAAGTGCGTCCGTCGTGTTCTCCCCGTATGTCCTGGTCTGAAGACAACCACCCTTTGCCAGGCTACGCAAGCGAAAAGCGTGCTTGCATAGCCTGGCAAAGCGCGGTTCGCTGCGCGCAGGCCATACGGGGAGAACACGACTCGGTGGGGGTCTGTATGAATTGCGGGGAATTGTGTGGGTGGGTGGGTGGGTGGGGTGAGGGTGGCCGTGGGGGGTGGGGGTGGTTGCTGGGGGGAACGTGGAGTGGGGGACGGGTGGGCGTGGGGGCTGGGCGTTGGGTGGGTGGTGCTGGCTTTTGGGCGGTGGTTTGGGGTTGTCCGTGCGTCGGATGTTCGGGTGGGGTCGGTCTGGGGCATGATCTCTGGTCGTGAGCGTGCCGAGAACCCTGATCTGGACACACGCGCCGACGGCTGAGTTGCAGTTGGCGTTGCACCGGGCCGTGGCCGGGCCTGCTGCGTTGGTGCCGGTCGAGTCCGGGACGGTGTTGTTGCCTCCCTTGGGGATCGGGTTCGCTGCCGGGCAGCGGTTCGCTTCGCGGGTTCGGGAGGTTTCCGGGGGGTCCGGGGTGTTGGTCCGGTGGGACGACCTCCGGGGCGGGGTGGTCTGGTCGGACGGGGAGACCAGCGGGTTCTCCGGGTCCGCTCGGCGGTTGGTGGGGGTTGTCGGGTGGTGGCGGTTGAAGGCGGTGTCCGGGGAGTTGGCGCTGCCCGCCGACGTGGCCGAGGTCCGGTCGCTGGTGTCGCAGGGGCGGGCCGACACGTGGGTTCGGGCCCTTCCTGATCGGGCCGGGTTGGCGATCAACACGGTGTTGCCCGTGGTGCCCGTGACGCAGGGTGGGGCTCCGTTGGCCTAGCCTGGTGTCGTGGCACCACGAGTCGTCGTACTGGACTACGGATCCGGCAACCTGCGTTCCGCCGAGCGCGCCCTCCAGCGGGTCGGGGCCTCGGTCGAGGTCACCTCCGACCGGCGGGCCGCGCTGGACGCCGACGGGCTGGTCGTGCCGGGGGTCGGGGCTTACGCGGCGTGCATGGAGGGGCTCAACTCGGTCAAGGGTGGGCGGATCGTCGGCGAGCGGCTCGCCGGTGGTCGACCTGTCCTGGGCATCTGCGTGGGTATGCAGATCCTGTTCGACCGGGGGATCGAGCACGGCGTGCTGACCGAGGGCTGCGGTGAGTGGCCCGGGACGGTCGAGCGGCTTGCCGCGCCCGTGGTGCCGCACATGGGCTGGAACACGGTCCGGGTCCCGGAGGGCAGTCGGTTGTTCTCGGGGCTGTCGGCCGACACGCGCTTCTACTTCGTGCACTCCTACGCGGTTCGCCGCTGGGAGTTGGAGCCCTCCGAGGTGATCCGGCCTCCGCTGGTGACGTGGGCCACCCACGGCGACGACGACTTCGTGGCCGCCGTGGAGAACGGGCCGTTGTGGGCCACGCAGTTCCACCCGGAGAAGTCCGGGGACGCCGGGGCGCACCTCCTGGAGAACTGGCTGCACAGCTTCCGCTGACGGGGGCGGCCGTGCGCCGGCACCGGTGGCAACTAGGCTGTTCGCGTGACTTTCACGTTGCTTCCGGCCGTTGACGTGGCCGCCGGTCAAGCCGTCCGACTCGTGCAGGGCGAGGCCGGCACCGAGACCTCCTACGGCTCCCCGCTGGACGCCGCCCTGGCGTGGCAGCGCGACGGCGCGGAGTGGGTCCACCTGGTGGACCTCGACGCGGCCTTCGGTCGCGGGAGCAACCGGGAGCTCGTCGCGCGGGTCGTGGGCGAGCTGGACGTGCGGGTGGAGCTGTCCGGCGGGATCCGGGACGACGCTTCGCTCGCCGCCGCGCTGGCCACCGGGTGCGCCCGGGTGAACCTCGGGACCGCCGCGCTGGAGGACCCGGTGTGGTGCGCCAAGGCGATCGCCGAGCACGGCGAGCGGATCGCGGTCGGGCTGGACGTCCGGATCACGGCGGACGGGCACCGGCTGGCGGCTCGCGGGTGGACCCAGGACGGCGGGGACCTGTGGGAGGTGCTCGACCGGCTGGACCGCGACGGGTGCGCCCGGTACGTGGTCACCGACGTGGGCAAGGACGGGACGTTGCAGGGGCCGAACGTGGACCTGCTGCGCGAGGTGTGCGACCGCACCGACGCGCCGGTCATCGCGTCCGGCGGCGTGTCCAGTGTGGACGATCTGGTGGCGTTGGCCGCCCTGTCCCGGGACGGCGTCGAGGGCGCGATCGTCGGCAAGGCGCTCTACGCGGGCGCGTTCACCCTTCCCGAGGCGCTCAACGCCGTGCGCTGATCGCCTTGGTGAACTCCTCGGTGATGTGAACTTCGGCCGCGGCCCGGGTGATGCCCGTGGTGGACATCACCTTGGCCGCGGTGCCGTCCTCCTCCGCCAGCAGGCCGAGGAGGATGTGCTCGGTGCCCACGAACGTGTGCCCGAGGCGGAGGGCTTCGCGGGTGGTCAGTTCCAGGGCCTTCTTGCAGTGGGCGCTGAACGGCTGCGGGTCCGGGCGTTGCCGGCTGGTGTTGTCCAGGGCGTTGAGGACGGCGAGCCGGGTGGTGCCCTCCGCGCCCTCGAACTTGGCGATGGTCTTGGCGGCCAGCCCGCCGGACTCGTCCATCAGGCCCAGCAGCAGGTGCTCGGTGCCGATCCGCTCGCTGAACCGCGCGTGGTGGCGGGCCAGGACGACGACCCGCCGGGCGCGGTCGGTGTAGCGGTCGAAGCTCGGCTTGAGGTCGGGCGACTCCTTGAGCACGAACCGCTTCTGCGCGGCCTGCTTGGTGACGCCGATGCTCTCGCCGATGTCGGTCCAGCTCGCCCCGGCGCGCCGGGCCTCGTCCACGAAGTGGCCGATCAGGTGGTCACCCAGTTCGGTGAGCTGCGCGCTGAGCTGGACGGCGGCGGCGAGCCGGCCCAGGACGTCGGGGTGTTCCTGGGCGACGGTGACGATCAGGTCCGTCAACTGGACCGGCGTGGTGACCACCCGTCAACTCTAGGTTGACGGGTGGGGCGGTCAACCGCTGGTTGACGGGTGGATCTCGATGCCGACGGTGCCGGACTTGCCTCGGCGGAGGCGGCTGCCGAGGAGGGTCAGGCGGCCGATGAGGCCGTACTTGCGGGCGATGAGGGTTCGGGTCTCGTCGCCTGCCGGGCCGTCCAGGACGGTGGCCTTCGCGTTGGTGCTCTCGCCGGTCTTGTTGCCGCGGAAGTCGCAGGGGGCGAGGGTGACATCGCCGTTGTTGCGGATGCGCTTGACCTTGCCGGCGTCGGCGGCGGACCAGACGTGGATGGCCTCGCCCTTCCGGGCCGCCCAGACGGGCGTGGGCACCGGGGTGCCGTTCTTGCGGAAGGTCGTGAGGAGGAGGTACTTCTCGTCGCCGAGGCTCATGGGCTCACGTTAGACCGGGGCCGCGTTGGACCGGGGTCGTGGTGGCGGACACACGTTGGACCGGGGTCGTGTTGGACCGGGGTCGTGTTGGACCGGGTCGCGGTGGCGGGGTTGCGGGGTCGGCTGACACCGGGAGGGTGAATGGGTCCAGCCTGCGGCGGGGTGGGGATATGGGTGAGGCCGCCCTCCCCCGGAGGGGAGGACGGCCTCGTGCGCACTTAGAGCGGCTGGACGTTGGTGGCCTGGGGGCCCTTGGCGCCCTGGCCGACGTCGAAGCTCACGCGCTGGTTCTCTTCCAGGCTACGGTAGCCGTTGCTCTGGATCTCCGAGTAGTGCACGAACACGTCCGCGCCGCCGTCCTCGGGGGAGATGAAGCCGAAGCCCTTCTCCGAGTTGAACCACTTCACAGTGCCCTGGGCCATCTTTTCCCACTTCGTATAGATGCCGGCGGCGCTGGTGCGTCGCCGTGGCTGCTTCAAAGCGGGGGATCTTCCCTTACCGGGAGGGACCACACGCTCGAAATGCGGTTCGCGAGCGTGGATGACACGGACACAAAACCTCAAAGCCACTACCAGTGAACCACGACTTGGCCGTGGAGTCGAACCGGAGTGGGTCACACGTCTGCGCCGGCGGGTGCGGGAGCGTCGCGGAGGGGCGCTCCCCGTAGGCTTTCGCCCATGTCAGTCGCGGTGCGCGTGATCCCCTGCCTGGACGTGGACCGGGGGCGGGTGGTGAAGGGGGTCAACTTCACCGACCTGGTGGATGCCGGTGACCCGGTCGAGCTGGCCCGCGCCTACGACGCCGAAGGTGCCGACGAGCTGACCTTCCTGGACGTGACGGCCTCCTCCTCGGACCGCGAGACGACCTTCGACGTGGTCCGGCGGACCGCCGAGCAGGTGTTCATCCCGCTGACCGTGGGCGGTGGCGTGCGCGCGCCCGAGGACGTGGACAAGCTGCTGCGCGCGGGTGCGGACAAGGTCGGGGTGAACACCGCCGCGATCGCGCGGCCGGAGCTGCTCGGGGAGTTGTCGCGGCGGTTCGGGGCGCAGTGCATCGTGCTGTCGGTCGACGCCCGGCGCGTGCCCGAGGGCGAGCGGCCGACGGCGTCCGGCTTCGAGGTGACCACGCACGGCGGGCGGCGCGGGACCGGGCTGGACGCCGTGGAGTGGGCGGCGCGCGGCCAGGAGCTGGGCGTGGGCGAGATCCTGCTGAACTCCATGGACGCCGACGGCACCAAGGCAGGGTTCGACCTGGAGCTGATCAAGCTGGTGCGCGCGGTGGTCGACGTCCCGCTGATCGCCAGCGGCGGCGCGGGGACCGTCGCGGACTTCCCGCCCGCCGTCGAGGCCGGTGCGGACGCGGTGTTGGCGGCGAGCGTGTTCCACTTCGGTGCGTTGCGGATCGCCGAGGTCAAGAAGGGCCTGCGGGACGCGGGCGTGGAGGTTCGCTGACGATGCGCGACACACCCATCGAGGTCCGGTTGGCCGTCCTGGTCGGGGCGGTCGGCGGTCTGCTGTTCGTGGTGGAGGGGCTGATCCGCTGGCAGGGTGACGGCGACCCGGGCTGGATCCGGTTCCCGATCATCCTGCTGGTGCTGGAACTGCTGGTGGCGGGCGGTCTGCTGGCCGGTCTGCGGCTGCTCCGGCCGGCCGGCGCGGTGGTCTACATGCTGGTCGGGCTGATCCACCTGCTGGCGGTGCTCGGCGAGGGCCCGGTGTGGGTGCTGGTGCTGTCCGGGCTGCTGTCGGCCCTGCACATCTTCGGCGCCGTGCTGCTGAACACGCGGCCGGCCCGGCTGCACTTCGGGGGCGAGCGGTGACCGGCGCGCTGGACCCGACGATCGCCGCCCGGCTCAAGCGCACCCCGGACGGGCTGGTGTGCGCGGTGGCGCAGCAGCGGGGCACCAAGGAGGTGCTGATGGTCGCGTGGATGGACGACGAGGCGTTGCACCGCACGCTGACCACGCGCCGCGCCACGTACTACTCGCGCAGCCGCCGGCAGTTGTGGGTGAAGGGCGAGACGTCCGGGCACACCCAGTACGTGCACGAGGTGCGGCTGGACTGCGACGGCGACACGTTGTTGCTGGTCGTGGACCAGGTCGACGGGGCCTGCCACACCGGGGACCGGACGTGTTTCGACGCGTCGGTGCTGCTGGCGGGCGAGGGGTGAGGCGGCCTTCTCGTCAGCCGATGTCGCCGGTGAGGTAGCGCTGGATGTTCGGCGCGACCGCCTTGACCATGGTCTCGACGTCGGCGGTGGCGAGCGGTTCGAAGCGGACCACGTAGCGGACCATGCCCATGCCGAAGATCTGGGTCGCGGCGAGCGTGGCGCGCAGTTCGGGCTGGTCCGAGCCGATGCCGGACAGGACCCGGTGCAGCAGGTGCTGGACGAAGAACTCGCGGAGCACGTCCGCGACCCGGTCGTGCGCGGTCACGCTGCGCATCAGGGCGGCGAAGTGGCCGCCGCCGGTGGCGTCCCAGACGCCCAGGAAGTTGCGCACGATCCGTTCGCCGATCTGGTCGGGCGGTCCGTCGAGGAGGCGTTCGACCAGGGTGTTCGGGTCGATCGGGAGTTGAAGCACGGCCTTGGCGAACAGGCCCTCCTTGCCGCCGAACCAGTGGTTGACCATCGCGGCGTCGACACCGGCCCGGGAGGCGATGGAGCGCACGGTCGCGCCCTCGTAGCCGCGTTCGACGAAGGTCTCGCGCGCGGCGGCGAGCAGCGCGGCCTTGGTGTCCTCCCCGCCCGCGCGGCGGCCCCGGCGTTTCGGTTCGGTCTGTTGCGTGCCTTCGTCCACTTCTCCATGATGAGTCACCTCGCGCCTTTTTTCAACGTACGTTGAAATATCGTCGGCGGTGGTGATCGGGTTGAGCGTCACACAGGTGCGCTGGGATCGCCGCCCGGTGCCGTGGTGGTGCCGCTGTCGGGGTCTGCGCGGCGGCACGCCCGGAGCAGGCGTTCCTGCAACAGCACTTGGCCGGGGTTCAGCTGAGCGCTGCCGTGCCGCCGTGGATCGGCTCGGCGCGTGGACCCGGGGTGGTGTGTCGAAGCGGGAGGCCGCCCAGGTCGGGGCGCATTGGGACGAGTGCGCGGACTGTCGCGGGTTGGCCGCCGAACTCGCCGACGTCAACGGCGCGCTGCGCGCCTTCGTCGCGCCTCTGGTCCTCGGGCTCGGTGCCGGCGGTTACCTGGCGGCGACGGTCGCGGTGGGTGCGGGCGGTGTGATGGGCTCCGCGCCCCGGCGGCGAGAACGAGTCGCCCGTCCGGGTCAAGCCCGAGGTGGTGTCACGACGACCCGATAGGGGGACCGTGTGGGTCCGGGAGGCCGTGTCGGGATTCGTATAGGGCGACACGGCACAATGACCGCATGGTGAGCGTCATCGGTGCAGGTGCGGGTCTGGGCGAGGTCAGCCCGACGCGTGAGGAGTTCCGCGAACTCGCCGCTGAGCGGCGGGTGATCCCGGTGGTGCGCCGGCTGCTCGCGGACGCGGAGACCCCCGTGGGGCTCTACCGCAAGCTCGCGGCCGACCGTCCCGGCACGTTCCTGTTCGAGTCGGCCGAGAACGGCCGGTCCTGGTCGCGCTGGTCGTTCGTCGGCGCGCGCAGCGCGGGCGCGCTCACCGCGACCGGCGGCGAGGCGTTCTGGCTCGGGCCGCACCCGGTGGGCCTGCCCGAGGGCGGGGACCCGCTGGTCGCGCTGCGCGAGACGATCGAGGTCCTGCGCACCGACCCGCTGCCCGGCCTGCCCCCGCTGACCGGCGGCATGGTCGGCTACATCGGCTACGACGCGGTGCGCCGGCTGGAGAAGCTGCCCACCCTCGCCGAGGACGACCTGAAGGTCCCCGAGCTGGTCATGCTGCTGGCCACCGACCTGGCCGCGCTCGACCACCACGAGGGCACCGTCACGCTCATCGCCAACGCGATCAACTGGGACAACTCGCCGGCACGGGTCGACGCCGCCTACGAGGACGCGGTGGCGCGCCTGGACCTGATGACCCAGGACCTGCAGAGCTCCGCGCCGCCGACCGTCGCGGTGTTCTCCCGGCCGAAGCCGGAGTTCGTCCGGCGGCGGTCGCAGCGGGAGCACCACGAGGTCGTGGAGAAGGCCAAGGAGGCCATCCGGGCGGGCGAGGCGTTCCAGGTGGTGCTCTCGCAGCGGTTCGAGATGCGCACCAGCGCCGACCCGCTGGACATCTACCGCGTGCTGCGCACGTCCAACCCCAGCCCGTACATGTACCTGCTCAGGCTGGACGACTTCGACATCGTCGGGTGCAGTCCGGAGTCGCTGGTCACCGTGCGCGACGGCAAGGCGACCACGCACCCCATCGCGGGCACCCGCTGGCGCGGCGTGGACGACGAGGAGGACGCCCTGCTGGAGAAGGACCTGCTCGCCGACCACAAGGAGCGGGCCGAGCACCTGATGCTGGTCGACCTGGGCCGCAACGACCTGGGCCGGGTCTGCAAGCCGGGCTCGGTGACCGTGGTCGACTTCTTCAAGGTCGAGCGGTACAGCCACGTGATGCACATCGTGTCCACGGTCAGCGGCGAGCTGGCCGAGGGGCGCACGGCGTTCGACGCGGTCGCGGCGTGCTTCCCGGCCGGGACGCTGTCCGGCGCGCCCAAGCCGCGCGCGATGGAGCTGATCGAGGAGCTGGAGCCGACCCGGCGCGGCCTGTACGGCGGCGTGGTGGGCTACCTGGACTTCGCGGGCGACGCGGACACCGCCATCGCCATCCGGACCGCGCTGGTCCGCGACGGCGTGGCCTACGTACAGGCGGGCGGCGGCATCGTGGCCGACTCGGACCCGGTGGCCGAGGACAACGAGTGCCTGAACAAGGCGGGCGCGGTGCTGTCGGCGATCGCGACCGCGCAGACCATGGCCCCGGCGGTGGACCCGGCCCGTGTCTGAGGTGCCCCCCGCCCGGCGTCCACTGTGGATCGTGGTGCTGCTGCTCCTGGTCGGGGCGGCGGCGCTGTGGGGGTCGGCGAAACTGGTCTGGGACGCTTCGGCGGACCGAAGGGGCGAGGTCGTGCTGCCCGCCCTGGTCCCCCTGGCGCTGCTGTGCCTGGCCGCGATCGCCGCCGTGGTGGCGTTGAGCGGCCTGGTGCGGCGGCTGCTGGGCGTGGTCGTGCTGGCGGCCGGCGCGGCCGCGCTGTGGTCCGCCGTGGCGGAGCCCGGCGAGCTGCTGGGACGTGCCACCGCCGGGCTGGGCGGAGTTCTCGTGCTCGGCGCGGGCGTTGTCCTCGTCGTGCGGGGGGCGGCGATGCCGCGGCTGGGCGGCGGCTACCAGACACCGGGTGCGGCCAAGCGCAGCGCGGATCCCGAGCGGGAGCTGTGGAACGCGCTGGAGCGCGGCGACGATCCGACGGACCGGGACTGACCGGCTGCTGACGGCCGGCTGACGCCGGGGCGGCGCACGTTTGCGCACGTCGACTCGGAAGGGCCCCGGTCATCTGCGCGAACGGGACTACCCGGTGGCCGGACGGGGTGCCGGCCGGGGTTAGCATCCTCGTGGCGGGAAGGGGAGCATGACGTGCGGGAGCTGGCGAGCGGGACGGATGGACTGACGGACACGGGCGAGGTGCTCGGATGACCGTTCTGGAGTCGATCATCGAGGGCGTCCGCGAGGACTTGGCCGTGCGCGAGGCGGAACTGCCCTTCGACGTGCTCAGGGCGAAGGCCGCGAAGGTGGCGCCCCCGCAGGACGTGATGGCGGTCCTGCGGTCGCCGGGCGTGGGCGTGATCGCGGAGGTCAAGCGGCGCAGCCCGTCCAAGGGCGCGCTGGCGGAGATCCCGGAGCCGGCCGAACTGGCCGCGCAGTACGAGCTGGGCGGCGCGCGGGCGATCAGCGTGCTGACCGAGCAGCGGCGCTTCGGCGGGTCGTTGGCGGACTTCGACGCGGTGCGAGCCGCGGTCGGTGTCCCGTTGCTGCGCAAGGACTTCATCGTCAGCCCCTACCAGGTGCACGAGGCGCGCCTGCACGGCGCGGACCTGGTGCTGCTGATCGTGGCGGCGCTGGAGCAGAACGCCCTGGTGTCGCTGCTGGACCGGGTCGAGTCGTTGGGCATGACGGCGCTGGTCGAGGTGCACACGGCCGAGGAGGCCGACCGCGCGCTGGAGGCCGGTGCGAGCGTGATCGGCGTGAACGCGCGCAACCTGCACACGCTGGAAGTGGACAAGGACGTGTTCGGGCGGATCGCGCCCGGCCTGCCCTTCGAGACGATCAAGATCGCCGAGTCCGGGGTGACCGGGCCGGGCGACCTGATGTCGTACGCGGGAGCGGGCGCGGACGCGGTGCTGGTCGGCGAGTCCCTCGTGACGAGCGGCGACCCCAAGGTCGCGGTCAACAAGCTGGTGACGGCGGGGTCCCACCCCGCGTGTCCCCGGCCGAGCCGGTAAGGGAGCAGCGCATGTCGCGCGGCCAGTTGGCACCCACACCCCACGACCCGGACGAGCGTGGCCACTTCGGGCCCTGGGGCGGCCGGTACATGCCGGAAGCGCTCATCGCCGCCGTCGACGAGCTGGCGACCTTCTACGAGAAGGCGCGCGTCGACCCGGAGTTCCTGGACGAGTTCTTCCGGCTGCTGCGCGACTACGCGGGCCGGCCGTCGCTGCTCACCGAGGTCCCCAAGTTCGCGTCGCACGCCGGTGGGGCGCGGGTGTTCCTCAAGCGCGAGGACCTCAACCACACCGGGTCGCACAAGATCAACAACGTGCTGGGCCAGGCGCTGCTCACCAAGCGGATGGGCAAGCAGCGGGTCATCGCGGAGACCGGGGCGGGCCAGCACGGCGTCGCCACGGCCACCGCGTGCGCGCTGATGGGCCTGGACTGCGTCATCTACATGGGCGAGGTCGACACCGAGCGGCAGTCGCTGAACGTGGCGCGGATGCGGCTGCTCGGCGCCGAGGTCATCCCGGTCAAGACCGGCTCGCGGACGCTGAAGGACGCGATCAACGAGGCCCTGCGCGACTGGGTGGCCAACGTCGAGGACACCCACTACCTGCTCGGCACGGCGGCGGGTCCGCACCCGTTCCCGGTGCTGGTGCGCGACTTCCACCGGGTGATCGGCATCGAGGCGCGCGCCCAGGTCCTGGAGCAGGCGGGCCGGCTGCCCGACGCGGTCGCCGCGTGCGTGGGCGGCGGGTCCAACGCGATCGGCATCTTCCACGGCTTCATCGACGACCCGTCGGTGCGGCTGGTCGGGCTGGAGCCCGGCGGTGACGGCATCGACACCGACCGGCACGGCGCGACGCTGACCGTGGGCACGCCCGGGTCGCTGCACGGCGCGATGTCCTACGTGATGCAGGACGAGGACGGCCAGATCACCGAGGCGCACTCCATCTCGGCCGGGCTGGACTACCCCGGCGTCGGCCCGGAGCACGCGCACCTCAAGGACACCGGCCGCGCCGAGTACCGGCCGGTGACCGACGCGGAGGCGATGGAGGCCTTCGCGCTGCTGTCCCGGACCGAGGGCATCATCCCGGCGATCGAGTCCGCGCACGCGCTGGCCGGCGCGCTGGTCCTGGGCCGCGAACTGGGCCCGGACGGGTTGATCGTGGTGAACCTGTCCGGCCGCGGCGACAAGGACATGGACACCGCGATCAAGTGGTTCGGGCTGGGAGTGGAGTCATGAGCAGGCTTGCCGGGGTGTTCGAGGAGTGCCGGGCGCAGTCGCGGGCGGCGCTGATCGGCTACCTGCCCGCCGGGTACCCCACCGTCGAGGGGTCCAAGGACGTGCTGCGGGCCATGGTCGGGTCCGGCTGCGACGTGGTCGAGGTCGGCCTGCCGTTCTCCGACCCGGTGATGGACGGGCCGACCATCCAGCGGGCCGCCGAGCAGGCGCTGGGCGGCGGGTTCCGGGTGCGGGACCTGTTCGGCGTGGTCGAGGCGGTGGCCGCGGCCGGCGGGCGGGCCGTGGTGATGACCTACTGGAACCCGGTGCTCAAGTACGGGGTGGACGCGTTCGCGCGCGACCTCGCGGCGGCCGGCGGCCTGGGCCTGATCACCCCCGACCTGGTGCCCGACGAGGCCGGGGAGTGGCTGGCCGCGTCCGAGGCGCACGACCTGGACCGGATCTTCCTGGTCGCGCCGTCCTCCACGGAGGAGCGGATCGACCTGACCGCGCGGTCGTCGCGCGGGTTCCTGTACGCGACCTCGGTGATGGGGGTGACCGGGGCCCGCGACGTGGTGTCCACGGCGGCCCCGGCGCTGGTGGAGCGGGTGCGCGAGCACACCTCCATGCCGGTCGCGGTGGGCCTGGGCGTGCGGTCAGGCGCGCAGGCGGCGGAACTGGCGGCGTTCGCGGACGGGGTCATCGTCGGGTCGGCGTTCGTCAGCGCGGTGCAGGACGACACCGTGGCGGCGCTGACGCGTGAACTCGCCGAGGGCGTCCGGACGGTTCCCACCCCGGCCTGAGACCACACCATCGAGTGAACCGACGTCCGGGGCCCTGATCGGGCCCCGGAATTGTCGGTGGGCATCGGGATCCTGGGCTCATGATCAAGCCCGCTCCCGATCCGACGTGCGACACCGGCGTGCGTCGGGCCGTTCCTGGAGGTGATGCCCGGTGGCTGTGACGGCCGAGTACCTGTTGCCCAAGCACGACGGCGACTGGACCGTGGAAGACGTCCTCGCTCTACCCGACGACCCGTCGCAACGGGTCGAACTCGTCGACGGGTCGCTCCTCGTGAGCCCCCTCGGCACGAACTACCACCAGACCCTCATCGGCGATGCCTACTTCGCGTTGCGCACGGCCTGCCCACCGGGGTTCAAGGCGACCGTGGAGCTGAACATCGGTCTGCCGGGCGACACGTTGCTGATCCCCGACTTCACCGTGACCACCCGGCCCGGGTTCAAGGGCCTGGTGTCGCCGGTCGAGGACCTGGTGCTGGTGGGTGAGGTGGTGTCGCCGAGCACCCGGTTCAAGGACTACGGGATCAAGCGGCAGCGGTACGCGGAGGGCGGGGTGCCGTTCTACCTGGTCGTGGATCCCAAGGGGGACCAGGCCGTGGCGATGTTGTTCGAGCTGGAGGGCGGCGAGTACGTCGAGGTGGCGCGCAGCGAGGCGGGCGTGCTCCGGTTCGAGCGGCCCTTCCCGGTAACAATCGAGCTGTCCGCGTAGGCGGGTTTCGACCACCGACTACGGTGGGGGCCGTGGTGACGACTTTCCTCGCGACGATCCCCAGCCCGGACCGGGGTGTGTGGCAGCTCGGGCCGATCCCCCTCCGCGCCTACGCGCTGTGCATCATCGCCGGCATCATCGTGGCCATCTACTGGGGCGAGCGGCGGTGGGTGGCGCGCGGCGGGCTGAAGGGCGAGGTCACCGACATCGCGGTGTTCGCGGTGCCGTTCGGCCTGGTCGGCGGCCGCCTCTACCACGTCGCGACGGACTGGCACAAGTACTTCGGCGAGGGCAAGAACCCGTGGGAGGCCTTCGCCATCTGGAACGGCGGCCTGGGCATCTGGGGCGCCATCGCGCTGGGCGGCGTCGGGGCCTGGATCGCGTGCCGGCGGCGGGGCATCCCGCTGCCCGCGATGGCCGACGCGCTCGCCCCCGGCATCGTGGTCGCGCAGGCGATCGGCCGGCTGGGCAACTACTTCAACCAGGAGCTCTACGGCGGTCCGACCGACCTGCCGTGGGGGCTGGAGATCTACGAGCGGATCGACCCGGCGACCGGGTTCAAGGACGAGCTGGCCGGCGTCGCGATCGACCACACGCCGATCATGATCGTGCACCCGACGTTCCTGTACGAGCTGCTGTGGAACGTGGGCGTGGCGCTGCTGATCGTGTGGGCCGACCGGAGGTTCCGGCTGGGCCATGGCCGGGTGTTCGCGCTCTACGTCGCGGGCTACACCGCGGGCCGGTTCTGGATCGAGATCATGCGGACCGACCCGGCGACCATGGTGTGGGGCCTGCGGGTCAACGTGATCACGTCGGTGGTGGTGTTCCTCGGCGCGATCGTCTACTTCGTGCTGGCGGCGAAGAAGGGTGATCGCGAGGTCATCGTGCGCGGTGACGCGGCGACCGACGGCGACGGCGGTGGGGGCGCGACACCCGCGGTGGAGTCCGACGAGGACACCGGCGACCCGAAGACCGGGCCGGACGCCACGGCCGAGCCGGACGCGAAGGCCGAAGCCACCAAGGTCCCGGGTACCGGACCGGCGGCCAAGTCGGACGAGTAGGCCGCCGTGCGCATCCTCGTCGTGGAGGACGACGACCGGGTTGCGCGGGGTCTGCTGACCGCTCTGCGGCACGCCGGCTACGAGGTGCACCGGGTGGCCACGGCGGCCGCGGCACTGGCCGCGCCGCCCGCCGACGTGGTGCTGCTCGACCTGGGCCTGCCCGACCGGGACGGGCTGGACGTGCTGCGCGAACTGCGTCACCGGCCGGGCACCGCCGTCATCACGGTGACCGCGCGCGGCGAGGAGCGCGAACGCGTGCTCGGGCTGCGCGCGGGCGCGGACGACTACGTGGTCAAGCCGTTCGGCACGGCGGAGCTGCTGGCGCGGATCGAGGCGGTGCTGCGGCGCACCCGGTCCGCCCGCGCGGCGGAGGACCTCGGCGACCGGGTCACGCTCGGCGCGCTCACCCTGGACCCGGCCACCCGCGAGGCGGTGGTCGACGGCTCCCCGGTGCCGCTGACCCGCAAGGAGTTCGACCTGCTCGCCCTGCTGGTCGGCCGGGCGGGCACGGTGGTCAGCCGCGACCTGATCGTGGACCAGGTGTGGCAGGCGCACTGGGAGGCCCCGTCGCGCACCTTGGACACGCACATCGCGGCGTTGCGCGGCAAGGTCGGCCACGCGGTCCGCATCGAGACCGTCCGCGGGGTGGGCTACCGGGCGGCAGCCCACCCCTGACGGGTCAGGTCACCACTGGTGGGCGACGTCCAGGACGAGCCGACCGGGCAGCGTGAACACCCGGAACGGCAGCCGTGCCCGCACGCCGAGCCCGACGGTCGACCAGCCCTCGAACGAGTTGGCCCACGCGACCTGCCGGAACGTCGTGTAGCCGGCCACGTTCACCAGCTCGTTCCGGTCGGCGAAGGTGTAGGTCGCGTTGCCGTTGTCGTCGTAGGCGGGCGAGTGGACGACCACCCGCAACTTGCCCGCGCCGCGCAGCGGCACGAGGTGCCCGGAGCCGTCCGCGTACACCTGGTCGACGTACTCGACGTGGTACCCGTCGTTGTCGCCCCGGAAGTCGAGCACCAGGCGGTCGTAGCACTCTTGCTGACCGGATCTGATGTTCGTCAGGTTGCCGGCGGTGGTGGCCACCGCCTGCTTGGGCAGCGAACCCCAGTCGACCACGCACGCGCTCGGCGCGGCCGATGCCACCGGCACCGCCACCACGGCCAGCGCCGAGACCACAGCTGCGACCATCAATGTCACACGACGGAACATCGTCACCATCCCCCTCTTGCTCTCTGTCGGCTGATCCGACGCTTTGTATGACGCCGGTCACACCAGTGAGGTTGCGCTCGACGCGCGCCGGACCCGCCACGACCACCCGGATGGACGTGCGACGGGGTGTGGGTGGGGCAGGATGGGCCGGACCCCCGACGAGGTGTGATGCTCCGCCGACTGCTCGTCCTCATCGTGCCGCTGCTGGTGGCGCTGGTCGCCGCGCTCGGCGTGCCGCTGGCGTTCGCGGTCGTGCAGCGGGAGAGCCAGGGGACCTACCTCGACCGGCTGGGCGACGCGGGCCGCTTCGCCTCGCTCGCCGAGAACGCCCTGGCCTCCGGCCGGCGGACCGCGCTGCGCGAGGAGCTGGAGCGCTACGACCGCCTCTACGGCATCGCCGCCGCCCTGATCGGCACCGACCGCTCGGTCATCGAGAGCTCGCGGCTGCCGTTCCCGCTGACCGACCCGCACGTCGACGCCGGCCTGGACGCGGCGTTCAGCGGCTACCGGGGCGACGCGGACCAGACGGTGTGGCCGTGGGAGGACGTCGACCTGGTCGTGGTGGAGCCGGTGGGGCGGGACAGCGAGGTGGTCGCCGCGGTCGTCACCATCTCGCCCACCGACGGCCTGCGGCAGGCGGTCCTGGGCCAGTGGGGGCTGCTCGCGCTGATCGGCCTGGTGCCGATGCTGGGCGTGGTGGCGGTGGCGTGGCCGATGTCGCGGTGGGTGCTGCGGCCGGTGCGCCGGCTGGACGACGCGACGGCCGCGGTGGCGGGCGGGCAGTTGGACGCGCGGGCCGACGAGGTCGACGGCCCGCCCGAGCTGCGCCGGCTGGCGGCGTCGTTCAACGCGATGGTCGACGTCGTCGGGCGCGCGCTGCGCCGCCAGCGGGCGTTCGTGTCCGACGCCTCGCACCAGCTGCGCAACCCGTTGGCGAGCCTGCGGCTGGCGGTGGACAACCTGGCCCCGCACGTGTCGGACGAGGCGGGCCGGGAGGCGCAGCGGATCGCCGTGGACGAGGCGGAGGAGATGGGCCGCGTGCTGGACACGCTGCTGGCCGCCACCCGGCTGGACAGCGCGTCCGCGGCCGAACCCGTCGAGGTGGACGTGCTGCTGAGCACGCACGTGCCCGGCTGGCGGGCGCTGGCCGGGGACACCGCGCTGCACGTGGAGGTGCCGGCGGGCCTGCGCGTGCTGGAACCGCCGGGCGGGCTGGGCAGCGTGCTGGACGAGCTGGTCGGCAACGCGATCCGGCTGTCCGGGGCGACCTCGATCCGGGTGTGGGGCGAGCCGAACGGCGACCGGGTGGACCTGCACGTGACCGACGACGGCGAGGGCCTGGCGGCGGAGGAGCGGGCGCTGGCGGTGCGGCGGTTCTGGCGCGCGCCGAAGCACCAGAACACCGCCGGCACCGGGCTGGGCCTGGCGATCTGCGCCGAACTGATCGCCGGTGCGGGCGGTGAGCTGCGCCTGCTGCCGGTCGAGCCGCACGGCCTGGACGCCGTGGTCACCCTCAGCGCTTGACCGAGCGGAACCAGCGCTCGGCGCCGCGGTGCAGCGGCACCTGCCCGGTCGCGATGCCGGTGCGGACGTTGATCCGGCCGGCCTCGGGGTGCCCGGCGGCGATGCGGGCGGACTCGGTGAACACGGTGCGCGTCACGACCTCGACCACGGACGGGTCGAGGGCCGTGCGGGCGAGCAGCAGGTTGGGCACCGCGAACGTCCGGCACGGTCCGAGGCCGCGGTAGGTGGTGGCCGGGATCGTCACCGGGACGTACGGGCCGGGGTGGGCCTCGGCCAGCCGGACGGCTTCGTCGGGCAGGTCCAGCAGCCGGATCGGGAACGCCTCCGGCAGGCCGCCGATCGCCGGGGTCGGGATGCCGGTCAACGCCAGCAGCACGTCGATCGAGCCGTCGGCGAGCTGCCGGGCGGCTTCGGCGTGCGCCATGCGCCGGGCGTCGACCCGGATGCCGAGCAGGTCGAGCAGGCGGGTGGCGGTGAACTCGGTCCCGGACTCGCGCGGCCCGAACGACACCCGCAGCCCGGCCAGGTCGGCCAGCCGCGTGATGCCCGACCCGGCGGGGACGACGACCTGGAGGAAGCTGTCGTACAGGCGTCCCACGGCGCTGATCCCGTCCGGGTCGTCGGCGCTGAGCAGGGCGTCGAACGTGGGGTCCAAGGAGGACAGTCCCAAGTGGACCGATCCTTGCTGGAGGAGCCGGACGTTCTCGACCGACGCGGCGGTCTGGAGGGCGACCACCCGCGTGTCGGGCAATTGGTCGCCCAGCGCGCGGGCGAGCGCTGCGCCGACCTCCCGGAACACCGCGCCGTCCGGACCGGTGGCCAGGACGAGTTCGGCCGGTGCGGGCGGGTCGGACGCCGAGCACGCGGGCACCCCCGCCGCCAGCGCGGCGAGCAGCACCGAACGCCGTGACACCCGCACCCCGGCAGCCTAGGCCCCTGCCGGAGCCCTGAGCGTCGCGGCGGCCCCGGGTGCGCCGGGGGAGGGACCGCGTTCCGGGTGGTCGCGTTGGGCCTGTCGGCGCAGTGGACGGCGTGTTACGTCAGAGGGACCTGAAGTTTCCGCCGGGCGTCTTGTCGCAGGTACGGGCTGTGCTCAGGATCACTGACCAACCCCGCCGCACCGGCACCCTGGAGGAGAACGTGGCCACCGCGCAAACCCGTGAGCGCAAACCGGTCTATCGGCACCTGTACTTCTGGGTGCTGGTGTCGATCGTGCTCGGCGTGATCGTCGGCTACGCGTTCCCCGCCCAGGCGTCGGGCATGAAGTGGCTGGCGGACTTCTTCGTGGCGCTGGTGAAGGTCGTCATCGCGCCGACCATCTTCTGCACGGTCGTGGTCGGCATCGCCGGCCTCGGCAACCTGGCCAAGGCGGGCGGCCTGGCGTTGCGGACGATCCTCTACTTCACCGCGATGACCACCGTGGCGCTGGTGATCGGCCTGCTGGTGGTCAACGTCGTGCAGCCCGGCCACCACGGCCCGGCGATCCCGATCAACGACGAGGCCGCGTCCAAGACGCTGTCCGAGGCCAAGACCGCCGAGACCGGCGTGACCGGGTTCATCCTCTCGCTGGTGCCCAAGTCCTTCGTCGGCGCGTTCACCGACGGCCAGCTCATCCAGGTGCTGCTGGTGGCGATCCTGGTGGCGGTCGCGGTGGCCGGGATGGGCCGGCGGGGCGAGCGGGTGGTGGCCGCGCTGGACACCGTGGCCAAGGTGATGTTCGGCGTCATCAAGATCGTCATGTACGCCGCGCCGATCGGCGCGTTCGGCGGGATCGCCTACACCATCGGCAAGTTCGGCGGCACGATCCTGGGCAAGCTCGCCTGGCTGATGGGCTCGTTCTACGCGACCTGCCTGCTGTTCGTGCTGGTGGTGCTCGGCGCGGTCGGGCTGTTCGCCGGGTTCTCGATCCTCAAGTTCCTGCGCTACATCAAGGACGAGCTGCTGATCGTGCTGGGCACCAGCTCGTCGGAGTCGGTGCTGCCCCGGATGCTGGTGAAGCTGGAGGCGGCCGGCGCGGACAAGTCGGTGGTGGGCCTGACGATCCCGACCGGCTACTCGTTCAACCTCGACGGCACCTGCATCTACCTGACCATGGGCGCGATCTTCGTCGCCCAGGCGACCGGCCACGACGTGGGCCTGGGCACCCAGATCGGCCTGCTGCTGTTCATGCTGCTGGCCTCGAAGGGCGCGGCGGGCGTGACGGGCGCGGGTCTGGTCACGCTGGCGGCCTCGCTGACCGCGTTCGAGGCGAACAGCGCCATCCCGGCCGTGGGCATCGCGCTGATCGTCGGCATCGACCGGTTCATGTCCGAGGCGCGGGCGATCACCAACGTCATCGGCAACGGCGTGGGCACGCTGGTGATCGCGCGCTGGCAGGGCCAGCTCGACCGCGAGCGGCTCAAGGAGGTCCTGGACGACCCGTCCGGGGTGGACGTCGACGAGCTGATGGACCGCGAGCGCGCCGGCCACCCGGACGACCGCGAGCCGGTGGGCGCCGGCTCCCGCTGAGACCACCCGGCCCACGAGTCCCGCAGCTCCGCCACCGCGCCGGTGGGGCTGCGGGACTCGTCCGCTGTCAGGAGGAGAGCGACGACTCGTGGTGGCGGCACCGACATCGCACCGGTGTGGGGGAGTGGCGCAGGCCACGGGGCCGTCGGTGTCGACGTCGTGCCGGTGGTGAGCAGACTCGACGCGCTGGGCACCGACGACATGGAACGTCCCAGTGGGTTAGGCGACGGCGACGTTCTGCTCCGTCATCAAGTTCCGGAGCGCTGCTCGGGCCTTTTCGGCCTCGGGTCGGCCCCCCGTGCAGCAGTCCCGTCCCGACCGACCACGCCACCTCCCGGTTGCCCGCGGCGTGTTGCAGTCCGATCAAATCGAAGCGTGACCGGCCGACAGCGGAGAGTGCGAGCGGGTCGGGGGAGGACGGTCGGGGCGGTCGGTCGGCCCGCAGGTCCGCCCCTCCGGTCGGCGTCGTCACACGACCGGGTGAACATGCTCCGACCTGGGGCAATGTGGTCACGGGGGGTGGGTGTCGGCAAGCTCTCACGGGCGCGCACGTCGTGCGCGGGTCCGATATGCTCGACACCGCGTGACGAGGTCGGCCTCAGGGTCGCTCCGCCCATCTGAATCGTTACGCGTCAACGGCTGGGATCACCCGATGGATGGTGTCTCCTGGTTTCGCGGCTGTTAAAGTCGCGTCAACACGCGGGCCATCGTCGTCCCGTGCCCAGCAGCCGGATTCCCAGGAACTGGACACGAGGACTCGTCTTTTCGAAGGACGACGAAGGAGGTCTGCGCAGTGATCTTCTCCGCCATCCCGTCCGCACAGGGTCTTTACGACCCCCGTGCGGAACGTGACGCCTGTGGTGTGGCGATGGTCGCCGACATCAAGGGGCGGCGGTCGCACGCCATCGTGGTCGACGCGTTGACCGCGTTGGCCAACCTGGAGCACCGAGGCGCGGCCGGGGCCGAACCGACCAGCGGTGACGGCGCGGGCATCCTCGTGCAGCTGCCCGACGAGTTCCTCCGGTCCGCTGTGGACTTCGCGCTCCCCGGCCTCGGCGAGTACGCCGCCGGCATCGCGTTCCTGCCCGCCGACGACGAGGAGCGGGCCAAGGCGCAAGCGCTTGCGGAGCGGATCGCCGAGGAGGAGGGGCTGCGCGTGCTGGGCTGGCGCGACGTGCCCGTCGACCCGGACGCGGCCGACGTGGGCCCAACCGCGCGCTCGGTCATGCCGCACTTCGCGATGCTCTTCGTGGCCGCCGAGAACGGCGACCGGTCCGGTGTGGACCTCGACCGGGTCACCTTCGCGCTGCGCAAGCGGGTCGAGCACGAGACGGTCGCCGCGCAGGTCGGCACCTACTTCCCGTCGCTGTCCGCGCGCACCCTGGTCTACAAGGGGATGCTGACCACCGGCCAGCTCCCGGCGTTCTTCCCGGACCTGCGCGACGGGCGGCTGGCCAGCGCCATCGCCCTGGTGCACTCCCGCTTCTCCACCAACACGTTCCCGTCGTGGCCGCTGGCCCACCCGTTCCGGTACGTGGCCCACAACGGCGAGATCAACACCGTGCGCGGCAACCGGAACCGGATGCGGGCCCGCGAGGCGCTGCTCACCAGCGACCTGATCCCCGGCGACCTGACCCGGCTGTTCCCGATCTGCCACCCCGAGGGCTCGGACTCGGCCTCGTTCGACGAGGTGCTGGAGCTGCTGCACCTGGGTGGCCGGTCGCTGCCGCACGCGGTGCTGATGATGATCCCGGAGGCGTGGGAGAACCACGTCTCGATGGACCCGAAGCGGCGCGCGTTCTACGAGTTCCACGCCTCGCTGATGGAGCCGTGGGACGGCCCGGCCTGCGTCACGTTCACCGACGGCACGCTGGTCGGCGCGGTGCTCGACCGCAACGGGCTGCGCCCGGCCCGCTGGTGGCAGACCGCCGACGGCCGGGTGGTGCTGGCCTCCGAGACCGGCGTGCTCGACGTCGCGCCCGACCAGGTGGTGGCCAAGGGCCGCCTCCAGCCCGGCCGGATGTTCCTGGTGGACACCGAGCAGGGCCGGCTGGTGGACGACGACGAGATCAAGTCCGGCCTGGCCGACGACCTGCCCTACGACGAGTGGCTGCACGCGGGCCTGCTGGAGCTGGCCGACCTCGCCGACCGCGAGCACGTGGTGCAGAGCCACGAGTCCGTGGTGCGTCGCCAGCTCACCTTCGGCTACACCGAGGAGGAGCTGCGCATCCTGCTCGGCCCGATGGCCGTCGGCGGCATGGAGCCGCTGGGCTCGATGGGCACCGACACCCCGGTGGCCGCGCTGTCGCAGCGCTCCCGGCTGCTCTACGACTACTTCGCGCAGACCTTCGCCCAGGTGACCAACCCGCCGCTGGACGCGATCCGGGAGGAGATCGTCACCTCGGTCGCGCGGGTGATGGGCCCGGAGCAGAACCTGCTGGAGCCCGGCCCGGTGAGCTGCCGGCACATCAAGCTCACCTACCCGGTGATCGACAACGACGAGCTGGCCAAGCTCATCCACGTCAACGACGACGGCGACCTGCCCGGCTTCGCCTGCACCGTCCTGAGTGGACTGTATGAAGTGGACGGTGGCGGCGAGGCGCTGCGGCAGGCCGTGGAGCGGGTCCGCCGCGAGGCGTCCGAGGCGATCGCGGCCGGCGCGCGCATCCTGGTGCTCTCCGACCGCGACTCCGACCACCGGTCGGCCCCGATCCCGTCGCTGCTGCTGGTCTCCGCGGTGCACCACCACCTGGTGCGCACCAAGGAGCGGCTGCGCGTCGCGCTGGTCGTGGAGACCGGTGACGCCCGCGAGGTGCACCACATCGCGGCGCTGCTGAGCTACGGCGCGGCGGCGGTCAACCCGTACCTGGCGTTCGAGACCATCGAGGACCTGATCTCACAGGGCGCGATCACCGGCATCGAGCCGCGCAAGGCGGTCCGCAACTACGTCTCGGCGCTGGTCAAGGGCACCTTGAAGATCATGTCCAAGATGGGCATCTCGACGGTCGGCGCGTACACCGCCGCCCAGGTCTTCGAGGCCGTCGGCCTGTCGCACGACCTGCTGGACGAGTACTTCACCGGCACGGTGTCCAAGCTCGGCGGCGCGGGGCTCGACGTGCTGGCCGAGGAGGTCGCGCTGCGCCACCGCCGCGCGTACCCGGACAACCCGACCGACCGCGTGCACCGCCGGCTGGAGGACGGCGGCGAGTACTCCTACCGCCGCGAGGGCGAGCTGCACCTGTTCTCGCCGGAGACGGTCTTCCTGCTCCAGCACGCGACGAAGACCGGCCGGCAGGAGGTCTACCGGAACTACACCGAGGAGGTCGAGCGGCTGGCCCGGCAGGGCGGCACGCTGCGCGGCCTGTTCTCGTTCAAGACCGACCGCGCGCCGGTCCCGATCGACGAGGTCGAGCCGGTGAGCTCGATCGTCAAGCGGTTCAACACCGGCGCGATGTCCTACGGCTCGATCTCCGCCGAGGCGCACGAGACGCTGGCCATCGCGATGAACCGGCTCGGCGGCCGGTCCAACAGCGGCGAGGGCGGCGAGGACCCGGAGCGCCTCTACGACGCCGAGCGCCGCTCGGCGGTCAAGCAGGTGGCCTCCGGCCGGTTCGGGGTCACCAGCGAGTACCTGGTCAACGCCACCGACATCCAGATCAAGATGGCGCAGGGCGCGAAGCCCGGCGAGGGCGGGCAACTGCCCGGCTACAAGGTGTACCCGTGGATCGCGCGGACCCGGCACTCGACGCCGGGCGTGGGCCTGATCTCCCCGCCGCCGCACCACGACATCTACTCCATCGAGGACCTGGCCCAGCTCATCCACGACCTGAAGAACGCCAACGAGCGGGCCCGCGTGCACGTCAAGCTGGTCAGCGAGGTCGGCGTGGGCACGGTCGCGGCGGGCGTGGCCAAGGCGCACGCCGACGTGGTGCTGATCTCCGGCCACGACGGCGGCACCGGCGCGTCGCCGCTGAACTCGCTCAAGCACGCCGGCACGCCGTGGGAGATCGGCCTGGCCGAGACCCAGCAGACGTTGCTGCTCAACGGTTTGCGCGACCGGATCACGGTGCAGGTGGACGGTGCGCTGCGCACCGGCCGCGACGTCGTGGTGGCCGCGCTGCTCGGTGCCGAGGAGTTCGGCTTCGCCACCGCGCCGCTGATCGTCGCCGGCTGCGTGATGATGCGGGTCTGCCACCTCGACACCTGCCCGGTCGGCGTGGCCACCCAGAACCCGCAGCTGCGCGCGCGGTTCACCGGGCAGGTCGAGCACGTGGTGAACTTCTTCGAGTTCGTCGCCCAGGAGGTCCGCGAACACCTGGCGGCACTGGGTTTCCGCACCATCGACGAGGCCGTCGGCCAGGCCGGGCTGCTGGAGACCAACGACGCCATCGAGCACTGGAAGGCCAACGGCCTGGACCTGACGCCGGTGTTCGAGGTGCCCGAGACCCCGTACCGCACGGCCAAGCGCCGGGTCCGCGAGCAGGACCACGGCCTGGCGCGGGCGCTGGACCGCACGCTCATCCAGCTCTCCGAGGCGGCGCTGGAGGACGCGCACCCGGTGCGGCTGGAACTGCCGCTGCGCAACGTGAACCGCACGGTCGGCACGCTGCTCGGCGCGGAGGTGACCCGCCGGTTCGGCGGCGACGGCCTGCCCGACGACACGATCCACGTGACGTTCACCGGCTCGGCCGGCCAGTCGCTGGGCGCGTTCCTGCCGCGCGGCGTCACGCTGGAGATGGTCGGCGACGCGAACGACTACGTGGGCAAGGGGTTGTCCGGCGGTCGGATCGTGGTGCGCCCGCACCCGGACGCCCCGTTCGCCGCCGAGCGGCAGGTGATCGCGGGCAACGTGATCGGCTACGGCGCGACCTCCGGCGAGATCTTCCTGCGCGGACGCGTCGGGGAGCGGTTCTGCGTGCGCAACTCCGGCGCGCTCGCGGTGGCCGAGGGCGTGGGCGACCACGCGTTCGAGTACATGACCGGCGGCCGGGCCGTGGTGCTCGGGCCGACCGGGCGCAACCTGGCGGCCGGCATGTCCGGCGGCATCGCCTACGTGCTCGACCTCGACCCGGCGTCGGTGAACCCGGCGATGGTCGAGTTGCAGCGCCCCGGCGGCGACGACCTGCGCTGGCTGCGCGAGGTCGTCGAACGCCACCACCAGCTCACCGGATCGGCCGTGGCCGCGTCGCTGCTCGGCGACTGGCCCCGGCGGTCCGCGTCGTTCACCAAGGTCATGCCCGGTGACTACCAGCGCGTGCTCGAAGCGATGAGGCTCGCCCGCGCGGAAGGCAGGGACGTCGACCAGGCGATCATGGAGGCCTCCCGTGGCTGACCCGTACGGTTTCCTCAAGCACGACCGCGCCGACGCGAAGAAGCGCCCGGCCGACGAGCGGCTGGGCGACTGGGGCGAGGTCTACCTCGACCTCGGCGCCGACACCCGCGACAAGCAGGTCCGCACCCAGGCGTCGCGCTGCATGGACTGCGGCATCCCGTTCTGCCACTCGGGTTCGGCCGGCTGCCCGCTGGGCAACCTGATCCCGGAGTGGAACGACCTGGTGCGCCGGGGCGACTGGGGCCAGGCGTCGGACCGCCTGCACGCCACCAACAACTTCCCCGAGTTCACCGGCCGGCTGTGCCCCGCGCCGTGCGAGGCGGCGTGCGTGCTGGCGATCAGCCACGACGGCGGCGGCGCGGTCGCGATCAAGCGGGTCGAGCAGGCCATCGCGGACGTGTCCTGGGAGCAGGGCCTGGTCCAGCCGAGCCAGGCGCAGGTCACCTCCGGCAAGCGGGTCGCCGTGGTGGGCTCCGGCCCGGCCGGGCTCGCGGCGGCCCAGCAGCTCACCCGGGCCGGCCACGAGGTGACCGTCTACGAGCGCGACGACCGGTTGGGCGGCCTGCTGCGGTACGGCATCCCCGAGTTCAAGCTGGAGAAGAAGGTTCTGGACCGGCGGCTCGCGCAGCTCCGCAAGGAGGGCACGAAGTTCGTCACCGGCTGCGAGGTCGGCGTGGACCTGACGGTGGCGGAGCTGCGGTCGCGGTTCGACGCCGTGGTGCTCGCGGTGGGCGCGCTGCGCGGCCGTGACGACACCTCGACGCCCGGCCGCCGGCTGGCCGGCGTGCACCTGGCGATGGACCACCTGGTGCCCGCGAACCGGGCCTGCGAGGGCGACGGCCCGCCCGCGGTCGACGCGGCCGGCAAGCACGTGGTGATCATCGGTGGCGGCGACACCGGGGCGGACTGCTACGGCACCGCGACCCGCCAGGGCGCGGCCTCGGTGGTGCAGCTCGACCAGTACCCGCAGCCGCCGTCCCGGCGTGACGACGAGCGCTCGCCGTGGCCGGTGTGGCCGTGGATCCTGCGCACCTACCCGGCGCACGAGGAGGCCGGCGAGCGGAAGTTCGCGGTGGCGGTGGAGGAGTTCGTCGGCGACGAGCACGGGCACGTCAAGCAGATCCGGCTGCGCAAGGTGCGGGTGGAGAAGGACGCGTCCGGGCGGCGCGCGGTGGTGCCGACGTCGGAGGAGGTCGAGGTGCTGCCCGCGGACCTGGTGCTGCTGGCGATCGGTTTCGAGGGCGTCGAGCACCTGCCGCTGCTGGGCGGGCTGGGCATCGAGCTGACCGCGCGCGGCACGATCTCGTGCGGCTCGGACTGGCAGACGCAGGCGCCGGGCGTGTTCGTCTGCGGTGACGCGCACCGGGGTGCGTCGCTGGTGGTGTGGGCGATCGCGGAGGGCCGCTCGGTGGCCCACGCGGTCGACAGCTTCCTGACCGGCTCGTCGGACCTGCCGTCGCCGGTGATTCCCAACCAGTTGCCGCTCGCGGTCGTCTGAGCGTCGTAGTGGGTTCGCGGAGCCCCGCCGGTCGTCGCCGGCGGGGCTCTCAGGCGTCGAAGCGGCGGCGTGAGTCCTCGATGTCGCCGAGGTAGCGGTGGGTCCAGTCGCACATCGTGTCGACCGTGCGGCGCAGCGCCGCCCCGGGCTCGGTGAGCGTGTACTCGACGCACGGCGGCACGGTGGGGTGCACGACCCGCTCGACCAGGCCGTTGCGCTCCAGCATGCGCAGGTTCTGGGTGAGCATCTTGTGGCTGATCCCCTCGACCTGGTCGCGCAGCCCGGTGAACCGCAGGGTGCCGCCGCCGAGCGCCTCGATGATCAGCAGCGCCCACTTGGTGGCCACGTCGGAGAAGATCTCGCGGGCCAGCGAGTCCGCGCGCCGGAGGTCGGCTTCGTCGGCCGAGCCGTTGTACTGCTTGGTCACCACGAGGTTCCCCAGTCACCGAAAAGTGCGTTCTTCCACGTCAGCACACACTCTCCTACGGTTACCCGGTAACCACAAGAGAGCAAGGGGAGGCACGTGACATGGCCATCACGCTGATGGACCCCGACGGGCTGCCGCAGGTCGACGCCTACCGGCAGGTGGCGGTCGCGACCGGGTCGCGGCTGGTCTTCGTCGCCGGCCAGGTCGCCTGGGACGCCGACGGCGTCACGGTCGCCGCGGGCGACCTGGCCGCGCAGGTCGAACGGTGCTACCTCAACGTCGGCACCGCCCTGGCGGCGGCCGGCGCGTCGTTCCACGACGTGGTGAGGCTGACCGCGTACGTGGTCGACTGGACGCCGGCGAAGATGCCCCTGCTGCTGGACGGGATCGCGCGGGCGGGCGCGGCGCTCGGGTTCACGCCGACGCCACCGGCCACGCTGATCGGCGTCGCGGCGCTGGACGTGCCCGAGCACCTGGTCGAGGTCGAGGCCACCGCCGTCCTCGACTGAGGTCGGTGCGCGCGGCGCGTTGTCCCGGGTCAGGTGGTCGGCAGGGAGAGCAGGCGGCACGTGGCGGCGAGCGTTCCGTCCGTGCGCACCTCGGGCGCGAGGGCCGCTGCCCGTCCGACCGTCACCGGGCTCAGCGCCCGCGCCAGGGCCGTCGCCACCGAGTCGGACGTGCCCTCGGTCCCGATCCCCAGGGCCACGACCCGTCGCGCCCAGTAGGGCTGGTCGTACCTGCGCGGCACCACGACCTGCGGCACGCCCGCCCGTGCCGCCGCCGCGGTCGTGCCGGCACCGCCGTGGTGCACCACCGCCGCCACCCGGGGAAACAGCGCCTGGTGGTTCGTCTCGCCGATCGGCAGGGTGCCCTCGTCGGGCGTCAGACCGGCCCAGCCACCGGCCACGATCGCCCGCCGCCCCACCGCGCGGGCCGCCGCCACGACGGCAGCGCCGAGTTCCGGCGTTGCGGGCGTGCTGCCGAACCCGAAGTACACCGGCGGCTCGCCGGCCCGGAGGAAGTCCTCCACCCCGGCCGGCAGCGGGCGGTCGTCCGGCACGGTCCACGCGCCGGTCTGGAACACCCCGCCCGGCTCCGGCCACGGGCCCAGCACCTGGTCGGCGGCCAGCCACGGCCGGTCGGTGACCACGTGCCCGCGCACGTCGTCCACCGGGGACAGGTCGCGGGCGTCCCGGTGGGTGTTGAGGGCCTCGGCGAACAGGGAGTTCCAGCGCTGCGCGTCGGCCGCCCAGCGCTCCGCGTTGCCGGTCGCCTCGTCGGGCGGCGCCTCGCCGGCCACCACCACTTCGGGCATGATCAGCGGCGGGTGGTGCGGGGACGGGAGCGTCACCGCGCAGAAGGCCGCGTAGACGTAGTGGATTCCCAGCGATTCGGCGATCGAGTGCGCGGCGATCTGCCGGCCGCCCGCGCCCAGCAGCGCGTCACTTCCCCGGGCCGCCTCGCTGATCGCCTCGAACTGGGCCCGCACGGTCTCGGCGGTCGCCTCGCGCACCTGCGCCGGGGTGGGAGGCGGCGCGGTCGCCGTCCCGTTCACCTCGGGGCCCACCGGCGTGAACGCGAACCCGAGGTCGGTCAAGCGGTCGCCGAAGTCCGGTGGGGCGCACACCCGGACCTCCGCGCCCGACTCGCGCAACCGCAGGGCCAGGCCCGTCACCGGTTCGACCTCGCCACGCGATCCGATCGTGGACAGCACTACGCGCATCGGGATCCCCCGCAGTCCGCCGAGTGGAGCCGGTCCGGCTCGCCGGCGACGATTCTGCTGCGTGCCCCGGGCCTTGCCGCAAGCCCCCTGGTCGGCTATACGGTGAGGCGGGCCCCGTCCCCGCTCGAGGCCGGTGATTCCGGTCACCCCGCGCAATCCCGCGCCCACGTGGCGCAGGACCCGCTCCATGGTCCACTTCGGACAGCGCGGCCCGGGACCGCAGGGGGTTGCGCGACGAGCCCGGTCCGGGTGGACCATCTCCGCGCGGTACTGGTCGAAATCCATGGGCAGGCCGCCGTCCCTGCGTCATGGCAGGACCGGGGAGTCCTGCACGCCGACGCGCCGGACCGGATCACCCGCCGGCTGGACCGGCTCGGGGTGGGCTTGCAGTTAGCCACCGCGCTCGAACGCGTTGCGGCGGCACGGGATCCGGCAGCCAGGAACTGGACCTGGAACAGGTCATCGGGCGCAACACCGTCGTGGACGCGGGGGGTTTTGATCGCCCCGGCGTTGTTGCTCACCGCGCACCACGTGCTACCCGGCGCGACGGAGGCCACGGTGGGTTCGGTGGAGTTCGACCGCGGGCGGGGCCCGTTGCGGCCGGAGGTGTTCTTCCTCGGCGACTCGGCGCTGGACTTACCGTCGTTGCGGTCGATCCCGACGCGGACCTGCCCGCGCACCCGGTGCTGGTCGAACCGACGCCGAACTCCGGACGGCGCCGGTGAACCTCGACATCGGCCGGGAGGTGTCTACTACGACCCGGCCGCGCGGGACCGGTACTACGCGGACGTGGCCGTGCCCACCCGGTAGGCGTTGCACGAGTCGCTGGTGCGCGCGCACCTGCGACGGCTGGCGTTCCGCTCGTCCCGAATGGTGTACCCGTGGGTGGACCTGCACCCGGACCGGAAGCTGCACAGCCTGCACTCCGGCGTGGCCCTCGACCCGGAGGACCTGATCCGGTCCGACGTCGCCGCGGAAGCCGCCCGCGCCGGGCGGCGCTGTACCCACTGGTCCGCTACCCCTGCATCGTGGACGACCGGCGGGTCGCGGAACTCGCCTCCTGGCACCGCGCAGACCAGGTGTGCCAGCACGAATTGCACCGCAACGCCGCGATCGCCGCGATCCTGAGCAACCGCAACCCGTTATCGACCACCCGGACTGGGAGTTCGTCGTCTGAGAGTCCGTCGGTCGGGCGCGGCCAGGTCGGTTCCGGGCGCAGCCAAGGGCTGTGGGTGCGAGGTTGTGAACCAGTCGGCCTTGGGGAGTTGTCGTCGAATAGTGTCGTGACAACTCTCCCCAAGCACCTACGCCGGAGGTCTGCGACGCCTGCGCCTGCCACGTCGTCTCGCCCGGCGGTTCGGAGCGCGGTCATCCGACGCAGTCGTGTGTGGTGAGGTCGACGGATCAGAGGTGCGGTCTGCATCATCAGGTCTGCGGCGTAGCAGCAGTCGCAGGACGGTCAAGGCTGCGGTTCGCCGTTCCCGGTCTTTCGTGTACATCGCGACCATCGCGGCAACTGTCATGATGACGACGAGTCCGAGTGTCAGTGCGAGCCCGGACCCGGCCAGAACAGGCATTCTCGAACATCCTCCAGGAATAGCCGGTGTCCGGAAGTCCGGACCGGGCTTGTCGTCAATGGAACGGTGTGGGTGCCTCGGGTCACTTCGTCGCAACGGCGCGGCGATTTCCAAAAGAGGAGATCATGCGGCAGAATTGCCGGGCAAGTACGACAACCCGCTGAACTGCGGTGCGACGACAATCCCGGATTCTCGCCGGGTTGTCGCATTGTCCTCGAGAACTGGGAGGGTCAATTGGGGCCTGTTGGTGAGCGGGCCGGCGCCAGGAGGTCCGGCCGTCCGTTGCCGCAACGGGTCGAAGACTTCACCAAGCCGTCGTTGGGTGGTGAAGGACGTCGGCTGCAACTCTGGTTGATCGAGCTTATCTGCCACAGGTTCGGTGGTGTCGTCGACATGATCCGAGCAGCAATGGCGCAGGACGGAGGCTCGCCGAGGTGGGCGGTCGGCGATCCGGCCGACTTGGCGCGCGTGCGCAGCGCGGCGAGCAAGGTGAGCAAGTTCCTCGGGAGGTCTGCGGAACGAGTACCCGACTGGGAGACCGTCGCGTGGTTGGTCGAGCAAGCGGTGCCGGTCGTGGATCGGGAGTCCGTACTCGCCAAGATGGCGGGGCTGTGGTGGCAGGCCGAAGGGCGCGAACCCCCGGGGCACACCGGCAGGATCGAACGCGGTGAGCTCGTTCGCGGCGAGTTGGTCGATCCCGCGCTCGCGCCTGACGACGCCACCCGGATGCGCATCTACCAGGAAAAGCTCACCGAGGCGCTGGCGCGGGCCGACGCTCTGGAAGTCGAGTTGCTGGAACGCGAGAAGCGGATCGACAACCTCGGCCGACAACTCGGGCTGGCTGAGGACCGGTATCGCGGCGAAGTGCTGAAGGTGAAGCGGCTGGAATCGGCGATGAGCACGGCACGGAGCCGCCTCGACGAGGTGCGGGCCGACCTGGAAAGCGCTCGGTGTGACACCGATGCCCAGCAGGCGCTCAACGAACAGCTTGCCGGTGAGCATCAGGGCCTGAAAGGGCAGATCACCGAGTTGTCGCAACATCTCGCGGCGGTTGTCGCCCACGTTGTCGTACCCATGGGCAGCCCATGGGCTTCGAGGAGTGGTGAGCACTGTCTCGCAGCCATGCCGCTTGCGCTGTGGGGCCTGCTCCAGGCGAACGTGCCGACCCGCAGAACTCCGCGGACAGCCTGGCTCGCGGTGTACCTCCGGGCGCTTGCGACCGACCTGAGCGGGCCCCAGGGACGCATCAGGCTCGCCGGAGGCGAGGGGTTGATGACTGAGTTGAACGAGGTTGTCGCGGGCCGGCGAGTTCCCAGCCGAAGACTGCTCAACGCGTTGGGGAAGCACTTTCCCCAGGTGCACGAGTACGGATTCGCACTCCGTGCAGCCGCCATCCAAGAAGGTGAACACCTGGTCTTCGGTCAGTCGGACGAAATGGTCACTTCGGTGTCGAGTCAGATCACCGTCGCGGAATTGCTGGGCCGGGAGGGAGGTTCGCTCGCTCTCGCCGATTATGTGCGTAAACCGGGTCGTCACCGCAAACCTGTCCGCGCCGGGATGCCGCTCTTGGAGTACGTGCAGAACAACACCAACCCGGAAAGCGCGTGACAGTCCGTGACAATGCGGCTCGAACTCCAGAGCCGCACCGTCGCGGGTCTCAGCGAATACGTGCTGGAGGTGTGACGGGCGTGCGCGGCTGCCGGACCGACCGGATGTGGCCGACCGGGAACTCGTGCGACTCGCCGGTCTCGTCCTTCGCGGTCAGGTTGCCCGCCGCGTGGTCGACCGGCGTGATCACGTGCCGGCTCGTCGCGCGCGGGCCGCAGGCCACGTCGATCTCGACGCTCGTCCCGGTCACCAGCGCCTCGGCCAGCAGCACCACCTCGGTGTCGCGCAGCACCAGCGACTGGTCGCGCAGCAGCCGGACCGCGCCCATCCGCCGCGACTCCGCGCGCGGCGGCACGAGCTTCGGGCGTGGCCGCTCCCGTTCCACCAGGGCCAGCGCGAGCCGGTTGAGCTCCTGGTCGGTCAGCGGGGCCCGCCACGGCCGCCACGACCCGATCTTGCGGCCCGCCGGCTCGACCCGGCGGCGCGGCACCCGTTCGACCACCGGGCTGCCGTCCGGGCCGGCCGCGGCGGGCGCGTAGCCGGCGGCGCGCAGCAGGGCCAGCGTCTCGTCGGCGGGCCTGGCCGACGCGAGCACGGTCGGGCCCAGCCGGTGCAGGTCGAGCGCGGCCAGCGACCGGTGCCGGACGATCTCGCCGACCAGGTTCGGGTCGTCGGCGCGCACGCAGCACGCCACCGCCGTCACGGTGACCTGGCCGTGCCGCCGGGCCACCTCGCGGACCAGCCGCTCCAGCGTCTGCGGCACGCCGTGCTCGGCCACCTCGGCCAGCCGGGCGAGCACCTCGTCCGGGGTGTGCCCGGCGTCCAGCGCCCGCCGCACGCTCGCCCCGGTGAACCGCCAGCCGCCCGCCGCCGGGTCCGCCACCAGGTCCAGCGCCGCGCTCAGCTCCCGGCCGGGCAGCCCCGCCGCCACCGCCGTCAGGTCGGGTCTCAGGTGCGCCCGGTCCGCCGCGGGCGGCACGAACCCGGCCGCCGCCCGCGACTCGTCGCCGGTCAGCACGGCCCGGCCCAGCGCGGTCAGCGCGCCCAGCGCCACCAGCCCGATCGTCTCCGCCTCGACCAGCGCGGCCTCGGTGGCCTGCGGGCTGTGCGCGGCGGGCCGCGCCCACACCAGCTCCGCGACCACCTCGTGGCGGTGCTCGAACGCCTCGTCCTCGGCCAGCCCGGCGTACTGCTCCAGCACGCCCCGCCGGGTCGTGTCGCCGTGCTCCGATGACTGCTCGGCCAGCGCCGGGCGCGGCTTCGCGGGCGTCCACGTCATCCGCGGCCACGCGCCGGCCAGCGCCGCGAGCCGGTCCGCGGGCGACGCGCCGCGCCAGTCGTCCGACCTGGTCGTGGGCAGCACCCGCCGGTCCTGGTCGGCGACCGCGAGCAGCCGCGCCTCCACGGCCAGTTCCAGCCACAGCCGGGTGCGCGTCTCGTCGGCCCGCAGCGCGCCCGCGATCCGGCGCAGCTCGCGCACGCCGACCCCGCCGCGGGTGGTGACGACATCGTTGTCACAGAGCTCGACCAGCCTGGTTATCCCGTCCACAGTGGACGTCGCGGGGTGGATGGCCGCGCGGTCGGCGAACCCCTTGTGCTGCCCGGTCCGGCGCGGCGCGCGCGGTGGCGGCGTGATCCGCCGGGGCGGGTCGCCCTCGGCCGGTCGCAGCCCGGTCGCCGCCCGCAGCCGGTCGCCGGCCGGCCACACCAGGGCGTGCGCGCGCAACCGCTCCAGCGCCCGCCTGAGTTCCGCGCGGGACGACTTGCCGTTGCAGCGCAACGTTTCCGCGACGCTGTCGGGGCTCGCGTCCGCGCCTAATCGCAGCACCGCGTCCAGCACGTCACGGCACGCGCGGTCGAGCCCGTCCACGGCCCGCTTGAGCGAGGCCGGGGCGGTCAGCTCGTCGGCGAGCCCGCGCAACGAGTGGGGATGGGTGTCCGCCGCGTCCTTGCGCAGCGCGAGGATGTCCCGGATGTCCTGAGCGTCGAGTTCGTGCAGCCAGCCGGCCAGCGCCGATTTCCTACCCACGCGCCGATTATGCACGCCCTGTCACCAGGCGGTTATTCCACGCGACCGAGGCGTCGCGCCGGCGGCCGTAAGCTGTACGCCGTGGAATTCACCGGCTTCGGCGAGTACGCCATCGACTTCTTCGACGGGCTGGAGGGCGACAACTCGAAGGCCTACTGGGACGATCACAAGCACACCTACCAGTCCGACGTGCGCGCGCCGATGGAGGCGCTGCTCGCCGTGCTGGAGCCGGAGTTCGGCAAGGGCAAGGTGTTCCGGCCCTACCGGGACGTCCGGTTCAGCAAGGACAAGACGCCGTACAAGACCCACTGCGGCGGCGTGGTCGAGCTGGGGCGGGGCGGCGGCGCGCACTACGTCCAGATCGGCACGGAGGGGTTGTACGTCGGCGCCGGGTCGTTCTTCATGGCCTCCGACCAGATCGCCCGCTACCGCGAATCGGTCGCCGACGACGTGCGCGGCCGGGCGTTGGAGAAGATCCTGGCGAAGCTGACCAAGGGCGGCTGGGAGGTGCGCGGCGACCAGCTCAAGCGCGCCCCGCGCGGGTTCGACCCCGAGCACCCCCGGATCGGGCTGCTCAGGCACAAGCGGCTGTTCGTGGCGCGCAGCTGGCCGCCGGACGACGTCCTGCACGAGCCGGGCTGCCTGGACCGGGTGCGCCGGGCGTGGCGCGAGGCCGACCCGTTCGTGGACTGGTGCGCCGACCACATCGGTGTCAGCGAGGTCGGCTTCCGCTGAGCGCGAGCCGCGCCACCAGCCAGCCCAGCGCGACGCCGGCGACGTCCACCAGGCCGTCCAGCACGTCCCCGCCGCGGCCGAGCGGGGTGATCAGCCACTGCAGCACCTCGGACACCGCGGCGTAGGCCACCAGGGCCGTGAGCAGCGGGACCAGCGGCAGCCGGGCCCACAGGCCGGTGCCCGCGAGCAGCGCGAACAGCAGGACGTGCACCACCTTGTCGGTGCCCGCGGGCGAGTCCGGGACACCTGACTGAGGGGTGAACAGGACGATGACGCTGAGCAACACAGCGGTCACGAACGGAAGGATTCTGCGGCTCACGAGCCCGATTGTGCCCGGTTCCGGCAGATTACTTCCCGGTACATCCTGATCGGTCCAGTGCCAGGGACTAGGCTCTCGGAACGTGAGTCGACGCGCGAAGATCGTCTGTACGATGGGCCCCGCCACCGCGACCGAGGACAAGGTCAACGAGTTGGTGGCGGCCGGTATGGACGTGGCCCGGATGAATTTCAGCCACGGCAGTCATGCCGACCACAAGCAGGTCTACGACCTCGTCCGCGCCGCCTCGGACGAGAGCGGGCGCGCGGTCGGCATCCTGGCCGACCTCCAGGGCCCCAAGATCCGGCTCGGCCGGTTCGCCCACGGCCCCGTCGAGTGGCGCACCGGTGACGTCGTCCGGGTGACCGTCGAGGACGTCGAGGGCACCCACGACCGGGTGTCCACCACGTACAAGGAGCTGTCCAAGGACGCCAAGGTCGGCGACCGGCTGCTGGTGGACGACGGCAAGGTCGGCCTGGTCGTCACCGACATCGAGGGCCCCGACGTGGTGTGCGAGGTCACCGAGGGCGGCCCGGTCAGCAACAACAAGGGCCTCTCGCTGCCGGGCATGGACGTCTCCGTGCCGGCGCTGTCCGAAAAGGACATCGACGACCTGGAGTTCGCCCTCAACCTGGGCGTGGACTTCATCGCGCTGTCCTTCGTGCGCTCCCCGGCCGACATCGACCTGGTGCACCAGGTGATGGACCGCGTCGGCCACGGCCGCCGCCCGGTCATCGCCAAGATCGAGAAGCCGGAGGCGGTCGACAACCTCGAGGCGATCGTGCTGGCGTTCGACGGCGTCATGGTCGCCCGCGGCGACCTGGGCGTGGAACTGCCGCTGGAGCACGTGCCGCTGGTGCAGAAGCGCGCGATCCAGATCGCCCGCGAGAACGCCAAGCCGGTGATCGTCGCCACCCAGATGCTCGACTCGATGATCCAGAACTCGCGGCCGACCCGCGCCGAGACCTCGGACGTGGCCAACGCCGTGCTCGACGGCGCGGACGCGCTGATGCTCTCCGGCGAGACGTCGGTCGGCCGGTACGCGATCGAGTCGGTCAAGACCATGGGCCGGATCATCGAGGCCGTGGAGACCGAGTCCACGCAGGTCCCGCCGCTGACCCACGTGCCGCGCACCAAGCGGGGCGTGATCTCCTACGCGGCCCGCGACATCGGCGAGCGGCTCAACGCCAAGGCCCTGGTCGCGTTCACCCAGTCGGGTGACACGGTGCGCCGGCTGGCCCGGCTGCACACGCACCTGCCGCTGCTGGCGTTCACACCCGAGCAGAGCGTGCGCAGTCAGCTTGCTCTCACGTGGGGCACCGAGACGTTCCTGGTGCCTAAGGTGGACTCGACGGACGGGATGGTCCGCCAGGTGGACGTGTCGATGCTGCACATCGGCCGGTACCAGCCCGGTGACCTGGTCGTCGTCGTGGCGGGCTCCCCGCCTGGCACCATCGGCTCGACCAACCTCATCCGGGTGCACCGGCTCGGAGAGGACGACCACGCTTAGGGGTAGGACGTGACAGAGGCCGCCCGCGCCGCCGCTGCCGCCGGGTACGCGGACCTCCCGCTGGACACCGACGGCGTTCCGCACGGGCAGCCCGTGCTCGACCGCCTGGTGGCGCTGCTGGACCTGGAGCGCATCGAGGAGAACATCTTCCGGGGCGTGTCGCCGGCGGAGTCGCCGATGAGGGTGTTCGGCGGCCAGGTGGCGGGCCAGGCCCTCGTGGCGGCCGGCCGGACCGTGCCGGCGGAGCGCCGGGTGCACTCGCTGCACTCGTACTTCATCCGGGGCGGCGACCCGACGGTCCCGATCGTGTACGAGGTGGACCGGATCCGCGACGGCCGGTCGTTCACCACCCGGCGCGTGGTGGCCGTCCAGCACGGCAAGGCGATCTTCACGCTGTCCGCGTCGTTCCAGCTCGACGAGTCCGGCATGGACCACTTCGAGGCGATGCCCGACGTGCCCGCGCCGGAGACGCTGCCGACCTACGCGGAGTCGGCGGCCGGGTACCTGGAGAAGGTCGGCATGGCGAAGCTGCCCAGGCCGATCGACCTCCGCTACGTGACCGAACCGCCGTGGCGCGCCCGGGAGGACGGGCCGGGCGAGGCGCGCAGCCAGGTGTGGATGCGGGCGGGCGGCACGCTGCCGGACGACGACCTGCTGCACGTGTGCGTGCTGGCGTACGCGTCGGACCTGACCCTGCTGGACTCGGTCCTCGTGCGACACGGGGTGTACTGGGGCACGGACAAGGTCCTCGGGGCGAGCCTCGACCACGCGATGTGGTTCCACCGCAGGTTCCGCGCCGACGAGTGGTTCCTGTACGACTGCGAGTCCCCGTCGGCGTCCGGGGCCCGTGGGCTGGCGACGGGCCGGTTCTACGCCCAGGACGGCCGGCTGGTGGCGACGGTGGTCCAGGAAGGACTGCTGCGCGTCCTGCCGTGAGGGCGGGCCCCCGCTCGCGCGGGGAACCCGCCAGGACCGGACCGGTCGCGTAGAGCCAGTGGGGGCCACCCCGGCTCGCAATCGCAACTGGGTCGCCGCGTTGAGCACCGCCGCCCTGCCGACCGCCGCCCCGCCGACCGCCGCTGCCCCGCCTACCGCCGCTGCCCGGCTGGCCGCCGTGCCATACCCGGTGCAGAGGCTGGAGTCGGTGTCGCCGGCCACCACCGAGACGTTCTCCAGTGGAACGTCCCGGTGCGTCAGGCGGACCGCAGGGCGTCCCACATGGCGCGTACGTGGTGTTCCCGGGTTGCTTCCGCGCCGATCGCCACCCTGATCGCGAAGCGGCCGTTCACGACCGTGTGGGTCAGGAAGGCGCTGCCTTCGGCGTTCACGGCGTCCATCGCCGCGCGGGTGGCGTCGTCGCCGTCGACGTGGGCGAGGGTGACCAACGACAGCGACCTCGGCACCACCAGCTCCCACCTCTCGTCCGCTTCCACCCACGACTCCAGCAGCCCGGCGAGTTCCACGTGGCCGCGCAGGTGCGCCCGGACGCCCTCCAGCCCGTACCAGCGCAACATCGACCACAGCTTCAGCGCCCGGAACCGGCGCCCCAGGGGGATCTGCCAGTCCCGGTAGTCGACCACCGCGCCCGACTCCGTCGCGCTGTTGCGCAGGTACTCCGGCAGGATGGTCAGCGCGTCGACCAGCACGTCCGGGTGCGCCGTCCAGAACAGCGACAGGTCGAACGCGGTCAGCATCCACTTGTGGGCGTTGGCGCAGAACGAATCCGCGTGCTCCAGGCCGTCGAACAGGTGCCGCTGCTCCGGGCACAGCGCCGCCGGGCCGGCCCACGCGGCGTCCACGTGCAGCCAGATCCCGTGGCGCGCGCAGACTTCCGCGATCTCGCGCACCGGGTCCACCGCGCCCGTGCCCGTGGTGCCGATGGTGGCGCACACCAGGATCGGTCGCCGGCCGCTGTCCACATCGGACTGTATCTGGTCGGTGAGGGCCTGGACATCCATCGACAGGGTGGCGGGGGACACGCCGATCGACCGGACGGACTCCTCGCCCAGGCCCGCCAGGCGGGCGGCGCGTTCGATCGACGAATGCGTCTGGGACGACACGTACACCGTCTCGTCACCGTCCACACCGGACTGCCGCCACTTGTCCGAACCCCGGTGCAGTGCGGCGAGCATGGCGACCAGTGCCGCGCTGGAGGCGGTGTCCTGGATGACCCCGCCGCCGGTGAAGCGCTCCGGCAGGCCCATCGCGCCCACCAGTTCGTCCATCAGGTGCTGCTCCACCTCGGTGCACGCGGGGGACGTGGACCACAGCATCCCCTGCACCCCCAGCCCGGACGACAGCAGGTCGCCCAGCACGGACGGCAGCGAGGCGTTGGAGGGGAAGTACGCGTAGAAGCCGGGGTGCTGCCAGTGGGTCGTGCCCGGCACCACCACCCGGTCCAGGTCGGCGAGCAGGCCGGCGAAACCCTCGCCCTGCTCGGGGATCGGGGCGAGCTGTGACCTCACCCAGCCGGGCTCGACCTGGGAACGCACCGGCAGGTCGCCGACCCGTTCGCGGTAGTCGGCGATCCAGTCGATCACCTCGTGGCCGATCCGGCGGAACTCGTCAGGCTGCATACCCCGCACGCTAACGGGCGGCCCGGCGGCCCGGCTTGTCCGTCCGGGCACGATCGCGCAGCGTGACGGAGAACGGGCCGAGGGTGGCGGAACAACTTCCCGCCCGGCTGCGTCCCACCGCTGTTCGACTCGGCACGTCGGCACGAGCAAGGGGTGGGGCATGGGGGGACGGCGTCGTGCGCCGTGGGTGTTGGTCTGCCTGGTGCTGCTGCTCCCGGCGTGCTCCCGCAGCACGATCGAGCAGCCGAGCGCGGCGGAGGCCAACCTGGGGCAGCGGCTCAACGAGCACCACGAGCAGCTGAAGCGGGACGGGTTCCGCGGCGTCGTGGACATCCGCCGCAACGGCGAGCGGCTGTTGTCCGAGGCGTACGGGATGGCGGATGTCGCGGGATCGCGCAAGAACACCGTCGACACCCGGTTCCGGGTCGGTGGGGTGACCGAGCAGGTGACGGCGTTCGTCGTGCTCGCGTTGCAGGCCAAGAAGCGGCTGGCGCTGACCGACCCGGTGTGCCGCCACCTGCCGACCTGCGTGCCCGCGTGGCAGCCGATCACGGTGGAGCAGTTGTTGCTCCACACGTCGGGTCTGCCGGACTACCTCGCGCTGGGTCCCGAGGAGTCGGCGGCGCTCGACTCGCAGGGGCTCTCCCACCTCCAGCTCGTCGAGTACCTGCAGCGCAAGCCCCTGGAGCAGGTTCCCGGGAAGTGGAAGCGCAGCGCCGCGAACTACGTCGTGCTGGGCGCGCTGATCGAGAAACTCACGTCCAAGCCTTACGGGGAGTACGTGAAGACCACCGTCCTCGACCCGCTCGGCATGACCGCCACCTCGACCGAGTGGGACCGGAGCGACCCGGCCGGACGTGCCGTGGGCCACACCGGACCGAACGGCGTCGCGGCCCCCGCGCCGGCCCGGTACGCGGACCGCGCGCTGACCACCACGGCGGCGGACTTGAACCGGTGGAACGCTTTCCTGATCACCGGCAAGCCGCTGTTCGGCGAGGTGGAGGCGCGGCTCCGGCTGACCAACGCGTCGAACGGCCCGTTCACCGGCGTCGCCACGCAGGGTTACGGCGCGGTCTTCCTCAACGCCTCGCCCCGGGAGGAGGTCGTCGCGACGGGCGTGGTGCCGGGGTTCGAGGCGTTCAGCGCGATTCGCGAACAGCTCGGGGTGTCGGTCGTCGTGCTGTCGAACACCGACGACGCCGAGGCGGCCGAGCTGGGGGCGAGGCTGCTCGCCACCGCGACCCTCTCCTGACGGCGGTCCTGGCACGAGGCCGTTACGGGTCAGGGGACGCGTCGGCGGCGGTGGGTGGGGCGCTGGTCGGTCGGCGGGGTGAGGGCCCGGGTCTCCACCCGTTCCAGCACGACCGAGCTGGTCAGGTTCCGGACCTCGGTGCGCGACGCGATCTTGTCCACCAGGAACGCCTGGAGGTGCGTGCTGTCCGCGACCGCGATGTGCACCAGGAAGTCCGCCTGACCGCTGACGTGGAACAGCGAGCGGGTCTCCGGCTGGGCCATCACGTAGGCCCGGAACGCGGCCACCACGGGCCGGGTGTGCGGGCGGACGTTGACCGACACCACGGCCTCCAGCGGCAGGCCGGTCAGCCTCGGGTCGACCACCGCGTGGAACCCCGTGATCACACCGAGTTCGCGCAGCCGGCGGACCCGTTGCAGACACGTCGACGGCGCGAGTCCGACCAGGTCGGCGAGGGTCCGGTTGGGCAGCGTGGCGTCGTTCTGCAACTCCTCCAGGATGCGCCAGTCGACCGAATCCAGTTCGGCTACTCCACTCACAACCGAACACTGTACTGAAGTCCTGGTGGCGGGCCGAACTTCGACCGGAAGATCCGGCCGTGCACATCGCCTGGACCTCTTTCCTGCTGGCGCTCGTGGTGATCACGATCGTCCCCGGCCCGGACTTCGTCCTGGTCACCGGGAACGCCGTGCGCAGCGTGCGGCTGGGCGCGCTGACCGCACTGGGCGTGGTGACCGGGCTGGTCGTGCACGGGATCCTCGCCACGCTCGGCCTGTCCGCGCTCGTGGCCGCCGCGCCGGCGGCCCTGTGGGCGGTGAAGGCGGTCGGCGCGGTCTACCTGCTCTACCTGGGCGTGATGACGCTGCGCTCCCGCCGCACGGTCAACGCGGTCGCCCCGCCGTCGCACAAGTCGGTGTTCCTGCGCGGGGTCCTGTGCGACCTGCTCAACCCCAAGGTGATGCTGACGTTCCTGAGCCTCATCCCGCAGGCGATGGACCCGACCGCCCCGCCGCTGCCGCAGGCGGCCCTGCTCTCGGCCGTCACGGTCGGCGTGTTCGCCGCGTTCTGGACGTGCGTGGTGCCGCTGGCGGGCCGGTTGGCCCGGTTGTTGAGCCGGCCGAAGGTGCAGCCGGTCTTCGAACGGCTCTGCGGCACGGCGCTGATCGGCATGGCGGCCACCGTCCTCGCCGCCTGAGACTGAGTCTGGGACCGGGACCGGGACCGGGCCTGGGCCTGGGCCTGAGCCGGGCGGTGCGGACGTGACCGTCGCGTTTCCGCCAGACCGGGGCGGTGGTCGGCTGGTGGGCTGGGCCGGTGTCCACACCAGCCCCCACCCCGGCGTCCACTCCGGACCGCTACCGGTCCTGGCCCGCGATCGGCGCGGTCACCACCGGGATCTTCGCCGTCGTCACCACCGAGATCCTGCCGATCGGCCTGCTCGGCCCGATGGCCGCCGAGTTCGGCGTGTCCACCGGCACCGCCGGGCTGATGATGACCACGCCCGGACTCGTCGCGGCGGTCGCCGCGCCCGTCGTCACCGCCACCGCGGGCCGGCTGGACCGCCGGGCGACGTTGTGCGGCTTGGTCCTGCTGCTGGCGGTGGCGGCCTTCCTGGCCGCGTTCGCGCCCGCGTTCTGGGTGGTGCTGGTGTCGCGGTTCCTGGTGGGGCTGGTGATCGGCGGGTTCTGGTCGATCGCGGCCGGACTCGCCGGGCGGCTGGTCGCGCCCGGGACCGCTACACCCGAGAAGGTCGGCACCGCGACGGCCGTGGTGTTCTCGGCGGTGCCGTTGGGGTCGGTGCTGGGCGTGCCCGCCGGGACGTTCCTCGGCGACCTGTGGGGGTGGCGGGCGGCGTTCGTGGCCACGGGTGTGGTGGCGCTCGGTGTGCTGGTGGCCTTGGCGGTGTTCCTGCCGCCGTTGCCCGCGCAGCGCGCGACCCGGCTCGCGGTGGTGCGGGAGCTGGTGGGGCGCAACGCCGTCCGGGCCGGTCTGGCGGTCACGTTCCTGGTGGTGCTCGCGCACTTCGGCACCTACACCTACGTCACGCCGTTCCTGCGCGAGGTCACCGGTGCGAGCCCGGCCGCGATCACCGCGTTCCTGCTCGTCTACGGCGCGGCCGGGGTGGTCGGGAACTTCCTGGCGGGCGCGCGGGCGCACCGGCCCGGCACGTTCCCGGCGGCGATCGGCCTGCTGGCGTGCGCCACCCTGCTGCTGCCGGTCGCCGGCGGGACGGACGCCGGGGCGGTGGTGCTGCTCGTGGTGTGGGGCCTGGCTTACGGCGCGGTCCCGGTGTGCTCGCAGACCTGGTTCGCACGGGCCGCGCCGGACGCGCCCGAGGCGGCCTCGGTGGTGTTCACCTCCTCGTTCCAGGCCACCCTGTCGCTGGGGGCGCTGGCGGGCGGCGTCGTGGTGGACGCGACCTCGCCCGCCGCCGTCATGGTGCTCGGCGGGCTGGTCGCCGCGGCCACCGCGACCGTCCTGCGGTGGCGGACGACCACTGCCGGGTGACGTCGATCACCCGAGTCGCGGCGAGGCCGTGACCGCCGCGACTGAGGGGGTGCGCACACGTGCGCACCCGGCCGGAGTTGGGCAGGCTGTGGAGATGACCACCTCCGAGGCACCCGCGCGGATCGCCGTCACCGGGCTCGCCGTCATGGGCAGCAACCTGGCGCGCAACCTCGCCCGGCACGGCTTCCGCGTAGCCGTCCACAACCGCAGTTCCGCCCGCACCAGGGCACTGGTCGAGGAGCACGGCCACGAGGGCGACTTCGTGCCCGCCGAGACCCTCGAAGAACTCGTCGCGAGCCTGCAGACCCCGCGCCAGATCATCATCATGGTCAAGGCCGGCGCGCCCACCGACGCCGTGATCGACGACCTGGTGCCGCTGCTCGAAGCCGGCGACATGGTGATCGACGGCGGCAACGCGCACTACGCCGACACCCGCCGCCGCGAGGCCGCGCTGCGCGAGGCGGGCCTGCACTTCGTCGGCACCGGCATCTCCGGCGGCGAGGAGGGCGCGCTCAACGGGCCGTCGATCATGCCCGGCGGGTCGGCCGAGTCCTACGCGCACCTCGGGCCCGTGCTGGAGGCCATCTCGGCCAAGGTGGACGGTGTGCCGTGCTGCGTCCACGTCGGACCGGACGGTGCCGGGCACTTCGTGAAGATGGTGCACAACGGCATCGAGTACGCCGACATGCAGCTCATCGCCGAGGCCTACGACCTGCTGCACCGGGTCGGCGGCCAGACCCCCGCGCAGATCGCCGAGGTGTTCCGCGGCTGGAACTCCGGCGACCTGGAGTCCTACCTGGTCGAGATCACCGCCGAGGTGCTCGGCCACACCGACCCGGAGACCGGCGCGGCGCTGGTCGACGTGATCGCCGACGAGGCCGAGCAGAAGGGCACCGGCCGCTGGACCGTGCAGGAGGCGCTGGAGCTGGGCGTCCCGGTGACCGGCATCGCCGAGGCGGTGTTCGCCCGCTCGCTGTCCGGCCGGGTCGACCAGCGCACCGCCGTGCGGGCCGCGCTCGGCGCGTCCGAGGTGACCCCCGCGCCGGACGACTCGCTGGTCGAGGACGTGCGGCAGGCGCTGTACGCGTCCAAGGTGGTCGCCTACGCGCAGGGCTTCGACCAGATGCGGGCGGCGGGCGCCGAGTACGGCTGGGACCTCGACCTGGGCGCGATGGCGACGATCTGGCGCGGCGGCTGCATCATCCGGGCCCGGTTCCTCGACCGCATCCGGGAGGCCTACGACAAGGACGGCGACCTGGCCTCGCTGCTGGTGGACGACTACTTCCGGGACGCGGTGGCGAACGCCGAGGCGGCCTGGCGGCGGGTCGTGGTCAAGGCCGTGGCGGCGGGCGTGCCCGCGCCGGGCTTCGTCTCCGCGCTGGCCTACTACGACGGGCTGCGCTCGGAGCGGCTGCCCGCGTCGCTGATCCAGGGCCTGCGGGACTTCTTCGGCGCGCACACCTACCGCCGCACCGACCGGCCGGGCAGCTTCCACACCCGCTGGTCGGGTGACCGGTCCCAGGTGGACGCCTGAGCGGTCCGGCCCGATCACGGGCGGGTGCGTGACCACTTCCGCCGCGACCCCGTCACTGCGGGCTGCCTGCTCGCCGTGGCGGGGTTCGCCCCGCCCATCCGGTTTCGTCTTCGCCGACGGGAGGTCGGCGCAGCCGTGACCGCCGCCGGCGCGCACTCCGCCGAACTGCCCCACGTCACCGACCTGCCCCACGTCACCGACCTGGGCGTCACCGACGTGGCCTTCACCGCCGCCGGCGCGGTCATCCGCCGGCCCTCGTAGTGCTGCGCGGGCCGTGGTCGGCGCTCCTGGTGGGCTGCCCGCTGCCGGCCGCCGAGTGGTCCGGCGCGGTCCCCGAGCTCGGCGCGGCCGGCCAGGTAGCCGCCGCGTTCATCGGATCGGGTTGCGGCGCGCTCGCCGTTCACCGGGTCTGCGCGGCGGCCGGTCGCTGACGTCGTCACCTGGGGTGACGTTCGGGGGAAAGATCAACACGACCGGGTGGAACCGCTGTCAGACGCGCCACATCCCCCTCATCATGGAGGGGACGCGAGCTCTGCGACGCGGGCTGTGCCGACACGTCCCCTGTGCCGACACGGAGGTGCCACCGTGGCGACCCCACACCACCGCGCCGAGGCCGAGCCGGGACTCGATGCCTCCAGGCCGCGCCGCCTGCTGCCCTTAGGGCGCTAGCCCCGACCCGCACCCGCCGCACCGTCGCACCCACAACCCCGCACCCCGCGCCGCACGACGTGGGGGCGATGCCCCCATGGCACGAGCAGACACCGTGGCCCGGCCACGGCCAGTGAAGGGAATGCCGATGAACCGCCCGCGCCCCAACAAGTCCCACGCCGGCGAGCACACCACGGCCGGGCCCCCGGGCGGCCTGGCCGCGGTGCTGCGCTTCGACCTGCCCGCCTCGATCGTGGTGTTCCTGATCGCCGTCCCGCTGTCGCTGGGCTTCGCCGCCGCGGCCGGCGCGCCGCTGCTGGCCGGGCTCATCTCGGCGGCCGTCGGCGGCGTCGTGGTCGGCGCGCTGGGCGGCGCGCCGCTGTTGATCAGCGGGCCCGCCGCGGGCATGGTGCTGATCCTGGGCGGGATCGTCGCCCAGTACGGCTGGGCGGCCACCGCGATGATCACCGTCGGGGCCGGCCTGGTGCAGGTGCTGGCGGGGCTGGCCAAGGTCGGCCGGGTCGCGCTGTCGCTCTCGCCCGCCGTGGTGCACGGCCTGCTGGCGGGCATCGGCGTGACCATCGCCGTCGGCCAGCTCGTGGTCGTGCTGGGCGGGATGCCCGGCGCGACCGTGTTCACCAACCTGGGGCGGTTGGTCGGCCCCGTCGACTTCGGCGCGCTGCTGGTCGGCATGGTCGCCGTGGCGGTGATGCTGCTGTGGCCGCGCGTGCCGCGCTCGTCCTACGTCCCCGCACCGCTGGCCGCGGTGCTGGTCGCGACGCTGGCGGGCAGCGGGCTGGCGGTGGCCCGGGTCGACCTGCCGTCGGGTTCGCTGAGCTCGATCGTGCTGCCGCGGATGCCCGAGGGGACGGTCCTGGGCATCGCGTTCGCCGTGCTGACCGTGGCCGTGGTGACGGCCGTCGAGTCCCTGCTGTCCGCGGTGGCCGTGGACAAGCTGCACGACGGCCCGCGCGCCGACCTGGACCGCGAGCTGGTCGCGCAGGGCATCGCCAACACGGTCGCCGGGGCGCTCGGCGGGCTGCCGGTCAACGGCGGCATCGCGCGCGGGTCGACCAACGTGGCCGCCGGGGCGCGGACGCGGGCGTCGGCCGTGCTGCACGGCGTGTGGATCGCGGTGTTCGTGCTGGCCCTGGGCTCGCTGCTGGAGCTGATCCCGCTGGCCGCGCTGGCCGGGGTGCTGCTCGTGGTGGGGGTGCGGCTGGTGAGCGCGCGCCGGATGAGGACCCTCTGGCGGCACGGCGAGTTCACCGCCTACGCGGTCACCGCGCTGGGCGTGGTGGCGCTGGGCCTGGTCGAGGGCGTGCTGCTCGGCGTCGCGGCGGCGGCGCTGCGGTCGCTGTGCCGGCTGACCCACAGCACGGTGCGGGTCGCCGAGGAGCCGGACGGCTGGCGGGTGGTGATCCGCGGTTCGCTGGTGTTCCTGGGCGTCGGCCGGCTGGTGCGCGACCTGCGGGCGATCCCGCTGGGCCGGCGGGTGGTGCTGGAGCTGCACATCGACTTCCTGGACCACGGCGCGTTCGAGGCGATCGACGACTGGCGGACCGGGTACGTCCGGCTGGGCGGGCAGGTCGAGGTCGACGAGGTGCACGACACGTGGTTCTCCAAGGCCACCCGCGGCATCCCGGCGCTGAGCAAGACCCCGCTGTCGCCGCTGCCCCGCTGGTTCGCGCCGTGGTCGCACTGGCAGCGCCGGCGGAACGTGACGCTGCCCCGGCCGCGCGAGGACGCCGACCCGATGATCCGCGGCATGCACGAGTTCGAGCGCTCGGCCGCGCCGCTGGTCCGGCCGTTCCTGGCCGAGCTCGCCGTGCGCGGCCAGCGCCCGCGCCAGCTGTTCATCACCTGCGCGGACTCGCGGGTGGTGCCGAACCTGATCACCACCAGCGGGCCGGGGGACCTGTTCTGCGTGCGCAACATCGGCAACCTGGTCCCGGTCGAGGGCGACGACTCGGTGGGCGCGGCGATCGAGTACGCGGTGGAGGTGCTCGCCGTGGCGACCATCGCGGTCTGCGGGCACTCCGACTGCGGCGCGATGAAGGCCCTGGTCACCGGGTCGGCGCGGCCCGGGTCGCAGCTGTGGTCGTGGCTGCGCGCGGCGGAGTCGAGCCTGATCAGGTTCCACACCCCGGGCGCCCCCGACCTGCCGGTGGTGGAGCGGCTGGCGGTGGCCAACGTCGCCCAGCAGCTGGACAACCTGCTCGCGTACCCGAGCGTGCGGGAGGCGGTGGCGGCCGGCTCGCTGCGGCTGGTGGGGATGTACTTCGACATCTCGGCGGCCCGGGTCTACCTGGTCGACCCGGAGCGCGACGGCCTGGAGCCGGTGCGCGCCTGAGCGGGCCGCGGCCGGTCGGTCCTGGTGCGGGTCCGCGGCGGAACCGGCCCCGGTCGGGGGTGCGGGGTCGGTTCCGCCGCGGCTGCGGTCGGGCGGCGAGGGGGCTCGATCATCGGGGGGAGGCGCCGCCCGGCGCGGAGCGGGGGGTGCCCGCTCGTCTGTGGGGCCCGGCTACACCGCGCTGCGCAGGTGCTTGCGCCGGCCGGGAGATTCCGCCGCCACGGTCAGCGCGAGCTGCGTGCCCAGGTACGCCCGGCACGGCGCCGGCAGCCGGCGGCTCCAGCGGCTGCTGCGGCAGGTCGGGCACCGGCCGTGCTCGTCGGGCGAGTGCTCCGCCAGCAGCGCCCTGAGCGCGGCGACCAGCCGGGGCAGCTCGGAGCGGGCGAGTTCCACCGCGGTCTCGTCGTCGCCCGCCGAGGCCAGGCGGACCAGCGTCGCCAGGTGTTCGTGGAGCGATTTGTCGAGCTGGCTGAAGACCGTGACGGCCATCTCCAGCGCTCCCTTCGGCGGATCTCGGCGGCGGGCGTGTCCCGGTTGTGCCCCAGCAGCCTGCGACCGTCCACCGGCCGACTGCAAGTTGCAGTACACGAATGGATGACGGCTCTTTGCTCCACCGGCACGGACCAACAGACTCTGTCGGGAAACCCGAACACCGAGGAGTGTCGATGCCTCGCGGCACCAGTCCGACGCTGCGCAAGCGCCGGCTCGTCGGCGAACTGCGCCGACTGCGGGAAGCCGCCGAACTCACGATCGAGGAGGTCGGCGAGCGGCTGGAGTGCTCGGCGTCCAAGATCAGCCGGATCGAGACCGGCCGGGTCGGGGTGACCCCGCGCGACGTCCGGGACATGCTCGCCGCGTACGGCGCGGACGAGCGGACGCTGGCAGAACTGGTCCAGCTCGCCCGGGAGGCCCGGCGCAAGGCGTGGTGGGACGAGTTCGGCGACCTGGTGCCCAGCCGGTACGTCGGCTTCGAGGCCGACGCCGAGTCGGTGCGCACCTACCAGGGCCTGATGATCCCCGGCCTGCTCCAGCACGAGGGCTACACCCGGGCGCTGATCGCCGACGTGCTGCCCGACGCGCCGCCGGACGAGGTGGACCGCCGGGTCCGGCTGCGCACCGCGCGGCAGGCGCTGCTGGTCGAGCAGGACCCGCTCGCCCTGCACGTGGTGGTCGACGAGGCCGCGCTGCACCGCCGGGTGGGCGGTACCGAGGTGATGCGTGGCCAATTGCGGCGACTGCGCGAAGTCGGAAAGCTGGACAATGTCACTGTTCAGGTGACGCCATTCACCCGTGGTGGTCATGCCGCGATGGACGGCCCGTTTGTTCTCCTGAGCTTCGCCGAGCAGTCCGATGCGGACCTGGTATACCTCGAAAGCGCGCGTGGTGACGTCTACTTGGAACAGCCGTCCGACGTCGCCAGGTATTCCGACATGTTCGCCCGACTGGCCGCGGCGTCCCTGGACCCGACCGCTTCGGCGGCGCTGATAGAGCGGGTAGCGCGCGAACTTCTCGCCGACGGGGAGTGAACAGCCCATGCCGCAGCAGTGGCGCAAGAGCAGGCGTTCGTCCGCCTCCGGACCGGACTGCGTGGAGATCGCGCTGATCCGTTCGGGCGCGGCCGTGCGCGATTCCAAGAACCGGTCCGGCGGTGCACTGGACTTCGGGGCCACGCAGTGGGGCCGATTCCTCGGACACGCGAAAGCGGGCGCTTACGACGAGCGCTGAGCGGGTCCCCGGACCCGACCCCGAGAGGGGCGCGGCCGGCTAGCCGACCTACCGGGGGCGGGTCCATCGGGGCTCGCCCCCGACTTTCGCCGGTCCCCGGTACGACCAAGGTCTGACGTCGGTGAGACCTCGGTCCGATGCGCGCGGGTCGCACTTTCCGGTGAACTCTTCGCCGGAAGGTGGTGGTGACGGGTGACACAGGACCTGGACGGGACGGCCGGCGCGGCGTACGTGCGGTCCGCCGAACCGGTGGTCGGCGCGCCCGGCGGGGGTCGGCGCGGTGGTCACCCGGGCGACGTCCGGCGCGGCCTTCGCCCGCCGCTCACACTCCGGCAACCCGGTGAACCTGGCCTGCGCGCCGGGCACGCCGGAGCCGGTGGCACCATCCCGCACGACCACGGTGACGCCCGGCCCGGTGCCGGCCGCCGTGCTCGTCGCCGACCGCGTCCGCGCGGTCGGACTTCGGACAGCCGCCCGGTCCGGCGCGGCCTCGATGCTTACCTGGGGGAAACGACATGGCGTTGCTGACCGACGCGCTGGAAGGGCTGGCCGGTCTGCCGCAGCCCGCGGTGCTGGCGGTGACCGGCGGGCTGACGCTGGCGGAGTGCACGATCGGCGTGGGCTTCATCGCGCCGGGGGAGAGCGCGCTGCTGCTGGCGGCCACCACGGTCACCTCCGTGCCGCGGTTCCTGGTCATGTGGCTGGTCGTGTCGGTGTGCGCGGTCGCGGGCGACAGCATCGGCTACTTCCTCGGCCGCCGGTTCGGCGACCGGATGCGGGAGAGCAAGGTGGTCCGCAAGCTCGGCCAGCACCACTGGGACAACGCGGGCGACCTGCTGCGGCGGCGTGGCGCGTGGGCGGTGTTCGTGGCCCGGTTCATGCCCGTGGTGCGGACCCTGGTGCCCGCGTCGGCCGGCGCGTCGAAGCTGGAGTACCGGCGGTTCCTGCCCGCGTCGATCGCGGGCGCGGTGTGCTGGTCGGCCCTGCACATCGGGATCGGCTCGGCCGCCGGGGCGTCGGCGAAGTACATCGAGTCGGTGTTCAACGGGGCGATGTGGGGCGTGATGGGCGTCGCGGTGATCGTCGGCCTGGTGGTCTTCCTGCGCCGCCGCAAGAAGAACGCCGCCGCTGCCGCCGTGGTCGAGAAGCCGGTCGAAGAGGTCGTCTGAGCGCGCCGCCCGACCGCGGCGCGTCGCCGCCGTGCGCGCCGCGACCCCTTGGGCGCGCACAGCCGAAGGGGCCGTGTTCGGGGGTTCGGGTCCCGAACACGGCCCCTTCGACAGGGGGAGGGCAAAGAGAAAGGCCATCCCCTACCGGATGGCCCTTCTCCGTGGAGCTGGGGACGAGGGCGGGCCGGCGTTCCGCCGCCGCGGGCTGGATGCCCCTTGCACGCCGGCCCGCCCTCGTCGATCAGGGAGCAGCGGGAGTTCCGCCGCTTGGTCCAACCTCCCCCACCGGGGTTCGCCCTGTGTGGTTGGTCGGACACGCTTAGCGTAAGAATGCGGCTACAGCGCGACTGGAGCCGCACTGGAGTGATCTCGCCGGCTCCGTCGACGGATCGGGTAGTTTCGGTTGGCCAATGCCCTTCGGCGAAGGAATCGGTCGGTGGAGTACGACGGCGGGGAGCCCTTGCGGTTCGAGGTGCTCGGCCTTCTCCGGGTGCGGCGCGGCGACCGGGAGGTCGATCTCGGTGCCGCCAAGCAGCGCGCGGTGCTCGCGGTGCTGCTGCTCGCCCGCAACACCCCGGTCAGCCGGGGCCACATCATCGAGGCGGTCTGGGGTGACGCGACCCCCAGCAGCGCCGTCAACCTGGTGCAGACCTACGTGGCGGGCCTGCGGCGCGCCCTGGAACCCAGCCGGGCCCGCCGCGCGCCCGCCGAGCTGCTCACCTCCGTGGGCGACGGCTACCTGCTGCGGCTGGACCCGACCGCCGTCGATCTCGACGCGTTCGAGCGCGGCGTGGTCGCCGCCGCCCGGCTGAGGTCCGCCGGCGACCTGGAGTCCGCGGCCGGCGCGCTGGACGAGGCGCTGGCGCTGTGGCGCGGCGAGCCGCTGGGCGGCGTGGCCGGGCTGTTCGCCGAGGTGGAGCGCGGCCGGCTGGCCGAACGGCGGCTGGCCGTGCTGGAGGAGCGGGCCGAGTTGCTGCTGCTGATCGGGCGTGGCGCGGAACTGGTGCAGACGCTGACCGCGCTGGTCGGCGAGCACCCGCTGCGCGAACGCGGGCACGGCCTGCTGATGCGCGCGCTGTGCCAGGCGGGCCGGCAGGCCGAGGCGCTGGGCGTGTACCGGCAGGCCCGGCAGGTGCTGATCGAGGAGCTGGGCGTCGAGCCCGGCCCCGAGCTGCGCCGGCTCCAGCAGGCCGTGCTGGCCGGGGAGGACCCCGAGCCCGAACGGCCCACCCGCCCCATCGCGATCCCGGTGCCGCCGCCCGAGCCCGCCCTGCCGACCACCCCGGCCCAGCTGCCCCGCGCGCCGGTCGCGCTGATCGGCCGGGACACCGAGGTGGCGCGGCTGGACGGCCTGCTCGACGCGTCGCCGTCCGGCGGGCTGGTGCTGGTGGTCACCGGGGCCGCCGGCGTCGGCAAGACCGCGCTGGCCCTGCACTGGGCGCACCGGGTGCGCGAGGACTTCGCCGACGGCCAGCTCTACGTCGACCTGCACGGCTACGACCCCAACCAGGAGCCGCTGGGCGCGGGCGAGGTGCTCAACCGGTTCCTGCGCACGCTCGGCGTGCCCTCCGGCGACATCCCGGTGACCGTGGAGGAGCGCTCGGCGCTGTTCCGGACGCTGGTCGCGGACCGGCGGATGGTGGTGATGCTGGACAACGCGCGCGGCTCGACCGAGCTGATGCCGCTGCTGCCCGGTTCGCCGTCGTGCGTGGTGGTGACCTCGCGGCGGCGGCTGGTCGGGCTGGTCGCGCACGCCGAGGCGCGGATGGTCGAGCTGGACATGCTCGACACCGACGCGGCCGTCGAGGTGCTGGGCCGGGTCGCCGGGCGCGACGGCTCCGAGGTCGGCGCGATGCGGCGGCTGGCCGTGCTGTGCGACGGGCTGCCGCTGGCGCTGCGGATCGCCGCCGCCCGGCTCGCCGTGTCGCCGTCGCTGCGGGTGGCCGAACTGGTGGCGGAGCTGGACGACGAGCACGGCCGGCTGGCCGCGCTGGGCCTGGAGGACGAGGATTCCACCGTGAGGGCGGCGCTGGACGCGTCCCGGCGCGCGCTGTCGCCGTTGCCCGCGCGGTTGCTGGCGCTGCTCGGGCTGCACCCCGGGGCGGACGTGACGGCGTACGTGGTCGCGGCGATGGCGAAGGTCCGGGTGTCCGAGGCGCAGCGCGCGCTGGACGCGTTGACGGCGGCGAACCTGCTGTCGGTCGGCGAGCCCGGCCGGTACGGGGCGCACGACCTGGTGCGGGTCTACACCCGGACGCTGGCCGGTGAGCTGGGGCCCGACGAGCAGCACGAGGCGACCAGCCGGATGCTGGACTTCTACCTGCACTGCGCGGACCTGGCCGACGGCCTGCTGCCGGTCGGGCGGGGCAGCGTCCGGGTCGCGCCGGAGCTGGTCCCCGAGGAGGTGCCGAAGCTGACCGGCGCGGGCGACGCCACCGCGTGGCTGGACGCCGAGCAGGGCAACCTGATCGCGGCGGCGGAGCTGGCGGGCGAGGGGACCGAACGGGCGTGGCTGGTGCACGCGTGGCAGCTGCCGTACACGCTGTCCCGGTTCTTCTGGCTGCGGACCGACCGGGCGACCTGGCTGCGGTCCACGGAGCTGGCGATGCGCGCGGCGACGTCGTTGGGCGACCCCGAGGCGCGGTTCGTGACGCTGTTCAACCTGGGGGTGGCGCTGGCCCAGTTCGACCGGTGGGACGAGGCGCTGGTGCGGATGCGCGAGGCGCTGGAGGTCGCGCGGGCCGGCGGGGACGTCAACGCGCAGGCGCGGGCGTTGACCACGGTCGCGGACATGCTGCAAACGTTGGGGCGGATGGAGGAAGCCGAGAAGTTCTACCGCGAGGCGCTGGAGGTCAGCCGGGCCGCCGGGTCGCGGTGGGCGGAGGCGGCGGCCCACCACAACCTCGGGCCGCTGTACCTGGCGATGCGGCGGTACGAGGACGCGAAGACGTGGCTGCGCGCGGCGGTGCGGATCTACCAGGAAGTCGGTGAGCAGTGCGGGGAGTCGACCTGCCACACCGACCTGGCGGCGGTGCTGCTGGAATCGGGGGAGCTGTCGGAAGCGGTGGCGTCGGCCCGGACCGCGCTGTCGGTGGCGTCGGCCGCGATGAGCCCGTACCACCAGGCACTGGCCCATGACCGGTTGGCATCGGTGTTCGACCGTCAGCGAATGGCGGGGGCGATCGCGCACTGGCAGCGGGCGCTGGCGTTGTTCACGGAGCTGAACTCCCCGGAAGCGGACGCCGTGCGGGCGCGATTGGCGCGGGCGCGGTCGACGTCGATGGGCTGACCCGGCCAGGGCCGCCCGCTGACCACTACGCGGTCTCCCGCACGAAGCGGGGTGTTCCCGGGTTCCGCCCGAGGCCGTTGTCCGCCGCGTCGTCTTCCCCTCGCGAGCGGGGTGGGCCGGCGTGCGCCGGCGGGCCCGGCGAGGTCCAGTGGGTGGGCTGGATCGCCGGTCGGTGTGGGCCGTTGGGGGTGGGCTGGGCCGTTCAGGTGCGGGCGATTCGTGTGGTGGGCAGGGGATTCAGGCGTGGAGAGCGCTCTCCACGGCCGTTGTCGGGCGGCCTGATCGGTTGAGTGGTCTGGACCTATTGACAGAAAGGTCTGGACCTATTTACGTTTCGTTCGCTCCACTCTGCGTCGAGGCCGCCGCCTGGTGCATGGAGGTACGGCTAGTGTCCAGAAGGCTGATGCCGCTGATGGCGTTGCTCGCCACAGCGGCGGGACTCGTCATCGCTGTCGTGTCCCCGTCCACGTCGAGCGCCGCGGGTGGTGAGGAGTGCCGCCCTGACGGCCTCTACCAGACTCCCGGCGTCTCCGTCCCCTACTGCTCGGTCTACGACACCAACGGTCGCGAGACCCTCGGCGGCGACAAGTCGCGCCGGGTGATCGGCTACTTCACGAGTTGGCGCACCGGCAAGAACGGCGCCCCCGCGTACCTCGCCTCGGACATCCCCTGGACCAAGGTAACGCACCTCAACTACGCGTTCGCCCACATCGACGCCGCCAACAAGGTCTCGGTCGGCCCGGACAGCCCGGACAACGCCTCCACCGGCATGACCTGGCCGGGCGTCGACCTCGACCCGAGCCTGCCCTACAAGGGTCACTTCAACCTGCTCAACAAGTACAAGAAGCAGTACCCGAACGTGAAGACGCTCATCTCGGTGGGCGGCTGGGCGGAGACCGGCGGGTTCCTGAACCCCGACGGCAGCCGCAACGCGTCCGGCGGCTTCTACAAGATGGCGCAGTCGCAGGCGTCGATCGACACCTTCTCCGACTCCGCGGTCGACTTCATCCGCAAGTACGGCTTCAACGGCGTCGACATCGACTACGAGTACGCCACCTCCAACAAGTACGCGGGCAACCCGGACGACTACTGGATCTCCGACGCCAACCGCGCCACCCTGTGGAAGGGCTACGACGCCCTGATGAAGACGCTGCGGGAGAAGCTCGACCGGGCTTCCGCGGCCGACGGCAAGCACTACATGCTGACCGCCGCCGTGCCCGCCTCGGGCTGGCTGCTGCGCGGCCAGGAGGCGTACCAGGTCACCCGCTACCTGGACTACGTCAACATGATGACCTACGACCTGCACGGCGCGTGGAACCACTTCGTCGGCCCGAACGCCGCCCTGTTCGACGACGGCAAGGACGGCGAGCTCGCGGCGGGCGGTGTCTACGGCGCGTACGACGGCACCGGTTACCTGAACGCGGACTGGGCGTACCACTACTTCCGCGGCGCGATGCAGGCCGGCCGGATCAACGTCGGCGTGCCGTTCTACACCCGCGGCTGGAACAACGTCACCGGCGGCACGAACGGCTTGTGGGGCAAGGCACCGCTGGCCGACCAGAAGAAGTGCCCGCCCGGCACCGGCGGCAACGTCGGGTCCACCACCCCGTGCGGCTCGGGCGCGATCGGCATCGACAACCTGTGGCACGACCTGGACAAGTCCGGCGAGGTGCCCGCGGGCGCGAACCCCATGTGGCACGCCAAGAACCTCGAGAACGAGATCACGCCGGACTACCTGGAGCAGTACGGCCTGGACCCGAAGAACGACCCGACCGACCGGATCTCGGGCACCTACGCGCGCTACTACGACAGCACGATGGCCGCCCCGTGGCTGTGGAACGCCGACAAGAAGGTGTTCCTGTCCACCGAGGACGAGCAGTCCATCGCCGCCAAGGCGAAGTGGGTGGCGGACAAGGGCCTCGGCGGCGTGATGATCTGGGAGCTGGCCGGTGACTACAAGTTCGACACCGCCAAGAACCAGTACACCATCGGCGACACCCTGCTGACCAAGCTCAACGACGGTCTGCGCGGCGCGGCCCCCTACGGCGCTCAGAAGGCCAACGGGACGCCCCCCACCCAGGTGATCAACGTGTCCGCGACGGTCTCCGGGTTCGCGCTGGGCGACAACAACTACCCGATCAACCCGAAGCTGAAGATCACCAACAACTCGACCGCCACCCTCCCCGGTGGCACCAAGATCGAGTTCGACTACGGGACCAGCGCGCCGGGCACCATGTCCGACCAGTCCGGCTTCGGCCTGCGGGTGACCCAGAAGGGCCACACCGGACCGAACGTGGGCGGTCTCAAGGGTGACTTCCAGCACGTCGAGCTGAGCCTGCCGTCCTGGCAGTCGCTGGCTCCGGGCGCGTCGGTGGACGTGGCGCTGAGCTACCAGCTCCCGATCGCGTCGCCGTCCAACTTCAAGATCACCTTCGGCGGGACGACCTACGCGATCGCGTCGGACTTCCCGCGTGGCGGCGACACCACGCCGACCTCCACGTCGACGTCGACCACCACGACCACGACGACGACGACGACCAACCCCAACACCTGCACCATCGCCGCCTGGGACCGCGCCAAGGTCTACAACGGCGGCAACCAGGTCTCCCACAACGGCAAGAAGTGGCAGGCCAAGTGGTGGACCCAGGGCGAAGAGCCCGGGAGCACCGGCCAGTGGGGCGTCTGGAGCGACCTGGGGGCCTGCTGAGGCCCGCCTGAGGCATCCCTTACCCGCCGTCTGCCACCCCTTACGGCGGCGGGTAAGGGGACCAGGCCCGGAACCCACGTGAACACCCGATGCCCGGACCGGTGCCTCAGGACGACTCTTCTCCTTGTCAGCGAGAACGAACGCGGAACAAGGAGACGAGTCGTCATGGAGTGGACGCCCGAGGCCATCAAGGCGGAAGTCGACTACCGGCAGGCGGCCCTGCGCGCCGACGCGGCACACGCCCGCGTGGCCCGGCAGTCGGCGGCACCGAAGCGCTCGTGGTGGCGGCGGTTGGGCCACCGGACGGGTCCCGAGGTCCCGCTTCCCCGAAATGGTCACCGCGACGCTGCCTGAGGTGTGCGAACATGCCACCCGTGGCACGCCTTGGTACCGGAATCCCCTTGGTGGCGCGTAGCCGGGAGATGACCAGGCTGCGCGCCGCCCTCGACGAGGCCGCCCGCGGCAAGGCGGGCGCGGTCCTGCTGGCCGGCGACGCCGGCGTGGGCAAGACGCGGCTGGTGGAGGAGCTGGCCGCCGCCGCGGACGCCCTGGTGCTGACCGGCCGATGTCTGGACGTCGGTGAGACCGGCCTCCCCTACCTGCCCTTCACCGAAGTCCTGGGGCAGGTGCGGGAGGCCGGTCTGCTCGACGTCGAGGCCCGGCCGGCGCTGGGCCGGCTGCTGCCCGAGCTGTCGCTGCCCGCCTCGCAGGACAGCGGGCTGTCCGGCCTGCCCTCGCACCTGGTCGGCCGCCGCCCGGAGCAGGACGTCGGCCAGTTGCAGCTGTTCGACGCGGTGCACGGCCTCCTCGGCGAGCTGGCCGAGTCCCGGCCGGTGCTGCTGGTCCTGGAGGACCTGCACTGGGCCGACGCGTCCACCCGCTACCTGCTGTCCTTCCTGCTGTCCCGGCTGCGCGCGCAACGGCTGCTGATCGTGAGCTCCTACCGCTCGGACGACCTGCACCGCAGCCACCCGCTGCGCCCCCTGCTCACCGAGCTGGTGCGGCTGCCGGCCGTGCAGCGGCTGGACCTGACGCCGTTCAGCGCGATCGACGCGCGCTCGTTCGTGGCGGCGCTGTCCGACGACCTGCCCGACGACCTCGTGCTGGAGGTCGCCGAGCGCTCGGACGGCAACCCGTTCTTCGCCGAGGAGCTGATCGCGGTCGCGACCTGCGGCTCCGGCATCCCGTGGACGCTGGCCGAGGTGCTGCTGGCGCGGATCGAGCGGCTCTCGCCGCCGGCGCAGCACGTGGTGCGGGTCGCGTCGGTCGGCGGCCGCTCGGTGCGCCACGACCTGCTGCGGCACGTGGCCGACATGGACGACGCCGCGCTGGACGCCGCGCTGCGCGAAGCCGTGCAGCACCACGTCCTGGTGGTCAACGGCACCGAGATCTTCACCTTCCGGCACGCGCTGCTGCGCGAGGCCGTCTACGGCGACCTGCTGCCGGGCGAACGGGTGCGGCTGCACGCCGCGTACGCCTCGCGGATCGCCGACCAGTCCGACCGGGGGTCGGCCGCGGCGCTCGCGCACCACTCGCTGGAGAGCCACGACCTGGCCCGCGCGCTGCGCGCGTCGGTGGACGCCGCGCAGGAGGCCCAGGCCGCCGGCGCGCCCGCCGAGGCGCTGCGGCACCTGGAGCAGGCGCTGAAGGTGTGGCAGGCGGTGCCGGCGGCGGACCGCCCGGCGGGCGTGACCGAGCTGCTGCTGCTGCGCCGCGCGTCGTGGGTGGCGGGCACCGCCGGGCAGCCGGAGCGGGCCATCGCGTTCGCCCGCAGCGGGACCGCGCTGGTCGACGCGGAGGCGCCGGAGGAGGCCGCCGAGATGTGGCGGCGGTTCGCCCAGGCGTTGCAGGTGATCGACGGCACCGAGGCGGAGAAGTTCGTCGCCATCGAGGAGGCGTGGAAGCTGGTCCGCGACCGGCCGGCCAGCCCCTCCCGGGCGTGGGTGCTGGCGGTGTGGGCGGCGCTGCTGCGGCAGGACCGCGAGTACGCCGAGGCGCGGGAGCGGGCGCAGGACGCGGTGCGCGACGGGCGCGAGTCCGGTGCGGACGCGGCGGTGGCCGACGCGCTGGCCACGCTGGGCCTGCTGGACGAGGCGGCGGCGGACGTGGCGTCGGCGCGGGCGCACCTGGAAGAGGCCGTGGCGTTCGCGACGGAGGTCGACGCGGTCAACACCGAGCTGCGCGCCCGGTACTTCCTCGGGCTGCACCACTACGACCTGGGCGAGCTGGCCGACGCGGCCCGGGTGTTCGACGAGGGCATGGCGCGGGCCAAGGAAACCGGGCTGTCGTGGAGTTCCTACGGCTTGGAGCTGCGCATCCTCCAGGTGCTGACCAGGTACTACGTCGGCGAGTGGGAGGGCGCGGCGGTCGCCGCCGAGCCGCCCGGCCTGCGGGTGTCCAGCACGGTGTCCGCTCGGCTGGCCGCGTCCGGCACCCACGTGCTGGTCAGCCGCGGCGAGTTCGAGCAGGCCGAGCGGCTGATCGGCGAGCTGCGCGCGGACTGGCACCGGGACCTCCAGATCGCGCTGATCACCGGCGGCACGGGTGCGGAGCTGGCGCTGTGGCGCGGGCAGCCGGAACTGGCCGTCGACCGGGTCGCGGACGCGATCGCGTGGTCCCGCCGGGAGGGCGGGGACTGGGCCCTGGCGGGCATCCGGCTGGCGGCGCTCGGCGTGGCGGGGTACGCCGAGATCGCCGCCCGCGCCCGGCGGCGCCGGGACAAGGAGGGCGAGGAGGCGGCGGTGGCGGCCGGGCGCGACCTGGCCGACTACGCCCGCACCACGGCCGAGATGGGCTCGCCGCGCACCGGGTCGCTGGGGCCGGAGGGCCGGGCGTGGCTGGCCCGGGTGGCGGCCGAGGAGGGCCGGCTGCGCGGCTCGTCGGACGCCGACCTGTGGCGGGTGGCGGTCGACGAGTTCGACTTCGGCTCGGTGTTCGAGCAGGCGGTGTGCCGGTGGCGGCTGGCCGAGGCGCTGCTGTCCGCCGAGCGGCGCGACGACGCGGTGGCCGAGCTGCGGCTGGCCGACGAGGTGGCCGACCGCCTGGGGGCCGCGCCGCTGCGCGACGCCGTGCACCTGGTGGCCCGGCGGGCCCGGGTGGCGCTGCACGCCGAGACGGCGCGCACCCAGGTAGACCCGTTCACGCCGCGCGAGCGCTCGGTGCTCGCACTGGTCGCGCTGGGGCGGACCAACCGCGAGGTCGGCGAGGAGCTGTTCATCTCGGAGAAGACGGTCAGCGTGCACCTGACCCGGATCATGGCCAAGCTCGGCGCGAGCCGACGCGCGGAGGCCGTGGCGATCGCCTTCGACCGGGGGCTGCTGGACCAGGCGTGACGCCCGGCCGGCGGACCGCTCGGCCCGGTCCGGAACGACGGGGGTCGCGCGGCGTCGCCGACGAGCGCGACCCGGCCGGGTCCACCGACGACCACCGCACCGTCTTCCGACTGGTCCAGCGCTTCGGTGACGACCTCGCGGCCCGGTCGCGACCGACGGGACCGATCCCGCCCGGTCGGCCGGTGTTCCCAGCCCAGGGGACTAGGCCGGGTCATCCCGCAGGCGGACGACGGGTTCCGCCGCGGAGGTGACGACCGTGTACGCGGCCCGCCCATACGTTTCCCCTGTCCGCTTGAGCAGAGGGAATGAGGGAGCATGTCCGCACTGGTGTCCGAGGTCGGAACCCGCACTGCCGTGGCTGCCGCGAACCTGGTGAAGGTCTACGGCAAGGGCGACACCGCCGTCCGGGCACTGGACGGCGTCAGCGTCGCGTTCGAGGCCGGGAAGTTCACCGCGATCATGGGGCCCTCCGGCTCCGGCAAGTCCACGATGATGCACTGCCTGGCCGGCCTCGACAACGTCGACGGCGGCGCGGTGCAGATCGGCGGCACCGAGATCACCTCGCTGGGCGACAAGGACCTCACCAAGCTGCGCCGGGACCGGATCGGGTTCGTGTTCCAGGCGTTCAACCTGCTGCCCACGCTGAGCGCCGAGGCCAACATCCTGCTCGGCCTGGAACTGGCGGGCCGCAAGCCCGACCGGCAGTGGTTCGACACCATCGTGGACGTGCTGGGGCTGCGCGACCGGCTCAGGCACAAGCCGACCGAGCTCTCCGGCGGCCAGCAGCAGCGGGTGGCCTGCGCGCGGGCGCTGGTCGCCAAGCCGGACGTGGTCTTCGCCGACGAGCCGACCGGCAACCTCGACTCGCGCTCCGGCGCGGAGGTGCTGGACTTCCTGCGGATGTCGGTGCGCAAGCTCGGCCAGACCGTGATCATGGTGACGCACGACCCGGTGGCCGCCTCCTACGCCGACCGCGTGGTGCTGATGGCCGACGGCCACCTCGCCGGCGAGATCGACAACCCGACGGCCGACTCCGTGCTGTCCGCGCTGAAGCACCTGGGTGCGTGACCTGGATGCTGCGCACCATCATCGCGGGCCTGCGGGCCCGCACCGCCCGCCTCGTGCTCTCCTCGGTGGCGATCGCGCTCGGCGTGGCGTTCGTGACCGGCACGCTGGTGCTCAGCGACGCCATGACCGAGGGGATGCGCGACGAGTTCGCCAAGAGCGCGCGCAACGTCGACCTGTCGGTCACGGCCTCCGGTGACAACAAGGGCATCACCCCGCAGACCCTGGCGAAGATCCGCGAGACGCCCGGCGTGGCCGGCGCGGACACCCGCGAGTACGCCCCGGTGCCGCTGGTCGCCTCGAACGGCAAGGCCAAGACCGCGTTCGCGGTGCCGATGGGCACGGTCGACGAGCTGCGCGAGTACGACCTCGCCGACGGCCGCTACCCGTCGAGCGCGACCGAGGTGGCGGTGGACGTGCGCACCGCGTCCACGGCGAAGCTGACCATCGGGCAGCCGGTGACGCTGCTGGACGAGGACGAGCAGAAGCGCCAGTACACCCTGGTCGGCACCTACAAGCAGGGCGTCGGCGAGGTCTCGGTGGCCGGCATGGACCACCTGGTGCTGTCCCAGGCCGGTTTCCAGGTGTTCGTCGGCGACCGGCTGCCCTACCAGGTGGTGGCCGTCGGGGCCGACGGGTTCACCCAGCAGCAGGTCGCGGACAACGTCCGCAAGGCGATCGGCGACACCGGCTACACCACCCAGACCGGCGAGGAGCTGACCGAGGCGACGCTGAAGCAGATCAGCTCGCAGGCCGCCGAGTTCACCACGTTCCTGATGGCCTTCGCGGTGATCGCGCTCGTGGTCGCCTCCATGGTCATCTACAACACGTTCACCATCCTGGTCGCGCAGCGGACCCGCGAACTGGCGCTGATGCGCTGCGTCGGCGCGAGCCGCAAGCAGGTGTTCCGGGGCGTGCTGGCCGAGGCGTTCGCGATGGGCCTGATCGCGTCGGTGATCGGCCTGTTCGGCGGGCTGGGCATGTCCGCGCTGATGCAGAAGGTGATCAGCGGGTTCGGCGACGGCGAGGCGGCCATGCAGGTCCGGCTGCCGATGACCGCGACGACGGTGCTCGCCGCGTTCGGCGTCGGCGTGCTGGTCACCGTGCTGGCGGCGGTGCTGCCCGCCCGCAAGGCCACCCGGGTCGCCCCGGTCGCGGCGCTGCGCAATCAGTTGGACAGCCACGAGGAGGTCGCCCGCACCGGCAAGCTGCGGGTCCTGTTCGCCGTCCTGCTCGGCGTCTGCGGCGTCGGCGCGGTCGCGCTGGGCATGCGGATCGAGGACGAGATGCCCGCGATGATCACCAGCGGCGGGGGCACGATGCTGCTGCTGGGTGCCGTGCTGGTGCTCGGTCCGCTGCTGGTCGGCCCGGTCAACCGGGTGCTCGGCGTGGTGCCGCGGGCGTTGTTCGGGGTGCCCGCCAAGCTGGCCTCCGCCAACGCCGGGCGCAACCCCAAGCGCACCGCCGCGACGACCGCCGCGCTGATGATCGGCGTGACCGTGGTGGCGATGGTGACCGTGGTCGCCAACAGCGCCAAGGAGACCGCGAACGCCCAGGTGGACGAGCGGATGCCCGCCGACTACACGGTGACGTCCTCGGTGCCCAGCCGGCTGCTGCCGGTGGACCTGGCCGGGCAGCTGGCCGCGGTGCCGGAGGTCGCGAAGGTCGCGCCCACCACCACGGTCTACGGCCAGGAGGCGTACTTCACCGGCGTCTCGAAGCAGTCGATCGGCGACCTGTTCCGGCCGAAGGTGGACAGCGGTTCGCTGGCCGACCTCGGCGAGGGCACGATCGCGCTGGAGTCCGAGTACGCCAAGCGGGAGAACCTGGCGGTCGGCGCCACGACGACGATCAAGACCGACAACGGTTCCGGCACGCTCAGGGTCGTGGCCCTGGTGTCCGGGCAGCGGCTGGGCGACGGCGTGGTCACGCTGGAGACCTCCGCGAAGCTCGACCCGAAGGCCGACGGCTACCAGAGCATCATGGTCAAGCTCAAGCCCGACGTGGCCAACGGCCGCGCGGCGGTGGAGCAGGTCACCGACGCCTCGCCGCTGGCCGCGATCGACTCGGCCGCGGAGACCAAGGCGCAGCTCAACAAGCAGCTCGACCAGGTGCTGGCGTTCATCTGGGCGCTGATCGGCCTGGCCGTGGTGATCGCGCTGTTCGGTATCGCGAACACGCTGACGCTGTCGGTGCTGGAGCGGACCCGGGAGTCGGCGCTGCTGCGGGCGCTCGGGCTGACCAAGGGCCAGCTGCGGCTGATGCTGGTGGTCGAGTCGGTGCTGATGGCCGTGATGGGCGCGGCGATCGGGCTGGTGCTGGGCGTCGGGTTCGGCTGGGTGATCACCACCGCGGTGTCCACCGACGCGCTCTCGCTGGCCTTCACCGTGCCGTTCGGGCAGATCGGCGCGATGCTCGGCGCCGCCGTGATCGCCTCCGTGCTGGCCGCCGCCCTGCCCGCCCGCCGGGCGGCGCGCACCTCGGTGGTAGCGGGGATGGCCGAGGCGTAGCCGGAGGTCGGATGGCCCGTTCCGCGACTGAGGAGGCGGAACGGGCCATTCGTGTGCCGTGGTTCACAGGAATCTTTCGGCGCGCGCGTCATACCTGCGTGCCGACGCCCTCTAACTCTGTGCGGGGTGGCTCGGGCGAGGGCCGAGCCACCCCCGCCCTTTCTCGCGGGTCGTTCACTGTGTGTTGCGGCCTGTTGCTCTCTGTGAGTGACGGGCGGCTGGAAATCACGGAACGGTGTCGACCGGTCACTCTCGGCTTGACGGTGACGGCTCTCGCTCACGAGAGTGAGAGCGCTCTCATTCTGCGTCGGGAGGACGGATGAGGACATCGTTCGGCCGGGCGACGGCCAGGACCGGGTGCCGTGAAGGGGTGAACTGATGACCGCTACCGAACCGGACGTCGACACGGGGCTGCTGGGCTTCCCGCCGGGCTTCGTGTGGGGAGCGGCGACCGCGTCGTTCCAGATCGAGGGATCGACCACAGTGGACGGTCGGGGGGCGTCGATCTGGGACACCTTCGCCGCCACCCCCGGCCGGGTGCGCGGCGGCCACACCGGCGAACCGGCCTGCGACCACTACCGCCGCTACGCCGGGGACGTCGCCCTGATGTCCGGGCTGGGACTGGGTGCCTACCGGTTCTCCGTGGCGTGGCCCCGGATCCAACCCACCGGCGTGGGCCGCGTGGAGTCCCGGGGCCTGGCCTTCTACGACCGCCTGGTGGACGAGCTGCTGGCGCACGAAATCGAGCCGGTGGCCACCCTCTACCACTGGGACCTGCCGCAGGCGCTGGAGGACGTCGGCGGCTGGCGCAACCGGGACACCGCCTACCGGTTCGCCGACTACGCCGCCGTCGTGCACGCCCGGCTGGGTGACCGCGTGCGGCAGTGGACGACGGTGAACGAGCCGTGGTGCTCGGCGTTCCTGGGCTACGGCAGCGGTGTCCACGCGCCCGGCGTCGTAGACCCCAAGGGGGCGCTGGAAGCCGCGCACCACCTGTTGCTGGGGCACGGCCTGGCGTTGCGGGCGATGAGTGCCGCCGCGCCCGCCGGCCACCTCTTCTCGATCGTGCTGAACTTCAGCGCGATGTGGGTCGACGTGGACGACGAACCCCACCGGCTCGCCGCCCGCGGGGTCGACGGCTTGCAGCACCGGATCTTCCTGGACCCGTTGGCGGGCAGAGGCTACCCGGCGGACGTGCTGGCGGGGACGGCGTGGCTGGGCGACTGGCAGCGGGTGGTCCGGGACGGGGACCTGGCGGTCGTGGCGACCCCGGTCGACTGGCTGGGGGTGAACTATTACAGCCCGACCCGGGTAGCGCCCGCGCCGCCCGACCACGTCGCGGCCGGGCCGTTCGCCGGGCTGCGCGGCGTCGAGCTCCTGCCGCCGCGCGGTGAGTTGACCGGGTTCGGCTGGGAGGCCGACGCGCGGGCGTTCACCGAACTGCTGGAACGGCTCGGGCGGGACGTGGCGGTACCGCTGGTGATCACCGAGAACGGCTCGGCGTTCCCGGACGTGGTGGCCGGCGGGCGGGTGGACGACGGGGAGCGGACCCGGTACCTGGTCGACCACCTGCGAGCGGTGCACACGGCGATCGAGCGCGGGGTGGACGTGCGCGGGTACTTCGCGTGGTCGTTGCTGGACAACTTCGAGTGGGCGGCGGGGTACGGGCAGCGGTTCGGCGTGGTGCACGTCGACTTCGCGACGCAGGAGCGGACCGTGAAGCGCAGCGGCCACACCCTGGCCGACGTGATCCGCCACAACGCCGTGCCCGCCGCCGGCTACCGCCTCGACTGAACCCACGCGGTCCGTGCCGGCACACCGCCGCCGGCACGACCTGCGTGGGTGCGGCCTGCGTTGCCGTGGACGCGGGCCGCGTGGCTGTCCGGGTCGCAGTGGTCGCTGGGGTGGTCAGGCGGAGTCGCGGCGGACCAGGACGGTCGGCAGGACTTCGCGGCGGGCGCGGATCGGCTCTTCGCGGAGCAGTCGCAGCAGCTGGGTGACCATGTGCTTGACCTGGTTGCTGGTGTCCTGGCGGACGCTGGTCAGCGGTGGCGTGGTGTGCGGGGCGATCATCGGGTGGTCGTCGAAGCCCACCACCGCCACGTCCTGCGGCACCCGTCGGCCGGCCTCGCGCAGCGCGTCCAGGGCTCCCGCCGCCATCAGGTCGCTGGCCACGAACACCGCGTCGAGGTCCGGCACCCGGTCCAGCAGGGCCGCCATCGCGCGCTTGCCGCCCTCGCGGGTGAAGCCGCCGTCCTCGGTCAGCCGGGCCACGTCCTGCTCCGCAGCCCTGGTCGCGGTCTGCCAGCCGGCCAGCCGGTCCATCGCCGAGTGCTCGTCGAGCGGTCCGGTCACCGACACGATCCGCTTGCGCCCCAACGAGATCAGGTGCTCGGTGGCGAGCACGCCGCCGCCCTCGTTGTCGTGGTCGACCAGGTGCAGCCCGCGCAGCGGACCCCACGGCCGGCCCGCGTAGACCACCGGCAGCGGCAGCTTGCGCGCGACCGACGGCAACTGGTCGCCCTTGTGCGGCGCGAACATCAGCGCACCGTCCACGTGCCCGCCCGCCAGGAACCGCTCGGCCCGCGCCAGGTCCTCCGGCGAGTGCACGAGCAGCAGCACCATCTGCGCGTCGGCGTCGGCCAGCGACCGCGCCGCCGACCGGATCAGCCAGGCGAAGTGCGGGTCGTCGAAGATCTTCGGCTCGGGCTCGGAGAACACCACCGCGACCGCGCCGGTCCGCCTGGTCACCAGCGCCCGCGCGGCCTGGTTCGGCTGGTACCCCAGCGCCAGCACCGCCGCCGTCACCGCCTCGTGCGCCTCGGGGCTGACCCGGGGCGAGGCGTTGAGCACGCGGGACGCCGTCGCGCGGGAGACGCCGGCCTTCGCCGCCACGTCCTCCAGCGTGGGGCGGGAGCCGGAGTGCGATGGGACGGACACGGGTACCAACTCCTCGCCACACCGAGCCTGACCGGATCAGCTTAACCGGAGGGCACCCCGTTGGGAGCGCTCTCACGCACGATCAGGCGGGTTCGGTGACCCGGTCGGCCACCGCCGCCGCCGGCGGCACCCCCGGCACTCCGTCTTCGCGCCGCCACCTCACCGGAAGGCCGGCCCGAGCCGTCGTGCGCAGCGATCGGTCTTGCAAGCACCAGCCGGCCGGCTCGCGGTACCCGCCCGGTCCGGGCCGGTGCCGGCAGTGCGGCCGGCGTGCCGAGCCTCAGTCGTCGCAGTGCGGCGGTGGGAACGGGTTGAGGGGGCCGCACGGCCAGTCGGTGCGTTTCGGGGTCGACGTGGTCGTGGACGTGGTGGGGGCCTCGGTCGTCGGGTCCGGGGTGCGTGGTGGTGTCGTGGTCGTCGTCGTGCGTTCCGGCGGCGCGGAGGTCGTCGACCGGGGCACGGCCGCCACCGGGTCCGTCGTGGCCTTCGACGTCGTCGCCGGGGGTGTGCCGGACGAGGCGGGCGGCTGGGTGGTGATCCAGGTGGACGACGGCGGTTCCGCCTTCTGCTTGTCGTCCATGCCGTCGATGTAGACGCCGACGAGCACACCGGTCAGCGCCGACGCCGCCACGGCCAAGCCGCTGGCAGCCCACAGCACCCGCACGGTCGACCTCCGAGTCTCTCCGCTGGCGCAAACGGCAGAACAGTACCGCTTGGCCGACCGGTCTCAGCCGACCCAGGCCACCTCGGCCGGTTGGGCCATCCGGTCGACCTCCGCCAGCACCGCTCTCCGCTCCTTTGCGGTCAACGAGCGGAAGGGCTCGACGGTCACGGTCGTGCGCCCACCTTTCCGCTCCTGCGACCAGATTCCCGTCAGCCGGCCGTTCACCAGCAGCACCGGGCTGAGCCACCCCTGCGGCCGGTACACGCGGTCGGGCGTGCCGCCGTCGAGCAGGTGCCCGGCGTGCCGGGTCGCGGCGACGACGTACTGGTCGAACGCGGGCAGCAGCCGCGCGCCGACCACCGGTTCGGCCTCGTGCAGCGCCGTGACCAGGTCGGTTCGCGCCCAGTACGGCTCGCCGCCGACGTCGACGGGGGTGATCCGGTCGCCGAGCGCCTTGAACACCCGCCCGCCGTCGGGCGGCTTGACGCCCCACCACCGGGCGAACTCCTCCCGGGTGGCGACGCCCTGCTGCCCGAAGAACCGCAGCGCGATCCGCTCGACGGCGTCGGCCGGCGGGTCGCCGACGTCGATCCAGGTGTCCGGCCGGGTGAACGCGACCAGGTTGCCCTCGCCGGGGCCGAACACCAGCCGGCCCCGGAACGACGCGGGCTTGAGGTACACACCCCAGCTCTCCCGCAGCTTCTCGCCGAGGTGCGGCGAGGTGCGCCGGGCGACCTCGTCGGCCAGGTCGGCGCGGGTCAGCACCCGGCCCTCCAGCGCCTCGCCGACGCCGTCGAGCAGGGCTTGGAGCTCCTCGGCCGTGAGGTGGAAGTTCCGCAGCCACACCGGCTTGAGGTAGTGCTGGTAGGTGGCGAAACCGGCCTGCCACAGCGCGTACTCGCGCGCGGGCAGCAGGTGCAGCGTGCCGCGCATGGACCACGTCTTGACCAGCGTCCGGTCCGCCCAGAGCGCCTGCTCCACGAAGTCCGGCGGCAGGCCGTCGACCCGCGCGCGCAGCGTGGCCTCGGCCGACGACATCAGTTGCGCGTGCAGGCCGCACAGCTCGGCCACGACGTCCAGCGCGTCCTCGGCGGGCCGGCGCACGTCGAGGCTGTGCGCGCGGGTCCGCCACGCGGCGACCCGCCCCCAGGTCAAGCTCACCCGTCACTCCCGATCGGTCACGGCCCGCTCGATGGCGGCGAGCCGGCGTTCCAGCACCGCCGCGCCCAGCACGCGGGCCAGCACCAGGCCCGCCCCGGACAGGCCGGCGACCAGCACCGCGCCGGTCAGGTGCCACGTCGGTGCGTCACCCGTGCAGGTGAAAACCTCGGTGAACCGCTCGGTCGAGCAGGTCACGAACGGCACCGCGGCCAGCCCGACTCCCGCGGCGGCGACCCCGCCCAGCAGCGCCGATCCGAAGGTGCGCATCAGCGGGAACGCGGCGTTGACCGCGCCCGCCGCGGCGATGGCGAACAGCAGCGGCACGGGATGCGGGAACGGTCCGAACAGCGCGCAGCCGAGCATCAGCGCGGCAACCACAGCGAGACCCGTCCGTTCACCCACTTGCCGACCCTAACCCGCGACGCCGGCGGGACGTCAGAAGTTCGTAAGGCGTTTCCGGGACTCTGACGGGTGTCCGATTCGTCAGTCTTGAGGGGTACAGGCGAAGCGGAAGGCGGACGGATGTCCAAGCGGGTCGTGGTTGTCGGGGTGTCGGCGGTGCTCGTGGTGGCGCTGGCGGTGGGGCTCTACCTGTTCCAGCCGTGGCGGTTGGTCACCAACCGCACGGCGGACGAAGCGCTCCTCGTGCCGGCGTCCCCCACGCAGAGCGTCCGGTCCACGCAACCAGCGGCGACCACCGTCCAGAGCACGACCACCGTCCAGAGCACGACCACCGTCCAGAGCACGACCACGGCACCGGCGCAGGCCGGTCCGGTGGCCCTGGCGTCCGGTCCGTTCCGGTCGCTGGAGCACGCCACGACCGGCAGCGCGACGCTGGTCCGGCGCGCGGACGGCGGGTACGCGGTGCAGTTCGAGGCGCTGGAGACCAGCGATGGCCCGGACCTGTACGTGTACCTGTCGGACAAGGCGTCCGACGCTCCGGAGTCGGCGTTCGGCACCGGCTTCACCAGTCTGGGCAAGCTCAAGGCCAACCGCGGCAACCAGGTCTACGAGGTGCCCGCCGGCGCGGACCTGACGGGCGTGCGCAGCGTGGTGATCTGGTGCCAGCGGTTCGCCGCGGGCTTCGCGGTGGCACCCCTGGAACAGACCTGAAACAGCCTCGCGGAACGCCGCATTGGTCTGAGCCAGATATAGCCTCTTCGCTCTATTGACGCATCTGGTCTAGACCACCTAAAGTGGTGAGCGCCACATCGTCCCTCGTTGATGGGCGGGCGGAAGCCCCATCGACGAGGAGCCGGCTCACTGGGGTGGGCCACGAGTGCGGCGGCGCGGCAACTGCTCTCTCCCCACGCCGCGCCGTCGCACTCGGCCACCCCCGCGAAGCGCCCCGCTCCCGGTGGAGCCGCCCTCGCGAAGCCGCCCCGGACAGAGCGCCCGGTGGCCGGACATCCCTGTCACACTGTGAGCGATGCTCACGAGGACCATCGCGATCCACTACGTCACGGCCGCGCTGCGGGGTGCCGTCCGGCACGGGCACGACGTGTCGGCGCTGCTCGCCACCGCGGGCATCCCCGAGGCGCTGCCGGCCGACGATCGCGCGCGGGTGACCCCCGCCCAGTACAGCAAGCTCATCCAGGCCCTGTGGGACGCGCTGGACGACGAGTTCATGGGGTTCGGCCCGCAGCGCAGCAAGCGCGGCACGTTCCCGACCATGTGCCTGCTCGCCGTGCACTGCGCGTCGCTGGAGGGCGCGTTGCAGCGCGGCCTGGCCTTCTACGCCCTGTTCGACGTCCGGCCGTCGATGCGGTTGGCCGAGCGGGACGGCGTCGCCCGGTTCGCGCTGGCCGCCGAGGGCGTGGACGACCCGGACCGGTTCCTGGTGGAGTCGCTGCTGGTGCTGTGGCACCGGTTCTCGTCGTGGCTGATCGGCCGGCGGATCCCGCTGCGCGGCGTGGAACTGGCCTACCCGGAGCCGCCGCACGCGGCCGAGTACCACCTGATCTTCGGCTGCCCGCTGCGGTTCGGCGCGCCGGAGACCGTGCTGACCTTCGACACCCGGTTCCTGCGGATGCCGGTGGTGCAGGACGAGGCCGCGCTGCGCCGGTTCCTGCGCAACTCGCCGGCCGAGCTGCTGTCCCGGCGGGACTACGGCGCGGACGCGTCCAGCCAGGTCCGCCGGATGCTCGGCGGCGGCGTGGCGGGGCTGGCGAACGTGGCCGCGCGGCTCGGGGTGAGCGCGCCGACGCTGCGCCGCAAGCTCGCCGCCGAGGGCACGTCGTTCCGCGAGGTGCGCGAGCAGCTGTTGCGCGACCAGGCGGTGGCCAGCCTGGTGCGCGGCGGCGAGTCGGTGGAGGAACTGGCGCTGCGGCTCGGTTTCTCCGAGGCCAGCGCGTTTCACCGGGCGTTCAAGCGGTGGACGGGCAACAGCCCCGGCGCGTACCGGACGGGAGCCGGCAGCCAGTAGCCCACAGCCAGTAGCCCACAGCCGGTAGCCGCCCGGCCGGAGCCCCGCCGCACGGCCGGATGTTCGCCGGAATGCCACCGAACGGTCGTGTACCGACAACTCCTGACGCGGTGGACTGACACCGCGAAACTTGCCCACACCACCTGCGGAGTTCCTGTGCCCAGACGCACGTGGCCGCTGGCCGCCACCCTGGTCCTCGCCCTGATCCCGACCTCGCCCGGCCACGCCGAGCCCGCCGCGCCGACCGGCGTGGCCGACCTGCCCGACGTGGTCGCGGCCCGCTCCGCCGTCGACCCGGCCCGCCGCATCGAGACCACCCGCACCAGCCGGCCGGTCGCGCCGGGCGTCTCGCTCAGCTCGTTCGACTGGTACGAGCCCGGCGACGCGGGCGGCTGGGTGCGCGGCGACGCGCTGACCGTCGACCTCACCGCGGGCACCCGGGTGGACTACCTGCACCCCGGCCAGGTCACCACCGCCGAACCCCTGTCGGCGCAGGCCAACCGCACCCGTGCGGTGGCCGCCGTGAACGGCGACTTCTTCGACATCAACAACTCCAACGCGCCCGAGGGCGTGGGCGTGCGGGACGGCGCGGTGGTCAAGTCGCCCGCCGCCGGGCACCGGCGCGCGGTCGGCATCGACGCCTCGGGCATCGGGCGCGTGATGGACGTGCTGTTCGACGGCCGGGTGACCCTCGCCGACGGCGGCACGATCCCCTTGGCGCAGCTCAACAGCGCGTCGATCGCCGCCGGCGCGTTCACCCCGGTCTGGGGCTCCTACAGCCGCGCCCGCGCCGTCCGGGGTGCGACGAAGGTCGCCGAGGTGGTGGTGCGCGACGACGTCGTCACCGAGGTGCGCACGGCGGCCGGTGACGACCCCATCCCGTCCGACGGCTACGTCCTGGTCGGCCGGGAAGCCGGCGCGGACCGGCTGGCCGCGCTCGCCACCGGGCAGCGGGTCACCCTGGACTACACCGCGAAGGCCGGCGACGGCAGCGCGCTCAAGGCCGCGATCGGCGGCAACCAGCTGCTGCTCAAGGACGGCGCGGTGGTCGCGCCCGACGATCCGCTGCACCCGCGCACGGCGGTCGGGTTCTCCGCCGACGGCAAGAAGATGTTCCTGCTCACCGTGGACGGCCGGCAAGCGCCGTTCCTGCTGGGCCTCAACCTCAAGGACATGGCCGCCGCGCTGAAGGAGATGGGCGCGCACAACGCCCTCAACCTCGACGGCGGCGGCTCGTCCACGCTGCTCGCCCGCACCCCCGGCACCGAGGCCGTGGCGGTGGAGAACACCCCGTCCGACGGCGGGGAACGCCCGGTGCCCAACGGCCTGGCGCTCTACGCGCCGCAGGGCAGCGGCCGGCTCGCCGGGTTCTGGACCCGCACCGCGATCGACCCGCGCCGCGCGCCCGGCTCGGACACCGTCGCGGGCGGCCACCCCGAGCGGGTGTTCCCCGGCCTGACCCGCCGCCTGGTCGCCGACGGCTACGACGAGACCTACGGCCCGGCCCGGGACCAGGCGCACCTCTGGCAGTCCACCCGCCCGCACGTGGGCTGGGTCGCCGACGGTGTGTTCCGGGGCCTGTCGAAGGGCACCACCAAGGCCGTCGCCCGGCGCGGCGGCACCACCGGCGAGGTGGAGCTGACCGTGCTGGGACCGCTGGCACGGCTCTCGGCCACCACGAACCGGCTCAGCCTGCCCGAGATCGGCGGCACCGGCGGCCTCGGCGTCGTCGGCCACGACCCGGAGGGCTTCACCGCGCCGGTCGAGCCCGCCGACCTCGACCTGGACTACGACCGGGCGGTGGTCGACATCGCGCCCGGCGACAACGGCTCGTTGCGGGTCAAGGCGCTCAAGCCCGGCGCGACCACCGTCACCGCGCGGGTGGGCGGGACCGTCGTGCGCGTGCCGGTCACCGTGGGGTTGCAGGAGAAGGTCGTCGCGAACTTCGACGACGGCGCGGCGTGGACGTTCGGCTCGGCGCGCGGCTCGGGCTCGGTCGCCCCGGTCGCCGAGGGCCGCACCGGCGCGGGCCTGAAGCTCGCCTACGACTTCGGCCAGTCCACCGGGACCCGCACGGCGTACGCGATCCCGCCTCGGCCGATCGTGCTGGAGGGGCAGCCGCTCGCGCTGGGCGCGTGGGTCTACGGGCACGGGCGCGGCGAGTGGACGGCGTTCACGGTGACCGACAACGCCGGGCTCACCAGGTCGCTCTACGGCCCGTACATCACCTGGACCGGCTGGAAGTACCTGGAGGTCCCGGTGCCCTCCGGGATGGCCTTCCCGTTGAGCGTCACCAGGTTCTACACGATCGAGACCAAGGCCGACCGGCAGTACTCGGGCGAGGTGCTGGTGGACGACATCGTCGCCAAGGTGCCGCCGGCCGTGCAACTGCCCGCCGCGCAGGAGGTCGCCGACCGCGTCGTGGTGCAGGACGGCACGGTCGGCAACCGCGAGTGGCGGTTCGCGGTGATGTCCGACGCCCAGTTCGTCGCCCGCGACCCGGACAGCGACCTGGTGCGCGCCGCCCGGCGCACCCTGCGCGAGATCAAGGCGCAGAAGCCCGATTTCGTCGTGGTCAACGGCGACTTCGTGGACGAGGCGGCACCGGCGGACCTCGCGATGGCGCACCGGATCCTGAACGAGGAGCTGGGCGACGAGCTGCCGTGGTACTACGTGCCGGGCAACCACGAGATCATGGGGCCGGGCACGATCGAGAACTTCCGCCGCGAGTTCGGTGCCACCAACCGGGTCTTCGACCACAAGGGCACCCGGTTCGTGCTGCTCGACACGTCCACCGGGACGGTCCGCGGCGGCGGCTTCGACCAGGCCGCGATGCTGCGCGACGCGTTGCGCGACCACGGTCCGGTGAACTCGGTGGTCGTGGTGGAGCACCACCCGCCGCGCGACCCGACGCCCACCAAGGGCAGTCAGCTCAACGACCGGCTGGAAGCCGACGTCGTGGAGGACTGGCTGGCCGACTTCCGCCGCACCACCGGCAAGGGCGCGATGTTCATCGGCTCGCACGTCGGCGTGTTCCACGCGTCTCGGGTCGACGGCGTGCCGTACCTGATCAACGGCAACTCCGGCAAGGCACCGGCCGAGGGCGGGTTCTCCGGCTGGACCATGCTCGGCGTCGACTCGCGCCCGAAGCCCGGCCAGGAGTGGATCGCCGCGGAGATCCGGCCGCACGTCGACGGCCTGTCGCTGGCGGTGCCGGACACCGTCCGGGTCGGCACGCCGGGCGCGGTCGCGGCGAGCGTCGCCCAGGGTTCGCGGCAGGTGCCGGTGAAGTACCCGGTGAGCGCGGACTGGACCGGTTCCCTCAACGTCCACATCGGACAGTTCGCCGGACTGCGGCCGTGGCACGTGGCGTGGCTCGACCCGGCGACCGGCAGGCTCACCGCGCTGCGGCCGGGCAAGGCGACCATCGCGGTCACCGTCAACGGCGTCACCCGCCGCGCGGACGTGACCACCGCGTGGCCGCAGTGGGGGCTCAAGGTCGCCTGAAACGAGTACCGCGCGACGGCGCGGTCGCCTGAGAGGGTGGAGCCCGGTGTGCCGACACCGGGCTCCACCCGTCACCTCAGAACTTCTCGCCCTTCGCGGCGCGCTCGCGCAGCGACGCCGGCGGCCGGAAGCGCTCGCCGTAGGTGTCGGCCAGGTAGTCGGCCCGCTCCACGAACTCCGACAGCCCGTAGGAGTTCACGAACTGCAGCGTCCCGCCGCTCCACGGCGCGAACCCGAACCCGAACACGCTGCCCACGTTCGCGTCCCCGACCGAGGTCAGCACGCCCTCGTCCAGGCACCGCACGGTCTCCAGCGACTGGATGAACAGCAGCCGGTCCTCGACGTCGCGCTCGGTCACGCCGGCGTCGTCGCGCGCGTACCGGGCCAGCCCCGGCCACAGGAACTTCTTGCCGCCCTCGGGGTACTCGTAGAACCCGGCCCCGCCGGACTTGCCGGTGCGCCCCTCGGCGACCAGCTCCTCCAGCACGCCGAACGCCGGGTGCTCGCCCAGCGCGCCGGCGGTGGCCGGGTCGTCGGCCAGGGTCTGGTCGCGGATCTTGAGCTGGAGCGTCAACGTCACCTCGTCGGAGACGGCGAGCGGCCCCACGGCCATGCCGGACCGCTTGGCGACGTTCTCGACCAGCGCCGGCCGCACGCCCTCGGCGATCATCGACACGGCCTCGGTCACGTACGTGCCGAACGTCCGCGAGGTGTAGAAGCCGCGGCTGTCGTTGACCACGATCGGCGTCTTGCCGATCTGGAGCACGTAGTCGAACGCCCGCGCCAGCGTCTCGTCCGAGGTCTGCTCGCCGCGGATGATCTCCACCAGCCGCATCTTCGGCACCGGCGAGAAGAAGTGCAGCCCGATGAACCTCGTCGGGTCGGCCACGGCCGAGGCCAGCCCGGTGATCGGCAGGGTGGAGGTGTTGGAGGCGATCACCGCGTCCGGCAGCGCCGACGACTCGGCCGCCGGCAGCACCTCGTTCTTCAGCGCGCGGTTCTCGAACACGGCCTCGATCACCAGGTCGCACCCGGCCAGGTCGGCGTCGGAATCGGTCGGCGTGATGCCCGGGACGCCGTTGGCACCGCGGGTCGCGCCCTCCAGCGTGACGTCCTTGAGCACCACCTCGATGCCGGCCTTGGCGCTGACCTCGGCGATGCCCGCGCCCATCATGCCCGCGCCGAGCACGCCCAGCCTGCCCACCTTCGTGGCGTCCACAGTGGACGGACGCGAGCCGCCCGCGCCGATCTCGTTGAGCTGGAACCAGAACGTCGAGATCATGTTCTTCGACACCTGGCCGGTGACCAGTTCGAGGAAGTACCGGCCCTCGACCTCCAGCGCGGTGTCGAAGTCCACCAGCGCGCCCTCGACCGCGGCCGCCAGGATCTTCTCCGGGGCCGGGTAGGCGCCGTGGGTCTTCTTGCGCAGCACGGCGGGCGCGGCGGCGAGCAGCCCGTAGACGTTCGGGTCGCCGAACTTCACGTCCGGCACCGAGTACCCGGGCCGGTCCCACGGCTGCTGCGGCGCGGGGTTGGCCTTGATCCACGCGCGGGCCTGCGCGATCAGGTCCTCCTTCGAGGGTGCCAGGGCGTCCACGATCCCGGCCTGCAACGCCCGCGCGGGCCGCAACTGCCTGCCCTCCATCAGCAGCGGCAGCGCCGGCTGCACGCCGAGCAGGCGCACCAGCCGGGTCACGCCGCCACCGCCGGGCAGCAGGCCCAGGGTCACCTCGGGCAGGCCCACCTTGATCTTGTCGTCGTCGAGCACCACCCGGTGGTGGCAGGCCAGCGCGATCTCGAAGCCGCCGCCCAGCGCCGCGCCGTTGACCGCCGCGACGACCGGCCTGCCCAGCGTCTCCAGCCGGCGCAGCTGGCCCTTCACCTCCTCCAGGAACCCGAGCGCCTCGCCCGCGTTCTCCGGCGTGAGCGTGATCAGCAGGTTCAGGTCGCCGCCCGCGAAGAACATCTTCTTGGCCGAGGTCAGCACCACCCCGGTGATCTCGTCGCGCTCGGCCTCCAGCCGGGCGACCGCCTCGCCCATCGCCCGGTGGTACTCGGCGTTCATCACGTTCGCCGAGCCCGACAGGTCCATGGTGAGGGTGACGACACCCTCGTCGTCGCGCTCGTAGTGGATGGTCATCAGAGCCTCTCGATGATCGTCGCGATGCCCATGCCGCCGCCCACGCACAGCGTGGCCAGGCCCCGGCGCAGGTCCCGGCGCTCCAGCTCGTCCAGCAGGGTGCCCAGGATCATGCAGCCGGTCGCGCCCAGCGGGTGGCCCATGGCGATCGCGCCGCCGTTGACGTTGACCTTCTCGTCGGGCAGGTCCAGCTCGCGCCGGAACTTGAGCACCACCGAGGAGAACGCCTCGTTGATCTCGAACAGGTCGATGTCCTCCACCGACAGCCGCGCCCTGTCCAGCGCCTTGCGCGCCGCCGGCGCCGGGCCGGTGAGCATGATCGTCGGCTCCGAGCCGACCACGGCGACCGACACGACCCGGGCCCGGGGCGTGAGGCCGAGGTCCCGGCCCGCGCGGGCGCTGCCGATCAGCATGGCCGCCGCGCCGTCCACGATCTGCGAGGAGTTGCCCGGCGTGTGCACGTGGTCGATCCGCTCGACCGACGGGTACCGGTCGATGGCGACCGCGTCGAACCCGAGGTCGCCGTGGAACTGGAACGACGGCTTGAGCCCGCCCAGCGCCGCCAGCGTGGTCTCCGGCCGGATCGCCTCGTCGTGGTCGAGCACGACGACCCCGTTCTGGTCCACCACGGGCACCAGCGAGCGCTCGAAGTACCCCTTGTCCCGCGCGAGCGAGGCCCGCTGCTGCGACTGGAGGGCGAACGCGTCGACGTCCTCCCGGCTGAAGCCCTCCAGGGTGGCGATCAGGTCCGCGCTCACGCCCTGCGGCACGAAGTTCGTGGCCAGGTTGGTCTCCGGGTCGGCCATCCACGCGCCGCCGTCCGAGCCCATCGGCACCCGCGACATGGACTCCACGCCGCCCGCGACCACCAGGTCCTCGAACCCGGACGCCACCTTGGCCGCCGCGAGGTTCACCGACTCCAGGCCGGACGCGCAGAAGCGGTTGAGCTGCACCCCGGCGGGCCGCAGGTCCCACCCGGCCGCCAGGACGGCGGTGCGGGCGATGTCCGAGCCCTGCTCGCCGACCGGGGACACGACGCCGAACACCACGTCGTCCACGGCCGAGGTGTCCAGGTCGTTGCGCCGCGCCAGCGCCGCGAGCACCCCGGAGGCCAGGGTGATCGGCTTCACGCTGTGCAGCGAACCGCGCTTTCCCCTGCCGCGCGGTGTGCGCACCGCGTCGAAGATCAAGGCTTCGCTCATGCTGCCACCGTAGGCAGTCGCGGCCGCCAAGCCCATGACCGCTACGACTGACTTATTAGCTCACCGCGAGGTCCATCACCTCGCCGTCACCGGTGAAGCCCAGCCGCTCGTACAGCCGGCGGGCCGGGACGTTGCCGGCGAACACCCGGAGCTGCACCCGGGGCCAGCCGTGCTCCATCGCCCAGGCCAGGACCTCGGCCACCAGGGCTTCGCCGACGCCCCGCCGGCGGAACGGCGGTTTCACCCACATGGAGTACAGGTACAGCACGTCGTCGTGGACCTCATGGGGCACTGTCCCCACCAGTCCGACCGGCTGGGGCGCCTCCGCGATGACTTTCACGCCCCACCGCGGGTGCAGGATCTCGCGCCAGCGGGCCTCCCCGTACCCCTGCTCGACGGTCAGCGTCGAGCCGAACGCGCCGGGGTCGCTGGCCAGTGCGCTGAGCCTCATGTCACGCCAAGTCGCCCAGTCCCGCGGGGACAGCCTTCGGAGGTTCATGTCCGCAGTGTCGCGCACGCACCTGACAATTGCGCTCACGATCTGCCGGCAGTTGTGGGTGTGGCGGTCATGGCGGGCGACCGCCGCCGGTGGGACCGTCGTCGGTATGCCAACGCGCCGTTCCCCCTGGATGACCGACGACCTGGACCAGCTGCGCCGGCTCGCCCGGACGTTCTTCGCGAAGGAGTCGGTCCCGAACCACGAGCGCTGGGCCGCGCAGAAGCAGGTGGACCGGGAGTTCTGGAACAAGGCCGGCGAGCTGGGCCTGATGTGCCTGTCCGTGCCGGAGGAGTACGGCGGGGGCGGCGGCACGTTCGCGCACGAGGCGGTGCTGCTGGAGGAGCAGGCCCGCGCCGGCGACAGCGCGTGGGGCAACAGCGTGCACAGCGGGATCGTGGCGCACTACGTCCTGGCCTACGGCACCGAGGAGCAGAAGCTGCGCTGGCTGCCCAGGCTCGCCACCGGCGAGCTGGTGGGCGCGATCGCGATGTCCGAGCCCGGCGGCGGCTCCGACCTGCAGAACATCAAGACCCGCGCGGTCCGCACCGGCGACGAGTACGTGATCAACGGCTCCAAGACCTTCATCACCAACGGCGCGCAGGCCGAGCTGGTGATCGTGGTCGCCAAGACCGACCCGTCCCAGGGCGCGACCGGCATCTCCCTGCTGGTCGTGGAGACGCCGCTGGCCCCGGGCTTCCGGCGCGGCCGGGTGCTGGACAAGATCGGGCTCAAGGGCCAGGACACCGCCGAGCTGTTCTTCGACGACGTCCGGGTGCCCGCGACCAACCTGCTCGGCTCGGCCGAGGGGCAGGGCTTCATCCAGCTCATGCGGCAGCTCCCGCAGGAGCGGCTGATCATCGCGGTGGCGTCGATCGCGGGCATCGAGGCCGCGGTGGACCTGACCGTGGACTACGTCAAGGACCGCACCGCGTTCGGCCGGGAGCTCATCAAGTTCCAGAACACCCGGTTCACCCTCGCCGAGTGCGCCACCGAGGCCCGCGTGACCAGGGCCTTCGTGGACGAGTGCATCGGCGAGCACCTGCTGGGCCGGTTGGACGTGCCCACCGCGGCGATGGCCAAGTGGTGGTCCACCGAGCGGCTGTGCCGGGTGGTGGACGAGTGCGTCCAGCTCTTCGGCGGCTACGGCTACATGACCGAGTACCCCATCGCGCGCGCGTGGGCGGACGCGCGCGTGCAGAAGATCTACGGCGGGACGAACGAGATCATGAAGGAAATCATCGCGAGGTCGCTCTAGTGGCCGGGCCGCTGGCGGGGCTGCGGGTGGTCGAGCTCGCGGGCCTCGCGCCCGCGCCGTTCGGCTGCATGGTGCTCGCCGACCTGGGCGCGTCGGTGGTCCGGGTGGACCGGGTGTCCGGCGGCCCGGCCGTGCCCGGCGACGTGCTGGGGCGCGGCCGGCGCTCGATCGGCGTGGACACCCGGCGGCCGGCGGGCGCGGAGGTGGTGCTCAAGCTGGTGGAGCGGGCCGACGTGCTGGTGGAGGGCTTCCGGCCGGGGGTGACCGAGCGGCTGGGCCTGGGGCCGGCGCACTGCCTGGCCCGCAACCGGCGGCTGGTCTACGGCCGGCTGACCGGCTGGGGCCAGGACGGCCCGCTGGCCGACCGGGCCGGGCACGACCTGAACTACATCGCGCTGGCCGGCGCGCTGGAGCCGATCGGGCGGGCGGGCGCGCCGCCCACCGTGCCGCTCAACGTCGTGGGCGACTTCGGCGGCGGCGGCCTGCTGCTCGCGCTGGGCGTGCTCGCGGCCCTCTACGAGCGCGAGCGGTCCGGGCGCGGGCAGGTGGTGGACGCGGCGATGGTGGACGGCGCGGCGCTGCTGACGACGTTCCTGCACGGCATGAAGGCCGCCGGGGCGTGGTCCGGCGAGCGCGGCACGAACCTGCTCGACGGCGGTGCGCCGTTCTACGACGTTTATGCCACATCGGATGGAAAGTACGTCAGCATCGGGGCCCTGGAGGACAAGTTCTACGCGGAACTGCTGGTCGTGCTGGGTTTGGCCGACGCCGAGGTGCCGAATCGGCACGATCCCGCGCAGTGGCCCGCGCTGCGCGAGCGGATCGCGGCGGTCGTGGCCACTCGGAAGAGGGATGAATGGGCGGCGCGGGCGGCCGGGACGGACGCCTGCCTGGTCCCGGTGCTGAGCCCGGAGGAAGCCCCGGCCGCGCCGCACAACACCGCACGTGGCACGTTTGTCGAGGTGGGCGGCCTGCCGCAGCCCGCTCCCGCGCCCCGGTTCGACCGGACGCCGGCGGGGACACCGTCCGTGCCGCCCGCAGTCGGGCAGCACACGATCGAGGTGTTGGCGGAGCTGGGACTGCCCGAGGCGGAGATCGCCGAACTGCGGCGCGCGGGTGTTGTCGGATGACCGGTAACCGACCGGGAGTGGCCCGGGAGTGGCCCGGGAGTGGCCCGGGAGTGGACCGGGAGTCGGCTGGAAGTCGACCGGAAGGCGATCCGAAAAAGGGCGCGAAAATACGCGAACAGTGCCCGAAAGAATGAGGTGCGGCCCGTACCGGCCGATGACTGACCGTGTGTGGGTCAGCGCATGTGGGTGATCAGCGCGATCTGCGGCGGAGAGCTGACGATGTGGCGAACCTCGGTGTCCGTGCCAGGGGGGAGTGGGGCGAGTGGCCCGTACCTAGGTCATCGGCCCGGGTTCGGAGGCCCTTGATCGTCCGTTCGGGTGACTGGCGGGACGGTCCGAGCGTTGCTCGCTGGTGGATCCAGCGCCCGGTCGTGGGATCAGGGCGGGTTCTCCCGTCATCGTCCGGGTGAATGGGGGACCATGGTCGTGACGCGGTGGGCACGACGCCTGCCGGCCGGGCACCTGTGAACGGACGGAGAGGGTCTCGTGAACGTCAAGAAGGTGGTGACGCTGGCGGCCGTCGCGCTGCTGCTGTTCCTCCTGATCACCCAGCCCGATCAGTCCGCCGACGCGGTCAAGACGGGCGTCGGCTGGCTGCGCCAGGGGGCCGAGTCGATCATCACGTTCGTCCGCAGCCTGTTCAACTAGTCCACGTCGCGGGGCGCGGGTGGTCCGGTCACCTCCCGTGACGAACGGGCTCGGACGTTGCACCGTCTGGGTGGAATGAGGGCTATAACGCCCTGGTAACAGGGTTTTTGACAAACCAGGGTCTAGCGGTTGTCGGTACCCGCTAATACGGTGCGCTGCATTGGCTGATCTTCGACCGACGAGGAGGCAGAATGGTCGAGGACTCCGGAGTCGACGAGCTGCTGCGGCAGTGGGCGGCTGAGCGCTCGGACGACGCCGAGTTGCAGGAGGTGAACCGGATCAAGGACGCGTGGCTCGCAGAGGCCCCGCCGTCCGCACCGGGGATCCCCGTGCAACGGGCGAACGGCGGGTCGCGCGGACTGGTACGGGTCGAATCCGCTGACCCGGCCTACGTGGCGGCGATGCGGAAGAGGGCACCCGAGGTGCCCGAGGTGTTGCTCGCGGCGGCCGCCAGCTACTGGCAGCTGGTGGGCGACCTGTCCGAGGCGGAGCGGTGGTGGGACGCGGGCATCAGCCCGTTGGACCAGCGCGCGCTCGACTACCGGGCGGCCGGGCTCACGCCCGCCGACCTGGGACGGCGCCTCGGCCCGATGACGGTGCTCCAGCACCTGCGTCGGGGCAGTGCGGCGGCCTGGTGCGTGGCCAGGTTGCAGCGGCAGCGCCGGGACGGCGTTGCGTGAACCAGCGCCGCGTTGTGAGGGCGCGGCGTCGAGTGGTAGCACCGCACCAACCGGGAGGGCGGGCTCCTGTGCGAGGAGCCCCTTCCGTCGAGATGTGAACTCCGCGAAGTAGTGTGGGAGGGTGCCCGGCACCCTCCTGACACCCAAGCGACTCGCCATCGCGGCGGTCTGCCTGGTGTCGTTGATCGTGTGCTGCGGCCTCGCCTACTGGCAGTGGGAGCGGTTCTCCGAGGCCGGTGGCACGTTCCAGAACCTCGGGTACGTCTTCCAGTGGCCGCTGTTCGGCCTGTTCCCCTTGTTCATGGTGTGGCGGCTGCGCAAGCTCGCAGCGCAGCGCCGGGCCGAGGACGCCGGCGGCGGGACCCGGGAGCCGGTGGCACCGGCCGCGCGGCCGGTGGTTACCGTGGAACCCGTCAGAACACCCGCGCACCACGACGAGGACGACGAGCTGGCGGCCTACAACCGCTACCTCCGGGAGCTCAACGCGCGGGACCAGCGGTGAGCGAAGGCGGTCGGTAGGCGATGAGCGGTGCGTTGAGCCGGTTCCGGTTCATGGCTTACGTGGTCGGTGTCGGCCTGCTCCTGCTCGTGGTCGCGATGTTCGTCAAGTACATCGGCGACAACGCCGGGATGATGGCCGTCGTCGGGCCGGTCCACGGCTTCCTGTACGCGATCTACCTGGTCTTCACGGTCGACCTGGCGCTCAAGGCGCGCTGGTCGCTCAAGGGCTCCGCGCTGGTGCTGCTCGCGGGCACCATCCCGTTCGTGTCGTTCTACGCCGAGCGCAAGGTGGTCGAGAGCGTCAAGGCGGAACGTGCCCTGTGACCGCTCGCCCCACGCCCGCGCCTGAGGTCGCCGTGGGCGCGCGGGGCGCGGGCGAGGCGCTTCCCGCCGTGCGACGCGAACCCGAGCCTCCTGCGCGCGTCGTAGGCCCCTGGCACGCTGCTCTGGCATCCGTCGCCGCGCGGCCTGCGATCCGCGAGTCGCCGCTCTCGTGGGCCGCTGTGGGTGCGTCGTCCGTGGTCAGCGCGGCCACCGATGCGCGGCCTGCGCTCGTCGGATCTCCCGGCGTGTGGCCCGCAGGGGTGCGGTCGCCCGTCGGTCCTGATCGTCGGCGGTCTGGTGGCGGGTTCTGTGACCGGGTCCTGGTTGACCGTGCCTACCAGGCACAACTAGCGTCTGGCGGTACCAACTGAACACGGCCGTCGATGTCGAGCGGGAGAGTCCCCGGAAGGGGCGCCGAAGGAGCAACTCCTCCCCGGAATCTCTCAGGCACAGCTACCGCCCGACGCAGGCAACTCTGGAAAGCAGGCGCAGCGCGCCTCGCCCACGGTGCAAGCCGCGCCCAGCGCGCGGTGAAGCTCTCAGGCTCATGACAGAGGGGGAGGCTCACTCGACGAGGAGTCTCCGATGGACCGTGTCATCCTTCACCAACGGCGGCCGACCGACCAGGTCGGTGCCATCGCCGTGCCCGCCACCAGGGAGGACCACCCCGTGGAAACCCGCCGGACGCCGCTGCACGCCGAGCACGAGGCGCTGGGCGCCCAGTTCACCGACTTCGCGGGCTGGAAGATGCCGCTGCGCTACGACAGCGAGCTCGCCGAGCACCACGCCGTGCGCACGTCGGCGGGCCTGTTCGACCTGACGCACATGGGCGAGATCGTGCTGTCCGGCCCGGAGGCCGGCCGCGCCCTGGACCACGCGCTGGTCGGCAACGCGTCCGCGATCGCGGTCGGCCGCGCCCGCTACACCATGATCACCCAGCCGGACGGCGGCGTGATCGACGACCTGATCGTCTACCGCACCGGCGAGCAGGAGTACCTGGTCGTCGCGAACGCGTCGAACGCCGCCGTGGTGTTCGACGCGCTCGTGGAGCGCGCGGACGGCTTCGACACCTCCGTGGTCGACAAGTCGGTCGACTACGCCCTGCTGGCGGTGCAGGGTCCGGCGTCCACGGCGATCGTCGCGGGCCTGACCACGACCGACCTGGCGACGGTCAAGTACTACGCCTCCTACCCGACCGAGGTCGCCGGCCGCCCCGCGCTGCTGGCCCGCACCGGCTACACCGGCGAGGACGGCTTCGAGCTGTTCCTGGACCCCTCGGACGCGCCGGCCGTGTGGCAGGCGCTGCTGGAGGCGGGCCGCGAGCACGACCTCAAGCCCGCCGGCCTCGGCTGCCGCGACACGCTGCGCCTGGAGGCCGGGATGCCGCTCTACGGCAACGAGCTGTCCGCCGAGCGCACCCCGTACCACGCCAACCTGGGCCGCGTGGTCAAGCTGGACAAGCCGGAGGGCTTCGTCGGGCGCGACGCGCTGGCCGCCGTCGCCGAGAAGGGCGTGGAGGCGAAGCTGGTGGGTCTCAAGACCGCCTCGCGGCGCGCGCCCCGGCACGGCTACCCGGTGCTCGACGCGTCCGGCGCGGTGATCGGCGAGGTCACCAGCGGCGCGCTGTCGCCGACCCTGGGCTACTCGGTGGCGATGGCGTACGTGACGCCGGAGAACGCCGAGCCCGGCACCGAGCTGGCCGTCGACATCCGGGGCAGGCAGGAGCCCGTGGAAGTCGTCGCGCTGCCGTTCTACAAGCGAAACTCGTAAGGGAGACACCATGTCCGAGCACTTCAACACCTCCCTCGCGGAGTTCGACCCGGAGGTCGCCGAGGCCGTCGCCGCGGAGCTCGGCCGGCAGCAGGGCACCCTGGAGATGATCGCGTCGGAGAACTTCACCCCGGTGTCGGTCCTCGAGGCGCAGGGCTCCGTGCTGACCAACAAGTACGCCGAGGGCTACCCCGGCCGGCGCTACTACGGCGGCTGCGAGAACGTCGACGTGATCGAGCGGCTGGCGATCTCGCGGGTCAAGGAGCTCTTCGGCGCGGGCTTCGCCAACGTCCAGCCGCACTCGGGCGCGCAGGCCAACGCGTGCGCGATGTTCGCGCTGCTCCAGCCCGGCGACACGATCCTGGGCCTGGACCTGGCGCACGGCGGCCACCTGACCCACGGGATGCGGATCAACTTCTCCGGCAAGCTCTACAACGTGGTGCCCTACCACGTGGCGGAGTCCGACGGCCGGGTCGACATGGCCGAGGTCGAGCGGCTGGCCGCCGAGCACCGGCCGAAGCTGATCGTGGCCGGCTGGTCGGCCTACCCGCGGCAGCTGGACTTCGCGGAGTTCCGCCGGATCGCCGACTCGGTGGACGCCTACCTGATGGTCGACATGGCGCACTTCGCCGGCCTGGTGGCGGCCGGGCTGCACCCGAGCCCGGTGCCGCACGCGCACGTCACCACCACGACCACGCACAAGACGCTGGGCGGCCCGCGCGGCGGCGTGATCCTGACCAACGAGGCCGACCTCGCCAAGAAGATCAACTCGGCGGTGTTCCCCGGCCAGCAGGGCGGGCCGCTGGAGCACGTGATCGCGGGCAAGGCGGTGGCGTTCAAGCACGCCGCGTCGCCCGAGTTCGCCGACCGCCAGCGCCGAACGGTCGAGGGCGCGAAGATCCTGGCCGACCGGCTCTCCCAGCCCGACGCGGCGGCGGTCGGCGTGAAGGTGCTGACCGGCGGCACCGACGTGCACCTGGTGCTGGTCGACCTGGTGGCGTCCGAACTGGACGGCAAGCAGGCCGAGGACCGGCTGCACGAGGTCGGGATCACGGTCAACCGCAACGCGGTGCCCAACGACCCGCGCCCGCCGATGGTCACCTCGGGCCTGCGGATCGGCACGCCGGCGCTGGCCACCCGCGGTTTCGGCGCGGCGGACTTCGCCGAGGTCGCCGACGTCATCGCGGCCGCGCTCCAGGCCGCGCCGGACCTGGCGGAGCTGCGGGCCCGGGTCGAGGTGCTGGCCGCCAAGCACCCGCTCTACCCGAACCTGTAAGGGTTTCCCCGCTCGACGCGTGATCCCCCGGCCCAACCCCAGGCCGGGGGATCACGCGTTTCGGGGGGTGTGGCCGCTGGCGCGTCGGTGATCCGCGCGTTCGTGACGGGTGCGTTTGCGGCCGGCGCGCTCGGTGTGTCAACGCTCGGTGTGTCCACGCCCGGTGTGCGCCGGACCGGTGTGCTTCGGGCTGGTGTGCTCAGGGGCCGACGTGCGGCGGGCCGGTGCTAGGCGGCGGGGGCCTTCACGCCGGGTGGCAGGCACTCGACGTTGCGCTTGCCGTCGGGCTGGACCACGAACCACGTGCCGCCCACGCCCTGGCCCTTCCACTGGCCGGGGGCCTCGTCCTTGGCGTACGCGTAGAGCGCCCACCCGGCCAGCGTCACCTGCTCGGTGCCGTCCGCGCGCTTGACCGTGCCGACCAGCGCCGGGTCCACGCCCTCCAGCGCCGGCGCGCCGCCGGTCGCGAGCAACGGCGGCCACGTCTCGGCGCAGGTGCCCTCGCAGTTGGACCTCGGCGGGTTCGGGGTGTCCTTGTCGAACCGGTAGAGGGTGCGGCCGTCGCCGTCCTGCACGACGTCGCCCATCTTCGGCACGCTCTTGGCCACCAGCGTGACCGAGGACCCGGCCGGTGCGGGGGCGGCCTGCCCCTCGGGCGCACCGGCGGCGGGGGTCTCCAGCGGGGATCGCGAAGTGGTCGCGGCGGGCGTCTCGGCGGGAGGTGCGGCGGGGACGTCGCCGTAGTCGGCCTGCGCCGCCGCGCCCACCTGCTCGGTCCGGGCCACGGTGGTGCTCTGCAAGCCCGCGGCGTTCGAGGTCCACACGACCAGCGCGAGCACGGCAGCCATGCCTCCCGCGACGGCGATGGCGATGCGGTTTCGTCGGATCACACTCAACTCCTCCTTGGTCCGTCAATCGCTCCACCGACGACTACGGCCACCTCGCGACGCCGGTTCAGCGCCGGGCGGCGAGTCGAACCAAGACAGGGGTGGCGCGCGAACGTCGGACTACCAGAGGTGTGAGGAGGAGCTCGTGGTCGTCGCAACCGCCGGAGTGGCCGGGCGGCTCGCCGCCGTCGTGGAGCGTCTGCTGGGTGCGCAACTGCCCATCGGGCTGCGCGCGTGGGACGGCAGCACGGCCGGGCCGCAGGACGGCCCGGTGGCCGTGATCAGGTCCCGCAGGGCCCTGCGCCGGCTGCTGTGGAACCCCGATGAGCTGGGCCTGTCCCGCGCGTACGTGGCGGGGGAGTTGGATGTGGACGGTGACCTGACCGAGGGGCTCGTCCGGTTCTGGGAGCTGGCCCGGCAGGGGAGGCTGAGCAAGCCGAAACCGGTGGACGTGCTCGGCGCGCTGCGCACCGCCGCCGGTCTGGGCGTGCTCGGGCCGCGCCCCGCGCCGCCCGGCGAGGAGGCCCGGCTCTCCGGCCGGCGGCACACCCGCGACCGGGACCGGGACGCCATCGCCCACCACTACGACCTGAGCAACGCGTTCTACCAGCTGGTGCTGGACCCGAGCATGGCGTACTCGTGCGGGTACTTCACCACGCCGGGGGCCACGGTCGCCCAGGCGCAGCACGCCAAGCTGGACCTGGTGTGCCGCAAGCTCGACCTCAAGCCCGGGATGCGCCTGCTCGACGTCGGCTGCGGCTGGGGTTCGATGATCGTCCACGCGGCCAAGCACTTCGGCGCGCGGGCGACCGGCGTGACCATCTCGGCGCAGCAGAAGGCGCACATCGAGGCTCGGATCGAGCGCGAGGGCCTGGCCGACCTGGTCACCGTGCGGTTGCAGGACTACCGCGAGATCGCCGACGAGCCGTTCGACGCGGTGTCCACGATCGAGATGGGCGAGCACGTCGGCGAGGAGAACTACCCGCAGTACGCGGCGGTGCTGCACCGGATGCTCAAGCCGCGCGGCCGGCTGCTGCTCCAGCAGATGTCGCGGGGTGCCAACGCACCCGGCGGCGGCGCGTTCATCGAGTCCTACGTGGCACCGGACATGCACATGCGGCCGGTCAGCCGGACCGTGGCGCACCTGGAAGGGGCGGGGTTCGAGATCCGCGACGTGCACGCGCTGCGCGAGCACTACGTCTGGACGGTCCGCGCGTGGGCCGAGACGCTCGAACAGCGCTGGGCCGAGGCGGTCGCGCTGGTCGGCGAGGGCCAGGCGCGGGTGTGGCGGCTGTACCTGGCCGGTGGCGCGCTGACCTTCGAGGAGGGGCGGATGGGCGTCGACCAGGTGCTGGCGGTCCGCCCCGGCCCGCGCGGCGACAGCGGGATGCCGCGGACCCGGGAGTGGGCATGACCTTCGGCTGGAACGTCCTGTGGTCGGCGGTCGCGGTCGTCGCCCTGGTGACGGCGCTGTTCGGCTACGCCGCGTCGCGCAAGCGGTTCGACCTGATCGACTCGTTCTGGGGTCCGGGGTTCGCGGTGATCGCGGCGCTGACCTACGTGCTGTCGGAGCACTCGGCGCGGGCGCTCGTCGTCGCGGTGCTGACGGTGGTGTGGGGCGTGCGGCTGGGCTGGCACATCCACTCGCGCAACCGCAGGAAGCCCGAGGACCAGCGGTACGTCGACATGTACGCGCGGGCCAAGGGCAACCCGCTGGCCAAGATGTACCGGGTCTACCTGCTCCAGGCCGCGATCATGCTGGTGGTGTCGCTGCCGGTGCAGTTCGCGGCGCACACCACGGCGGCGTTCGGGGTGCTGGACTACCTGGGCGTGGCGGTGTGGCTGGTCGGGTTCGCGTTCGAGTCGATCGGCGACTACCAGCTGGAGCGCTTCAAGGCCGACCCGGCGAGCAAGGGCCAGGTCATGGATCGCGGCCTGTGGCGCTACACCCGGCACCCGAACTACTTCGGCGACGCCTGCGTGTGGTGGGGCCTGTTCCTGTTCGCCTGCTCGACCCCCTGGGCGTCGGTGCTCGTGGTGAGCCCGCTGCTGATGACCTTCCTGCTGGCCAAGGGCAGCGGGAAGCCGTTGCTGGAGAAGGACATCGCGCAGCGGCGTCCGGGGTACGCCGAGTACGTCCGCCGCACCAGCGGCTTCTTCCCGCTGCCCCCGAAGGCCCGCTGACCGCCCCGCCCGCCTGCCCGCCCCGCCGCACGCCTGCCCAGCCGGCCGCGCCATCCGCCGCCCGTTCCTGCCCACCGCCCGTTCCTGCCCACCGGGCCGCGCGGTTGGGCGGAGTGAGGGGCTGGTCGGGCAGCGCGGCTGGGCGTCTCGCCGTGTCGGTTGGTCGCTGCACGTAGTGGCCGGGTCACCCGGTGGTGAGGCCATAAGGTGTCACCGTGGGCAACGAGATCTCCTTCCCGCGCCAGCAAGCGCGCAGCCAGCGGTTCACCCTCGGTGCGCCGCGCAACTTCACCGTCGCACCCGACGGCAGCCGGGTCTACTTCCTGCGGACCGCGTCGGCCACGAGCCGGGCGAACTGCCTGTGGGAGTTCGACACCGCGACCGGGACCGAGCGGGTCCTGGTCGACGTCGACGCCCTGCTCACCGACCCCGAGGACCTCTCACCCGAGGAGCGGGCCCGGCGTGAGCGCAGCCGTGAGCAGGCCACCGGCATCGTGTCCTACGCGGTGGACGCGGACGTCGCGCAGGCCGCGTTCGCCTTGTCCGGGCGGCTGTTCGTCGCCGACCTGGGCTCCGGCGCGGTGCGCGAGCTGCCGGTCGGCGGCAGTGTCGTGGACCCCCGGCTGGACCCGACCGGGCGCAGGGTCGGCTACGTCGTGGCGGGCGCGCTGCACGTCGTGGACCTCGGGTCCGGCAACGACGTGGTGCTCGCCGAACCGGACGCGGACGGCGTGACGTGGGGCCTGGCGGAGTTCATCGCCGCCGAGGAGATGGGCCGCCACCGCGGTTACTGGTTCTCCCCGGACGGCGAGCACGTGCTGGCCGCGCGGGTCGACAACCGGCCGGTGCGCCGCTGGTACATCGCCGACCCGGCGAACCCGGCCACCCCGGCCGCCGAGATCGCCTACCCGGCCGCCGGCACCCCCAACGCGGACGTCGAGGTCGCGATCCTGGGCTTGGACGGCAGCCGCGTGTTCGTCGAGTGGGACCGGGCGGCCCTGCCGTACCTGACCACCGCGAGCTGGTCCGCGCACGGCCGGCCGCTGCTCCAGGTCCAGTCCCGCGACCAGCGCCGGGTGGAGGTGCTGGCGGCCGGTCCGGACGGCGTCGAGGTGCTCGCGGTCGACACCGACCCGCACTGGATCGAGGTCGTGCCCGGCTCGCCGCGGTGGCTGCCGGACGGCCGGCTGGTCCGGGTGGTGCCGCTGGCCGGTGCGAACCGGCTGGTGGTGGGCGAGGACGTGTGGACGCCGGACGGCTTCCAGGTGCGCTCGGTGGTCGAGGCGGCCGACGACGTGCTGGTGACCGCGTCCACCGACGACCCCACCCAGGTGCACGTCTTCCGGGTGACCGCCGACGGCGTCGAGCGACTGTCCACTGAGGACGGTGTGCACGGGGTCGCGCGCGGCGGGGACGTCGTGGTGCTCTCGTCCAGCGGCCTGGGGCACTTCGGGCCCAAGGTCACGGTGACGGGCGGTGGTGCGAGCGGGACGATCGAATCGTTCGCCGAGACCCCCGTGCTCACGCCGGACGTGCGGCTGCTGACCGTGGGCGAGCGCGGGTTGCGCGCCGCCCTGCTGCTGCCCACCGGGCACGTGCAGGGCGAGAAGCTGCCCGTCCTGCTCGACCCGTACGGCGGGCCGCACGCGCAGCGCGTGCTCAGCGCCCGCAACGCCTACCTGGCGTCGCAGTGGTTGGCGGACCAGGGTTTCGCGGTGCTCGTGGTGGACGGGCGCGGCACGCCCGGTCGTGGGCCGGAGTGGGAGCGGGCGATCGCGTTCGACTTCGCCGGCGCGACGCTGGAGGACCAGGTCGACGCCCTGCACGCGGTCGCGGCGCAAGAGGAGGACCTCGACCTGGGCCGGGTCGCGATCCGGGGCTGGTCCTACGGCGGGTACCTCTCGGCGCTGGCCGTGCTGCGGCGCCCGGACGTGTTCCACGCCGGCATCGCGGGCGCGCCGGTCACCGACTGGCGGCTCTACGACACGCACTACACCGAGCGCTACCTCGGGCACCCGGACGAGAAGCCCGAGGTGTACGACACGAACTCGCTCATCGCGGACGCGTCGAAGCTGGAGCGGCCGTTGATGATCGTGCACGGGCTGGCGGACGACAACGTGGTGGCGGCGCACACGCTGCGGCTCTCGTCGGCGTTGCTGGCGGCGGGACGCCCGCACACCGTGCTGCCGCTGTCGGGCGTCACGCACATGACGCCGCAGGAGCAGGTCGCCGAGAACCTGCTGCTGCTCCAGGTCGACTTCCTCAAGCGGTCACTGGGCTGAGGTCGGGCTCGAACGGGACCTCCAGGACGGTGGCGCGCACGCCGTCACCGTCCTGGAGGCGCGTCTCCACGGTGGGGGCGCTGACGGTGAGCCGGTGCCCGGCCAGCCAGTCGAACAGGTCGTGCCCGGCCCGCACCACGTCCTGCCCCGCCGTGACGGTCACCCGCGCCGCGGTGCGGGCGGGCAGCACGAGCGGTTCGCCGCCGCGCCCGGTGCCGACCGCGGCGGCGAACGTGCCGTCGGGCCGGCCGCGCAACCAGGTCACCAGGGTCGACGGCTCGTCCGCGCAGGCCGCCGCGATCTCGGCCGGGTGCTCGACGGTCAGCCGGCGCACGGTCAGCCGCGTGGCCGGCGCGGTGGTCACGTGCGGCAGCAGCGGCGTGGCCGAGGCCAGGTGCCGGCGGGCCCGCTCGGCGACCTCGGCCAGCTCCGCGACCTGCCGGTCCAGGTCGGCCAGCGCGACCCGCAGCGCCCGCCGGACCTCCTCGTCCGGGGCGTCCACGACGTCGGCCAGCAGCCGCAGCGGCAACCCGAGGCGGCGCAGCGCCCGGATCCGCTCCAGCCGCACCAGTTCGGCCACCCCGTACCGCCGGTAGCCCGAGACCGGGTCGACCGAGGCCGGGGTGAGCAGGCCGATCCGGTCGTAGTGGCGCAGGGTCCGCTCGGTCGTCCCGGCCAGCCCGGCCAGTTGCCCGATCCGCCACACCTTGACCTTCTCCCTGGGGCAGGGTCCTAGCTTCGCCGACCATGACGACCCACCCGGACCCCGGTACCCGACTCGCCGGCGCACTGCTGCTGATCTCGTTCGTGGCGATGGTGGCCGGTGCGGCCCTCGTCGCGCCATCGGGGTTGACCCTGAACCCGGCCGATCCGGTCGCCGCGCTGACCGCCGTGCGCGACCAGGTCGGCCTGCACCTGGCCGAACTGGCGCTCGACGTGGTGGGCTGGTTGGCGCTGACCACCGCCGGGCTCGTCGTGGCCGGCGGGCGCGCGGGCCTGCGCGGTCACCTGGCGGTGCCGGCCGGGGGCTTGTTGGCGGCGGCGGGCCTGGCCGGGCTGCTGCACGACGCGGGCAACCTGGCGGTGACGCGGTTGGCGGCCGACCCGGCGCACGGGTCGGCGGAGGTGGCGCTGCTGACGGCCAAGTGGGGCGTCAACCTGGCCGGGCTGCTGTGGGTGGCGGCCACCGTCGCCACGACGGCGGCCCTGCCCGGTCCGCGATGGCTGCGGTGGGCCGGGGCGGCGGTCGCCGGGTCGGGCCTCGCCGCCGTCGTCCTGCCGTGGACGACCGGCACGGCCGGGGTTTCGCCGGGGCTGGAACAGCTCGGCTACGCCCTGCACCTGCCGGTGATGCTCTGGTACGCCGTGCTCGGCGTGCGCTGCCTGCGTGGCCGCTGATCGCGTGCCCGCTGACGACGTGTCCGCTGAACGCCTGCCGTTCTGACGGCAGAGGCCCGTTCCTGTTGCCGGGCAACGGGAACGAGCCTCGTCACGGCCGGGTCAGGCCAGCGAGCGCCGCACCAGGTACGGCGGGATCGAGTTGCCCAGCAGGGCCAGGTCGTCGATCGTCTCGGGCCGGTAGCCGCACGTCGCGAGGCGTTCGACCATCAGCCCGGTCGGGTCGGCGACCTCGTCGGCGCGGCCGAACAGGTACGCCCACTCGTGCTCGTCCGAGCCGTAGTACGCGACCGTGTCGAACACGTCGTTGAAGCGCTGCCAGGAGCGGATCAGCGTGCTGTTGCGCCACATGGTCTGGCACCCGGCCTGCGTCACCACCACGCCGCCCGGCGTGAGCAGCGCCTTGCACATGCGCAGGAACTCCTCGCCGTACAGGCGGTTGTGCTGCGCCTCCTCCTCGCGCTCGTCCGGCAGGTCCACCAGGACGATGTCGTAGCGCTCTGAGGTGGTGCGGATGTGCTCCCACCCGTCGGTGTAGCGCACGCGGACCGCGCCGTCGCCCTGCTCGGCGGCGGCGAGCTCGTCCAGCGTGTAGCCGTAGGGCAGGTGCTCGGCGCACAGCTTCACGGCTTCTTCGTCGATGTCGATGTGGTCGACCACCGACGCGCCGGCCGCGACCGCCATCTGGCACACCACGCCCTCGCTCGACCCGATGACCAGCACCCGGTCGACGCGGTCGGCGAGCAGCAGCGCCGGGACCATCAGCGCCTCGTGGTAGGTCAACTGGCTGAACTCGGTGCTCTGCCGGTCGTCGTCGCAGAACAGCGACAACCCCTGCGCGGTGCGCGCGATCACCAGGTGCTGGAACTTCGTCTGCGTGTCCACGACAACGCCTTCGACGTCCCAGAGCCGGTTGAGGCCGGCACCGAGCGGTTCCTTGATCACGCCTTCTCCTCGCCCACGAGCGCGGGGACCTGGGTGCCCCGGCTGATCATGTCCGTCCGTGCCGACGCAGCTCCCAGCGCGGTGGCCAGCAACTGCACCGCGAGCGCGGGTTTGGCGCGCGTGCCGCAGGTGAACACGTCCACGAACACCGCTCCGACTTCCGGATACGTGTGGATGGACGCGTGCGACTCCGACAGCAGGGCCAACACGGTGACCCCTTGCGGCTCGAACTGCTTGGAGACCACCTCCAACACGGTGGCGTCGGCCTGGGTGAGCGCTTCGCCGAGGGCGTGTCGCAGGAACTGCTCGTCGTCGAGCAGTTCAGGGCTCACACCTTGCAGTTCGGCGAGCACGTGCTGTCCTGCGAACAAGCCGACCGGCTCGACTTCGCACGGGAGTTCGGACATCAATCACTCCAAACATCTTGAGAAGGGGTCGTGCGTCTTACAGACAGGAGCGCGCTCATCGCACGCAGTAGGTGGCCAACGGCTCGAAACCGTTGAAGGCCACGGAGGAGTAGCTCGCGGTGTACGCGCCGGCGCACAGCAGGTCGACGTGGTCGCCCGCCTGGAGGTCCAGGGGCAGGTCGTAGCACGTCGCCTGGTACAGCACGTCGTCCGCGTCACAGGTCGGTCCCGCGATCACCACGGGCCCGGTGGGGCCGCCGTCGCGGCTGGTCCGCAACGGGTAGGCGATCGCCTCGCCCTCGGTCTCCGCGAGGCCGCCGTAGCGGCCGATGTCGAGGAACACCCAGCGCCGTTCGTCCGAATAGGACTTCTTCGACACCAGCACGACCTCGGAGCGCAGCACCCCGGACTCGGCCACGACCGCGCGACCCGGCTCGATCATCACCTCCGGCGCGAACTCCCCGAAGTGCCGGGCGATCGACGCGGTGATGGCGGCGGCGTAGTCGGCCAGTGGCGGCAACGGGTCCAGGTAGCCCGCGGGCAGGCCACCGCCCAGGTTCACCGTTGACAGCGGCACACCTTCGGCCCGCAGCTTCGCGGTCACCTCGGCGGCGTCGGCGATCGCGGCGTCCCAGCCGGTCGGGTCCAGCTGCTGCGAGCCGGCGTGGAACGCCACGCCCAGCGGCACCAGACCCAGGCCGTGCGCGAGGCGCAGGAGATCCGCCGCCATCTCGGGCGCGCAGCCGAACTTCTTCCCGAACGGGTAGGTGGAACTGTTGGTGTTCACCAAGATCCGGAGCATCACCGACGAGCCGGGCGCGTGCTCGGCGAGCGCCCGCACGTCCTGTTCGCTGTCGGAGACGAACAACCGCACGCCGCGGCTGTGCGCGTAGGCGATGTCCCGGGCCTTCTTGATGGGGTTGCTGTAGGAGATCGTCTCCGGCTTCGCGCCCCTGGCCAGGCACAGGTCGATCTCGCGGGGGCTCGCGACGTCGAAGCCCGACCCCTCGGCGGCCAGCAGCCCGACCACCTCGGGCTCCGGATTCGCCTTCACCGCGTAGAAGATCCCCACCCCGGGCAGGGCGTCGCGCAGCGCGGTGAACCGGTCGCGCACCGTGGGCAGGTCGATGACCAGGCACGGCGTCGCGGGTTGCCCATGGTCCAGGAAACGACGAATACGAGCTGTTGCCTCGTTGTGGAGCCGTTGGCCGGCAAAGCTCGTCTTCATCTCGCTAGGGGTCCCCCTCCGCAACCGTGTGCTGGCACGGCCGTCCACTCTAGGTGGTTTCGGTGCAGAAAGCCCTATCGGCCGGCGAAGTTGTGATGCAGCTCCACCACCGTGATGTCCGGCGGAGCCCCCACGCGGACCGGCGGACCCCAGAACCCGACACCGTTGCTGGTGTAGACCTGGGTGCCGTCGACGGTGGCCAGACCGCTGCGAACGGGTTGCTGCAAGCCGACCGCGAGGTGGAACGGGAACATCTGGCCGCCGTGCGTGTGGCCGGAGAGCTGGAGGTCCACGCCGTGCCGGGCCGCCTCGTGCGCCTGCACCGGCTGGTGCGCCAGCAGCACCACGGGGCTGCTCCGGTCGCGCCCGTCCAGCGCCCGCGCGAAGTCCGGCCCGTCGTCGAAGCCGCGACCGGTCACGTCGTTGACGCCGGCCAGGTCGAACGCCGCCCCGGCCCGTTCGACGCGCAGCCGCTCGTTGCGCAGCGGGTGCACGCCGAGCCGGTCCAGTTCGGCCAGCCACGGCTGCACGCCCGAGTAGTACTCGTGGTTGCCGGTGACGAAGAACGAACCGTGCGTGCTCACCAGGTCGCGCAGCGGGGCCGCCGCCTCGCCCAGCTCCTCCACCGTGCCGTCGACCAGGTCGCCGACGATCGCCACCAGGTCCACCTGCTGCTCGTTGATCATCCGGACGATGCGCTCGGTGTGCGCGCGGCCCAGCAGCGGGCCCAGGTGGATGTCGCTCACCACGGCGATCCGGTAGCCCGACAGCTTCGGGTCGAGCTTGCCCAGCGCGACGGGCACCCGCTTCACCACCGGGTCGCCCAGCGCCTGCGTCGCGCCGTAACCCACGACCCCCACCGCCGCCACTCCGCTGACGGCCGCCAGCGACCGCGCGATGAACAACCGCCGGCCCGGGTCGCCCGGCGCGCCCGACACGGGTGCCGCGCCCGCCGCCGGGTCCAGCGTGGTGACCTCCGAGGCGACGGCCGGTCCGGACGTCTCCACCGGTTCCGGAGCACTCACGGGTTCGGTGTCGCTCGGAAGTCCGGGGTTGCTTGCGGGGCCTGGGTTGCCCACGGGTCCGGGGTTGCCCGCGGGTGCCGGCGCGGGTGTGCCGGACCTGCGGCGGGCGGCGCGGTGCAGCAGGGCGCGCGGGACCTCCAGCAGGGCGAACAGCAGCGCCAGGTAGAACGCGCAGGCCAGCCAGAGGTACCCGGGCCAGGCCAGCACGCCCAGGTTGAGCGTCATACCGGCGATCAGCAGCACGAACAGCCCGACGACGAGCGCGGTGCCGACGCGGCGCGCCCGGCCGGGCCCGGTGGTGTCACGGACCGCACGCCGCCACACGTAGTAGTGGGTCGCGCCCATGACGAGGGTGAACAGGACGACGAACAACGTGCGGCCTCCTGGGTGGTGTGATGCCAAGTCTCCACGAAACACGGCGAACCCGTGCAACCGCTGGAGCCGTTGCCGGCGTGACTAACCCGGTACCGCGTGATGGGGGAGACAGATGAGTGATCGGGACGCCGCGTTCGCCGAGTACTTCGCGGCGCGGTCCGAGGCCATGCGGGGCACGGCGTACCTGCTGTGCAACGACTGGCACCGGGCGGAAGACCTGGTCCAGGCCACGTTCGCCAAGATCTACGTGGCGTGGGCGCGGATCAACCGCCACGAGGCACTCGACGCCTACACCCGGCAGACGCTGGTCCGGACCTTCGTGTCCGAGCTGCGCCGGGGGTGGTTCAGGAAGGAACGCGTGAGCGAGTCGACACCGGAGGCCGCCGGTGTCGGTCGGGGCTCGGCGGAGGACCGGCTGGTGCTGCTCGAAGCGCTGGCCAAGGTGCCGCCGAGGCAGCGCGCCGTCCTGGTCCTGCGGTACTGGGAAGACCTGTCGGTCGAGGACACCGCCAGGGCGTTGGACTGTTCCGAGGGAACCGTCAAGAGCCAGGCCGCGCGGGGGCTGCAGACGCTGCGCGGCCTGATCACCCCGCAGCAGGGAGAAAAGGTGTGATGGACGAGGACGAGCTGAAGAGCGCGTTGCGAGACGCGATGGTGGCGAGCAGCCCGCCGCCGCCGATGAGCCCCGCCGCCGCCGTGGCGGCCGGCCGGTCCGCCCGGCGCAGGCGGGCGACGGGCTGGGGCGCCGCCGTGGCGGGCCTGGCCGTGGTCGCGATCGCCGTGGGCACGGTGCTGGTGCCGCAGTTGAGCGCCGGGTCCGGTGGCGCGGTGATCCAGGCGGGCGGGCAGTCGTCCGACCCGCGTCCCCAACCGACCGGGTCCGGCGGTGTCACGACCACCGGGCGGCCGTCCGTTCCCGGGTCGCCGACCGGGACCGGGGCGCCGACCGGGACCGGCGAGCCGTCCGGGGCGACCCGGACGTCCTGGCCGGACGGGCAGACCGACCGGACCGCGACCAGCGGGCCCCGCGCCGACAAGTCCGTGCGGGTGCTCAACGACCTGGGCTCGGCGTTGCCGCCGACGTTCCAGGCCGTGGACATGCAGCCGATCGGCGACCAGTGGTCCGGGCCGATGCGCAGCGCCCAGTCGCAGTTCGTCGGCTACTACGACGGCGACGGGCAGATCTGGGAGTACATGGCGACGACCCCGGTCATGCAGAGCGGCTCGTCGGCCGTGGGCCGGCTGTGGATCCAGGTCGCCACCAAGGGCACCGCGAAGGCGTCGGACGGTTCGCCGTGCGGCGCGGTCGCCGCCGCCTGGCCGATCGAGGGGCCCTGCTCGGAGGTCGACGCGGGCGGCAAGCGGGTCGGCTTCGTCTCGGCCCGGCCCGGCACGGAGTCCGACCTCGACGAGCTGGTCGTCCACCAGCACGACGACGGCACCCTGGTGTTCATCGGCCAGGCCGCCGAGTTCCGGCGCGCCGGCTACCCGGCGCTGTCCGCCCCGGTGTTCACCCGCGACCAGCTCGCGGCGCTGGCGACCGACCCGAAGTTCCACCTGGACTGAGGTCCGCGCTCCGGGGAGGCTGGTGTGTCCGGCCTCTCCGGGGTGGTCCATCCGGGTGTTTCGGCAGGTACCGTGCTGTGTTGCCATGCGGACCCTGCTGATCGACAACCACGACTCGTTCACGTTCAACCTGTTCCACCAGCTCGCCCAGGTGAACGGACGGGAGCCGGTCGTCGTCGCGAACGACGACCCGCGGTTCCGGATGTCCGATTTGCGCCGGTTCGACAGCGTGGTGATCTCACCCGGTCCCGGCCGCCCGGACAACCCCGCCGACTTCGGCCTGTGCCGCGCCGTCATCGACCACGGCGACCTCCCGCTGCTCGGCGTCTGCCTCGGGCACCAGGGCCTGTGCCTCGCGCACGGCGCCACCGTCGGCCGGGTCACGCCCCGGCACGGCGTGGTCGACCGGGTCCGCCACACCGGCGTCGACCTGTTCGCCGGGCTGCCCCAGCCGCTGCCCGTCGTGCGCTACCACTCGCTGGCCGTCACCGACCTGCCGCCGTCGCTGGAGGCGGTGGCCTGGTCGGCGTCCGACGACGTGCTCATGGGGGTGCGGGACCGCACCCGGCCCGCGTGGGGCGTGCAGTTCCACCCCGAGTCGATCTGCACCTCGTCCGGGCACCTGCTGCTGGCCAACTTCCGCGACCTCGCCGGCGGGTCCGCCGGCGCGGCCGACCCGCTGCCGCCGCCGGCCGCGGAGCCTGCTCCTGAGCGGCGCGTGACCGTGCGGCGGGTCCCGGTTCACCCACCACCGGAACGGGTGTTCGCGGAGCTGTACGGGGCCTCCACCGACGCGTTCTGGCTCGACAGCAGCCAGACCGGGGACCGGGGGCGGTTCTCGGTCATGGGCGACGCCGGCGGGCCGTTGGCGCGGGTGGCCAAGTACGACGTGTCCACCGGCCGGGTGACGGTCGGCGACGAGGAGTTCGCCGGGCCGTTCCTCGACTGGGTGGCGCGGGACCTGGCGGCCAACCGGGTGGCCGTGCCGGACGTGCCGTTCGAGTTCCACCTCGGGTGGGTCGGCTACCTCGGCTACGAGTTGAAAGCGGAATGCGGCGGGGAGTTCGCGCACCGTTCGGAGCAACCGGATGCCGCGTTCGTGTTCGCCGATCGGGCGCTGGTCTTCGACCATCTGGAGCGGAGCGTCCATCTGTTGACGCTCACCGACTCGGACGGGTGGTTGGACCGAACGGAGGCGTTGCTCACCCGTGTCGGCGATGGCCCCGCCGAACCTGTTTCAGGGGTGGCCGCGCAGAGCGTTGTGCTCCGCCACAACCGGGCGCAATACCTGAAACTCGTCGCGGCCTGCCAAGAGGCCATCACGGCGGGGGAGACCTATGAGGTGTGCCTGACCAACGAGGTCGCCTGGCGGGGTGCGCTCGACCCGTGGCAGGCGTACCGGTTCCTGCGCGCGGAAAGCCCTGCGCCGTTCGGGGCGTTGCTCCGTTTCGACGCGCTCAGCGTGCTCAGCACTTCACCCGAGCGGTTCATCCGGATCGACCGGGAGGGTGTCGTCGAATCCGAGCCAATCAAGGGCACCCGGCCGCGCGGGGCGACCCCGGCGGCCGACCGGGCTTTGCGCACGGCCTTGGCGACCAGCGCGAAGGACCGGGCCGAGAACCTGATGATCGTGGACCTGGTGCGCAATGATCTGGGCCATTGCGCGGAAGTGGGCAGCGTCGAGGTGCCCAGGATCTTCGAGGTGGCCAGCTACGCGACGGTGCACCAGCTCGTCAGCACCGTTCGGGCGCGACTTCGGCCCGGCGCTTCGGCGGTGTCCGCTGTTAGGGCGGCGTTCCCCGGCGGGTCGATGACCGGGGCCCCCAAGATCCGGACAATGCAGATCATCGACGGTCTGGAAGCCGGGCCGCGTGGTGTCTACTCGGGTGCGCTCGGTTACTTCTCGCTGTCCGGAACGGCCGACTTCAGCATCGTCATCAGGACGCTGGTGGTGGACCGGGACAAGGTGAGTTTCGGCGTGGGCGGCGCGGTCATCGCGCTGTCCGACCCGGCCGGTGAATTCGAGGAGACGGCGGTCAAGGCGACCGCCCTGCTCAGCCTGCTCGGTGCCGGGTTTCCGGGCCGGGAGTGAATGCCCTGACCTGCGGTTCCCGGTGTTGTCCCCTGCGGCGGGCACGGTTGCGGCCGCAGGGGAAAACGCCCGGGACGGCTCAGGAGGCGTGGGCTTCCTGGAACTGCACGACCAGGCCCTGGGGAATGCGGCCGCGGTCCGAGATCTGGTGCCCCTGCGCCCGCGCCCAGTCTCGAATGGCCTGCGCCTGGGCCTTGTCACCAGCCTTTACCGTGCTCTTGCCGGTGCCCTTGCGCTGCTTGCGGCCACCCGCGCGGCGCGCCTTGGCGACGAAGTCGGCCAGGGACTCGCGGAGCTTGTCCGCATTGTCCTTGGAGAGGTCGATGGAGTACTCCACACCGTCCAGGGCGAAGGTCACGGTCTCGGCGGCTTCGCTGCCGTCGAGGTCGTCGATGAGTTGGACGACGGTCTGCTGTGCCACTGTTCCTCCGTGTGTGCTCGCATAGCGCGTGTTGCCGTCACCTTGTATCTGCGCCACACGCTTCGGACGACACCATAGTGCACGGAAGGAATATCGCCTAACCTTTCGCCGCGAAAATGTCCCGATGCCCCCGGACGGGTCATTTCGCAGGCTAAACCACCAGCCCCGAAATGTGAGGGCCGCCTTCGGCGTCACACGTGGTGCCGGTCACACCCGGTCGGGTGGCCTATCCTGGTGGCCGGATACCCGCCCAGGGTAGGGAAGGTCGGGACGATGCACGGTTACACGGCGGACAAGGACGCTTACCTCAAGCGCCTGCGCCGCATCGAAGGACAGGTCCGCGGCCTGCAGCGGATGGTCGAGAACGACGAGTACTGCATCGACGTGCTGACCCAGATCTCGGCCGCCACGAAGGCGTTGCAGGCGGTCTCGCTCGGCCTGCTCGACGAACACCTCAAGCACTGCGTCGCCCAGGCCGCCGCCGAAGGTGGTCAGGTGGCGGAGGAGAAGCTGGCCGAAGCGTCGGCCGCGATCACCCGCCTGGTCCGCTCGTAGCCCGACGACCGCCGCCGCGACCGCCGTCGGGCCCCGTTCGCGGCCGGCCCGGACGGGGCGACCGCGGCCGAGGGGTACGCGCCGGCCCGTCCGGCTGATCCAGTAGAGTGCTCCCACTGGCCCCCGTAGCCCAACCGGCAGAGGCAGCGGACTCAAAATCCGTCCAGTGTCAGTTCGACTCTGACCGGGGGCACCAGAAACCCGCAGGCCGCATCGGCGGCGCTCCCCAGCACATACCGCAGGGCACCGCTGCGCGCGGACCAGGTGCGGGCGGCGAGCTGTGGCAGCAGCGGCACGATCTTCCCGGACCGAGCAGTCCACCGCGTTGGTCGCCCCGGCCCCTGGCAGTCTCCTGCGCGTGGGGAAGGCTCCCCGAACGGGTTCGGCCGCGCGCGGTGGACCTTCCGGCTGGGTTCCGGAGATTCCGTCACCGAGGCGACTTTGTGGCACTTGTTCGGCGGTGGCGGTGCGGGGAATCGGGTGGTGATGAACGACAGTCGCGTTGCGGTGGTCGACCCGCTCGTCGTGCTTGCCGGTAGTGCCGACTACCGCGACCGTGCGGACGCGGGATGCGCGCCGGCGTCGTTCGCCGACGTCGACCAGGCTCGGGAAACGCTGTTGGAACTGGTGCTGGACCTGGGCGACACATTCGTCACCCGGTCGACGGCCACCGCCCTGCTACGTCGCGGGGGCGAGGTCGCTTACCGGATCGTGTCGCGCGCCCTCGACGCAGCGGACGGTCAACCCCGTTGGTCGGACGCCCCGTCGAGTAGGAACGTCTGCAAGGACTGAGTCGGCGGAGGCGGAACGGAGTGTGGCGTGGACGTCACCAGCTTGGCCGAGCGGCCCGATCTGCTGGGGCCGGCGCTCGCGCTCGGCGGCGTCGGGGCGGTGTTCCTCGGGCACGACGCGGTCGCGGCCCTGGTCCGGGCACGGCGGTTGGCGGTTCGGTGGCCCGAGTACTTCCTCGTCCTGCTCGACGGCGGCGTCCCGGTGGCGCGGGCGGTCGGCGTGCCGTTCGTCTTCCCCGATCCCGAGCGGGCCGAACTGCCCGACCACGGGTGGGACGGCGTCGTCCTGTGGGCCGTCGAGGACGCGCTGGACGGGCGGGTTCCGACCTGCGCGGCGGCGCTCGACGTCCAGGTCGCGGAAGGTCTGCGGGGGCGGGGGATCGCGACCGAGGCGTTGACCCGCCTGCGCGCTGCGGTGCGGGAGCGGGGCTTGCGACGGTTGGTCGTCCCGGTCCGCCCGACGTCGAAGGACCGGTACCCGCTGGTGCCGATGGGCGAGTTCCTCGCGCGGCGGCGGGCCGACGGGCTGCCGGAGGACCCGTGGCTGCGCACCCACGAACGGCTCGGCGGCCGGGTGGTGAAGGTCGCGCCGTTCTCCATGACGGTCGTCGGTGGGCTGGACCGGTGGCGGTCGTGGACGGGGGTCCGCCTGGTCGACGGGGCCAACGTCGTCGCCGGCGCGTTGGCCCCGGTCCTGGTGTCGGCGGGATCGGACGTCGGCGTCTACGTCGAGCCCAACGTCTGGGTCGAGCACGTCCTCGACGGGGCGCGACCAGCTAGCGCACGTCGTGGACGGTGAGCGGGGCCGGTGGCGGCAGGGGTGCGGCCGGGTCGGCGTGGTCGGCCCGGAACGAGTTGAGCAGGTAGGCGACCAGGCGCCGGGACGCCACCCGGGTCGTCTCGGCCGATCCGGTGACGAGGCCGTTGTTGGCCGCGAGCACCAGGAGCAGGTCGGCGGGGACGAAGTCCGCGCGCAGCGCACCGGCGGCCTGGGCGCGGGCGATCAGGCCGGCGAGGTCCGCCAGGGCCCGTTCCCGCTCCACGTCGACCGCGTCGGGGAGCGCCGCCAGGAACGCGGTGCCGAAACCCCGGTCGGCGACCTGCATCGCGCAGATCTCCACCACGACCGTGCGGAAGCCCCGCCACGGGTCCGGGTCGGCCAGGGCGACCTCCAGCACCCGCGCGCAGGTCGCGAACTGCTCGGTGAACACCTCGGTGACCAGCGAGTCCTTGGTGGGGAACCGGCGGTAGAGGGTGGCCACGCCGACGCCGGCGTGCCGGGCGATCGCGGCCATCGGGACGTCCAGCCCCCGTTCGGCGAACAGGGTCGCGGCCACCCGGAGGATCCGCTCGCGGTTGTGCCGGGCGTCGGAGCGCAGCGGCGGGTGAGACGGCTCGGCACCCATGCTTCTCACTTTAGGTCAAGTGGACGGGGTGCTCCACTTCGCTTGCTAGCGTCGGACATCGGCCTACAGGAGGACTTGTGCGACGTGGCGGAGCATGCGTGGAACGGGCGGTCGGCGGGGTCAACGCCGGCGTAGAGGCGTTGCGGGTGTCCCCGCGCTGGGGCCGGTACGTCGGCCGGCACATCACCAGCGTGACCTACGTCGGGCGGCGGTCGGGGCGCACGTTCAGCACGCCGGTCGGGTACCGGCGGACCGGTGACGTGGTCGTGATCGGCGTCCGGCTGCCGGACGCCAAGACGTGGTGGCGCAACTTCACCGGCGACGGCGGTCCGCTCTCGCTGGTGCTGGACGGCCGGGACCGCACGGGGCACGGCGTGGCGCGCCGCGACCCCAAGGGCCGGGTGACCATCTCCGTCCGGTTGGACGAACCGGCCTAGAACGGCCCGGTGGCCGGACCGCCCGGCCCGGCCACCGGCCCGCCCGGCCCGGCCACCGGCCCGCCTGGTCGGACTGCCGGACTGCCCGGTCGGACTGCCGGACTGTCGGACTGCCTGGCCGGGTTACCGCTCCATGCGGTCGGGCTCTGCGGCCAGCGTCTCGCGCAGCCGGTTCAGCGCCCGGTGCTGGGCCACCCGCACCGCTCCCGGTGTCGAGCCCACGGCCTCGGCGACCTCTTCCGCCGACAACCCGACGACCACCCTCAGCAGCACGATCTCGCGCTGCTTCTCGGGCAGCACGCGCAGCAGGTCGGCCATCCGGCGCGACAGGTCGTCGGCCAGCGCCCGCTGCTCGGGCCCCAGACCAGGGTCGGGTCCGTCCGGCAGGTCGGCCACCGGGGTCGACCGGTTGCGGGCCGCCGACCGGTGGGCGTCGGCCACCTTGTGGGCCGCGATCCCGTACACGAAGGCGAGGAACGGCCGCCCCTGCGCGCGGTAGGCGGGGAGGGCGCCGAGCACGGCGAGGCAGACCTCCTGCGCGACGTCGTCGGCGGTCACCGACGCCCGGCCGTCCCGGCCCAGCCGCGCCCGGCAGTACCGGACGATCATCGGGCGCACCGCGGCCAGCAGCGCCCCGGTCGCGTCGCGGTCGCCCGCCACGGCCTCGGCGACCTGCTCGTCGGACACCAGCGGCGCGGGCCTGGGACCTGGGGTTTCCGGTCGGGTCCGGGCGGTGCGCTCGACCACCGCGCGGGCCGCGTCCGGCGTCACCCGGGCGGCGATCCCGGTCGACACGTCGTCGGCGACCGAGGAGCCGGCCACCTCGGCGGGCGAGGTCCGGCGGTGCGTTCCGGACGAGAGGTTCGTCGTCGACATCAGCGGTCTCCTTCCAGGATCGACGCGCGGGCCGTCTGCCGGGCCCGGCGCAGCCGCCCCTCCACCGCTCGTGGGGTCAGGCGCAGGAGTTCCGCGATCTCGGCGTGCGAGAAGTTCTGGTCGTGCAGGAACAGCACAGTACCGGCGTCCTGGCCGAGCTGTTCGAACAGGGCGTCCACGGCCACCCGCTCGACCACCTCGTCCTCCGGCGACCGGCCGCCCCGGTACCGCTCGACCGGGGTCCAGGCGTCGAGCAGCTCGACGTCCTGCCAGTCCCGCCGGGCGCGCTGCCACTTGCGGTACACGTTCGGGAAGCTGAGCACGCACGCGTTCTCGAAGTACCGGCGCAGGCTCAGCCCGCCCGCCGGGGACCACTGCCGCCCGGCGATCCCACGCTCGGCGAACAGTGTTAGGCCATCCTGGACGACGTCCATGCCGAGCTCTTCGGCGTCCTCGGGCAGCACGGCCTGCTGGTACAGCCGCCAGCCGCGCCGCCGGCAGCTAGCGAAGATCGCCCCGGACCCGATCAGCGGTGTAACGAAGCCCAGGCCGTAGACGACAAGCCGGGTGCGCAGGGCGTCCCACACGTCATCGGCGAAGCCCCGTTCCCGGATGTGCTCGACGATCACCGCGTCCGAGTCCCCGGCGGTGTCGCTGCCGCCCAGGTAGCGCACGAGGCCGGCGGGCAGCCCCACACCGCCCGGCGCGGAGTCCGGGGGTTCGTCTGGTAAACCCTCCATGCGGCGTCCCTACGTCAACGACAGACAAGATGGTGCCCTTCACCCATCCCAATGTCACCGCATTCCGCGTTGCCCACACCAGAGTCGTTTTTCCACGTGACGTGGAATGACGGTGTGGTCGTCGCGGGTCGTCGCGGGCCGTCGGCTGACGCGGTCGGCTCACGTGGTCGTCCGGGGTGGCTGTCCGGGGTGGCCGTCCGGCGTGGTCGGTCGTCGTGGGTCGCTGTGGACGGTCGTCCGGACCGCCCGATCGGGGCTCGCCCCGGCGGCCCGGTGTTCGCGGAACGGCGAGTGCGTCGAATCGGACGCCGACATGGTCGACGTCCGATGCTGTCCACAGTGGACATCGTGGTGCCGGTGATCGTAGTGGGGTGGTGCGGCCGACCTCGGCTGCCGGGCCGGCCGCACCGGGTGGTCAGCTCACGCGCCGGCCCCGGTATCCGACCGGGCCCTCGTTCGGGAACTGGGCGGTGCCCTGGAAGTTGCTCCCGCTGTCGAAGAACGTGACGGAGCCGTCGCCGTTCGTCGAGCTCCACGTCACCGTCGTGCCCGTGGCGGGCGCGCCGCTCGCCGGGACGACGGCGTTGCGGTTGGTGATGCTCAGGACCAGGTCGGCGTCCTTCTGCCAACCGCCGCCGCCGGTGCTGATCTCGGTCTGGTACGTGGCCATCTGGTTTCCCCTCGTGTTCTGCGGAGTCCGACCGCCGCCGCGCCGCAGGCGATCCTTGGGGCACAACGGCCTGCGTCCATCGTTGTCACGATCACCGCCGTTGTTCCAGTCCATGGCGCGGTCGCCAGTCCGACGGGTGACTCCAACCACCTGCCTGGACCACCGGACCGCCGTCTCCGCAGGAATCGGTAACCCCCGAAGCGGTTTACCGGGAACCGGGTCGCGGACGCCCGCCGCGCCCCGGCGTTCACAGTCTGCTGTGGACGGACGCGACTACCCGTCGCCGCGCACCGGCTGAACGGGGGCGCGCAGGAGTTCGACCAGGGCGGAGATGCTCTGGTCCTGCCTGCCCCCGGCCACCGCGCGGCGCAGCAGGTCGTGCATCGGCTCGTGCCAACTCAGGTCGAGCCCGCCTTCCTCGGCCAGCTCGCCGTCGTGGACGACGCCCTCGTGGAACAGCCCCACCGACGCCTGGAGCCGGGTGTAGTCGGCGTCGTCGACCTCGCCCGCCACCACCGGCAGGATGGAGGCGATCATCTCCAGCCACTTCACGCTGTGCGGCACCAGCGACGCGGCGGGCAGCCCGCGCCGGGTGACCAGCGCCGCGCCTTCGAGGAAGCCGAGCAGCGCGGGCAGCAGGGTCGCGCCCACCGCGGCCTCGTACAGCTTCGCGAGGTCGACTTCCGCGCCCAGCAACGACGTGTCGCCGCCGAGCACCCGGAGGGTGTCCCGGTGCTCGGCGAACACCGCTTCATCGCCGCTGTAGTAGAGCTGGGTGCCCGGCGCGCCGACGGCCTCCGGGACGTTCTTCACCGCGCCGTCGAGGAACCGCGCGCCGCGCTCCGCCGCCCAGCGGGCCATCCGCCGCGCGCCGGCCGGGGTGCCGGAGTTGAGCGTGACCAGGTCGGGGAGGCGGTCGACCGGTGCCAACGCCGCCGTGGTCGCCTCGTAGGTCGTCAGGCACGCGACGACCAGCGGGCTCGCCGCGACCGCCGCCGCGACGTCGGCCGCCTCGACCGCGCCGACCTCCTCGACCAGCGCGGAAGCCTTGCCGGGCGTGCGGTTCCACACCGTCGTCGGGTGGCCGGCGGCCGCGAACGCGCGGGCCAGGGCGCGGCCCATCGCGCCGAGCCCGACCACGGTGACCGGTGTCCTGTCCATCTCGTCCTCCAGCGCTGATCGTCTGCCCGGTCAAATGCTGGGAGCACCGGACCGGCTGATCAAGTACCGTCTTTTAGATCGGGTACTGATCTTTTCGCCGGGAGGTCAGGTGAAGCACCGCACGTACACCTGCGGACTGGACGCCGCCCTCGACGTGCTGGGCGGCAAGTGGAAGCCGTTGATCCTCTGGGAGCTGCACGCCGACCCGCTGCGGTTCGGGGAGCTGAACCGGGCGGTACCGGGGATCAGCGAGCGGGTGCTGATCACCCAGCTCCGCGAGCTGGAGCACACCGGCCTGGTGCACCGCGAACCACACCCGGGCGTGCCGCCGAAGGTCGAGTACTCGCTGACCGACTTCGGCCGCTCGCTGATGGCCGCGGTGCTGCCGCTGGGCGAGTGGGGCGAGCGCAACCGGGAGCGGATCGAGGCGATTCCACGCGACTGACGGGGCGACGGGCGATGGGGCGGCGGTACGTGGCACGGGGCGTGCCCGGCGGCTACCGGGTCGCGAAGAGGTAGGCGACCGCACCGGGCCCGCCGTGCAAGCGCGGCACGCCGTCGGTGGCGTCGGCCGGCCGCTTGGCCGTCCGGGAACGACCGGACGGCGCGGTCTGTGCCGGCCTGAGCGTCCCCTGCTGTTGGTGGCCTTGCGGCGGCATCACCGGTGACATGGCCGGCGACCTGGACGGCGTGGCCGCCACCGCGCCCAGCCGGATTTCCGGCACCGGGCGGCGAGCGGCGGACCGACCTGCCGCCGCCGCACTCGTGGCGAACGGGGGCCGATGGGCAGACCCATCGCCATCGGCGGGCCCGACAACGCCGCCGGGCCACCGCCGCCGGCGAAGTGTCCGGTGGGCAGCGGCGGTGACAGGGTGCCCGTCGCCCTGGCCAGGCTGGAGATCGCCGCGAGGTAGCCCTCGTACAGGCCCGAGACGGTCTGGAACGCCTGGGGGATGGCGGAGGCAGCGTGGTCAGCGTCTCCACGACCTGGGCGCCGTCGATCCGCTCGCCCCACATCCTGAGCCGGCCTGCCGCAGCAGCTTGACGCCCTGTTCGGCGAACTTCGCGCCGGACGAGACGAGCTTGGCCGCCGACGTCACGTCGGCCGCCGTGCCGTCGATCTTGTCGGTGGTCACAGGTCCTCTCCTCGGCGTCCGGTGTTCTGCTGCGGCGAGTGCGGCGGGTACACCGGCGGCACCCCGTCCGCACCGCCCCGGGGCCCGGTCCAGCGCGGGCCGGCGGCGGCGTCCATCGCGGCGGCGACGGCGTCGTACTTCGGGGCGAGGCGGTCGAGTTCCTCGCCGGTCAGGCGCTGGGTGGTCGCGGTCGCGGCGGCCTTCCGGTCGGCCGGCAGCCGCTCGTAGTCGGCGTACAGCCGCTCCACCAGTGCGGAGGTCTGCCGGATCGCGGTGACCAGCCCGGTGATCCGGTCCACCACGCCGGAGGTGGCGACGCTGCCGAACAGCGACGCCGGGAGGAACGGGAACCGCGGTGAGAGGGCCGGCCCGGACCACGACGACAGGGCCGAGGCGTCGGCCAGGACCCGGTCGCGAAACAGGGCGCCCGCGTTGCCGTGCCACTGCGCGCGCAGGTCGTCCACCGCGCCCATCAGGGCGGCGTGCCGTTCCTCCAGCCACGAGCGCGAGGTCCGCCACATGCCGGCGGCGGCGACCAGCGCGGGCACGTGCCGCAGGTTCTCCACCCGGATCATCCCGACCTGCTCGGCGATCGGGACGGTGGTGTACCCGGCCATCGGTTACCTGCTCCCAGTTCGTGCCGGCAGCCAATGGGATTCGGCACAACGGAGTTCGACGCAACTGTCGTCACGCCCCGTGCTCGCGTTGGTCCGTTCGGGTGGACACCCTCGTGAGAGCCGCGTCTCCCGCTCGTCAACGACGCGTAAAGATGGTGCAGGGGCGTGTCAAGGGCGCATCAGGCGCGTCAGTACGTCCTACTTCCTGATGCACCCTTTCCGGCGAGTGGCCTGTCCAAACGGCCTGAACAGTCGGAAGGGAGCACGCACATGGCCGATCTGGCTTATGCGCTGCTGCTGATCGGTGTCTTCGTGTTGCTGGCGCTGGGCGTGCGCGGACTGGAGAAGCTGTGAGCGGCACCGGGGCGGTGGCGAACGTCGTTGCGGGCGTGCTCGCCCTGCTGTTGATCGGCTACCTGTTCGTCGCTCTGATCAGGCCGGAGAAGTTCTGATGTCCTCCACTGCGGCCGGCCTGCTCCAGGTCGGCTTGTTGATCGTCGCGCTGGCCGTGGTCCACCGGCCGTTCGGCGATTACATGGCGCGCGTCTACACGGGCACCAAGCACTCGCGCGTCGAGCGTGTTGTCTACAAGATCGCGCGGGTCGACCCGGAGTCCGAACAGCGCTGGGGCTCGTACGCCTTGGGCGTGCTGGGTTTCTCGTTCGTCGGGATCGTCTTCCTGTACGTGGTCCAGCGCGTCCAGTCGGTGCTGCCGTTCAACTTCGACCGGGGCAACGTCGAACCCGGCATGGCGTTCAACACCGCCATCAGCTTCGTGGCCAACACGAACTGGCAGTCCTACGTGCCGGAAACCGTGATGGGCCACTCGGTCCAGCTCATCGGCCTGACGGTGCAGAACTTCGTCTCCGCCGCCGTGGGCCTGGCCGTCGCGGTCGCGCTGGTGCGCGGGTTCGTGCGCCACCAGACCGATCGCCTGGGCAACTTCTGGGTCGACCTGGTGCGCGGCACGATCCGCATCCTGCTGCCGGTGTCGTTCCTGTTCGCCATCGTGCTGGTGGCGCTCGGCGTGGTGATGAGCTTCCAGTCCGGCGTCACGGTCGACGGACAGTCGGTCGCCACCGCGCCCGTCGCGAGCCAGGAGGTCATCAAGGAACTGGGCACCAACGGCGGCGGCGTGCTCAACGCCAACTCCGCGCACCCGTTCGAGAACCCCAACGGCTGGACCAACCTGATCGAGATCTTCCTGATCCTGGTGATCCCGGTCAGCCTCACCCGCACGTTCGGCACGCTGGTCGGCGACCGCAAGCAGGGCCACGTGCTGATCGGCGTGATGGGCACGCTGTGGGCGGCGATGCTCGCGGTGATCTGGGTCGCCGAGGCCAACGGCCTGCGCCCGTTGGAGGGCAAGGAAGTCCGCTTCGGCATCCCGTCCAGCGCCCTGTTCGCCGACACCACCACCGCCACCTCGACCGGCGCGGTGAACTCGATGCACGACTCCTACACCGGCCTGGGCGGCGGCGGGACGTTGCTCAACATGCTGTTCGGCGAGATGACACCGGGCGGTGTCGGCACCGGCCTGTACAGCATCCTGGTGATGGCGGTCATCGCGATGTTCCTGGCGGGCCTGATGGTCGGCCGCACCCCGGAGTACCTGGGCAAGAAGCTCGGTCGCCGCGAGGTGACCGCCGCCGCGGTGTCCATCCTGGCCATGCCGACGGTGCTGCTGATCGGTGCGGGCATCGCGGCGATCCTGCCGAGCACGCAAGGGGCGTTGAACAACACCGGCGAGCACGGCCTGTCCGAGATCCTCTACGCCTACGCGTCGGCGTCGAACAACAACGGCAGCGCGTTCGGCGGCATCACGGTGACCAACGACTGGTTCCAGTCCTCGCTCGGGGTCTGCATGGCGCTGGGCCGGTTCGTGCCGATCGTCGCCGTGCTCTGCCTGGCCGGTTCCCTCGCGGCGCAGAAGAAGGTGCCGGTGACGGCGGGCACGCTGCCCACCACCGGCCCGCTGTTCGCGTCGCTGCTGGGCGGCAGCATCGTGCTGGTCGCCGCGCTCACCTTCGTCCCCGCTCTCGCCCTCGGTCCCATCGCGGAGGCACTGCTGTGATCACCACCACCGACCGTCCACAAAGGACTCCCGAGAAGATTCGGGACCGGCACGCCCGCAACCTCGGCCACCAGGTGTCCGCCGGGGTGTTCGACCCCCGCCAACTGCTCACCTCGTTCCCGGACGCGCTGCGCAAGTTCCACCCGCGCCACCAGCTGCGCAACCCGGTGATGTTCGTGGTGTGGGTCGGGTCGATCCTGGTCACGGTGTTCGCGATCGGCGACCCGGGCGCGTTCACCATCGCGGTCGCGGTGTGGCTGTGGCTCACCGTGCTGTTCGCCAACCTGGCCGAGGCCGTGGCCGAGGGCCGGGGCAAGGCGCAGGCCGAGTCGTTGCGCCGCACCAAGACCGACGCCGTCGCGCGGCTCACCGACGGCCGCACCGTGCCCGGCACCGAGCTCAAGGTCGGCGACCTGGTCGTGGTCGAGGCGGGCGAGGTGATCCCCGGCGACGGCGACGTGGTCGAGGGCATCGCCACCGTGGACGAGTCGGCGATCACCGGCGAGTCCGCCCCGGTCATCCGCGAGTCCGGCGGCGACCGCTCGGCCGTGACCGGCGGCACCACCGTGCTGTCGGACCGGATCGTCGTGCGGATCACCACCAAGCCGGGCGAGTCGTTCGTGGACCGGATGATCGCTCTGGTCGAGGGCGCGCAGCGGCAGAAGACGCCGAACGAGATCGCGCTGACGATCCTGCTGTCCACGTTGACGATCATCTTCATGCTGGCCGTGGTCGCGTTGCAGCCCTTCGCGATCTTCTCCGGCGGCGAGCAGTCGGTGATCGTGCTGACCGCGTTGCTGGTGTGCCTGATCCCCACCACGATCGGCGCGCTCCTGTCGGCGATCGGCATCGCCGGCATGGACCGCCTGGTGCAGCGCAACGTGCTGGCCACGTCCGGCAAGGCCGTCGAGGCCGCCGGCGACATCGACACCCTGCTGCTGGACAAGACCGGCACCATCACCTGGGGCAACCGCCGCGCCACCGGGTTCATCCCGGTCCGGGGCACCACGATGGACGCCCTGGTCGACGCCGCACGCCTGTCCAGCCTCGCCGACGGCACCCCCGAAGGCCGCAGCGTCCTCGACCTCTGCGCCGCCGAGCACGGTCGCGGCACCGAACCGACCGACGCCGAGAAGGCCGGCGAGTTCGTCCCGTTCACCGCGCAGACCCGGATGAGCGGCATCGACCTCGGCGACCGCCGCATCCGCAAGGGCGCGGCGAGCGCGTTCACCCTCGACGCGTCGACCCGGGCCGTCGTGGACGAGATCAGCGCGCAGGGCGGCACCCCGCTCGTCGTCGCCGACGACGACACCGTGCTGGGCGTCATCCGGCTCTCCGACGTGGTCAAGCCCGGCATGCGCGAGCGGTTCGCCGAACTGCGCTCGATGGGCATCCGCACGGTGATGGTGACCGGCGACAACCCGTTGACCGCCAAGGCGATCGCGGACGAGGCCGGCGTGGACGACTTCCTCGCCGAGGCCAAGCCCGAGGACAAGATGGCGCTCATCCGGGCCGAGCAGGAGGGCGGCAAGCTGGTCGCGATGACCGGCGACGGCACCAACGACGCCCCCGCCCTGGCCCAGTCCGACGTCGGCGTCGCGATGAACACCGGTACCTCGGCGGCCAAGGAAGCCGGGAACATGGTCGACCTCGACTCCGACCCGACCAAGCTGATCGAGATCGTCGAGATCGGCAAGCAGCTGCTGATCACCCGGGGCGCGCTGACGACCTTCAGCGTCGCCAACGACCTGGCGAAGTACTTCGCGATCCTGCCCGCCATGTTCGCCGCGATCCACCCGCAGCTCGACCGGCTCAACATCATGCACCTCGGGTCGCCGCAGTCCGCGATCCTCTCCGCCGTGATCTTCAACGCGCTGATCATCGTGGTGCTGATCCCGTTGGCGCTGCGCGGAGTCCGCTACCAGCCCTCCAGCGCCTCCGCGCTGCTGCGGCGCAACCTGCTCATCTACGGGCTGGGCGGCGTGGTCACCCCGTTCGTCGGGATCTGGCTGATCGACCTGCTCGTCCGACTCATCCCCGGAATCGGGTGACCCGTGACCAACTTCGCCAAGCAAGCCCTCGCCGGACTCCGCGTCCTGCTGGTGCTGACCGTCATCACCGGGGTCCTGTACCCCACCGCCGTCTGGGCGGTCTCGCGGCTGCCCGGCCTGCACGCCAACGCCGAAGCCGTCGACACCACCCTGGTCGGCATCGACCGCGAGGGCGACGAGTGGTTCCACACCCGCCCGTCGACGGCCACGCTGCCCGCATCTGGCGGCTCCAACAAGAGCGAGCGCAACGCCGACTACGACACCGTCGTCGCCGAACGCCGTGCCGTTGTGGCACAACGCGAAGGGGTCTCGGCGGACCTGGTGCCACAGGACGCCTACACCGCCTCCGCATCGGGGCTCGACCCCCACATCAGCCCCGCCTACGCCGAACTCCAGGTGCCCCGAGTGGCCCGCGTGAACGGCTTGGGTGAGGATCGGGTGCGGCGACTGGTCACCGACCACACCGACGGCCGGGGCGCGGGCATCCTCGGCGAGCCCGGCGTCAACGTCACCGCCCTCAACCGGGCGCTGGAAGCCCTGAAGTAACACCGGCGGCCCGCCCCGGTGTGAGCGCCGGGGCGAGCCGCCACAACGACACCACCAGCCACTCCTCCCGCCGGTGGCGGTGCGCGCCCAGCACGCCGAGCACCGGCAACTCCGGACAACGGGGGACCGCCTCCGGAGACCACGTCGTCCGAAGACGGCCCCGTTCGGGAAGAGGGCAGCCGTCAGCAGGGCGGAACTCGCCACACCACCGAACCGGGGATCACACAACGATCTCAGCAGCGCACTTGGCCACGTCCGCCGGCCCGACGAAGGTGACCGACCTGAGAAAGGCGACGTTCGCCACGTGACGGCAACGGTCGTTCGCTCGACGGCACCGCCCGGGAGCACGCCGGCCGACCGCCCGGCTCCGAGCCCGTACCTGAGGCGGTCAGGCGTTCAGGTACGCCAGGACCGCCTGCACGCGGCGGTGGCCGCCGTCGTCGTTCGGGAGGTTCAGCTTGGTGAAGATGTTGCGGATGTGCTTGAGGACCGCGCCTTCGCTCACCACCAGGGTGCCCGCGATGGTCGCGTTGTTGTGGCCCTCGGCCATCAGCGAGAGGACCTCGCGCTCGCGCGCGGTCAACGTCGCCAGCGGGTCGTCGGGCTTGCGGCGGACGAGCAGCTGGGAGATGACCTCGGGGTCCATCGCGGTGCCGCCCTCGGCCACCCGGGTCAGCGCCTCGACGAACCGCTCGACCTTGCCGACCCGCTCCTTGAGCAGGTAGCCGACGCCGCCCGCGCCGTCGGCCAGCAGTTCGGCCGCGTAGCTGTTCTCCACGTACGCCGACAGCACCAGGACCGGCAGGCCGGGGTGGATGCGGCGGGCCTCGGACGCGGCGCGCAGGCCCTCGTCGGTGAACGTCGGGGGCAGCCGCACGTCGGTGACCACGGCGTCCGGCCGGTCGTCCCTGATCGCGGCCAGGAACTCGGTCGCGTTGTCCACGGCAGCGACGATCGTCATGCCCGCGTTGCCCAACAGCAGGGTCAGACCTTCGCGCAGCAGCACGTCGTCCTCGACGATCACAACCCGCAAGGGAGCTCCACTCGCAACACGGTCGGCCCGCCTGGCGGACTGCTCAGGTCGGCGCGGCCGTCGAACGCGTCGGCACGGCGCTGGATGCCGACGATACCCGTCCCGAGCTCGCCGTCCGCACCACCCCGCCCGTTGTCGCTGACCGTGATGAACAGCCGGTCCGGGGACGCGTCCAGCCGGACCGACGCGGCCCGCGCCGCCGAGTGCTTGGTGATGTTGGTCAGCGCCTCGGCGATGATGAAGTACGCCGCCGCCTCGATCGCCGCCGGCCGCCGCCCGATCGGGGCGACCTCCAGCGCGGTGGGCACCGGGCAGCGGGCCGCGAGCGCCGAGACCGCGCCGTCGAGGCCCCGGTCGGACAGGACCGGCGGGTAGATGCTGCGCACCACGTCGCGCAGCTCGGCCAAGGCGTCGGTCGCGGTGTCCTGCGCCTTCCTGACCAGCGCGAACGCCGCGTCCGGGTCACGTTCGCGCATCTGGTCGGCGATGCCGAGCTGCATCACGACGGCGGCGATCCGGGCCTGCGCGCCGTCGTGCAGGTCACGTTCGATGCGCCGCAGCTCGGCCCCGTGCGCCTCCAGCGCGCCCGCCCGGGACGCGGTGAGCTCGGCCACCCGGTCGGTCAGCCGCACGCCCTCCGGCGGCGAGAGCAGCCGGCGCGCCAGCAGCGCGTGCCACCGGGCGAACCGGGGTGTCTGGACGGTCAGCCAGGCGAACACCGCGGCCGCCACCGGGGTGGTCGCGGCGGTCGCCCACGAGTCCACGACCAGCCCGAACGAGGTCTCCACGCCGCCGGGCACCAGCCACCAGTAGGCGGGGATCAGCAGGTTGTTCACCGCGCTGAACGGGAAGCCGACGACCAGTCCGGCGAGCAGCATCCCGCCGAACCCGTGCACGACCAGCCACCCCAGGTCACGGCGGTTGGCCGGGTCGGCGATCGCGGTCGCGGCCTGGGTGAGCGCCGGACCGTCCAGCACCTCGTACGACTCGGCGATCGGCGTGCCCAGGTACCGGCCGGCGCGCTCGCGGTCGTAGGCGATCAGCGGCCTGACCAGGCGCAGCACCTCGGGCAGGGCGGGCAGCCCCACCCCGATCAGGCACAGCGCCAGCACGACGCCCAGCGCGGCCAGGGCGAAGATCGACAGGACCGCTGTGACCGCGCCCACCAGCACGTAGCGCACGGCGGTCCACAAGGGAGTCAGCGTGGTCATGCCTCCGATTGTGGCCGACCACCCCCGTCCCGGGCGGTAGTGCAGGCGCTACCTCCACTGGCTCGTCAGCGGGATCGAATCCGCGTGCCCCGGACGGCAGGCTTGCCACCAGCAGGAAGTCGATGGAGGGGAACGTGTGATGGTGGCAGGAACGGTGACCGTGGACACCGCGTTGCGGCTGGAGTCGGTGAGCAAGGTCTACGGCTCGGGCGCGAACGCGGTCACCGCGCTGGACGGTGTCACGGTCGGGCTGCGCCGTGGCGCGTTCACCGCGGTGATGGGCCCGTCCGGGTCGGGCAAGAGCACGTTCCTGCACTGCGCGGCGGGGCTGGACCGGCCGACGTCGGGCCGGGTGCTGCTGGGCGGGACGGACCTGGCCGGGATGTCGGAGAACGCGCTCACCGAGCTGCGCCGGCAGCGCATCGGGTTCGTCTTCCAGGCCTACAACCTGATCCCGTCGCTCACCGTCGAGCAGAACATCACGCTGCCGCTGCGGTTCGCCGGGGTGAAGCCCGACCAGGGCTGGCTGCGCGAGATCGTGGAGCGGGTCGGCATCGGCAACCGGCTGGGCCACCGCCCGGCCGAGCTGTCCGGCGGCCAGCAGCAGCGGGTGGCCATCGCGCGGGCCCTGGTGACCCGGCCGGAGGTGCTGCTCGCCGACGAGCCGACCGGGGCGCTGGACACCCGGACCGGCCGGCAGGTGCTGGAGCTGCTGCGCGGCCTGGTGGACACCGTGGGCCAGACCGTGCTGATGGTCACCCACGACCCGATCGCGGCGTCGTTCGCGCACAGCGTGGTGTTCCTCGCGGACGGCCGGCTGGCCGGCGAGCTGCACCAGCCGACGCCGAACGAGATCGTGCGCCGCCTGACCGGTCTCGGGGAGTGGTGACGGTGCGCGGTCTGGCGTGGCAGCTGGTCAAGGCGCGCAAGCTCGCCTTCATAGGCGCGTTCATCGCGGTCCTGTGCGGTTCGGCGGTGGTCGCGGCGTGCGGCATGTTGATGGAGTCCGGCATCCGGTCCGGGGTGCCCACCGAGCGGTACGCGGCGGCGGCGGTGGTGGTCGGCGGCGAGCAGTCGATCAAGCCCGAGGGCGTCAACGTGATGGACGCGCAGCAGGTCGGGACGCTGCCCACGGTGTCCCGCGACCTCGTCGGCAGGATCGAGGCCGTGCCCGGCGTCGGGAAGGTGGTCGGCGAGACCACGTTCGCCGCCCGCGCGGTCACCGGCGGCGGTCTGGTCGAGGTGCTCGGCCACGACTGGGACTCCGCCGTGCTCACCCCCTACGAACTGCGCGACGGGCGGCAGCCCGGCTCGGCGGACGAGGTGGTGGTGGACGCCTCGCTGGCCCAGCGGGCCGGGATCGCCGTCGGCGGCCGGCTCGACGTGATGACCACGTCCACCCCCGTCGGCTACGACGTGGTCGGCATCGCCGCACCGGCCGGCAAGGACGGGCTGGCCAAGCAGACCGGCCTCTACTTCACCGCCGAGCAGGCCACCCGGCTGGCCGGCACCGAGGGCCGGTTCCACGCCATCGGCGTGCTCGCCGACGGTGACGCGGCCGACCTCGCCGACCGGGTCGAGGAGGCGCTCAAGGACGACCACGTGATCGTCGCCGCCGGCCAGGACCGGGGCACGGTCGAGTTCGCCTCGGTCGGCCAGTCGCGGGTGATGCTGATGGCGATCTCCGGGTCGTTCGGCGGGATCGCGCTGCTCGTGGCGGGCTTCGTCGTGGCCGGCACGCTGACCCTGGCGATGGACCAGCGGCGGCGGGAGATCGCGCTGCTGCGGGCGATCGCGGCCACCCCCAGGCAGATCGCGAAGCTGATCGGCTCCGAGGTCGTGCTGGTGGCGGGCGTCGCCGCCGCGCTGGGTGCCGGGGCGGGCGTCTTCGTCGGGCAGGGCCTGCGCGAGGCGTTCGTCGAGATCGGTGTCATGCCGGCCGACTTCGCGCTGTCCGTCGGCCCGATCCCGCTGCTCGTCGCGTTCCTGACGGGGCTCGGCGTGGCGCGCCTGTCGGCGTCGATCGCGGCCCGCAAGCCGTCCCGCATCCCGCCCACCGAGGCGCTGGGCGAGGCGTCGGTCGAACGGCGTGACGTCGGCTGGGTGCGGACGCTCATCGGCCTGGTGTTCCTGGCCGGCAGCGTCGCGATGGCCACCGTCCCGCTGTACCTGCACACCGAGATCGCGCTGGGCATGGCGGGCCTGTCGGCGCTGCTCGCGGTGATCGGCGTCGCGCTGCTCGGGCCCCGGGCCGTCGCGCCGATCATGTGGCTGGTCACCGCGCCGCTGTCGAAGCTGGGCGTCACCGGCTACCTGGCGGCGGCGAACAACCGGGCCAACCTGCGCCGGCTGGCCTCCGCGCTGACCCCGCTGATGCTCTCGATCGCCTTCGCGGTGGTCAACTTCTTCAGCCAGACCGTGGCGACGGCCGCCGCCGTGCAGGAGTCCGAGCAGGTCATGAAGACCGACTACGCGGTGACCGCGCCCGGCGGCGTCTCCCCCGAGGTGGCGCAGGCCGCGCGGCGGATCGACGGCGTCGCCGCGGCCGGGTCGATGGTCCGCACGCAGGTGACCGTCCTCACCGAGGAGGTCGGCGAGACGGCCGGCGGGGGCCGGCAGCTCCGCGCGCACCGCATGCCCGCGCTCGGTCTGAACCAGGTGGGGGACAACGTCGACCTCGGTGTCACGTCCGGTTCGCTGGACGACCTGCGCGGCAACACGGTCGCGGTGAGCGAGAACCAGGCGGGCAGCCAGGAGGTCGCGCTCGGCGGCGACCTCAAGCTGTACCTGGACGACGGGCAGCAGGCGACGCTGAAGGTGGTCGCCGTCTACGAGCGCGACCTGGCCTACGGCGGCTACGTGCTGCCCGCCGACCTGGCCCGCGCCCACAGCACGACCAGGCTGGACAGCTCGACGCTGGTCAAGCTGGAGCCCGGCGCGGACCACGCGGCGGTACGGGCGGAGCTGACCCGGCTGGGCGAGCGGTACCCCGGCCTGACCACGATGGGCCAGGGCGAGCTGGGCCCGGCCGAGCGCGGTGACCGGTACGTCCAGTTCTGGGTGAACCTGGTCGCGGTGGGCGTGATCCTCGGCTACATCGCCATCGCGGTGGCCAACACGCTGGTGCTCTCCACGGCGCAGCGCCGGCGCGAGTTCGCGCTGCTGCGGCTGGTCGGCGGCACCCGCCGGCAGGTGGTCCGGATGATGCGGGCCGAGGCGGGCACGCTGGTGGGCATCGCGGTCGTGGTCGGCACGCTGATCGCCGCCCTGCCGCTGGTGCTGCTCAGCGTCGGCTTCATGGGCACGCCGGTGCCGAGCGGGCCGATCGGGGTCTACCTCGGGATCATCGGGTTCGCCGCGCTGCTCGGCTTCCTGGCGCTGGGCGTGCCGACGCGGCTGGCGTTGCGGGCGAGGCCCGTGGACGCGATCGGGATGCGCGAGTGACGACGCTCGGCGGCCTGGCGCCGGGCGGCCGACGCGTCGGCAGGTGCGGACCCCGGCAACTGCCCGACCAGGGACAGCGACGCGCTGACGCAGCCCCGATCTTGGGTCACCCGTTCGCGGTCGACTTCTTCGCGTCCGGGCTCGGACCGGTCAGCGGCGGACCTGGTAGCGCAGGTGAAGCACCCGGTTGCCCTGGATCACCGCGTCCGGGTCCTCCAACAGGTGCCGAGCGTCGACCGACCCGAAGTAGCGCTTGCCGGACCCGAACACGACGGGTACGACGTCCATGCGCACCTCGTCGACCAGGCCGGCGGCGAGCACCTGGCCGCCGACGTCGCCGGCGGCGACCTCGACCAGGCGGTCACCCGCCAGTTCCTGCGCCTTGGCCACGGCCGCCTCGACGCCGTCGACGAAGTGGAACGGCGCCCCGGGGTCCCAGCCCTCGGGCCGCGGCCGGTGCGTCACGACGACCACGTGGTCGATCCCGCCCGGCGGCTCGCCGTCCCAGCCGTCGGTCAGGTCGAAGACGTGGCGGCCGACGATCGTCACCCCGATCCGGTCCCAGTACGGCCGGGTGTAGTCGTAGGAGGTCTGCGACACCTTCAGCGCGCCGCTCCCGTCCAACGGGACGTCACCGCCGGACAACCAGTCGAACAGCGGTCCGGGCTGGTCGTCGTCGTCCGCGACGAAGCCGTCCACCGACACCGAGCTGTACATGACCACCTTGCCCACGGGCTCTCCTCTGTTTCGCCGGTGGCGTCGAAACTAGCGGGTCGCGGGCTGTCGCTCTTGTAGGAAATCAATCGGCCGGCAGCGGCCAGCCGTCCAGCGCGTGGCCGGGGTGTTCGCGCAGGAACCGTCGCCGGACCTCGACGTACCGGGTCGGCGTGAGCCCGGTGAACGCCCGGAACTCGTGGCCGAAGTGGGCCTGGTCGAAGTAGCCCGCGGCACCGGCGAGCCGGCCCCAGTCGACCGGTCCGGCGGGGTCGATCGCGAACACGGCGGCGGCGAAGCGGTAGGTGCGGGCCAGCCGCTTCGGCGTGACGCCGACGAGCTCCTTGAACCGCTGCGCCAGATGAGTGCCGCTGACACCGGCCGCCTCGCCCAGGTCGCCGATCGCCACCGCCCCGCCGGTCGCCGCGATGACGCCGCTCGTGTGGCGGACCAGCCCGAGACCGGGGTTCTCGGACAGCCGTCGCACCAGCTCCTCCTCCAGCAGCGTCAGCATCTCGCGCGGTCCGTCCGCTGCGGCCAGCCGGTCCCGCAGCCCGGCGACGGCGGGCCGGCCCCACACCTGCTCCACCGTCACCGGCCGGTCCCGCAGCTCGGCCGCGGGCATCGGCAGGAACGGCGCCAACCCCCACGGCTTGAAGTGCACGCCGACGGACCGGGTCCGGAGCGGGTAGCCGAACTCCACCGCGCGGGTGGGTGTGGTGAGCACGCAGCCGTCGGCGTACTCGGCCATCTCGATGTCGGTGCCGGCGCGGATGCGCAACGGCGCCCCGAGGTTGACGACGAGCAGCGCCGCCGGCATCGGCGGCAACGTCAGCCGGTCGTACGGCGACGCACCCTCCAGGTAGTAGAGGTCGTCGATCAGCCCGTCCAGCGGCGGTCGCGGCACTCGGGACACGTACTCCACGCCCACAGCATCGCCGACGGCCCGCCGCCATCGCGCGCCGGGATGGTCCGAGCCGCGCTGCCGCCGGCGCGTCGGTACGCGCGGTGCGCGGGGTCGCTCCGCACGCGTCGGTGCGAACCGGTGCACGACCTTTCACAGGCCGTGCACCGGTTCACGTTCAGGCGATGACGTAACTGCCGTCACGGGCGAAGCCGAGCACCTTCGCGCCCGCCCGCATCCGCGACCCCAGCTCGTCGCGCACCCGCAGCCGCCACTCGGCGGCCTGGTCCGGGTCGGTGGCCCGAAGGGACTCGATGTCCGCCGGCACCCGCACGGTGACACTGCCCGCGACAGTCCCCGCCGCACTGCCCGCCATACTGCCCGCACCGGGCTCCGCCGGTTTCCCGTCGCACGCCGCCGCGACCTCCGGCGACCGCAGGTCCCACGACGCCAGCAGCCGGTCGCTCGCCCCGACGCCGTTGATCCCGTCGTCCATCTCGCCGTAGAAGTCCGGCAGGTACTCCACGGCGGTCGCGGCGAGCTTGGCCAGGTTGAAGTACGCGTTGCGGCGCACCAGCGGGTCGAACGTCCAGGTGATGGTGTCCAGCCCCCGGTCCAGCGCCCACGCCCGCTGGTGCAGCTTCAGCGCGAACCCCACGGACCGCCCGCGCGTCCCCGACCGGACGCCGGTGACGTGCGAGTGCAGCGTCCGCCCCGCCGGCGCGGCCAGGAACCCGACGGTCGCGCCCACCATCAGGTCGTCGACGAACGCGCCCACGACGTAGTTGCCGGAGTGCGCGAACACCCGCATCAGCTCGTTGGTGACCGGCACGTTGTTGGGGCTGGGCCGCCAGATGTCCCAGAACAGCCGGTCGACCTCGGCGATGTCGCCGACCTCGTGCAGCTCCCGGATGACGACCCCGGACGTCGTCGCGGCGTTCGCGGCGGCACGCGCCGGCCCGGTGTCAGGAACGGTCGTCATCCGCCGACCGCCCTCCGGTGTGGGCCACCACCCAGTCCACCACCCGCCGGTTGTAGTCCAGCCGGTGCGACGGCTTGCCGTCGAGGATGAACAGGTGACTGCCACCGGGGTACACCACCAGCTCCGTCTCGACCCCGCAGGCCAGCAGCGCGTGGTACCACTGCTCGGCCTGCCCGACCGGGCACCGGTCGTCGGCCTCGCCGTGCAGCACGAGCGTCGGGCTGCGCACCTTGTCGGCGTGCGTGACCGGCGACAGCTCGCGCAGCAGCCCGACGTCGCCGATCTCGAACCGGGCGAGCATGGAGCCCACGTCGGACGTGCCGGACATGCTGGACAGGTCGGCCACCACACCGCCCGCGACCACCGCGCGGAACCGGTCGGTCCGGGTGGGCAGCCAGCACGACATGAAGCCGCCGTAGCTGTACCCGGTGAGCGCCAACCGGTCCGGGTCGACCAGGCCGTCGCGCACCAGGGCGTCGACGGCCTCCAGGAAGTCGTTCTCGTCGGCCGAACCCCAGCCGCCGAGCGCACCGCGCAGGAACTCCTCGCCGTACCCGTCGCTGGCGCGCGGGTTGAGCAGCAGGACCGACCAGCCCTGCTCGACCAGCACCTGGTGGTACAGGTGCACCGAGTCGCGCACCGGGCTCCACGCGTTGTGCGGGCCGCCGTGCACGTCCACCAGCAGTGGCGACGGCCCGGTGGTGTGCGGTGGGCGCAGCAGCCAGCCGTGCACCTCGACGCCGTCGGAGATCGTGAACGACCGCGCTTGCGGCCTGGCGTAACGGACATCGGTGAAGTCCTCGACGTACGAGGTGACGAAGTCGAGTTCGCCGGTGGCCGTGTCGACGAACGCGACCTCGCCGAAGTGGTCCGGCGTGGACACGACCACGACGGCGGCGTCACCGGCCACCGACAGCCCGGACACCACGTGGTCGCCGCCGACGAGCTTGCGGATCGACCCGCCCTCGTAGGCGTAGAGGTGCGTGCACCCGTTGTCCCGCGCGCAGAACAGCAGGGCGGACCCGGTGCTCTGCGGCAGCGCGCCCGGGTAGCCCCCGCCGCCCGGCATCACGTTGCGGTCGAGCTCGGCGGTGATCGGTTTGCCGTCGCGCACCAGGACGTTGTTGTGCACCCCGGCGGCCGGCGTGGCGATCAGCAGCGGCTCGTCATCGATCCAGGCCACCCCGCCGACCGCGCCGTCACCCGTGGTCGTGATGTCCGAAGTGGACAGTTCGAGCACGTGCAGCGGTGCGGCGCGGTCGATCGCGAGCCCGTCGGTGAACGCCAGCCGCGTCCCGTCCGGCGACCAGGCGATCATGCCGACGAACGTCGCGCCGTCGGTGACCTGCTCGACCGACCGGTCCGCCAGGTCCAGCACGTGCAGCCGCGAGGTCATGCCGCGGAACCGGCCCGCGCCGTCGATCTTGTGCACCAGGCTCGACGTCACGACCGGGTCGCCCGCGGCCGTGCCGCCGACCGGCGCGGCGAACGCGATCCGGCCGCCGTCGGGGCTCCACACCGGCACGCCCGCGCCGTTGGCCAGTTCGGTCACCGCCTCCGGCTCGCCCCCGTCGACGGGCAGCAGCCAGAGCTGCCCCTCGCGCAGGAACGCGATCGTGCGGCCGTCCGGCGAGAACCGGGGCGCGGAGTCGGCCCTGCCCCGGGTGAGCCGGCGCGGTGCGCCGTCGCGCCCGACCGACCACAGCGACCGGGTGTTGTCGTCCCCGTCGACCTCGCGCAGGACGTACACCGCCCGGCTGCCGTCCGGCGAGAGCGTCGGATCGCTCGGCGAGCGCACCAGCCGGAGGTCGTCGAGCACGTGCGCGCGGGTGGATTCCGCCATCTGCCTACTCCGATTCGGTGCGGACCGCGGCCCGGCTGTTGAACAGGTACTTGGCCCGGCCCCGGTCGTCCGCGCCGACCAGCGTGAGCACCTGGTGGAACCCGTGCTCCTCCTCGACCGCGATCAGGCTGTCGCCGCGCAGCTTCACGACCTCCACCTTGTGCGGGGTCATCAGGGCGCGCGCCTCGGGGGTCAGCGGCGTGATCTCCAGCCAGCCCCGGCCCGCGTCGTCCACGGTCAGCGCCTGGCCGACCATGGGCGTGTTGTAGACGCCGACGACCCGGTCCGGGTCCAGCGGCTCGGGGTCCGCCGGGGGCGTCGGGGTCTCGGGGACCTCCGCGCCGGCGAGGTCGCGCATCAGCGGCAGCACGAGGTCGTGGTAGACCTTCACGCCGTCCGCGCTGTTGGTCAGCAGCGCCACGGCGACCTTCGCCGTGCCGGAGACGCGCAGGAACGCGTTCTGCCCGATGGTGCCGCCGTCGTGGCCGAAGACGTCGGCGTCCCAGCCGAACAGCTCCCAGCCCAGGCCCCAGGCGTCGGCCAGCAGCCCGATGTAGGGCACGTCGGTCTGCTTGGCGCGCATGGCCTTCGCGCTCGCCGCCGAGACGATCGGCTCGCCGCCGTCGAGGTGCGCCTCGGCCCAGCCGAGCAGGTCGCGGGCGCGCATCGCCAGCAGCGAGCCGGCCGGCGCGTTGGACGGCGTCAGCGACCAGACCGGGGCGGGCACCAGGCCGTCCGGACCGGGCACGTGGCCCAGCGCGGCGCGGAACATGATCGCCTCGGTGGCGTTGGTGGACAGGTGGGTGAGACCGAGCGGGCGGGCGATGCGCTCCTTGAGCACCTCGCCGTACGGCTTGCCGCGCAGCACCTCGACGATCCGGCCGAGCACCACGTACCCGCTGTTGCAGTAGGAGAACATCTCGCCGGGCGGGTGGATCTGGGCCGCCTCGGTGATGGTGCCCAGGTACTTCGCCACGGCGTCCTCGCCGCTGCCGGTGTCGTGGAACAGGTCGCCGTCGATGCCGACGGTGTGGTTGAGCAGCTGGCGGGTGGTGATCACGGCGTTGGCCGCCGCGTCGGCCACCTTGAAGTCCGGCACGTACCGCACAACCGGCTCGTCGAGGTCCAGCAGGCCGTCGTCCACCAGCTGCATCACCAGGGTCGCGGTCCACACCTTGGTGATCGAGCCGATCTGGAACACCGCGTCGGTGGTCGTCTCCACCCCGGTGGCCAGGTTGAGCACGCCGGCCGCGGCGTCCACGACCTCGCCGTCCACCAGCACCGCCACCTGCGCGCCCGGCACCCCGTGCTCGGCGACCAGTTCGGCGAGTCGGCCGGGCAGCCAGGCGGCGATCTCTTCACTGCGCGACATGCGTTTTTCCTCCAGTGCGTGGTGCGGTGTCCGGGATCGAGTCGACCAGCCGGACGGTGTAGGGGTGGGTGGGCGCGTCGAGGACGTCGGCGGTCGCCCCGTGCTCGACGATCCGGCCGCGGTGCATCACGACCATCCGGTCGGTGACCTGCCGGGCCACCGCCAGGTCGTGGGTGATGAACAGCAGCGCGATGCCCAGATCGCGGTTGGCCCGGCGGAGCACTTCGAGCACCTGCGCCTGCACCGAGACGTCCAGCGCGGCAACGGGTTCGTCGCACACCAGCAGGCGGGGCCGGACGGCCAGCGCCCGCGCGATGGCGACCCGCTGGCGCTGCCCGCCCGACAGCGCCGCCGGCAGCCGCTTGGCGTGCTCCACGGGCAGCCCGACCAGTTCCAGCAGTTCGTCCACTTCGGACTGGAGGTTGGTCTCGGTGCGCTGCCGCAGCGCTTCGGTGAGGGCGTAACCGATGGTGTGCGCGGGGTTGAGCGACGAGTACGGGTCCTGGAACACGCACTGCACCAGCCGGCGGGCCCGCGCCCGCTGGCCGGAGCGCAGCTTCCGGTACGACGTGATGTCCAGGCCGCCCAACGTGATCCGGCCCTCGGTGGCATCGGTCAACCCGAGCACGGTGCGGGCCAACGTGGTCTTGCCCGACCCGGACTCGCCGACCACGGCCAGCGACTCGCCCTCGGTGACGTGCAGCGACACGCCTTCCAGCGCGGTGAACGAGGTCGGGCGCAGCCCCGTCGACCGGTAGACCTTCACCACGTCCACGACGTCGAGCAGGGTCTCGCCGACCGGCGGTCGCACCGTCAGGTCCGCGGTGTCGTCGGTGGCGAACGACAGGTCGATCTCGTCGTGCCGGCGGCACGCGGTGGCCCGGCCGCCCAGGTCCAGCAGCGGGGGAGCGTGGTCGGTGCACGCGTCCTCGGTCCACGTGCAGCGGTCCGCGAACGGGCACCGGTCGGCCACGTCGGCGGCGGCCGGCACCGAGCCGGGGATGCCCAGCAGCACCGGCTGGCGGTGGGTCACCGACGGCACCGACCGCAGCAGCCCGGCGGTGTAGGGGTGGGCGGGCTTGTCCAGGTCGCCCGACGGCGCGGACTCGACCAGCGCGCCCGCGTACATCACCAGCACCCGGTCGCACGCCGACCGCGCCACCCGCAGGTCGTGCGTGATCAGCACCAGGCCCATCTCGCGCTCGGCCTGGAGCCGGCGCAGCAGCGCGAGCACCTCGGCCTGCGTGGTCACGTCCAGCGCGGTGGTCGGCTCGTCCGCGATCAGCAGCCCGGGGTCCTTGGCCAGCGCGGCGGCCAACGCCACCCGCTGCCGCATCCCGCCGGAGAGCTGGAACGGGTAGCGCCCGGCCACCGCCGGGTCGGTGATCCCGACCTCCGCCAACCGCCGCAACACCTCCGCCCGACCACCGTGACCGCCGCGGCCACCGTGACCGCCGCGGTTCGGCAGGCTCTCCTGGATGTGGGTGCCGATCGTGGTCAGCGGGTTGAGCATGGTGAACGGGTCCTGCATCAGCAGCGACACGGCGTGCCCGCGCACCCCGCGCAAGTCCTTCGCCCCCACCAGTTCCCGGCCGTCCAGCCGGGCCGAGCCGCCCGCCGCCAACCCCGGCGGCAGCAGCGAGACCAGGGCCCGCGCGGTCAGCGACTTGCCGGAACCGGACTCGCCGACCAGGCCCACCGTCTCGCCCGGCTCGACCGAGAACGACACCCCGCGCACCAGCGGGCGCGCCCGCCCGTCGTGGACGGTCAGCTCACGCACGTCCAACATCGCGCCCCCTCGCGGCCATCCGGTCGTAGACCCGGTCGCCGACCAGCGTCACGCTCGCCGCGACCACGGTGATCAGCACGGCCGGCGCGACCATCGCCGCCGGGTTCAGGTCGAGCATCCCCTTGTTCTCGGCCAACATCCGGCCCCAGTCCGGCGACCCGGTGCCGACCCCGAGCCCGAGGAACGCCAGCGCGGCCAGGCCCACCAGCGCGCTGACGAAGGTCAGCAGCAGGTTGGCCACCACGGTCGGCAGCACGTTGGGCAGCAGGTGGGTGAACAGGATCCGGCCGCGGCCCAGCCCCACCGTGCGCGCCGACTCGACGTAGGCCAGGTTGCGCTGCGCCAGCACGGCGCTGCGCACCATCCGCACGTCCGCCGGCACGCTCAACGCGATCAGCACGCCGATCGCCAGCGGGTACCCGCCGCCGAACACGCCCACCACGACGATCGCGACCAGCAGCGGCGGCACCGCGTAGACCAGGTCGACACCGCGCATGATCGCCGAGTCCACCCAGCCGCCCCGATATCCGGCCAGCAGGCCGATCGCCGTCGCCAGCACTGCCACGCCGAGCGCCACCGCCGCCGGGCCCAGCAACGCGATCCGCGCGCCGGACACCAGCCGGGACAGCACGTCGCGGCCCAGGTCGTCGGTGCCCAGCCAGTGCGCCCCGCTGGGCGGCATGGCGGTGTTGCCGAGGTCCTGCGCGCCCGGGTCGTACGGCGCGAGCCAGTCGCCGCCGAGCGCGGCGATCACCACCAGTCCCAGCGCGAACACCGGGATCGCGCCCGGCACCCGCCGCGCGAACCCCATCACGCACCCCCGGAGTGCCGGACGCGCGGGTCGAGCCCGAGGTAGCACAGGTCGACCACCAGGTTCACCCCGATCATCAGCGCGGCGGTGAGCAGGGCCAGCCCCTGCACCACCGGGATGTCCTTCGTGGACACCGACTCCACCAGCAGCGAGCCCAGACCGGGCAGCGCGAACGTCGACTCGACCAGCACCGCGCCGGTCAGCGACATGGCCAGCACCAGGCCGGCCGAGGTGATCACCGGCAGCGCCGAGTTGCGCAGCGCGTACCGGCCCAGCACCACCGAGCGCGGCAACCCGCGCGCCTCGGCGAAGGTGACGAAGTCCTTGGTGGTCACGTCCAGCGCCGCGGCCCGGGTCTGCCGGGCCACGATCGCGATCCCGGCGACCGCCAGCGTCACCGCCGGCAGGGTCAGGTGCTCCACCCGGCCGGCGAAGCCCTCGCCCGCGCCGAACACCGGGAACCAGCCCAGCCCGACGCCGAACACGGTCAGCAGCAACAACCCCACCGCGAACGGCGGCGCGCTCACCCCGACCAGCGCGGTCAGCGTGACGCCCCGGTCGAGCGCCGAGCCCCGCCGGATCCCGGCGGACAGCCCGGCCGGCACCGCGATCAGCAGCACCAGCAGGAAGGCGTAGACGCCCAGCGCGAAGGTGACGTCCAGCCGTTCGGCGAGCATGTCGCCCACCGGCTGCCCGGAGCGCACCGAGCGCCCGAAGTCCAGCTGCACCACGTCGCCGAGCCACTGCCAGAAGCGCGACAGGAACGGGTCGTCGAGGTGGTGGCGCGCCCGGATCGCCGCGATCAGCTCCGGTGTCGGCGGCCGCGAGCCGAGCAGCGTCTGCTCCGGGCTGCCGGGGCTCGCGGCCAGCAGCGAGAACACCACGAACGACGTCACCAGCAGCGTCACCGCCGCGGCGAAGACCCGTTTGCCGAGGAAGGCCAGGATGTACATCGGCTAGGCCGTCGCCCTGAGCCACGCGACCCAGTTCGCCCCGGCCAGCCACGGCGTGGGCTCCGGGCTGAACACGGCCTCGGACCGCACCGCGTGCATGAGCTGCTCCTCGAACAGCGGGATGTAGGGCAGCTGGTCGGCGTTGGTCCGCATGATGTCGCCGATCGCGCCCTTGTCCGCCGCCATCGCGGCGAGCTTCGCCTCGACCTCGGGCGTGGTGAAGGCCGCGGTGTTCAACCCGTTGGGGCCGATGGACTTCTTGCCGAACATCAGCGGCAGCATCTCGCCGGGGTACGGCGTGCCGCCGCCCGCGCGCATGATCTGCAGCTTGAGGTCCTTGGCCGCGTACAGCTGCGCCACCCACTGCTGGTCGGTCATCGCCTTGGGCGTCACCGTGATCCCGATGGTCGACAGGTTGCGGGCCAGGTTCTCCAGCGTCAGCCGCGCCCAGTTCTGCGACGCGGAGTAGGGCACCTCGACGCTGAACCCGTCGGGGTGCGCCGACTTCGCCAGCTCCTCCTTGGCCTTGGCCAGGTCGAACTCGTAGGTCGGCAGCGAGCCGGTGAGCTTCGCGCTCTCGTCCTTGCCCAGGAAGGAGTCGAGCTGCAACGTCGACACCGGGCTGACCGAGACCTTGCCCCGGCCGCCGAACAGCGGTTCGAGCAGGCCCTTGCGGTCCACGGAGTGCGCGATCGCCTTGCGCACGTGGAGGTCGTCGAACGGCGCGGTGTTCACGTCCAGCGACAGGTAGTTCACGCTGACGCTGCCGGTGGTGTAGACGTTCACCCCGGACGTGCGCTCCCACTTGCGGGCGTCCTGCAACGGCAGCCCGAACGTGCCGTCGACCTCGCCCGCGATCATGGCCAGCCGCAGCGCCTCGGGATCCGGGATCGGCTTGTAGCTGAGCTTGCCGACCTTGGGCTTCTCACCCCAGTAGCCGTCGAAGCGCTGGAACACGACACCGTCGGCGGGGGAGAACTTCTCGACCTTGTAGGGGCCGGCGCCCATGCCGGGCTTGTCCGGTCCGCCGAGGTCCTTGCCCGCGGCCTCCTGGTACGCCTTGGGCTGCACGATCCAGTTCAGCGCGGCCACGTACTTGAAGGCCGGATCGGCGACCTTCAGCTTCACCGTGACCTTGTCCGGCGCGGTGACCGCGACGCTGTCGACCGCACCCAGCATCATCGCCGTCTCGGCCGCCTGCTCCGGGTCGAGCTGGCGCTGCAACGAGTACGCCACGTCCTCGGCCGTCATCGTCGAGCCGTCCCAGTACTTGACGCCCTGGCGCAGCGTGTACTCGTAGGTCAGCTCGTCGGGGTTGCTCCACGCCGTGGCGAGCTTCGGCTTGAGCGCTCCCTCGCCGTCGAGCTCGAGCAGCCCGTCGAACGCGGCGTAGATCGCCAGGTTCGACCGGCTGTCCATGGCGTGGGCGATGTCCAGCGAGCGGGGCGCGCCCGGCATCGCCCACGTCAGTTCAGAGATCTCGGAATCGGTCGCGGCCCGCTTGCCGTCGGCCGGCGCGGGCCCTGAGCCGCACCCCGCCAACACGAGCAGCACCACTGCGACCAAGGTCAACCGCATCGCCCTCACCTGCCTCTTCGCAAGGAATTGCCACATCGTGCTGGTGAGGCAGGTCTCAGTGCTTCGTGCAAAGCGACAACTGTGCGGCCCGCGGTTCGTGGGCTCCGACGACGCGCCGCGGCCCGCCGTGGCCGTGAACTGGACCTGAACCCGTGACGAATGGAGCGCAGATGGCGACCGAGGTGGTCCGCGAGATCCGGAGCCGTGCCGAGGAAGTCGGCGTCCGGGTGTGGCTGCACGCCGTCGAGGTGGACGGGACCCGCGAACTGGCCGTCGACGCGGACGACCCGGTGCCCTCCGCGTCGGTGTTCAAGGTGCCGGTCGCGGTGGAGCTGGCGCGCCAGGGCGCGGCCGGCGAGGTCGACCTGGGCGAGCGGATCACCTACGTCGCGGGCACCGGCACCATGTCGCCGTTCGGGCTGGCCACCTACCGCCACGACGTGACCATTTCGTGGCACGACCTGGCGATCCTGATGATCGGCATCAGCGACAACGTGGCCACCGACCTGGTCGTGGACCGGATCGGGCTGCCCTCCATCGCGCGGCTGCTCGCCGAGCTGGGCCTCAAGCACACCGCCGTGCCGTTCCACTGCGACGGCCTGTTCCAGACCATGATCGAGGACGCGGGCGGCGACCTGGACGACGAGCGCTTCTTCTCGTTGACCCGCGAGGAGCTGCTCAAGATGCGCATCCTCCAGCCCGCCGAGACCTGCCGGACCACCGCCGAGGAGAGCACCCGCCTGCTGGGCATGGTCTGGCGGGACGAGGCCGCGCCCGCGCAGGCGTGCGCCGACGTCCGGAACTGGCTGGGCCACCAGGTGTGGCCGCACCGGCTGCGGTCCGGGTTCCACCAGGAGGGCATCCGGGTGTTCGGCAAGACCGGCACGCTCCCCATGGTGCGCAACGAGATCGGCGTCGTGGAGTACCCGGACGGCGGCCGGTACGCGGTGGCCGTGTTCACCCAGGCGCACGACACCCGGGCGCAAGCCCCGGAACGCGACGGGTTCATCGGGTTCGCGGCGGCCCGCGCGATCGAGTGGCTGCGCTCGTGAACGCGCTCGTGGAGCGGTTCACCGCCGCGTTGCCGGAGCTGCTGGCCGACATCGAGACGTTGGTGCGCAAGGAATCCCCGTCGTCGGACGAGGTCGCTGTGGCGGAGAGCGCCGACCTGGTCGCCGCGCTGGGGGCCAGGGTCCTGGGCGTCGAGCCCGAGCGGATCGGGCCGCACCTGCGGTGGCGGCTGGGCGACGGGCCGTCCCGCGTGGTCCTGGTCGGCCACCACGACACGGTGTGGCCGATCGGCTCGCTGGCCACCCACCCGTTCTCGGTGCGCGACGGCGTCCTGCGCGGGCCGGGGTGCTTCGACATGAAGACCGGTGTGGTGATGGCGTTGCACGCCGTCGCGGCGCTCGCCGACCGGACCGGCGTGACCGTGCTGGTGACCGGGGACGAGGAACTCGGCTCGCCGTCGTCGCGGGAGCTGGTGGAGGAGTCGGCGACCGGCTGCGCGGCGGCGTTCGTCCTGGAGGCGGCGGCCGGCACGTCGGTCAAGACCGTGCGCAAGGGCGTGTCGCTGTACGAGGTCCGGGCGATCGGCAAGGCCGCGCACGCCGGGCTCGAACCCGAACTCGGTGTCAGCGCGGCGATCGAGGTGGCGCACCAGCTGCTGGCGGTGGCCGCGCTGTCGTCGCCGGAGGTGGGCACGACCGTCACGCCGACCCTGACCCAGGCGGGCACGACCACCAACACCGTTGCGGCGGCCGGGAGTTTCTTCGTCGACGTGCGGGTGACGAGCCTGGCCGAGCAGCAGCGGATCGACGAGCGGATGCACGAGCTGACGCCCGTCGTCCCCGGTGCGACCCTGGAAGTCCTCGGTGGCCCCAACCGCCCGCCGCTCCCGTCGTCCGCGTCGTCCGCGTTGTTCGCGCGGGCACAGCGGCTGGGCGCGGAACTCGGCCTCGACCCGATCACCGGCGTCGAGGTCGGCGGCGCGTCGGACGGCAACTTCACCGCCGGCGTCGGCACGCCCACGCTCGACGGGCTGGGCGCGTGCGGCGGCGGCGCGCACGCCGACCACGAACACGTGCTGGTGGAGCACATCCCGGGCCGTACCGCGTTGTTGGTGGCGTTGGTGGACGAAGTACTGCGGGAGACGGTGTGAAACTGCGCGAGGTGGAACTGCGGCGGATCAGGATGCCGCTGGTGTCGCCGTTCCGGACGTCGTTCGGCACCCAGACCGGCCGTGACCTCCTGCTGGTGCGGGTGGTCACCGACGACGTCGAGGGTTGGGGCGAGTGCGCCGCGATGGCGAGCCCGGTCTACTCGCCGGAGTACCTGGACGGCTGCGCGGACGTGCTGCGCCGGTTCTTCGTGCCCGCGCTGCGTGCCGTGGAGCGCTTGGACGCCACGGCGGTCGCGCCGGCGCTGCGCAAGTACCACGGGCACCTGATGGCCAAGAGCGCGCTGGAGATGGCTGTGCTGGACGCCGAACTCCAGACCCGTGGCACGTCCTTCGCCCGCGAGCTGGGAGCCGAGCGCGACACCGTGCCGTGCGGGGTGTCGGTGGGCATCATGGACTCGATCCCCGAACTGCTCGACGCCGTCGGCGGCTACCTGGACGCGGGTTACGTCCGGATCAAGCTGAAGATCGAACCGGGCTGGGACGTCGAGCCGGTGCGCGCGGTCCGCGAGCGCTTCGGCGACGACGTCCTGCTCCAGGTCGACGCCAACACCGCCTACACCCTCGCCGACGCCCGCCACCTGGCCCGGCTGGACCCCTTCGACCTCCTGCTGGTCGAACAACCGTTGGCGGAAGACGACATCCTGGGCCACGCGGACCTGGCCCGGACCCTGCGAACCCCGGTGTGCCTGGACGAGAGCATCACCTCGGCCCGCACCGCGGCCGCCGCGATCCGCCTGGGCGCGTGCCAGGTCGTCAACATCAAACCCGGCCGCGTGGGCGGATACCTGGAATCCCGCCGGATCCACGACGTGTGCGTGGCCAACGGCGTGGCGGCGTGGACCGGCGGAATGCTGGAAACCGGCCTGGGCCGAGCCGCCAACGTAGCCCTGGCCGCCCTCCCCGGCTGCACCCTCCCCGGCGACACCTCGGCCTCGGACCGCTACTACAGCACGGACATCACCGAGCCGTTCGTCCTGCACAACGGCCACCTGAAAGTCCCCACCGCCCCCGGCCTCGGCCTGCGCCCGATCCCCGAACTGCTCGAAGAAGTCACGATCTCCACCGAGCGGCTGACCTGATCTCTTATGCGGGGGTCTGCAATGCCGCGGACAGCGCCGGGTAGACCCCGCGAACCGCCGGGTCGGCGAGGTGGCGGATCAATGTCCGTGACAAGGCGGAAAGATCGGTGCGGATGGTCGCGGAGCCCACTCGCGCGCACTCTTCCAGCAGGCCGGGAATCATCGAGCACGCCTGTTCCAGTTCCCCGGACAACGCCACGGACAACGTCCGCCGGGCCTGCCACCGGGCCCGGAACCGGCGGGCTCCGGGCGGCGTGGCGGACAGCTCGCGGTCGAACAGGTCGACCGCCTCGGCCGTGCGCCCGAGGTCGTGCAGGCACCAGGCGCGGGTCAGGCGGACCGGGTTGGCCAGCGTGGTCGACCCCAGCCGCGTGCTCGGGTCGCTGTCGTCGGCGCGGTCGAGCAGGGCCTCCGCGCGGTCCAGCGCGTGCAGGCACTCCGAGGCGCGGCCGTTGATGGCGTGGCCCTGGGCCTCCCGCTGCGCGGCCAGCCCCCGGACCCGGGCACCCGCCGCGGGGTGACCGTAGGCGCGGCGGGCGAGCGCGACCGTGTCGTCCGCGCGGTCGGCGTACATCGTGACCAGCGCCTGCCGCACCAGGCTGTAGGCGGCCACCTCGTCGTCGCCACCGGCCTCGGCGAGCTCCACCGCCGCGTCGGTCCACCACAGCGCGGCCTCGGTCCGCCCCGCCTCCTGCGCCATCCAGCCGGTGTACTCGGCGTACCGGGACGCGAGCACGAGCAGGTCGCGCCGCACCCGCCCGGACGCATCGGCGGCGAGCGCGCGCAACGTCTGGGTCTGCGCGACCAGCGTCGGCAGCACGACGTCGGGCATCGACTGCTGCCCGAGCGACCGCACGTGGCCGAACATCGTGGTGAACGCGGCCACCGCCTCCTCCCCGGGCAACGACCGCACCGACCCCGACCCACCCAGCACGAGGATCGACGCGGCCCCCGTGGCCAGCGCCTGTCGGCGGCCCATCGGCCGGAACCACAGTGAACCCTGATCATCCATGTGCAGCATCCAATTCCGGCCGTTGTCGTCATCCGGGCCACGGCCCGGAACTGTCGTCCGAGGTTCGTCCCGCCGGCACCGCGCGATGAGTTCGCCGCCGGCTTCGAGCGCGCCGTCGCACTGCCGGACGAGGGTGGAACTCGGCGCCTGCACGCCGTTCTCCACCTTGCTCAGGTATCCCTTGCTGTAGTGCGTCCGACGGGCGAGTTCGCTCAGCGAGACACCCTGCGCCATGCGCAGCTCCCGCAGCCGGGCACCGAGCGGCATTGCGTCCATTGTGGATTCCAAACGGTAGTCGACGACCTGCGTCAAGTTCACCCGGAATCGGGCGCGATGACAAGCATTCGGATACGGGAAACCTTTCGACCGCATTTTTCGGGTTTCCTCGGCAGGTTCGACTGGCAACAGGAAACCCCTTCAAAGCGCACGTGACGCGCGGATACGTTCGGTCGGCCCAGTTCCGGACAGGAGGACAACCGACCAATGTGCCGCGTATTCGTCAACTACCGGACCGGTGACGAGGAGGTCTGCGCGACGCTGGTCGACCGCGAGCTCTCCGCGGTCTTCGGCGACGCCAACGTGTTCCGTGCGGGCAAGTCGATCCCGCTCGGCGCCCAGTTCGAGGAGGACCTGCTGCGCAACGTGTGGCGCAGCGACGTGCTCGTGGCGGTGGTGGGCAGGCGGTGGCTCGCCGCGACCGACCGCAGCGGCGTCCGGGCGCTGGACAACCCCGCCGACTGGACCCGCCGTGAACTCCTGGAGGCGCTCAGCCACCAGGTCCTGGTGATCCCGCTGCTGGTCAACGGCGCGGACCGGCTCTCGGCGGACGTGCTGCCGGTCGAGTTGGCCGAGCTCGCGACCCGCCAGTACCTGCGTCTGGACACCCGGGACATCGCCACCGGTCTGCAACGGCTGGTCGAGCGGCTCGGCCAGGAGTGCGGCGGGATCCCGGACCCGCCCGCCGAGCGGCCCGCGACGCCGTCGTCCCCGACCGCGCACCACGGCGGCATCGGCTCGATCAGCGGTCACCAGGTCACCGCCGTCACGGCCCCCGCCGGCCCGGTCAACACGGGCTCGGGCAACCAGGTCGTCCAGCACGGCGAGTACGGCGACGGCACGACGTTCGTCTTCGGCGGCCGCAACGCCGCCCGGCAACGGTTCACGCGCCGCGATCGGGACCTGCCATGAGCGAGCAGGACAGTGGTATCCGCTCGGTCGTGGGAGCGTCCGTGCAGGCGGTCACCAGCCCGCACGGACCGGTGAACACGGGCCCCGGCACCCAGTACAACATCGTCACCGCGGCCTTGGCCGCGGCCGTTCCGCCACCCCAGTATAGCCCGCGCCTGGTCGCGGAGAGAGAACTCCGCTGGACGGCAGAGCGATTCGTCGCCCCGCCCGGGTACGCGGAGCTGCGCGCCGCCTCGCGCCGGCCCGGAGCCGTGCTGTTGTCCGGTGCGCCCGGCACCGGCCGCAGAACGGCGGCCATGATGCTGCTGCACAGCTCCGGCGACGGGTCGGCCCGGTTCCGGGAGTTGCCCGACGAAACCGCGGAACCGTCCGCGGCCCGCCTGGACCCGGATGCCGTGGAGCCGGGCGAACGGCTCCTGCTCGACCTCACCGACGAGTCGAACCGGTCCCTGCACCGGGGCCTCGACAGCTATGCGGAAGTGGTCGCGGCCCGCGAGGCCTACCTGGTGGTGGTGCTGTCCGCGCGAGCAGCCGGCACGCTGCCCGGCAGCCTGCGGGAGTCCGTGGTCGAGATCGGCCGCCCGGACGGGCGCGTCGTGCTCCAGCGGTACCTGCACGCGCTCGGCGTGGAGGAGTCCCTTGTGGACGTACCGGGTCTGGCGCAACACCTCGAATCCGACCCGATGGAAGAATTGGCGCGGTTGGCCCTGCTGGTCCGTGAAACCAGGGCCGCCGCCGGGCATCGTGGTGGACTGCGGGCGTGGCTGACCGACGCGCTGACGGCGATGTCCCTCCGGGTCGACGAGGTCGCCCGTCAGGTCCGGGAGCACCCGGACGGCCGGTCGCGGGCGGTACTGCTCGCCACCGCCTTCTTCGAGCGGTCCCAGGCGGAAGTCGTGCACCACGCGACCGAAGCGCTGCTCGGCGTGCTGCGGTACCCCGAGGACGAGGCCCACCCCTGGGACCGCCTCGACGTCGTGGCGAGCCTGGCGCGGATCGACGCCCGCGTGGACGACGAGCGCAGGGTCTGGTTCGGCTCGGTCACCTACGGCCGTGCGGTCCGCACTTACTTCTGGGACAGCTTCCCCGGGTTGCGGCCGGACCTGTGCAGGTGGTTGGACACCGTGCTGCGCCTGAAGATCGTCCCCGACCCGGTCAGGGTGCTGCGCCGGTTCTCGGCGGAATGCCTGCGGGCGGGCCACCCGGAGGACCTGTTCGACCTGATCGGCCGGTGGAGCTGGGAGGAGCGAACGGCGGTGCTGCTCGCGCCGGCTTCGGTGATCCTGCAAGAGGGGTTGTCCCATCCCCACCACGGCGGCGTCTTCCGCCGGAAGCTCTACGACTGGTCCTGCACCAGGAAGCTGCCACGCGTACTCGCCGTGGAACTCGTGCGGCTGTGCGTCGAGGCGCTCGCGCCGACCCGCCCGGACCAGGCGCTCGTCCGCCTGCGGCACCTGAGCCACAACGAGGACCAGGTCGTCGCCCAGCACGCGCGGGCCGCGCTCGTCGCGCTCTCCGACGAGGACCGCCGGTTCCTGCGGAGGGTGCTGCACCGGGTGGTGTCGGACGTGAGCGGACCGTACCTCCGGGACGGAGATCTCGTGCTGTTCACCGAGGTGGCCCGGCCGGACCGGCTGCGACCGCTGTCGGCCGACCGCTCGTCGCGGGACCAGGTGGTCGAGGGCTGGCACCGCGTGATGGCGGCCCACCCGCACGAGTGGTGGGCGCCGGCGGTCGAGCGGTGGCTGGCGGCGCACGACCCCGAGCACGACCCCGAGCACGACCCCGAGCACGACGACGTGCTGGACGTGCTGGTCGCGGCGACCCGGGACCGCGGCGACCTGGAGGCCCGGCTGTCCGCCGCGGCCCGGGGGTGGGCGGCCGGGGATCCCGCCCGCCGGCGCACCGCCGCCGAACTGCTCCGCCGTACCGATCGGGCGCTGGGCCTGGTCGGGAGTCGAACCGAGAGGACCAACCGATGAAACGCGTCGCCGTGCTCGCCGTCGGCGGGGTGCTGGCCGCGATCCTGCTGGCCTGGGTGACCGGGCTCGGTGCCTGGCCCGGCTGGGTGGGCGTGGCGTTCACCATCGTGGTGTTCGTGCTCGTCCTGGCCTCCGGGTGGTCGGCCTGGTCGGAACAGCCGCCGGTGGTGGCCCGGGATTTCACACTCGCGTCGCCACCCGCCGCGCCCCGACCCGAGTTGTCGATCGACCAGGTCAGGGTGTCGAGCTCGGACCCCGACTACCGGTTCCTGCTGTCGGCGGTGGTGTGCTGGCGGCCCCGGCCGAACACCGGCCGACCGCTGCCCGCCGACCCGGCGGACGTGGCGAAGCGCGAGGTGATCGCCCGCACGTCGCAGATCACCTCGGCCGGTGACCCCGCCGAGTACGACCTGGTCCAGCACCAGGTGGACAGCGCGCTGGCCGCGCCCACGCCTGACCGAACCGGCGTGATCGACGTGTGGGCGCACTCGGTGACGCTGGCCCTCACCGAGGAAGACCTCCAGCGGCAGTCCCAGTTGGCGACCGTGCGCAAGGACGAGCAGGTGTGGGAGCACAGCCGCAAGTACCGGCGGAACGTCCAGCGGTACCTGCGTGACGAGGTGCTCGGCGACCCCGGCAGCGGCGTCGTCTGGTACCTGGCCAAGGACCCGGACCGGATCAAGGACGCGGTGGACGTGATCGGCGCGTTCGCGCAACTGTCGGCGGCGGCCAACAACCGCGTGGTGGACGCGGCGTTCGAGCACTTGGTCGGTACCGGGCGCGCCACACCGGTGGCGGAGTCGGAACCCCTGCCCCGCGACGCGCTCGACGACGCCGCCGACGGCGTGCGGACCTTGGTGTCCACCCTGCTTCCCTCGGACTCCGGGCCGGAGCGTGGCTACTTCGCCTATCGCCTGGCGGAGATGGTCGCGCGTTTCGGCGGCAGCGACCTGGCCGACCGCATCCGCGCGGACTACGGCGTGACCGACCTGGCGGACGACCCGGTCGAGCCGGAGGGCAACGGTGCGTCACCGTCAGTCGGCCCGGAGGTCCTGTCCGCCCCCCTGTTCGAACCGCTTCGGCCGCCGCGTGAAGGTCCCTGATCTGGCAGCGTGTCCGGGATGCGGGTGACGGATGACGCGGGAGCCGACGCGGGCGCGACGGTCTCGGTGGTGGGGTCGGGTGGGCGGTTCGAGGTCGTGGTGGCGGGCTCGGGGGTCGGGGTGGTCGAGTTGCTGTTGCGGCGGCTGGCCGGGTACGGGGCCGTGCTTCCCGGGGTGGACGGGGGTGTTCGGCTGGGGGATCTTCGGGAGTTCGGGGAGCCGGCCGGACGGATCGGTGGGCTGCCGGCCCGGTTCTCGGTCGAGGTGGGTGGGACGTCGGCGGCCCGGCTGGAACGGGACGTGGCCGGGCGGGTGGCCCGGGTCGACCGGCGGTTCGGGGTGGCCGAGCTGATGGCGACGTTGGGCGACCTCAACCGGTACCGCCGGGACGGGCCGCCCTCGTTGCACAAGCCTCTGGTGCTGGTGTGGGCGATCGGGCAGGTCGCACGCGGCCACGATCGCCTGTACCCGTGGCCGGCCTTCCGGGAGGACGTGCGGGCGGTGCTGGCCGAGTTCGGCACCGGCGGTGCGACGCCGCAGTACCCGTTCTGGCACCTCGGGGCCGACGCCGGGCTGTGGGAGACCCACGGGCTGACCAAGGAACCCCTGGTCGGTGACGTGCACGCGGTCGCCGGGTTCACCTCCCGGGCGGCCGAGCTGCTGGCCGACCCGGGGGTGCGGGCGCAGGCCCTGGACGTGCTGCGGGTCGCCTACCTGGGCGAGGTCGACCAGCCCTCGCTGTTCCGGCGGGTCGGGTTGCCGGTGCCCGCCGCGCCCTCCGCGGTCGACGTGCTGGGTGCGCTGGTGGGGCGGGAGATCAAGACCGTCACCGGGTACTCGAACTGGGTCCTCGACGTCGACCCGGCCAGCGTCCTGGTGCGGACCCGTCGTTCGGCAGCGGGCGAGTCGGTGCCGGTGCGGTTCGTTCAGGACGGGTTGGACCGGCTGTTCGAGCGCGGGCGGGTGGCCGCGGACGTGAAAACGCTCGGATATCGCAGTGCGTTCGTCGCGGCGGTGTTGGCGACGTTGCCGCGGGCGATGGTGACGCGGGCGCCCGCCTCCGTGTCGCTCGGCTACGCGCCGACCGTGCCGGATCGCGAGTTCGGCGAGCTGGACCGCACCGCCGTCGCACGGTACCGAGTGGAGCAGGACGCGCTGCGGCACGTGTTGATCGGTGACGACCCGAGTGGGCGTTGTGCGTTGTGCGGGCGTGTGCTGCCGGTCGAGCTGCTGGTCGCGGCGCACATCAAGCGGCGGTCCGAGTGTTCCGACGAGGAGCGGCGTGATCTGCGCAACGTCGCGATGCTCGCCTGCCACCTCGGCTGCGACCGGCTCTACGAGCTCGGTCACCTGGGCGTCGGCCCGGACGGGACGGTGCTCGCGGCCTCGGCCTCCGGCGCGCTCGCCGAGCAGCTCGCGCCGCTCGCCGGGCGGACCTCCGGCGCGCACCACGACCGCTCGGCGGCCTACTTCGCCTGGCACCGGGACCGCGTGTTCCGGGGTTAGCGCCGGTCGCCGACCCCGCACCGGACTGTCGGTGCCCCTCGTTACCATCGCCTGGTGGATTCGCATGAGGTTCTGCGAAGGGTCTTCGGTTACGACTCCTTTCGCGGCGACCAATCGGAGATCGTGGAGCACGTCATCGCCGGCGGTGACGCGCTCGTCCTCATGCCCACCGGCGGCGGCAAGTCGCTCTGCTACCAGATCCCGTCGCTGGTCCGCGAGGGCGTCGGCGTGGTCGTCTCGCCGCTGATCGCGCTGATGCAGGACCAGGTCGACGCGCTGCGCCACCTCGGCGTGCGCGCCGGGTTCCTCAACTCCACCCAAGACCCGGGCGAGCGGGCCATGGTGGAGGCCGAGTTCCTGGCCGGCGAGCTCGACCTGCTCTACCTGGCCCCCGAGCGGCTCCGGGTGGAGCAGACCGTGCGGTTGTTGGAGCGCGGGAAGATCGCGCTGTTCGCGATCGACGAGGCGCACTGCGTCTCCCAGTGGGGCCACGACTTCCGGCCCGACTACCTGGCGCTGTCGCACCTGCACGAGCGGTGGCCGGACGTGCCGCGCATCGCGCTCACCGCGACGGCGACCAAGACCACCCACGAGGAGATCGCCGAGCGGCTCAAGCTGGGCGCGGCCAGGCACTTCGTGGCCAGCTTCGACCGGCCCAACATCCAGTACCGGATCGTGCCCAAGAACGAGCCGAAGAAGCAGCTGCTGGAACTGCTGCGCAACGAGCACGCGGGCGACGCCGGAATCGTCTACTGCCTGTCCCGCAACTCGGTGGAGAAGACCGCCGAATTCCTGGAGCAGAACGGCGTGCGGGCGCTGCCGTACCACGCCGGTCTCGATTCCGGCACGCGCGCCCGCAACCAGTCGCGGTTCCTGCGCGAGGACGGCCTGGTGATGGTCGCGACCATCGCCTTCGGCATGGGCATCGACAAGCCGGACGTCCGGTTCGTCGCCCACCTCGACCTGCCGAAGTCGGTCGAGGGCTACTACCAGGAGACCGGTCGCGCCGGCCGTGACGGGCTGCCGTCCACGGCGTGGCTGGCCTACGGCCTGCAGGACGTGGTCCAGCAGCGCAAGATGATCGACGACTCGGAGGGCGACCAGCAGCACCGCCGCCGGCTGATCGCCCACCTCGAGGCGATGCTGGCCCTGTGCGAGACGGTGGAGTGCCGCCGCGTCCAGCTCCTGGAGTACTTCGGCCAGACAGGCGTGCCGTGCGGCAACTGCGACACCTGCCTGGTCCCGCCGGAGACGTGGGACGGCACGGTGCCCGCGCAGAAGGTGCTCTCCACGATCTACCGGCTGCGCAGCGAGCGCCGGCAGAAGTTCGGCGCGGGCCAGTCGATCGACATCCTGCTGGGCCGCAAGACCGCCAAGGTGATCCAGTTCGACCACGACGGGCTGTCGGTCTTCGGCATCGGCACCGAGCTGAACGAGAGCGGCTGGCGCGGGGTCGTGCGGCAGCTGCTGGCGCAGGGCCTGCTGGCGGTCGAGGGCGAGTACTCGACGCTCGCGCTCACCCCCGCCAGCGAGGAGGTCCTCTACCAGGGCCGCAAGGTGCTGATGCGGCGTGAGGCCGAGCGGGCCGCCAAGGTCAAGACGGCCAAGCCGAAGAAGGGCGAGGCGGTCGACCTGCCCGCCGAGGCCGCGCCGGTGTTCGAGCGGCTGCGCGCGTGGCGGGCGGCGCAGGCCAAGGAGCAGGGCGTCCCGGCCTACGTGATCTTCCACGACGCGACGCTGCGGCAGATCGCCGCGACCGCGCCGGGCACGCTGGCCGAGCTCGGCACGGTCAACGGCGTGGGCGAGAACAAGCTGGCCAAGTACGGGCAGCAGATCCTGGACACGTTGGCGTCATGACCGAGCTGCGCGCCGACTGCGAGCGGTGCTTCGGGCTGTGCTGCGTGGTGCCCGCGTTCGCCAGGTCGTCGGACTTCGCGATCGACAAGCCGGCCCGCACGCCGTGCCGCAACCTCGACGCCGGGTTCGGCTGCGGCATCCACACCGAGCTGCGGCAGCGGGGTTTCCAGGGCTGCACGGTCTACGACTGCTTCGGCGCGGGCCAGCGGGTCGCGCAGGTGAGCTTCGGCGGGCGCAGCTGGCGTGACGCGCCGGAGACCGCCGGCCTGATGTTCGACGTGTTCCCGGTGGTGCGGGAGCTGCACGAGATCCTCTGGCACCTGACCGAGGCGCTGGGGCTGGCGGTCCCGGCCCGGCTGCGCGCCGAGCTCGCCGCGGCCCGGTCCGCGGTGGAGGAGGCGGCGGGCGGCCCGCCCGAGGCGGTGGCGGCCCTGGACGTCGGCCCGCACTGGCGGACGGCCGGCGGCCTGCTGGAGCGGGTGAGCGAGCACGTCCGGGGCAAGGGCGCGAAGTCCCGGCGGGGTGCCGACCTGATCGGCAAGAACCTGCGCAAGGCCGACCTGCGCGGCACCAGCCTGCGCGGCGCGCTCCTGATCGGCGCCGACCTCACCCGCGCCGACCTGCGCCGCGCCGACCTGATCGGCGCGGACCTGCGCGGGGCGAACCTCGCCGGCGCCGACCTGACCACCGCCCTGTTCCTCACCCAGGTCCAGGTGGACGCCGCGAAGGGCGACGCCGCCACGCTCCTACCACCCGCCCTGACCCGCCCGACCCACTGGCGCTGACCCCCGGCCACCCGTCCGCCGGCCACCCACCGGCCGGCCACCCGCATGCCGTTCCCGGGGCGTGCGGCGGGGCTACAGCCGGGCCAGCACGCCGTCGACGACGTCTTCCAGCGCACGCCGGTCGTGGGTGACCTTGCCCAGCACCCGCAGCCCGTAGTACGCGCTGATGAAGAACCTCGTGCTGATCAGCGGATCCACGTCGCGCACCAGTTCGCCGTCCCGCTGCCCGCACGTGATCAGGTGGCACACCGCGGCTTCCAGCCGGCCGAACTGCCGTCGCACCTGCTGGGCCACCAGGTCGTCCGTGCCGCCCGCGCCCACCGCCGCGTTCACCGCCAGGCAGCCCCGTCGCGCCGGGTCGGCCAGGTCGAAGTCGATCACCGCCAGCATCAGCGCGCGCAGCCGCTCCTTGACGGCGCCAGGTCCCTGCAAGATAACCAGCTGCTCGCCGAAACCCCGTTCCGCGTACCGGTGCAGCACCCGCTCGTACAGGCCGTGCTTGCTGCCGTAGGCGTTGTACAGGCTGCCTCGACCCAAACCCGTGCACACGCACAGGTCCTCCGTCGAAGTGGCCTCGTACCCCTTCGACCAGAACGCCTCCATCGCGGCGTCCACGACCGCCGCGTCGTCGAAACCCCGTGGTCTGCCCACTCATCGGAGCGTAGCCGGTCGGGCACGCGGAGATCACGACGCCGACACGGCTATCCGCAGGCGCCCGGGTTTGGGAGGCTGTTCCGTTGTGGGCGAGAAGATCACGGGCTTAACCGTCGTACAGGGCACCGCGATGTACGTCGGCGCGGTGCTCGGCACCGGCGTGATCGCGGTGCCCGCGCTGGCGGCGCAGGTGGCCGGTCCGGCGTCGCTGCTCGCCTGGCTCTGTCTGGTAATGATCTCGGTGCCGCTGGCGGCCACGTTCGCGGCGCTCGGCGCGCGGTTCCCGGACGCGGGCGGGGTGTCGACCTACGCGCGGTTGGCTTTCGGCGAGCGTGCCGCCGCCGTGGTGGGCTGGTGCTTCTTCTTCGCCGTGCCGTCGGGGGTCACGGCGTCGGCGCTGTTCGCGGGCTCGTACGTGGCCGAGGCCGCCGGCGGCGGTCGGGTCACCCAGGTCGGCACGGCCGTGGTCCTGTTGACGCTGGTCGCCTCGACCAACTGGTCGGGGCTGCGCGCTTCCGGCCGGGTGCAGTGCGTGCTGTCCGGGCTGCTCCTGCTGCTGGTGTTCGGCGCGGTGCTGCTGTCCGCGCCGATGGTGGACCTGGCCAACCTGGAACCGTTCGCCCCCAACGGGTGGACGGCCGTCGGGCCCGCCGCCGCGCTGCTGGTGTGGAGCTTCGCCGGGTGGGAGGCGATCACGCACCTGGCGCAGGAGTTCGGGAAGCCGCAGCGGGACCTGCCGCGCGCGGTCGGGTACGCGGTGGTGATCGTGGCCCTGCTCTACCTGTCGGTGGCGTTCGCGACGGTCGCCGTGCTCGGCTCGGAGGTCAACACGCACGCGCCGCTGGGCGAACTGCTGTCGCGCGCGCTGGGCGGGAACCTGAAGGTGTTCGCCGCGATCGCGGCCGTGCTGCTGACCGCCGGTTCGATGAACGCCTACGTGGCGGGCGGCGCGAAGCTCGGCGCGGCGTTGAGCCGGGACGGGGCGTTCCCGCGCCGGCTGGCCGTGGGCAGCGTGCGCGGCGAGGTGCCGCGCCGGAGCTTGGCCTTGCTGGTGGGCCTGGCCTTCACGGTCCTGGTGGTGGTCGTGGTGTCCGGCACCGGCCTGAACCTGCTGGTGCTGCTGACCACGGGCCAGTTCATCGCGGTGTACGTGATCGGCGCGGCGGCGGCCGTTCGCCTGCTTCCCCGGCGCAGCCGAGCCCGCTACACGGCGGTGTTCGCGCTCGTCGGGGTGCTGGTGCTGCTCGTGGTGTCCGGCGCGGTGATGGTGCTGCCCGCGCTGGTCGCCGTGGTGGCGCTGCTGTTCCTGCGCTGGAACCGCCGCCGGCGCGGCCTGCTCGACCAGGACGGCAACCTCTCGTCGGTGGAGCTACGTCGACGGGCGTAGGTCGACGAGCCGCCGCGCGGCGGACGTGGCGGGACGGCCCGCGCCGCCACCCTGTGGGCCATGAGACTGGCTCCGGTCCGCCGCAAGACCCTGCTCCTGCTGCACGTCGTGTCCTCGGTCGGCTGGCTCGGCGTGACCGCCGGCAACCTGGTCCTGGCGCTGGTGGCGTTCGACCGGCCCGTGCTCTACCAGGCGATGGAGCTGCTCGGCGACTACGTCGTGCTGCCGATGGGCCTGCTGTCCCTGGTCACCGGTGTGCTGGTGGCGGTGGGCACGAAGTGGGGCCTGATCAGGTACCGCTGGGTGCTGGTGAAGCTGATCACGACCGTGGTCGCCCTGGTCGCCACGGTGTTCGCGCTGCGGTCCGGGCTGCACGCCGCGGCGGCCGGCGAGAGCGGGGCGGGCGCGGACGTGCTGGTCGCGAGTTGCGTGTCGCTGACCATCTACACCGTCAACACGGTCCTGTCGGTGTTCAAGCCGTGGGGTCGGACCCGGTGGGGCTGAGCCCGTCGCGGCGGCGTTCCACGGTCGCGCCCAGCTCGACCGGGTCGCACCCGGCCACGTGGTCGCGGACCACGGCGTGCGGGAAGCGGTTGTCGTCCACGAGCAGCACCCGGTCCCGCGCGGACTGGATGACCGCCTTGCGCCGCAACGGGAACTCGTCCAACGCCAGCGGTTTCGCGATCAGTTCGGCGACCGGCTCGTACGACCGGGTGCACCGGGGGGTCACGGCCAGGCCGACCACCAGCCCGGTCAGCGCGTCGACGGCCTGCCACCGCACCCCCGCGCCCAGCACCGCCGCGAGCCCGACGCCGACCAGGCCCGCGACCGGTGACCAGCGCGGGCCGCGCCCGGCCGCCGGCAGGTCGCGCAGCGACTCCCACACCCCGGTCAGCCCGCCCGTGAACACCCCGACCACCGCGCCCGAGGCCAGCCCGATCGCCAGCCCCGCCAGCAGGTCCGCCGACGCGCCGGTCCACACCGACACCGCCGTCGGGGCCAGCGCGCACGCCACCGCCCAGTACCGGTCACGGGTCGCACCCAGCGCGACCAGGTACGCCACGACCGGCAGCACGGCGTGCGCGAGCCACACCGGCGAGAGCGCGACCAGCCCGCCCAGCCGGTCGGCGAGCAGGGCGACCCCGCCGACCACCACCGCGCCGAGCACGAACCCCGCCGCCGCCCACCGGATGCCACGCGCCCGCGCCACCGCCGGCGCGGCGAACCGGCCGCGGGTCAGACCGATCGAGGCCACCGCCGCGACCCCGGCCGCGGTCAGCCCCAGCCGCAGCCCGACGACCAGGCACAACGCCGTCACGGCACCGGCCAGCGCACCGGGCCCGGCCCGCCGGAACAGCCGCCACACCACCGCCGGCCCGACGAAGTCCAGCCACACCTCCCGGCGCGGCAGCCGGTGCCGGGCGACCAGGTCCACCCGCCGGCGGGAGATCCGGGCCAGGAACCGCAACGCCCGCAGCGTCCGCTCGGCGCGGCCCGGCCCGCGCGCGGCGGACTCGACCAGGTAGGTGTCCAGGATCCCCCGGTACTCCGCGCGGCCGGCCCGGTAGGCCAGCGCGAGCAGCCCGAACGCCAGCGGCGTGCGGACCTCCTCGACCAGGTCCGGATTCTTGGCCAACGCCTCGTGCAGCCCGTCCAGCCGTGGCGCGCAGGACGCGATCAAGTCCTGCACGTCGTTGCGCCGCAACGGTTCCACCTGCACCACGTCGTAGCGGGGGAGTCGTTCGTAGTCGTCGGTCGAGCAGCACACCACGACCTGCGGCAGCTTCAGCGCGGTGATCCACGCCAGGCAGTCCGCGCGGTCCGCCGCGGGCACGTCGTCCAGCCCGTCGAACAGCACCGCCAGCCGCCGGTCCCGCAGCCACGTCCGGCCCAGCCGCGCGCCGATCCGGTACCGCCGCGCCAGCGCCCGCAGCAGCCACTCGGCGAAATCGTCGGCACGCCGCCACGACCCGAGGTCGACCACCACCGGCACCGGCCGGTCGGCGTCCGCGCGGGCCCGGCCCAGCAGCGCGTCGGCCAGGTCCAGCAGCAGGGACGTCTTGCCCGCGCCGGGCTCGCCGTGCACGACCAGGGGCGCGCGCAGCCGGGTCGGCAGGCTCGGCCCGACCCGGGGCACGACCCCGAGCTTGAGCCGCACCTGCTCGGCCAGCGAGCCGTCCCGCCGGTCGCGTACGTACCGCTCGACCCGGTCCAGCGCGGCGGTCCGGTTGGCCGGGTGCGCGGGCCGGCGCTGGACCAGCAGCGCGCTGAGCGGTTCCCACGCCGCCAGCGCGGCCGTGACCGCGGTCGACAGCACCAGCGAGGGCCACAGCCAGGTGGCGTAGGGGCCGAGCACGCGCGGGGCGGAACCGCCGGTGGCGGCGTTGATGGCGATCGGGAGGACCACCAGGCACGTCACCCCGCCCGCGCCGATCAGGGCGATCAGGCGCGAGGTGCGAACGAGCCGTCGGTGGTCCATATGCCCCTTCCGCAGGTCGAAACGACGGTAACGGCGTTTGCGGCCCGGTGGTAGGGAAGTTCCCGTGGCTGGGCGGTCACCACTGGTGATTGCGCCGAACGGGGGGCATCGGTACTGCGTCGTACCGGCAATAGTTCCTCCCAGTCGGGGGGAACTTCGCAGTACAGGCATTCCGGGGGCTTTCGACACATGCTTCCCAGAGCACCGGCGGTGTCCGCCACGGACGTTCCGCCGACCGGCGTGCACGGCTCGGCCGGCCGCGCCGGCACACCCACGTTCTCCCGCAACGGTTCCACGGTCGCCGTGCGGTTGGAGCGGTCGCTGGACGGAAGCCCCGCGAACCCCGTGGAAGCGTTGGCGTGCAACAGCTGACCCGGCGGGCGGGCCCCCACCGCGCCCGGGGGCCCGCCCGTCAACCCTTGAGGAACTCCAGCAGCAGCCGGTTCACCTCGGCCGGCTGCTCCAGGAAGCCGTAGTGGCCGGCGTCGGCGACCTCTTCGTAGCGCGCGCCGGGGATGGCGTCGGCGACCTCGCGGGCCAGGTGCGGCGGCAGCACGCGGTCGTCGGCGAAGCCCACCACCAGGCACGGCCGGGTGATCGCGCGGTAGGCGTCGAGCCGGTTGTCGAACTCGTTCATGTCCATCTGCGCCCGCACCCCGGGGCCGACCGCGGAGCCGCTGAACTCGAAGACGTCCAGCCAGTCGCTGACCGCGACCGGGTCGCGCATGGTCTTGGGGGACAGGTTGAACACCGCGGTGACCGCCGCGTAGTAGCGGCCGGGCAGCGTGATCCCCTTGTCGTGCAACGCCCGCTCGCCCTGCGACAGCGCGTTCTGCACCGGGTCGTTGCGCCCGGCGGTGGCCAGCAGCACGGCCCGGTCCACCAGGTCCGGCCGCGCCAGCGCCAGTTCCTGGGCTACCCGCGCGCCCATCGACGTGCCGACCACGCGGGCGGGGCCGCCGCCGAGGTGCTCGATGAGCGCGGCGGTGTCGCCCACCAGGTCCTCGATCACCATCCCGGACCCGCACTCGTCGGTCGGCGCGATGCCCCGGTTGTCGAGGGTGGCGACCCGGAACCCGGCCGCGCGCAGGGCCGGCACCTGGTGCGGGTGCCACACCCGGCCGGGGCTGCCGGTGCCCATGACGAGCACGACGAGGTCGCCGTCGCCCTCGACGTGGTAGCTGAGGTTGATCCCGTTGACGGCGACTACTGGCATGTCGGCAGGTTAGCGAGCGGATCTATCAGGCCGCTATCGCCCGGCGGATAAGGTGCGGTCATGAGGCGAGCGATCCTGTCCGGTTCCACGTTCGAAGAGCAGGTCGGCTACGCGCGGGCCGTCGTGGACGGCGACTGGGTGCACGTGTCCGGGACCACCGGGTTCGACTACTCGGCCATGACCATCTCCGACGACGTGGTGGCGCAGGTCGAGCAGTGCCTGGCGAACATCGGCGCGGCGCTGGCCGAGGCCGACTGCACGTTCGCCGACGTGCTGCGGGTCACCTACTACGTGCCCGACCCGGCCGACTTCGAGCCGTGCTGGCCGGCCCTGCGCGCCGCGTTCGGCGAGTTCCGGCCGGCCGCGACGATGCTGGTGTGCGGCCTGGCCGACCCCCGGATGAAGATCGAGATCGAGGTCACCGCCCGGCGCGGGGCCCGTTAGCGGCCCACTCGATGGCCGGGCAGCGGTCCATGACCACGTCGAGGCCGGCGGCGGTGGCGCGGTCGTGGGCCCGCTCGTCGAGCACGTCGAGCTGGAACCAGACGGCCTTCGCGCCGATCGCGACGGCTTCGTCGGCGAACTGCCCGGCGGCCTCGGAGCGGCGGAACACGTCCACGCAGTCGACCGGGAACGGGATGTCGGCGAGCGTCGGGTAGCCCTGCTCGCCGAGCACGGTCTCGGCGTCCGGGTGCACCGGCACGATCCGCTTGCCGTGCTGCTGGAGGAACCGCGCCACGCCGTAGGCCGCGCGGTGCGGGTGGTCGGCCAACCCGACGACGGCCCACGTCCCGCACTCGGCCAGCACCCGGCGGATCCGGTCGGTGTCACCCCACGGTTCGCTCATGCCACCAGCCTAGTTCCGCCCACCCGGAACCCGCCCGCCGTGGATCGCCCCCGATCACACGTGAAGACGAAGCACGTCGATGGTGGGGGTCCGCGGAGGTGAACCGCCGGTCGCACCGGATCGCCCGGCCCGGTTCGGCTTTCCCGACCCGGGTGCGGTGACCGCGAAGGGGCCGCCCGGCCGACGGCCCCTCCACGACCGTCAAGGCCGCGCCAGCCCGCAACCGGGCGCGATCAGTTCCAGCCGACCGCCTCCCGGCAGGCACGGCACCATCTGGAACGTCTGCTGCCCGTACCCGATCCCGCGTCGCACGGTGACCTGGCCGGCCTCGTCCACCTCGCACGGGTTGTTCATCGTGCACCGGCCGCCGGCCTCGTTGCCGGTGTTGTTGACCCCGACGACCTTCCCGCCGGCCACGTCCACCACCGGCGAGCCGGACGTGCCGCCGACGGTGTCGCACGGCTTCGTGTAGCGGATCGAGTCGTGCCAGGTCCAGTCGGCCTCGCGCAGCATCAGCACGAACGCCTCCGCGCGGCACGAGTAGATCTTCTTCCAGTACCCCGAGACCACCCGGATGTCGATGCCGGCGGCCGGGTGCGCGGACGAGAGCTCCAACGCCCGCGAGCCCATGCCCTCGACCTGCGCGTAGGTCGCGGTGAGGCGGTACAGCGCGGCGTCGGTGCCGGTCATCGTCGCGTACATCAGGCGTTCCGCGCGCAACGTGCCCAACGTCCCGTTGCCGGTGCGGTTGAGCAGGGTGAACGTCCGGGTGGCCGGCTGGTCCACCAGCACCTCGCGGTCGGCCATCAACTTCACGCAGTGGCCGTTGGTGAGCACCAGGGCCTTCTCGGTCGACTTCGCCGTGGGCGTCCGGACCACCGAGCCCGAGCAGTTGTTCAGGGCCACGATCCCGGTGAAGTCCACCGCCACGGCGTGCGCGGGGGTCGTGAACACGGTCAGGACGAGCACGGCGACGAGCGCCGCGCCCGGCAAACGCTTGGCCATCAGTTGGAGCCTCCTCGAAAGTCCGGGGCATCCAACCAGCAGTCTGTAGCGCAGCGTGCCCGACACGCTACGGCCGGGAGTCGGGATTCACCGGTACGCGGGAATCCCGGTCAGCGCGTGACCGAGTGCGAGCGCGTGGATCTCGGACGTGCCCTCGTAGGTCAGCACCGACTCCAGGTTGTTGGCGTGCCGCAGCGGCGAGTACGCCAGCGAGATGCCGTTCGCGCCGAGGATCGTCCGGGCCTCCCGCGCGACCGCGATGGCCGATTCCACGTTGTTGAGCTTGCCCGCGCTGATCTGCTCGGGCTTGAGCCGCCCGGCGTCCTTCAACCGGGCCAGGTGCAGCGCGAGCAGCGCGCCGGTGCCGACCGCGAGCGCCATCGACGCGAGCTTGCGCTGGGTGAGCTGGAACCCGGCGATCGGCTTGTCGAACTGCACCCGGGTGCCCGCGTAGTCCGCCGCCGCGCGGTAGGCGTCCAGCGCCGCGCCGACCGCGCCGAACACGATGCCGAACCGGGCTTCGTTGAGGCACGACAGCGGCGCGCCCAGGCTGCGCGCCTCGGGCAGCCGCGCGCTGTCGGGCAGCCGCACGCCGTCGAGCACCAGTTCGGAGGTGACCGACGCCCGCATCGACAGCTTGCCGGTGATGTCCCGGGTGGTGAACCCCGGCGTCCCGCGCGGCACCAGGAACCCGCGCACGCCCTCGTCGGTGTTCGCCCACACCGTGGCGACGTCCGCCCAGCTCCCGTTGGTGATCCACGTCTTCGTGCCGTCCAGCACCCAGTCGCCGCCCCGCCGCACGGCCCGGGTGCGCATCCCGGCCGGGTTGCTGCCGAAGTCCGGCTCGGTCAGGCCGAAGCAGCCGACCGCCTCGCCGGCAGCCAGCCGCGGCAACCACTCCTGCCGCTGCGCCTCCGAGCCGTAGCGCCGGATCGAGAACATCGACAGCGACCCCTGCACCGACACGAAACTGCGGATGCCGCTGTCCACGGCCTCCAGTTCCAGGCACGCCAACCCGTACGCGGTGGCGCTCGTGCCCGCGCAGCCGTAGCCCTCCAGGTGCATCCCCAGCACGCCCAGCCCGCCGAGCTCCCGCGCGATCTCGCGGGGCAGCGCGCCGGCCTCGAACCACTCGGCGACGTGCGGCCGGACGTGCTCGGTCAGGTAGCGCTCGACGGTCGTCCGGATGTCCCGCTCCTCGTCGCTGAGCAACGACGGGATGTCCAGCAGTGCCAACGGGTCCACGGTGCTACTCCAGGTTCGGCGGCGGCAGCCGGTAGGCGGCCGGGGTGGCGGACAGGCGGATCGGGTTGGCCGGCAGCCGCATCCCGCCGACCTCGGCGGTGGGGTCCAGGCCCAGCGACTCGGCCAGCGCGAACGCGCCCGCCAGGTCGTTGACCGGCCCGCACGGCACGCCCAGCGGCGTGAGCACGGCGAACCACTCGGCGGCCGGCCGGGCGCGCAGTCGTGCGGCGAGCAGGTCGAACAGGGCGTCGACGTGCGCCACCCGCTGCGCGTTGGTGGTGAACCTGTTGTCCGGCGGGAGGTCCAGCGCGGTGCACAGCCGGGCGAACTGCCGGTCGTTGCCGACCGCGAGCACCACCGGCGCGTCGGCGGTCGGGAACACCTCGTACGGGGCGATCGACGGGTGCCGGTTGCCCAGCCGGCCGGGCACCACGCCCGCGAGCGTGTAGCCCGCGCTCTGGTTCACCATGCTCGACAGCAGGACCGACAGCAGGTCCACCTCGACCAGCTGGCCGAGCCCCGTCCGGTCCCGGTGCCGCAGCGCGGCCAGGATGCCCACCGCGGCGTGCATCCCGGTCAGCACGTCGACCAGCGCCACGCCCACCTTGGTCGGCTCGTCCCCGCCGGTCACGCTCATCAGCCCGCCCACCGCCTGCACCAGCAGGTCGTAGCCGGGCAGCGCGGCGCCCGCCCCGGCCCCGAACCCGGTCACCGAGCAGTACACCAGTCCTCTGTGGACTTCGCGCAGCGACTCGTGGTCCAGGCCGAACCGGCGCATCGTGCCCGGCCGGAAGTTCTCCACCAGCACGTCCGCGCCCAGCACCAGCTCCCGGGCGGCGGCGACGCCCGCCGGCGTGGCCAGGTCGATGGTCCGCGACCGCTTGTTCCGGTTCACCGAGAGGAAGTAGGTGGCGTGGCCGTGCGCGTGCGGCGGACCCCACGTCCGGGTCTCGTCGCCGCGCGGGTGCTCGACCTTCACCACCTCCGCGCCCAGGTCCGCCAACATCATCGTGGCGTACGGGGCCGCCAGCACCCGCCCGAAATCGGCGATGACCACGCCGTCGAGCGCACTCACGCGGCGCGGCCCTTCAACCGCATCGCGGCCAGCACCCGTTCCTGCGCGACGGCGCGGGCCGTGTCGTGCGTCGTCCCGCCGCGCTCGGCGCTCTCCGCGACGATGAACGCGGCGTTCGCGCGCAGCTTGCGCGACACCGCCTCCAGCACCACCGAGGGCTCCACCGGGAACGGCGAGTAGCGCGCGTCCATCCCGTACGCCGCCGCGACCACCCCGCCCGCGTTCGCGATGAAGTCCGGCACGACGGTGATCCCGCGCGCCGCCAACACCTCCTGCGCCCCGGCGCTGGTCGGCAGGTTCGCGCCCTCCACCACCAGCTCCGCGTCCAACCGCCCGGCCAGGTCGGCGTCGAGCACGTCCTGCGTCGCCGCCGGCACCAGGATGTCGCACGGTGCCAGCAGTTCCGCGCCCAGCGGTCGCACCGGCCCGTACTCGACCACCGCGTCGTCGCCGTGCGAAGCCCGCAGCGCCAACAGCTTCGGCACGTCCAGCCCGTCCGGGTCGAGCAGCGCGCCGCGCACCGACGACACCGCCACGACCTGCGCGCCCAGCTCGGCGAACCGCCGCACGGCCGCCGCGCCCACCGCGCCGAACCCCTGCACGGCGACCCGCCTGCCGCGCAACGGCATCAGCTCGTCGGCCACCTCGGCGACCCCGAACCCGGTCACGCCCAGCTCGTCGTAGGGCAGCCCGCCCAGCGCGGCCGGCGCGCCCATCATCGCGCCCCGGTCGCCCAGCTCGTCCTGCACCACGGCCGCGTCCCGCTCGGTCAGCCCCATGTCCAGGCCCAGCACGTACTCCCGGGGCACCTCGTTGGCCAGCGCGCGGGCGAACGCGCGCAGCGCCCGCTCCTTGTCCGGCGAGGCCGGGTCGAACACGATCCCGGCCTTCGCGCCGCCGAAGAACAGGTCGACCCCGGCCCACTTCCAGGTCATCACCCGGGCCAGCCGGGCGACCTCGGCCGCGGTGACCGTCGGCGACATCCGGGTGCCGCCCTTGCCCATGCCGCGCGCGGTGTTGTCGATGACCAGCACGCCCTTCATGCCGGAGCGCCGGTCGGAGACGGCCACCACCTTCTCCGGGCCCCACTCGTCCATCAGGGCGAGCACGTCGGACGACACCGTCACCCGTCCAGCCGGAAGTCGAGGTCCGCCTCGATGGCGGGGGTGTCCACCTGCGCCTTCTGCAACGCGCCGGAGTAGTCCCAGTTGACCGACTGCCAGCGGGTGAACTGGTCGAGCACCCACACCCCGGACTGCCGGGAACCGTTGCCGGACCTGCCGTTGCCGCCGAAGGGCAGGTGCGCCTCCGCGCCGGAGGTGGAGTTGTTGACGCTGACCATCCCCGCGCCGATCCCGGACCGGAACGCGAACACCTTGCCCGGGTCGGTGGTGTAGATGGCGCTGGACAGGCCGTAGCCGGGCAGGTTGGCCAGCTCCACCGCCTGGTCCAGCTCGCGGTAGGAGGTGACGCCGACCAGCGGCCCGAACGTCTCGTGCCGGAACACCTCGTCGTCGGGCCGCACGCCCGCGACGATCACCGGGTGGTAGAACAGCCCGCCGTCCGGGTCGCCGAGAAAACCCTTGCGCGGGTTGGACTCGGTGATCCGCCCGACGCCGGTCGAGCCGTGCACGGTGTGGTGGTCGCGGATCCAGCCCAGGTACTTCTCGAAGCCCACCGCGAACTTCCCGTCCAGCATCGGCCCGTACAGCACGTCGCCGAACGGGTCGCCCACCACGGCGTTCTCGGTCGCCTGGGCGAAGCGGCGCAGGAACTCGTCGTGCACCGACTCGTGCACGATCGCCGTGCCCAGCGACGTGCAGCGCTGCCCGCCGGTGCCGAACCCGGAGAACAGCGCGCCCTGCACGGCCAGGTCGAGGTCGGCGTCCTCGGTGATCACCATCGGGTTCTTGCCGCCCAGCTCCAGGCACGGCGACTGGAGGTGCCGCCCGCACAGCTCGCCGATCAGCGCGCCCACCTCGGACGACCCGGTGAACCCGACCTTGTCCACCAACCCGCGCTCCAGCGCCAGTTCCAGCCCGCGGTAGGTCTGCGAACCCTCCGCGAACACGATGTTCAGCACGCCCTCGGGCAGCCCGGCGGCGGTGAAGATGTCGTAGAACGCCTGCGCAGCCGCGGCGGAGTACTCGGCCGGCTTCCACACCACCGTGTTCCCGCACAGCAGCGCGGGCACGATGTACCAGGACGGCACGGCCACCGGGAAGTTGCCGGCCGTGATGAACGCGGTCACGCCCACCGGGTTGCGGAAGGTGAACAACTGCTTGTCCGGCATCTCCGAGGGCACCGTCTGCCCGTAGAGCCGGCGGCCCTCGCCGACGAAGAACGCGCAGGTGTCCGCGATCTCCTGGACCTCGCCGCGCGCCTCGGCCAGCGGCTTGCCGATCTCCCGGGTGACGACCCGGGCCAGCGCCTCGGCGTTGGCCTCGACCAGCCGGCCGATGTTGGCGACCACCTGTCCGCGCACCGGGGCGGGCACCCCCGCCCACTCCCGCTGGGCCCGCCGGGCGAGCCGGGCGGCGTCGGCGAACTCCTCGGCACCGACGAGGTCGACGCGCGCGACGACGTCGTTGAGGTCGGCCGGATTCGTGGACACGTAGGTCATGAACCCCAACCCTGGTCTGCCGGGCGGGAGGTGCCAAGCCCCCGGAGGGTGAAACCTCGCTGCGTCGAGCATAAGCTGGGCTGGTGCTCAACCCGGTTCACCTGCGCACCCTGGTGGAAGTCGTGGCGACCGGCTCGTTCGCCGCCGCGGCCCGCCGGCTCGGGTACACCTCCTCGGCGGTGTCGCAACAGGTGTCGGCGTTCGAGCGGGCGGTCGGCACGCCCCTGTTCGAGCGCGAGGCGCACAGCATCCGGCCCTCGTCGGCCGCGCTGTTCATCGCCGAGCGCGGCGCGGAGCTGCTGGCCGCGCTGGACGGCTTCGAGGACGAGATCGCGGGCCTGGTGGGCGGTCGGCGCGGCCGGGTCCGGCTGGGCACGTTCCCCACCGCGTCCGCCCGGGTGGTGCCGCACGCCGTGGCGCGGCTGGCGGCCGAACGGCCGGACGCGGAGATCCAGCTGGACGAGGGGGAACCGGACGACCTGCTGCCGCAGGTGCTGGCCGGCTCGCTGGACCTCGCCCTGGTCTACGCCTACGACCTGGTGCCGCGCACGTGGCCGGAGGAGCTGACCGTGTCGCCGCTGCTGGACGAGGCCCTGCTGATCATGGTGCCCGGCAACCACCCGGCGAACCGCGCGCAGATCCGGGTCGAGGACCTGCGGGACGAGCGGTGGATCTGCAGCCGGGACGGCACGGCGGGTGCGACGTGCGCGGTGCGGCTGTGCGCGGCGCACGGCTTCACGCCCAGGATCTCGTTCCGCAGCAACGACTACGGCCTGGTGCGCGGCCTGGTCCGGGCCGGTGTCGGCGTGGCGATGGTGCCGGCGCTGGGCTTCCAGCCCACGGCCGGCGTCGCGGGCCGGCCGATGCGCGGGAAACCGCTGTGGCGGCACGTGTTCGCCGTGCACCGGACGGCCAACGCGAACCCGCTGCTGCGGGACGCGTTGGCGGCGTTGGGCTCCGCGTGCGACCAGGTCGTCGGCGAGCACCTGACCCGGGCGTGACCCGAGCCGGTCCGACTTCGCCAGGTGTGACGTTCGGCCGGGCCGGGTCTACTCGCCCTTGGTGCCGTCGGCCAGTTCGCGCAGGAGGTCCAGGTGGCCGACGTGCCGGCCGGTCTCCTGCACCAGGTGGGCGAGCACCCAGCGGACGGTCCGGCCGTTGTCCTGGTGGTCGCCTCGGGTGCGGTCGTCGGGCCGCAGGCCGGCCAGCGCCTTGGCGGAGAGCTCCCACTCGGCGCGGTACTCGGCGATCACCGACTCGACCGTGTCGCCGTCGTGCAGCAGCCACGACGCGTCGGCGTCCGCGCCCCACAGCGACGGCAGCTCGACGCCGCCCGACTCGATGGACAGCCACCAGCGCTCCACCGCGGTGAGGTGCCGGAGCACGCCCAGCGCGGTCACCACCGGCGAGGTCGGGATCGGGGCGGCCGAGGCCTGCTCGAAGCTCAGCCCCTCGACCTTCGACACCGCGGTCAGGCGCAGGAAGGTCAGGAAGTCCGTCAACAGCCGCAGCTCGTCGTCCGCCGCCGGGGCCGGCCACTCTCGTGCGGGTGAAGAAGTGCTGTTCGAACTCATGTTCGAACCCTACGGTACCAGCGCGGCGAGGTGTTCACCGGGGGCTTCAGCCTGGCCCGCACCACGAGCACGTTCGGCCCGTCCTGCGCGGTGAACTCGGCCAGGCGCGCGGCGAACCCGCCGCCGAAACCGTCCACTTCGGACGCTTCGACGCCGAAGCTCCCGGCCAGGGCGACGAAGTCGGGCGTCTCCAGGTCGACGCCGTGCGCCGGGTGGCCGGCGCGTTCCTGGTCGTAGCGCAGCATCCCGTACCCGCCGTCGTCCACCAGCACGACGGTGACCGGCAGGCGCTCCTGGCGTGCCGTGGCCAGGTCGCCGCACGCGAACAGGAACCCGCCGTCCCCGCACACCGCCACCACCCGGCCCGTCAGCGCCGCCCCGAGCGCGGCCGGGAACCCGAACCCGAGCGTGCCCCAGCCGACCGGGTAGGCCAGCCCGCGCGGCCGGGTCACCCGCTGGAAGCCGCCGACCCAGTACCCGGCCACGCACATGTCCGCGACCACGCGGTGGCCCTCCAGCGCGTCCAGCAGCGGAACGGCCTGCGGCTCGTCGGCCAGGACCGCCGCGCGCACCGCGGCGTTCAGCTCCGCCACCCGGTCGGCGGCGCGCCGGGTCGGCCGGCGGGGGAGGGCGCGGGCGAGCGCCTCGGTGACGACCCGGGCGTCACCGCGCAGGGCCGCGGCGGCCGGGTAGTTGCGGCTCGCGTCGACGTTGACGCTCAGCAGCGGGCGGGGCGGTTGGAGCCAGTTCTGCGTCATCATCCCGTCGAAGTCGCTGCCGATGCCGATCACCAGGTCGGCCTCGTCCCACAGCGCGCCGACCTCGGGCAGGTGCACCGGCCCGTGCACGACGTGCGGGTGGTCCACCAGCCCGCGCCCGGCGTAGGTGGTGACCACGGGCGCGTCCAGCTTGTCCGCCAGCGCCGCCACCGCCGCCCCGGCTTCGGCCCGCTGCGCGCCGCCGCCGGCCCAGATCAGGGGGGTGGTGGACCGCCCGACGACCTCGACGGCCTCGGCGAGGTCGGGCACCGACGGCCCGCTGGTCGGGATCCGCGCCCACGGCCCGGCGTCGGCGGTCAGGAAGTCGGTGGGGACGCCCAGGTAGACCGGCCCGTGCGGGGCGGTGGTGGCGAGCCGGGCGGCGCTGTCGGCGTAGGTGCCGAGGGCGTCGGCGGAGCGCACCGTCCACCCGCCCTTGACCACCGGCAGGAACATCGCGCGCTGGTCGCGGGTCTCGTGCAGGACGCCCCGGAACTCGCCGGGCCGGCGCAGCGTCGACGGGATGTCGGTGGCCACGACCAGGACCGGCGAGCCCGACGCCATCGCCTCGCCGGTGGCGGCCAGGCAGTTCGCCGCGCCGGGCCCGGTGGTGACGATCGCGACGCCGAGCCGCCCGGTGGCCCGCGCGTACCCGTCGGCCGCGTACCCGGCGGTCTGCTCGTGCCGGACGCCGACCAGCCGGATGGGGGAGCCGCGCAGCGCTTCCCAGATCGGCAGGTTGTGCACCCCCGGCAACCCGAACACGACCTCGACCCCGTGTGCGCTCAGGACCTCGACCAACCGCTCCGCGCCGCTCGCCATGTGCCGAAAGCTAGGGACCGCGGCCGGCGGGGGCAATGCGCGGCCGGCAAGGCTGGTGCTCAGCCCCAGCACGGCGACCCCCGGCCCGAATCCGCCGCCACCGCCACAATCCGGCAGTTCTCGGTGCGCGGCCGGAGAGGGTGCTCGGGACCGGGCGGCGGACGTTCGCGGCCCGGCGGAGTATGGCCGGGAATGCCACCGGGGCGGATTTCTTGCGCAGTGCGCAAACGTGGATCACCGCAACCGCGAACGGCTCACGTCGAACGAGGGGAACGTCCCGCCCGGAACTCCCGCCGGCGAACCCGGCCGGGTCCATTCGCCGAACTCCCGAACGCCGGTCGCCGTGCCTGGGAACGCCCCCGCAAACCCCGGGGACGCACCACCCGAACCCGTCCGCCGCGCTTGCCGGCTCTCCATTTCGTCAACTGTGAACACCCCTCCGCGCCGATCTCGCCGACCGTGAACCCGGCTCGCCCGAATCCCGCAACTGGGCTGAGTCCGCCGCGCTCACACCTCGCCGGCCGGCCGCACGGGCGGTCTCCCCGGTCGACGCGGATCAGCCGATCTCCGGGGGACGCCGATCAGCCGATCCCGGTGGTGGCGACCCAGCCGATCTCCGGTGAACGCGGGACTGTCGGTCCCTCGTGGGACAATCGACTCGGGGGCCGGCGGCCAAGCCTGGTACCGTCGATCACGGCGTGTGTGGACAGACGTGAGGCTGGAGCCACTCCCCGGCAACCGGGTGGCGTGATCCGCCGCAGGGTGTAGTCACCCCTTGACCGCGACCAGGCAGTACCCCAGTCGACCGTGTGGCGCGTGTACGCGTCCTTGTTCGCCGAGCCGGGCGGCGGGAGCGAGGACCGCGATGTCACGTTCGTCGTTGACCGAACAACTGGTCGACCTCCGCCGGGCCTACACCGGCGAGAACCTGAGCCAGGCCACGCCGGCCGTCAAGCACGTCCTGCACAACCTCCCCGAGGACCGCCGCGAACGCGTGGTCGACGCCCTCGCCGGCCGTGCCGACGTGCGCGGACTGCTCCTCCCCGACGCGCCGACCGACGACCAGCGCACGCTGGAGTGCGTCGTGCTGCAGAGCGCGACCGAGGCGTCCTCCCACCTCCAGCTCAAGCCGCCGGCCTCGATGCTGCGCCCGGCGCACGTGTTCGCGTCCGTCGAACCGGCCGACACCCCCCGCCTGCACCTCGCCGAGCACGCGCTCGGCCCGCTGCTCTACGAGGTGCTGCCCCGCGACGAGGACCGGTGGGTCGCCGGCGTGGCCGGCCTGCGCGTCGAGCGGCACCCCCGCTCGATCGAGCTCCGCCTGCTGGACCTCGACGCGAGCGTCATCGTGTCCGGGGTGGACGACGACGCGTGGGACGCCGGCATGGCCTACGTCAAGAACCTCCTCAAAGGTCGTGACCTGCGCGGACCGTTCATCGAAGGTCCGTTGAGCGCCGCCGAGCGCGAGCACCTGGCGGAGTTCCCGCGGCGGACCGGGCTGGGCAGCGCCGTGCTGCGCCGCTACCACCTGTTCACCCGCGCTCCCTGGCTGCGCTCCCTGCCCCAGGATGACAAGTGGTGGCTGGAGTGGCCCGAGAGCATCGGCGTCGCCCCGATCGCGGACCGGCTGCTGCACCCGGTCTTCGGGCTGCCGAACGCGGTCGAGACGCCGAGCCCGGCGGGCGGCCTCGGGCTCACCACCGGCTGGTACGACCTCTACCTGCGCGAAACCGACCCGCCGGACCCGACCAAGGAGGACGCGCTGGGCGCGCTGGAGTGGCCGGAGGGCGTGACCGGCTGGTGGGAGCCCCCGACCAGGCCCGTCGGCTAGACCGGGGCTCCTCCTGACGTGGGCCGTGATCACGCACCGCGTTCGACCGGGTGGCGGCCACCGGCTGCCCGAACGGCGGTCGGTGGTCGCGATCACGGCCCGACCAGGCTGTGCGCTCCGGCCGCGCCGGTAGACTGCCCTTTCACCCGGTGCGCTCGCGTCGAGTGCCGCCAGTGCCGACCGTCAGGAGGACCCCGGTGACCCAACAGGCTGCCGAGGCCCAGTCCGCGGACCAAGCCGCGCCGCGTCGCGTGCTCGTCGCCGAGGACGAAGCCCTCATCCGCCTCGACCTGGTCGAGATGCTGCGCGAAGAGGGCTACGAGGTGGCCGGCCAGGCCGCCGACGGCGACGAGGCGGTCACGCTGGCCGAGCGGCTGCGGCCGGACCTGGTCATCATGGACGTGAAGATGCCCAAGGTGGACGGTATCGAGGCGGCGGGCGCGATCGCGGCCAAGCGGATCGCCCCGGTCGTCATCCTCACCGCGTTCAGCCAGCGCGACCTGGTCGAGCGGGCCCGCGACGCGGGCGCGATGGCGTACCTGGTCAAGCCGTTCGCCAAGCGCGACCTGGTGCCGGCGATCGAGCTGGCGATGAGCCGGTTCGCCGAGTTGCAGGCGCTGGAGAACGAGGTCGCGGGCCTCACCGAGCGCCTGGAGACGCGCAAGGTCGTGGAGCGCGCCAAGGGCCTGCTGATGAGCAAGCAGGGCCTGTCGGAGCCCGAGGCCTTCCGCTGGGTGCAGCGCACCGCCATGGACCGGCGCACCACCATGAAGGCCGTCGCCGAAGCGGTCATCGAAAACTTCGGCTGAGTTACCTGTTCGGGTATCGGACACACAGCCGTGCCCATTGTTGGTCACTGCGCGCATTGACCCTGTGACCTGTGGCTATTTGAGCTGGATTTAAGACTGTTAACGCGCGCGTATTTGCCGGTGACTACCGTCACGATGTGGACACAGAGCAGGAAGACCACCTGTTCACGGAACACAACTGAAGCTACGTTCCTGCCCTAACCCAAGCCCTCGTGCGGGGGCGCCGCCTACCGGCGGGCTGGTTGGTCATGGGAGGTATTCCGGTGTCAGGAGCACGACTCGGCCGAGTTCTGGTGCTGGCGGCGGCTTCGTCGCTGGTGCTCGCGGCTTGCGCCGGCGGCACTAGTGGCGGCGGCGAATCTGGCGGCGACGCCACCACGGTCAAGATCGGGTTCATGGGTGACCTCACCGGTGAGAACTCCGGGATCGTGATTCCGCCCTACAACGGTGCGAAGATGGCGATCGACGAGTACAACGCCACGAACCCCAAGGTCAAGATCGAGCTGAAGAAGTACGACAGCCAGGGCAAGCCCGACCAGGCCACCTCGCTGATCACGACCGCGGTCGGCAGCGACAAGATCGCCGCCCTGATCGGCCCGGCCTTCTCCGGCGAGTCCAAGGCCATCGGCGGCACGCTGGAGGAGAGCAAGATCCCCAGCATCTCGCCGTCGGCCACGAACGCCGGTCTGGCCAGCAACGGCTGGAAGTACTGGCACCGCGTCGTCGCGAACGACAACGACCAGGGTCCGCGCATCGCCGAGTTCCTGGCGACCGCGAAGAGCCCCAAGAAGGCGTTCGTCCTGTCCGACGACCAGGAGTACAGCGTCGGCCTCGCGGAGGCGGTGACCAAGACGTTCAAGGAGAAGGGCGTCGAGGTCGAGACCGACAAGTTCGCCAAGGACGCGTCGGACTACTCGTCCACCGTCACCAAGGTCAAGGCCGCCAACCCGGACGTGATCTTCTTCGGCGGCTACTACGCCCAGGGCGGCCGGCTGCTCAAGCAGCTGCGGGACGGCGACGTGAAGACGATCTTCGCCTCCGGCGACGGCTCGCTCGACGCGCAGCTGGTCAGCGGCGCCGGTCCGGCCGCGGCCGAGGGCGCGGTCATCGCCTGCCCGTGCAACATCCCGTCGGCGGACGTCACCGGTGCCTCGAAGACCTTCTACGACAACTACAAGAAGGCGGCGAGCTCCGAGCCGGCGATCTACTCGACCGAGGGCTACGACGCCGCGACCGCCTACATCAAGGCCGTCCAGGCGGGCAAGACGACCTCCGAGGACATCAACACCTTCCTGTCCACGGTGAGCTTCGAGGGCGTGTCCAAGCCGATCAAGTTCAAGGCCAACGGCGAGCCCGAGAACAACGCCATCTTCGTCTACCAGGTCAAGGGCGGTGTCCTCAAGCTGCTCGGCCCGTCGGCCACCGCGAAGCTCGAGGGCTGATCCGGCGAGACGGTTTGAACCGAGGTTAGGCAGCGCTGGGGAGCGGGGCAGGTCGACGACGTGTCGTCGGCTCCCGCTCCCCACCCCTGTGGCGAAGAACTTTCTCTCCCCCCGCCCCGTCTCGTGAGGCAACCTGTCATGCTTGATGATTTCCTCAACCAGTTCCTACCCAGCACGGTGGGTGGGCTGGTGATCGGCTCGATCTACGCGCTGATCGCCCTGGGCTACACGATGGTCTACGGCGTGCTGCGCCTGATCAACTTCGCGCACTCCGAGATCTTCATGATCGGCACGTTCGCGTCCCTGGTGACGCTGCTGGCGATCGCCCCGAGCGCCCCGTTCACCGGGTTCGCGCTGGTCGGTGTGCTGCTGTTGTTGATGCTGGTGTCCGCGGCGGTCTCCGGCGCGTCCGCGGTCGTCCTGGAAACGGTGGCCTACCGGCCGCTGCGCAAGCGGGGCGCGACCCGGCTGGCCGCCCTGATCTCGGCCATCGGCGCGTCGCTGTTCCTCCAGGAGCTCTTCGGGCTGGTCCTGATCAAGGCGCTGATCGACAAGCCCGGTCGCAACCAGGCGTCGGCCCCCAGGTTCGTCGCCCGCGACACGCTGTTCACGGTCGGCAACGTCGACGTGCGGCTGGACCAGGTCATCGTCGTGGTCGCGGCGGTCCTGGTGATGGTCGGGCTGGACCAGCTGGTGAACAAGACGCGGATCGGTCGCGGCATCCGGGCCACCGCCCAGGACCCCGAGGCCGCCGTCCTGATGGGCGTGAGCATCGACAACGTCGTGCGGGTGACGTTCCTGCTCGGCGGCGCGATGGCGGGCGTGGCCGGCTCGCTCTACATCATGGAGATCGAGAACACCTCGTACCTGATCGGTTTCGTGCTGGGCATCAAGGCGTTCACCGCGGCGGTCCTCGGCGGCATCGGCAACCTGCGCGGTGCGCTGATGGGCGGCATCGTGCTCGGGCTGATCGAGAACTGGGGCGCGATCTTCCTCGGTTCCGAGTGGAAGGACGTCATCGCGTTCACCGTCCTGGTGGTCGTCCTGATGTTCCGCCCGACGGGCATCCTCGGCGAATCGCTCCAGAAGGCACGGGCATGAAAGGCGACGAAGTGACGACGACGGAAGAAACTCCGGCGAAGCGCGGTGGCTTCCACGGCGTCGGCCGCGGGATCGACCGGCTGCGCGACTGGTGGGAGAACGCCAAGGTCTGGCAGCGCTACCTGGTCTACATCGCCCTGGTGGTCGGCGCGCTGATCCTGCCCGCGCCCGGCATCGGCGCGTTCATGTCGCCCGAGTCGGACTGGACGACCGTGCTGATCTACCCGATCGGCACCTACATCCTGCTCGCGGTCGGCCTGAACGTGGTGGTCGGCCAGGCGGGCCTGCTCGACCTCGGGTTCGTCGCGTTCTTCGCGATGGGCGGCTACTCGGTCGCCTACTACGGAACCCACTTCGGCTGGAACTACTGGGCCACGGTCGCGTTCGGCATCATCCTGGCGGCGGTCTCGGGCGTCATCCTCGGCGCGCCGACCCTGCGGCTGCGCGGTGACTACCTGGCGATCGTGACGCTCGGTTTCGGCGAGATCGTCCGGATCACCGCGAACAACACCGACGAGATCGGCGGCGCGCGCGGCATCACCGGCATCCCGCACCCGCCGCCCGTGTTCGGCACGAAGTTCCTGCTCGACCCCGCGCCGTACTACTACCTGATCGTGGCCGCCATCGTGCTGGTCGTCATCTTCTCGGTGCGGTTGCAGAAGAGCCGGGTCGGCCGCGCGTGGGCCGCGATCCGGGAGGACGAGGACGCGGCCGAGCTGATGGGCGTGCCGACGTTCAAGTTCAAGCTGCTGGCGTTCGCGATCGGCGCGATGATCGGTGGCCTGGCGGGCGGCATCTACGCCGGCAAGGCCGTGTTCATCGAGCCCAACACGTTCCCGTTCATCCTGTCCGCGACGATCCTGGCCGCGGTCGTGCTGGGCGGCTCGGGCAACCTGCCGGGCGTGATCCTGGGCGCGTTCCTGATCGGTTGGCTGCCGGAGCGGTTCCGCGACTTCGCGGACTACCGCATCCTGATCTTCGGCGGCGTGCTGGTGCTGATGATGGCGCTGCGGCCGGAGGGCCTGCTGCCCTCGCGCCGGCGCAAGGCGGAACTGCACGAGGGAACAGGCGGAATGGGCACCATGGGCGCCGAGGTCCCGGGCCCGGACACGGACGTGTCGACGACGGAGGCGGCCAAGTGAGCACTCCCGTCCTTCAGCTGGACAACGTGACGATGCGCTTCGGCGGCGTCGTGGCGCTGCGCGAGGCGAAGATCAGCATCGGGGAGGGCGAGATCTTCGCCCTGATCGGCCCGAACGGCGCGGGCAAGACCACGGTGTTCAACGTGGTCACCGGCGTCTACCAGCCCAGCGAGGGCCAGGTCCTGTTCAACGGCGAGCGGATCAACGGCACCAAGCGGTTCAAGATCACCAAGCGGGGCATCGCCCGCACCTTCCAGAACATCCGGCTGTTCCACAACATGTCGGCGCTGGAGAACGTGATGGTCGGCGCGGACGCGCACCACAGGACCGGTGCGGTCGGTGCGACGCTGAACCTGCCGTGGCACCGCAAGGAGGAGAAGCGCGGCCGCGAGCTGGCGCGCGAGCTGCTCGACTTCGTCGGCATCTCGGCGCGGATGACCGAGACCGCGAAGAACCTCCCGTACGGCGACCAGCGCCGGCTGGAGATCGCCCGCGCGCTGGCCACCGACCCGAAGCTGCTGCTGCTGGACGAGCCGGCCGCCGGCATGAACCCGGCGGAGAAGGAGGCCCTCCAGCGCCTCATCCGCAAGATCCGCGACAGCGGGCGGACCGTCCTGCTCATCGAGCACGACATGAGCCTGGTCATGGGTGTCAGCGACCGCGTCGCGGTGCTCGACTTCGGCCAGCTGATCGCAGAAGGGTTGCCGCAAGAGGTGCAGAACAACCCGAAGGTCATCGAGGCCTACCTGGGGGTGTCCGAAGATGCTTCTTGAGGTCAAGGACATCAACGTCCACTACGGCAAGATCGCCGCCATCAAGGGCATCAGCCTGCAGGTCGACCAGGGCGAGATCGTCTCGCTGATCGGCGCGAACGGCGCCGGCAAGACGACCACGCTCAAGACCATCTCCGGCCTGCGCCCGCTGACCAGCGGCAAGGTCGTGTTCGACGGCCAGGACATCTCCCGGATGCCCGGCCACAAGCGGGTGCTGCTGGGCATCGGCCAGTCGCCCGAGGGCCGGGGCGTGTTCCCCGGCATGACGGTGCAGGAGAACCTCCTGATGGGGGCCTACACCCGCAAGGACGACCTGAGCGCCGACCTGGCCGAGGTCTACGAGCTGTTCCCGAGGCTGGCCGAGCGCAAGACCCAGTTCGGCGGCACCATGTCCGGCGGCGAGCAGCAGATGATCGCCATCGGCCGGGCGCTGATGACCAAGCCGAAGGTGCTGCTGCTGGACGAGCCGTCGATGGGGCTCGCGCCGATGCTGATCGCCCAGATCTTCGAGATCATCAAGGAGATCAACAAGCGCGGCACGACGGTGCTGCTGGTCGAGCAGAACGCCCAGCAGGCGCTCAAGCTGTCCGACCGGGCCTACGTGCTGGAGACCGGCCGGGTGGTCAAGTCCGCCCCCGGCCTGGAGCTGCTGGACGACCCGCAGGTCCGCGCCGCCTACCTCGGCGGCCACTGAGGACAGAGCACCACTGACCGGGACAGGCCCGCCGACCACGCGTCGGCGGGCCTTCTCGTCGGCGGGGCTCGCGCGGTTGGCGTCGTGGCCGGTGTCGTGGCCGGCGTCCTCGGCGGGCCGGGATCACTGGGTGAGCAGGATCTCCGTGCTCGACGCGTCCTTGAGGTCGGTCAGCGTCGGGCCGCCGTACACCTTGAGCGCCAGCGGTTTCGCGTCCGCGGGCAGGTCGTAGTAGACGTCGTACTCCAGCCGGACGTTCGCGCCGAGGTCGATCACCTCGGGCTGCCGCTTGATGGTCATCGCCTGGGTGTCGACGGGGTGCTCGACCTTCCGGTCGTCCACGAGCAGGTGCCGACGGGCGTCGAAGGACGCGCTGCTGCGCCCGTTGTTGACCACGCTCAGCCGGATCCGGACGAACTGGCCCTTGGCCGCGAACTCGGCGTGGCTGCCGATCAGCGCGTCCATCCCGGTGGTCAGCCCGACCAGGGTGAACGCGGTGTCGCCGTCCGAGGTCGTCGGCAGGTGCAGCACCTTCTCGTCCGGCCGCGCGGTGCCCGGCGGGACCGGGTAGGTGGGCGGCGAGGAGGTCGGAGGGGTCTCCGAGGCCGGGGCACTGCTGCACCCGGCGACCACCAACGCCGCCACCACCAACCCGGACCACCTCATGCCTAGACCATAGGCGCGGTGGCTAGTTCTGGGTTGCCTGGCCCTGGGACGCCTGGCCCTCCGGCGGGGTGCCGATGGACGTGCTGTCGGTGGGCACGGCCCGGAGGAAGCAGGTGAGCCGGGCGGTGCAGGTGCGCCGGCCCTGCTCGTCGCTGAGCACGATCTCGTAGGTCGCGGTCGACCGGCCCCGGTGGATCGGCGTGCACACCCCGGTCACCAGGCCCTCGGTCACGCCCCGGTGGTGGGTGCAGGACAGCTCCAGCCCCACCGCCAGCCGTTCGGGGGCTGCGTGCATGGCCGCCGCGATCGACCCCAGCGTCTCGGCCAGCACCGCGCTCGCCCCGCCGTGCAGCAGGCCGTAAGGCTGGCGGTTGCCCTTCACGGGCATCGTGCCGACCAGCCGATCGGCATCCCATCGGGTGATCTCGATCCCCATCTTGGTGGTCAACTGCTCGTGCGCGACCGCCTGGTCCGCGCCCGGCACCTCCACCGGACCGCCGGGGACGTCCTCTGGGCTCGTGCTCACGTGGCTGCTCCACTCGGTGCATGACTGTCGGACCCTCACCCTAGACTCGCCCCGTGAGCACTTCAGAAGCCTCCCGTCTGCTGCTGGTCGACGGCCACTCGATGGCCTACCGGGCGTTCTTCGCGCTGCCCAAGGAGAACTTCCAGACCAACACGGGTCAGACCACGAACGCGGTCTACGGCTTCACCTCGATGCTGATCAACCTCATGCGCGACGAGAAGCCCACGCACATCGCGGTGGCCTTCGACGTCTCGCGCAAGACCTTCCGCACCGAGGCCTACTCCGAGTACAAGGCCGGTCGCAGCGCGACACCGGACGAGTTCAAGGGGCAGGTCAGCCTCATCCAGGACGTGCTGGGCACGCTCAACATCCAGACCCTGGAGAAGGACAACTTCGAGGCCGACGACGTCATCGCGACGTTGACCACCCAGGCGACGGACCTGGGCTTCGAGGTGCTCATCTGTACCGGCGACCGCGACGCGCTCCAGCTGGTCAACGACAAGGTGACCGTGCTCTACCCGGTCAAGGGCGTCTCCGAGATGGCCCGGTACACCCCCGAGCTGGTGCTGGAGAAGCAGGGCGTGACCCCCGGGCTCTACGCCGACTACGCGGCGGTGCGCGGCGACTCGTCGGACAACCTGCCCAACACCCCCGGCGTGGGCCCGAAGACGATCGTGAAGCTGCTCAACCAGTTCGGTTCGCTCAACGGGCTGATCGACCACGTCGACGAGGTCGCGGGCAAGGTCGGTGACGCGCTGCGCGCCAACCTGGCCAACATCATGCTCAACCGGCAGCTCACCGAGCTGGTCCGGGACGTGGAGCTGCCGGTCGGCCCGGCCGAGCTGGCGGCGCGGGACTGGGACCGCGACGCCGTGCACCGGCTGTTCGACGAGCTGGAGTTCCGGGTCCTGCGCGACCGCCTGTTCGCCACCCTGCCCTCCGCCGAGCCCGAGGCCGAGGAGGGCTTCGAGGTCTCCGGCGGCCCGATCGCGCCGGGCGCGCTCGCCGGGTGGCTCGCCGCCAACGCCACCGGGCGGCGGGTCGGGCTGGCCTTCCGGCACACCGGCGTCGACCTGGAGGGCATCGCGTTCGCCGGTGCCGAGGGCGGCTACGTCGAGGTCGCCGCGCTCACCGAGGCCGACGAGAACGCCCTGGTCGCGTGGCTGGCCGACGAGCAGGCGGCCAAGGCGGGCCACGACCTGAAGCTGCCGCTGCGCGCCCTGCGCGCCCGCGGCTGGCGGCTGGCGGGCCTGACCAGCGACACCGCCCTGGCCGCGTACCTGGTCCGGCCCGGTCAGCGCAGCTTCGCCCTGGACGACCTGGCGCTGCGCTACCTGCAGCGCGAGCTGCGCGCCGAGGAGCCCGACGACGGCCAGCTCTCGCTGCTCGCCGACGAGGACGAGGAGCGCGAGAAGACCGCGAAGAACGCGATCGTGCGCGCGGCGGCGGTCGTCGAACTGGCCGACGCGCTGGACGCGCAGCTCGTGGAGACCCGGCAGGAGAGCCTGCTGGCGGGCCTCGAGCTGCCGCTGATGAACGTGCTGGACGAGGTCGAGTCGGTCGGCATCGCGATCGACTCGGAGCACCTGGCGGCGCTGGAGGCGCACTTCGCGGCGGGCGTGAAGCAGGCCGCGCAGGACGCGTACGCGGTGATCGGCAAGGAGATCAACCTCGGTTCGCCCAAGCAGCTCCAGACGGTGCTGTTCGACGAGCTGAACATGCCCAAGACCAAGAAGACCAAGACCGGCTACACGACCGACGCGGACGCGCTGCAGAACCTGTTCGAGGCGACCGAGCACCCGTTCCTCCAGCACCTGCTCGCGCACCGCGACGTGACCAGGCTCAAGTCCACGGTGGACGGCCTGCTCAAGTCGGTGGCCGACGACGGCCGCATCCACACCACGTTCCACCAGACCATCGCCGCGACCGGCCGGCTGTCCTCGACGGACCCGAACCTGCAGAACATCCCGATCCGCACCGACGAGGGCCGCCGGATCCGCGAGGCGTTCGTCGTCGGCCCCGGCTACGCCGAGCTGATGACCGCCGACTACAGCCAGATCGAGATGCGGATCATGGCCCACCTGTCCGAGGACGCGGGCCTGATCGAGGCGTTCCGGTCGGGCGAGGACCTGCACACGTTCGTCGCGTCCCGGGCGTTCTCGGTGCCGACCGCCGAGGTCTCCGCCGAGCAGCGCCGCCGGGTCAAGGCGATGTCCTACGGCCTGGCGTACGGCCTGTCGGTCTACGGCCTGGCCCAGCAGCTCCGGATCACCGCCGACGACGCGCGCGAGCAGATGGAGGCGTACTTCGCCCGCTTCGGCGGCGTGCGCGACTACCTGCACGCGATCGTGGAGGACGCCCGGAAGAAGGGCTACACCGAGACCATCCTGGGCCGCCGGCGCTACCTGCCCGACCTCAACAGCGACAACCGCCAGCGCCGCGAGATGGCCGAGCGGATGGCGTTGAACGCCCCGATCCAGGGCTCGGCGGCGGACATCATCAAGGTCGCGATGCTGGGCGTGTTCACCGCGCTGCGGGAGTCCGGCCTGCGCTCCCGGATGCTGCTGCAGGTGCACGACGAACTCGTCCTGGAGATCGCCGAGGGCGAGCGCGACGCCGTCGAGGCCCTGGTCCGCGAGCAGATGGGCCAGGCCTACGAGCTGAGCGTCCCGATGGAGGTCTCCGTGGGCGTCGGCCGCTCGTGGGACGAGGCCGCGCACTGACCCCGCACTGGTGCCGGCGGCGGCACGCGGTGTAACGGGTCCTCGCCCGCAGCCGATCTTCGGACGTGTCCGGTTCCCGGGACGGGGTGGGCGGGCAGGTCGCTGTGGGACGTTTCGCGCTGCTGATCGGGACCAACGCCTACGCGGACCCGGCGTACCCGCAGCTCTGGTCGCCGGTCGACGACGTGCGCCGGCTGGCCGCCGTCCTGCGCGACCCGGACCTGGGCGGGTTCGAGGTGACGTCGTGCGTCGACCGGCCCGCGTCGGAGGTGCGCTACGAGGTGGCCGGCATCGCCGCGGACAAGCGCGCCGAGGACACCGTGCTGGTCTACATCTCCGGCCCACGGGCAGCGCGACCGTGAGGGTCGGCTGTACTTCGCGACCACCGACAGCGAAGCCGACCTGATCAGCGCCACGAGCTGCGAGAGCGCGCTCGTGCGCGACAGCCTGGAGAAGTCCCGCGCCGGCAGCCGGATCCTGTTGCTGGACTGCTGCTTCAGCGCGAGCATCATCGCCGGCTTCACCGACAAGTCGCTGCCGGACAGCGTGCTGGCCGACCACGACGGACGCGGGTACGTCGTCCTGACCGCCACGGACCGCTGGCAACCCGCCCTGGAGCAGAGCTCCCGGTCGTTGTTCACCGAAGCCCTCATCGAGGGCCTGCACGACCCGGAAGCCGACGTCGACCAGGACGGCTACCTGTCCGCCTCGGAGCTGTACCACTACGTCCACCCCGGGGTCCGCGCCCGCGCGGGCCACGAACCGACCTTCTTCGCCTCGGGCGTCCAGGGCACGGTCGTCGTGTCAAAGGCCGCAGGCGGCCCCGCCCCCCGCCCCGCCCCCCGGCCCACTGGTGGCCCTCGGTCGACGTGGACGACCTGTCCCCGGAGGCGCTCGACAAGCGCCTCCGGTCGACCTTCGGCGACCTGCCTGACCCGATGGGCGTGCTCGGCGGTATCAGGGATGTGGCGGTCGGAGCCCTCACGATCAATCCGTCCCTGTTGCCGACGGTGTGCGCGTCGGTGGTGTCGGCCTACCCGGTATCCCGACCCGCAGCCTCTCCCACGCTCAGGGAGCGTGCGGTGGCACGCGCTCTGTAGCACAACCCGAAGTTCGGTGCCTACCTGGCTGCTTTCGGAGAGGCTGATGCGGCGGTGGCGCGGCTCCTGGCGCAGCAGATGACGGCGGACGTGGTGACGTTGATCGACTCGACGCGGGTACGGGTGCGGAAGGACAAGAGGGACCTCCGCACTGGATCGAAGATGAGTGGGCGGCCGTCGGGACGCCGTGGGAGGACGACCTGGCCCAGTTCGTGCGTGCGGCGAGAGTCGGTCTGATCCTGCACGACCTGCTGTCCCGTGACGCCACGCGGTGGCGGCGGAGAGCGGACGGACTCCAAGCGTCCTCGGACCTCTACTCGCTCGTGGACCCGACCCGGCTGCGTGCACTGGTCCGAGCGATGACGCGCCCAGCGGATCATGACCGAACTCGCTGGGACGAAGACGAAGATCGCGCCTACACCAGGCTTTCCGCAAAACTCGGGGCGTCCCGACCGAGGCGGAGTCTTCCTTCTTACCGGCGGATCGGCGACTCGGCCAAGCGGTCCGAACCGATCTCGTCGACCCCTTACCGAGGCCGGCCGCGGGCGGTCGGGTCAGCGCAGGGGGGTGACGCGGACGTCGCGGGCGGAGAGTTCGTTGCCGCACGTGGCGCAGTGCACGCGCACGTCCACGTTCCCGCCGCACTCGTGGTGGTGCAGGTCGAACGACGTGCCGCCTTCGGGCGACATCCACTTGTCGCCGAACTTCCGCAGCGCCATCAGCACCGGGTACAGGTCGAGGCCCTTCTCGGTGAGCCGGTACTCGTGGCGGGTCCGGACGTCCTTGTACGCGACCCGGCGCAGGATGCCCTCGTCCACGAGCTTCGCCAGCCGCTCGGTGAGCACGCTGCGCGAGATGTCCATCGCCGACTGGAAGTCCTCGAACCGCCGCGTGCCCAGGAACGCCTGCCGGAGCAGCAGCAACGTCCACCGCTCACCCAGCAGCGCGGCGGGCAGGGAGACGGTGCACAGCTCGTCGGCGACCTTCACAGGCGACATGCCCGCAGGATACGCCTTGCGTTCGGAAATCGGATCCAGCTAGGGTTCGGATTCCGAACCTAGGGGGCCGTCATGACCAGACTCCGCGTGCTCGACCGCGCCGACGCGGGGGCCGCCGTCGACGCGGTCTTCGAGGGGCTGTCGGCGCAGAGCCGCTACCTGCGGTTCCACGCGCCGGTGCCCCGGCTCACCGGGGCCATGCGCCGGCAGCTGACCGACCTGGACGGCCGCCGCCGGGTGGCCGTCGTCGCGGAGTCCGGCGACCGCGCCATCGGGATCGCCCGCCTCGCCGCCCTCGGTGACGCAGGCGAAGCCGGTGCCGCCGGCGAAGTCGGTGACACCGTCGCCGAGATCGCGATCGCCGTGGTCGACCGGTGGCAGCGCCGGGGCGTCGGCAGCCGCCTGATCGCCGAGATCGGCCGGCTCGCCACCGACCTGAGCTACACCGAGCTGACCGGCGAGGTGCTGCGCGAGAACCTGGCGATGTTGGCGCTGGCCCGCCGCGCGTTCCCGGGCGTGCGGCTCGACCGGTCCGACGTCGACGTGGTCCGGCTCAGCTACTCGCTCACCTTCACCCTCACCCATGAGGAGCTGGTGGCCGACCTCCGGTGGTGAGCACAATCGGGGTCATGCGCCGGATACTGGGGGTGGTGTCCGTCCTGGCCCTGCTGTTCGCCGCGGCGAGCGCGGTGCCGGTGGACCCGGCACGACCGGACGCGACCACGTCGGACGCGCGATCGGCCGCGTCGGACGACCAGCCGCTGCCCGGCTACACGATCGCCAACCCGGTGCTGTCGCCCTCGCTGGTCGGCGGCGAGCCCAGCCGGGTGGTGCAGGGCGTGCACAAGCACGCCGGGTTCGCGATCGAGGTCCCGCCCCGCTGGAACGGCCGGCTGGTCATGTGGGCGCACGGCTACCGAGGCCCCGGCACCACCCTCGTTGTCGAGGAACCCGGCTACGAACTGCGCAAACGCCTGCTGGAGCAGGGTTTCGCGTGGGCGTCGTCCAGCTACTACGCCAACGGCTACGACGTGAGAGCGGGCGTCGAGAGCACGCACGACCTGGCCGTGCGCTTCGCCGAGCTGGTCGGCAAGCCCGAGGACGTGTTCGTCGTGGGCGTCTCCATGGGCGGGCACGTCATCGGGCGCTCGCTGGAGGAGTACCCCGGCTTCTACCGGGCGGCCCTGCCGATGTGCGGCGTGCTCGGCGACCAGGAGCTGTTCGACTACCTGCTGGACTACCAGCTCGTCGCCCAGGCGTTGGCCGGCGTCGACGCCTTCCCACTGCCCCGCGACTACCCGGCGGTGGCGGTGCCGAAGATCAAGTCGGCGCTCGGCCTCTACGGCACGCCCACCGAGCGCGGCGAGCAGCTCGCGGCGTTCGTGACCCAGCGCAGCGGCGGCGAGCGGCCTGGCGCGCGGGCCGCGTTCGCGCACTGGAAGGACTTCCTGTTCGACCTGGTCGGGACGGTCCAGCCGAAACCGGGCCTGGCGTTCAACCCCATCGGGGTGGCCACCAACCTGGACACCCGCTACGCGCCGAACGCCCCGGTCGACCTGGACCGCGTGGTCGAACGCACCGCGCCGGCCGACCTCGGGGCCCGGCTCGCGCCGGAGCTGACCGAGGTGCCGCAGGTGGTCGGCCGGCCCGGCGCGCCGGTGCTGTCCCTGCACGGTCTGGGCGACCTGTTCGTGCCGTTCTCGATGGAGCAGCAGTACCAGCGCGACGTCCGGGCGCACGGCCGCTCGCACCTGCTCGCGCAGCGTGCGATCCGCGCGGTCGAGCACTGCGACTTCAGCCCGGCGGAGGTCGGCTGGGCCTGGGACGACCTCGTGACCTGGGTGGACACCGGGACACAGCCCGCGGCGGACGTCGTGGACGATCCTGCGGCGGTGGCGGACCCCCGGTACGGCTGCCGGTTCACCGACGCGGCAGCCCGCGGCACCGGCACCCGCGGGCTGTTCCCGCCCTGCTGAACGGTCAGCAGTTCGCGACCACGTCGAGGAACGCCTTGTCGGCGCGGCCCTCGTCCTTGGCGAAGATCGCCTCCCGCAGCGCGCGGGCGGCGTCGCGGCACTTGACCATCCCCGCGCCGTCGTCCTCGGCGCGCTTGCGGCCGGTCTCGGCGATCTGGGCGGCGTCCTTGGCCTTGGACGCCTCGTCCTGCGCGTCCTTCAGCTTCGTCCCGGAATCGGTGAGTTCCTTTTCCTTGTCGGCCAATTGCGTGCTGACCCGGTCGTTTTCGCTCACCTTTTCGGCGTACAGCACGCCGAACACGCCGGCGGTCGCGAAGAACACCACGGCGAGCACCGAGAGCACGATCAGGCCGGTCTTCTTGCGCGGCGGTACCGGCGGCGGTCCGGCCGGCGCGGATTGCCCGGTCGGCTGGAATTCCGGGCCCGCGGGCAGTTGCACGGCGGGCTGGAAGACCTGCTCGGCCGGCTGGAAGCCCTGGTCGGTGGGCTGAAAACCTTGGTCGGTGGGCTGGTAGAGCGGTGCGGCGGGCTGGGGGGCGGTGGTCGCCGGGCCCGGCGTGCCGTACTGGTCCGGAAGCGGGTACTGCGGCTGGTTTTCCGGTCGCCCGGAGTTCGGGTAGGTCATCTCTTCCCCCTGCATTGTGTGCGCACAGTATGCGGTGCCCACCGCAAAGACGGGAGCGGAATTTTCCGTTTCGCGATCCGTCGGCCGGTCGTCGGCGCAACCGCGGCTCACCGCCGCTGCGGCGCGAACGGAACGCCGGAACGGATCGCCCGCAATCCCACCGGCACGAGTTCGCCGAGCAGGCCGACGCCGATGGACAACGTCATGGGCCGCGCCTCGGCGTGCATCCCGGCGGACGTCGCCGCGAGCCCCAGCCCGAAGTTGACCGCGAGCGACCCGGCCCACACCGCGACCGTCCACGGCGTGTACCGCTGCCACAGCACGTCGTCGCGGACGAACAGCGTGATCGTGGTGCCGCGCAGCACCCCCAGCACCAGGCCCACCACCGACCCGGCGGCCAGCCACAGCACGTCCACCAGCGTCAGCGACGTCTTGATCAGCTCGTACACCCCGATGCCGAACAGCACGAGCGGCGGACCGAACAGGTCACGGGCGTTGAGCGGCTCGCCCATGAACCTCTTGACCACGACCGCCACCACGGCCGCGGCGATCAGGACCCAGGTCAGCATGCGCCTCCCCCTTATATGGCATGACCGTGCTACTTAAGCTAGCACGACTGTGCTAAAAAGGGGGCGTGCCCAGGGTCGTCGATGCCGAAGCCCGTCGCCGCGTCGTCGCCGAGGCGGTGTTCCGGGTCGTCCGCGCGCACGGCCTGGAGCAGGCGTCGCTGCGCAACGTGGCCGAGGAGGCGGGGCTCGCGATCGGCTCGGTGCGGCACTACTTCACCGACCACGACGAACTGCTGGTGTTCGCGCTGGAGGAGCTCGCCGGTCGGGTCGAGCGCCGGGTGCTGGCCCGGGTCGAGCAGATCTACGCGGCCGGCACGTCGGAGGGGCGGCGCGCCGGCGTCGAGGCCCTGCTCGGCGAGCTCGTGCCGCTGGACCGGGCGCGGCACGACGAGGCCGTGGTCTGGCTGGAGTTCTCCGGGGCCGCCCGCACCCGGCCCGCCCTCGCGCCGGGCGCCCGCCGGCTGCACGCCGGCATCCGGGCGATCGCCCGCCGGGTGCTGGAGCGGATCGGGGTGCCGGACGTGGCGCCGGAGGCCGAGCGGCTGGCCGCGCTGCTCGACGGCCTGGCCGTCAACGCGGTCCTGCAACCCGACCTGACCACGCCGGACCTCATGCGCGAGGTGATCTCGCGGCACCTGGACAGCCTGCGCGCCAACGGTGTCGTCCTGGCTGCCGAGTCCACTGAGGACTAGCGGGTGGTGTGCTGCCGGCGAACCGCGAGCCTGGCTGGTGGGAGGTTTTCCACCGAGGTGCTCCTGGCGGCCCGCCTGGAAGCCCCGAGGGGGTTGCGGCGCGGCGGTAGCCTTTCCCGGTGCCGCTGATGGGACCTACTGACGAGTTGCCGCACTCGCCCAGGCGGGTGCTGGTCGCGGGCACCTCCGGTGCCGGCAAGACGACGATGGCCCGGTGCGTCGCCGACGTGCTCGGTCTGTCCTATGTAGAGATGGACTCGCTCTTCCACGGTCCACAGTGGACTCGGCGGGCCGAGTTCGAGGCCGACGTCCGCGAGCTGGTGAAAGGCCCGTCCTGGGCGACCGAGTGGCAGTACACGGCCGTCCGGCCGCTGCTGCTGGAGCACGCCGACACGCTGGTCTGGCTGGACCACCCGAAGCACACCGTGCTGCGCCGGGTGGCCGTGCGGACCCTCGTGCGGCGGGTGCGCCGGCAAGAACTGTGGAACGGCAACACCGAACCGCCCCTGCACACCGTGTTCACCGACCGGGAACATCTGTTGCGGTGGGCGTGGAAGTCGCACGGCCACACCCGCGACCGGATCACCGCGGTGCTGGCCGGCGAGCACGCCTCCCGACTGGCGGTGGTCCGGCTGCGCGGGCAGCGTGCAGTAGACCAGTGGTGCGCCGGGCCCCTCCGGCGCGCCGCGGAGCGCGGCGAGGAGTCGGTGCGATGAGTGGGCGGACGGCGCTGGTGCTCGGAGGCACCGGCATGTTGCAGGGCTGCGCGGACGATTTGCTGGCGCAGGGCTGGCGGGTGGTGCTGCCCTCGCGCAGACCGCCGCGCGCGGGCATGGCCGCACGCGCGGCGCTCGGCGGGCGCGGCCACGTGCCGCAGAGCAGGTCCGAGAGTGGTGCCGAGGTCGGGCCCGAGGCCGGGCTGAAGTGGGTGCACGCCGACTGGGAACGTCCCGAGGAACTGGCCGAACGCGTCCGGGAGGTGCTGCCCGCCCCGGCCGACCTGCTGGTGGCGTGGGTGCACCTGAGCTACCGGGTGCCGGTGCTGCGCGCCGTCGCGCCGCTGCTGGCCCCGCACGCGCCGGTGGTGGAGGTGCACGACAGCAGCGGCATCGCCTCCCGGCACGGCGTCCCGGACCCGATCCTGGCCGGTCACCCGACCCAGCAGGTGGTGCTCGGCATCGTCAAGCACGGCACCGGCACCCGGTGGCTCAGCCACGAGGAGGCGTCGGTCGGCGTGCTGGAGGCCGTGCGCCGCGCGGTGGAGGGCAAGCCGCCCTCGGTGCACCAGGTCGGCGACGTCGACACGTGGGCGGTCCGCTAGAAGGTCGAGGTCAGGCGGGGCGGGTCGCTGGTTCGGGCGGACGGCGGATCGGGGCGGGTCGCTGGTTCGGGTGGGCGGCGGATCGGGGTGGGTAGGTCAGGCCGGGCGCAGGCCGCGGACCAGGATCAGCACGGCTTCGCGGACCTCGGCCAGCGTCCGGTCGGGCTGGAAGACCTGCCAGTCCAGGGCGACCACCAGCAGGGTGCCGAACAGGGCGGCCGACGCGGTGCCCACCTGCACGCCCTCCGGCAGCCGCCCCTCGTCGGACAGCCGCTGCATCTGGCCGCGCACGATGGAGACGATGTCGTCGCGCAGCAGGTTCAGCGTGCCGTGCCACTGGCCCGGCGTCCGCCACAGCTCGCTGACCAGCAACTGCCCGAACGCCGGGTACTCGGCGAAGAACCCCAGCATCCCGTCGACCAGCGACTCCATCGCCCGCTCGGTCTCCGCCTCGCCCTCGGCCACCCGCAGCCGGGACGCCAGCAGCTCCACCCCGTGCCGCAGCAGGGCGTCCACCAGGGCGTCCTTGCTGGCGAAGTTGTAGTAGACGGTGCCCTTCGCGACCCCGGCCTCGGCGGCGATCTCGTCCACCGTCACGCTCGCCGCGCCGCGCTCGCCGACCAGCTTCAGCGCGGCGTCGAACAGCTTCTGCTTGGTGACAGCGGTGCGGCCGGGTCGCGTGTTGGTCACAGCACCAGCTCGGGCTTGAGACGAGACGGGGTCCACACCCGCTGCTTGTACGCGGCGAACGTCGACAAGGCAAGTGAGCCGACGAGGTAGGCGAGCAGGATCAGCGCGTCCTTCCCGACGCTGCCCAGCGACCCGCCGTACATCAGGTGCCGCAGCCCGTCCACGGCGTAGCCCATGGGCAGGCCGTAGTGCAGCGGGTACAGCGGCACCGGGATCGTCTGCCACGGGAACGTGCCGCCCGCGCTGACCAGTTGCAGGATCAGCAGCACCAGGCCGACGAACTTGCCCACCGCGCCCAGCAGCGCGTTCAACGCGTGCAGCACCGCCACGAACGTCGCCGACGTGAGCAGCAGGAACCCGAGCGTCTCGACCGGGTGGGTGGGCCGGATGTCGACCACCAACGTCACCACCGAGAACATGATCACGACCTGCGCCGCGCCCAGCAGCACGCCCGGCAGCCACCCGCCCAACGCCACCCGCAGCGCGTTCTGCCCGGCCGCCAGCCCACGCCGCGACAACGGCTTGAGCAGCAGGAACAGCACGAAAGCGCCGATCCAGGTGGCCAGCCCGAGGAAGAACGGGGCCAGGCCCGCGCCGTAGCTGCCCGCCGACGTCTGGCTCACGCCGCGCACGTTCACCGGGTCGCCGATGGTGTCGGCGGTGGACTCGCGGGTCGGGTCGTCCGGGTTCGGGATCTGCTGGACGCCCTCGTTCAGCCCGTCGCGCAGCTGGGTCGTGCCGTCCAGGAGCTTCTGCTCGCCGTCGCGCAGGCTGGTCGCACCGTCGCGGAGCTGGGCGTTGCCGGCCGCGACCTGCGCCGCGCCGTCGTCGAGCTTGGTGATCGCGCCGGTGAGCGCCGGGGTGGAGGCGGCGAGCTGCGCCGCGCCGTCCGAGACCTGCTTGGCGCCGTTGGCGAGGGTCCGGAGCTGGCCGGCCGTGCCCTGCACCTTGCCGTTGGCGTCGTCCACGGGGGCGCGCGCCTCGGTCAACGTCTGGAGCACGCGCTGCACCTGCTCCTCGGTGAAGCCCGCCGCGCGCAGCCGGGTCGCGATGTCGCCGTTGACCTGGTCTAGCCGGCCGACCAGGGCCTGGGCCTTGGCGGCGTAGTCCTCGGCGGCCTTGGCGACGGTCTCGTTGCCGTCGGAGACCTGCTTCGCGCCGTCCGCGAGCCGCTGGGCCTGCACCGGCAGGTCCTGGGTCTGGTCGCGCAGCTGGCGCAGCCCGGCGGCGAGCTGCGCCGCGCCGTCGGCGAGCGGCCCGGCACCGTCGACCAGCTTCTGGCTGCCGGTCAGCGCCTCCTGCTGGCCGTCGGCCAGCGTGGTCGCGCCCTCGGCGGCCTCGACGGTCTTCGCGCGGATCGTGGAGAACCCGAGCAGCAGCTTGTCGGCCGCCTCCGCGCCGACCTTCACCGACACCGAGCGGCGCACCTCGGCCACGACCTGGTTGGCGATCGTGGAGCCGAGGTAGTTGTTCGCGTCGTTGGTGGTCAGCATGATCACGCCCTGGCGCGGGGTGAACTCGCCGGAGGACAGCAGCGCCTGGGAGAAGTCCTCGGGCAGGGTCAGCGCGAACGTGTAGCTGCCGTTGCGGACGCCCTCCTCGGCGTCGTCGGCGCTCACCCGGTGCCAGTCGAACTTGTGGCCGGAGATCAGCTCGGTGGCGACGTCCTCGCCGGCGTTCTTGACCGTGCCGTCGCTCGCGGTCGCGCCCTTGTCCTGGACGACGAGAGCCGCAGGGACCTGGTTGAGGTTCGCGTACGGGTCCTTGTTGGCGTAGAGGTAGAGGGCCGCGTAGAGCAGGGGCACCAGGGCGAGGGCCAGCACGGCGAGCTTGGGCAGCTTGCCGGACGTGATGCGGCGCAGCTCGTTGAACGCCATCCGCAGGGCGGTCACTGGTTCTCCTCGGCGTGGTCGACGGCCGGGCGCAGGCCCGGCCGGGTGGGCTCGCCGACGTCGGTGGCGGGTTGCTTCGTGGTCCGGGCTCCGGCCTCGGCCCGTCCGGGGATGGCGTGGTCGGGCTCGGGGTGGTCGGGCTGTGCGTGGTCGGGCTTGGGCTGATCCGGTGCTGCTTGTTCGGGCGCCGGCGGTTCCTGTGCGGGGCGGCGGGGTGCCGGCTGCTCGGGGGCGGCGGCCGGACTCGCTCCGGTGGTGGTGACAGCGTTGTCAGCGGGCGCGGCCGTGGGGGCGACGGGCGGCGCGGGGTGGGGGGAGACGGGGCGCAGGTCGCGTTCGGTGGGGGTGAGGGCGTGCTTGGCGGTGTGCTCCTCGGGCGTGGGCAGCGTGTTGTCCGCGCCCAGGCGGGCCACCGGGATGTCGAGCACCGCGGCCGACGTGGTCGTGCACAGGACGACCACGGACACTTCGGGCGTCACGTGCTCGCGCGCGAGCCGGAGCCAGCCCGCCGGGTCCCCGTGGTACCGGTCCGGCGTGTCCACGATCAGCGCCCGCGCCCCGGGACGTCCCGCAGCCAGCTCCAGCATCAGCTTGCACCGGACGTCGGCCGGCACGTACTCGAACCGCGCGTCGATGTGCTCCTCGGCCCCGCGCTCGACCAGCCAGTCGGCCACCGCCTTGCGCCCGCTGCGCCGGCCGTTCATGGCCAGCTCCTCGCCGACCACCCCGGACAGCGACAGCGACGCCTCGGGCTCGTTCACGCCCGGCGAGTCCACCAGCACGACCTGCTTGCGCAGCCCGGCGGCGTCCGGCGTGACGGACCCGGTGGTCGGGCGCATCCGCCCGGACAGCACCAGGCCGAACGCGGTGTGCCCCGCGTCCGGGGGTCCGGCCACGACCACCAGCTCGCCCGGCGGCACGCGCAGGCTGGTCGGCTTGAGCAACGGGCCGTGCGGCCCGGCGACGCCGACGCGCTGAGCGTGGATCTCCACGGCGTAACCCCTTCTTTGAACTGACTGGTCAGTTCAAATAGTGGCGCAGCACTGCTCCGACCGCAACCGCGTGAGCTGTGATCCGGCGCGACAAGTGCACCACTGTCCGCCAAATGGCGCAGCGCGACCGGACTACCCGGACATTTCCGGACGTGGGGGGTTCGGACGCATGTGGTCAGGGCCCTCGTGGGTGTGGGCGCGTGGCTAGGGCCCCGTGGGGTGCGAGCGCGCGGGTACGGCCCACGTGGGTGTGGGCGCGTGGCTAGGGCCCGTGGGGTGCGGGCGCGCGGGTACGGCCCCCGTGGGTGTGGGTGCGTAGGTACGAAAGCGTGTGGGCGCGTGTGCGGGGATGCGGGTGGGAGTGCGGTCTGAGGCGCGGTGAGGCTGGATTGCGGCTAGCGCAACGCGCCTGCGGGGCGGACCTCCCACACGGTCCACAGCGGGCGGTACCCCTGGCGTGGCCAGAACACCGAGGACAGCGGGTTGGGCGGGTTGTAGTAGAGGTAGCTGCCGACCGTGCCCAGCCGCTGCAACTCGCGGTGCGCGTACGCCATCAGGTGTCGCCCGATCCCCGCGCCCCGCGCGCCGGGCAGCACGGACACGCAGTTCACGTAACCCCAGCGGCCGGTCGGTAACCGGGTCGACGTCCAGTTGCCCGGTTCGGACGTGACCAGCGCGCACTCGGCCAGCGCGACCGCGATCCCGTCCCGCTCGGCCAACCACGCCGGACCGCCCGCGGCGAGCCGTTCGGCCAGCGTGCGGCGCTTGAGCTCGGCTGCCTCCGGCCGGTCCACGGTCGACCCGACCAGCGCCGAGTACCGCAGCTCGGCCAGCGCGAGGGTGAGCACGGTCTCCAGGTCGGCGGGCGTGGCGCGGCGGATCGCGAAGGTCCCGGACGGTGGCGTGGTGCGTGCGGCCAGCGCCCCGGCGAGCGGTGGCGTACGCCCGACTCGTGCCCCGATGGGTCCGATGGGTCCGATGGGTCCGATGGGTCCGATGGGCGCAGCATTGTGGGTGTCAGGTCTGACCTGAGCGGACGACGGGCCGGACCGCGTGGAGTCGAGCGTGGTCGGTGGAGAGGGCGAAGGAGTGCGTGACGGTGTGGCACGGGCCATCGCCGACGGGATGCGGGTGACACCGGCGGGTGACGTGCGGCGCACGGCGATCACGGAGAGCGGGACCAGGCCGTGGCCGAGCAGGGCTTGAGCCGCCTCGGCGTCCCGGCTCGGCCAGGTCACCACGCACGCCGAGTCCCGCTCGGCCGCACCCGCCCGGTCCATCCACTGCCGCCACGCGCGCAGCAGCGCGTCCATCCCGGCCGCGCCCGCACCGCCGAGCAGCGGCGTCAGCTCCCACACCTCGGTCGCCGACCACAGCCGTGCCGCGGACGTCCGGTCGTGCACCTGGTGCTGCACGACGCCCGCGACCCGCGTGCCGTCCGGCAGCGCGGCGGTGATCACGTCCCCGTCCGGTGGCGCGACCACGGCAGGCAGCCAGGGGTCGATCCCCGCGAACCGCGTGCCCTGCGCCTCCACCAGCCCCCGACTGACGGTCATGACCGCAGGTTACGGCTTGCGCGTCCGCAGAATCGCGGTGCCGGGGAATAGCCGGCCCCGCAGCGGGCTCCACTGCCCCCACGGCCGGGCGTGCCCGTCGGGCCACTCCGGCTCCACCAGGTCCACCAGCTCCAACCCCGCGCCGACCAGCGCGCGGACGTAGTCGCCCAGCGTCCGGTGGTGCTCCACGTAGGTCGCGCGGCCGCTCTCGTCGACCTCTACATAGGGCGTGCGGTCGAAGTACGACTGCGTGACGGTCAGGCCGTTCGGCCCGGGATCGTCCGGGAAGATCCACCGGATCGGGTGAGTCACGGAGAACACCCACGGCGCTCCGGGCCGCAATACGCGGGCCACCTCGCGGAACACGTCGCCCACGTCGGCGACGAACGGCACCGCCCCGAACGCCGAGCACGCGGCGTCGAAGCTCGCGTCGGCGAACGGGAGCTGGTCGGCGCTGGCCTGCACGAGGGGCACGGACAGGCCGGTCGCCGCGTTGCCCGCCACGGCGTGCCGCAGCATGCCGGCGGAGATGTCGAACGCGACCGGGTGCGCGCCCCGGGCGGCCAGCCACCGGGCGCACGGGGCCGACCCGCAGCCCACCTCCAGCACCCGTCGGCCGGTCACGTCGCCGAGGAACCCGACCTCTTCTTCGCGGACGCCCTCCGGGCACCAGACGAAGTCGGCCGCGCCCAGGAAGGCGCCGTGTTCGGCGTGGTAGTCGTCGGCGTCGGCGTCCCACCAGATCCGGTTCGCGACCCTCGATTCGGCCGCGTCGGCGGTCCGCAGCGCGATGCCGGTCGTGCCGAGCGCCAGTTCGGCGCTCGCGTGCTGGTCGGACACGCTGCTCCTTCAGGGTTACGTGCGGGGGGTGCGGTTTGCCCGCAGCTCGTCGGGACGCGTACGATACCGCCCGCGTAGTGGGTTCGCGCTGCCCATGATCGGTATGCACGTCACGGGACTGGTCGTCGGGGGAAGCCTTGCCTCCCGCGCAGTGTTGTACCCACAGGCCAGACGACCCCAATCCGTACCGGAGCCACCTACCTAATGTCCACCGACACCACCACTGTCCCGGCTGTTTCCGCGCCGAAGCAGGTCGCTATCAACGATATCGGGACGGAGGAGGACTTCCTCGCCGCCATCGACAAGACCATCAAGTACTTCAACGATGGCGATATCGTCGAGGGCACCATCGTCAAGGTCGACCGGGACGAGGTCCTGCTCGACATCGGCTACAAGACCGAGGGCGTCATCCCCTCGCGCGAGTTGTCGATCAAGCATGACGTCGACCCCAACGAGGTTGTGAAGGTCGGTGACGAGGTCGAAGCCCTGGTTCTCCAGAAGGAGGACAAGGAAGGGCGGCTGATCCTCTCCAAGAAGCGGGCTCAGTACGAGCGCGCCTGGGGCACCATCGAGGCCCTCAAGGAGAAGGACGAGCCGGTCAAGGGCACGGTCATCGAGGTCGTCAAGGGCGGCCTCATCCTGGACATCGGTCTCCGCGGCTTCCTCCCCGCCTCCTTGGTCGAGATGCGCCGCGTGCGCGACCTCCAGCCGTACGTCGGCCGCGAGCTCGAAGCCAAGATCATCGAGCTGGACAAGAACCGCAACAACGTGGTCCTGTCCCGTCGCGCCTGGCTGGAGCAGACCCAGTCCGAGGTGCGCAGCGAGTTCCTCAACCAGCTCCAGAAGGGCCAGGTCCGCAAGGGCGTCGTGTCCTCCATCGTCAACTTCGGTGCCTTCGTGGACCTGGGTGGCGTGGACGGCCTGGTGCACGTCTCGGAGCTGTCCTGGAAGCACATCGACCACCCGTCCGAGGTCGTCGAGGTCGGCCAGGAGGTCACGGTCGAGGTCCTCGACGTCGACATGGAGCGCGAGCGCGTCTCGCTGTCCCTGAAGGCGACGCAGGAAGACCCGTGGCGCCAGTTCGCCCGGACCCACGCGATCGGTCAGATCGTGCCGGGCAAGGTCACCAAGCTGGTTCCGTTCGGTGCGTTCGTCCGCGTGGACGAGGGCATCGAGGGCCTGGTCCACATCTCCGAGCTGGCCGAGCGCCACGTGGAGATCCCGGAGCAGGTCGTCCAGGTCGGCGACGACGTCATGGTCAAGGTCATCGACATCGACCTCGACCGCCGGCGGATCTCGCTGTCGCTCAAGCAGGCCAACGAGGGCTTCACGGTCGACTCCGAGTTCGACCCGACCCAGTACGGCATGGCCGCCGAGTACGACGACCAGGGGAACTACATCTACCCCGAGGGCTTCGACCCGGAGACCCAGGAGTGGCAGGAAGGCTTCGACAAGCAGCGCGAGGAGTGGGAGCGGCAGTACGCCGAGGCCCACACGCGCTACGAGGCCCACATGAAGCAGGTCGCGAAGGCCGCGGCGGCCGAGGAAGAGGCGGCGGGGGAGACCAACTACTCCTCCGGCGGCGACGCCCCGGTCGCGGCCGCCAGCAGCACCACCGGCGCCCCGGCCCAGGCCGGCGGCACCCTGGCGAGCGACGAGCAGCTCGCCGCGCTTCGCGAGAAGCTGTCGGGCGGCGCGTGATCGCGTGATCGCGTGACCCGCTCGCGGGTCGGGTGATCGGCCGAGCACGACGGTCGAGATCGACAGCCGAGCACGACGGCTGAGAACGAAGGCTGAGCACGACGGTCAGGAATGGCCGAGAACGACGGAACGCTACGACGGCCCCGCACCGGTTCCAGGTGCGGGGCCGTTGTCGTGCGCTAAGTTGTGACCCCTATGGCTGCTCGAATTCGGCGGGGGACAACGGCTTCGGCTGCGGCTGAGGTCGGGCTGGCCGGCGCGTCTCCGGGTGCCTCGGCGAGGGCGGGTGCCTCGGTCGGTACGGCGGCGAGGGCGTCGGCGGGTGTGGTGCGAGGGGTTGTCGCGGCTGTGGCGGTCGCGGTGGTGGGGGCGGGGTGCACGGCGAAGCCCCAGGCGGTCGCGCCGCCGGTCCAGATCCCGACGATCCTCGCGCCCACGACGGTCGTGCGGACGCCCGCGATGGTGGACCGCGAGCTGCCCGACGACTGCGAGCTGATCGTCCCGGTGGAGGTGGTCAACTCCAAGGTCGGACGGGAGTCGAAGGGGGAGGTGCGGACGATCGTCGGCATCGCGGAACCCTCGCTGGGCCGCACCGCCAAGATCGACTGCTACTACGACCTGGACGAGAAGCAGCCGCTGTCGGCCGCGCCGTTGATCATCGGCCTGGCGACCTACTCGGACGACGCCGCCGCGCAGGGCCGGGTCGCGGACAGCCTCGACGCCGAACGGGCCGAGGGCGCGTCGGTGGCGGAGGTCGAGGTGGGCAAGCGGAAGGCGTCGATGGTCAGCACGCCGTCGGAACGCCTGGTGATCGGGTCGCTGGGAAAGACGACGTTCGTGTCCCGGGCCAAAGCCGGATTCGTGCCGGACGACCAGATGACCGCATTGCTGACCGCGTTGGCGGTCCAGTCGATGACCCCTCTCGAAGAAGCCTGACCGCTGGTCGCCTTCCGGCTCCTGTTCGTTGCTTAGGTGCCGTATGTCGACGGCCGTTGCTGCATAACGTCGTCGAGGGTTTGGCGGTGAGTCGTAACGATGAGTTTGGGTGTTTCGGGACGTTGTGGGCGCGGCCTCCCTGGGTGTTTTCCTGCTTTGACCACGCGAAGCTGCGACGGGGATTGTCGGTGCCTCGTGGGATAATGGTGTCGGGGGCCGGCGGCCGCGCCTGCTGGCGCGGCTAGGGCTGTGACCTGCAAGTTTGGGTCGTCCTGTGTGTGGCGGTGGGGCGCTGTGAGGTGGAAGCGCCTGCGTTGTGAAGGGAAAACCAAAGAGTCCTCGCCGGACGGGCAGGCCGCCAAGGATGAACGAAAAGCGGGGGGTCTGCGTGTGTGTTGGGGTTTATGCGTGTGCGGTTGTGCGTGGTGGGCGGGCAGACTGTGGGCATGTTGCGCGTGGGCCTCTCCGGGGGCATCGGGTCTGGTAAGTCGACGGTGGCCGGGCGGTTGGCCGAGCACGGGGCGGTGGTGATCGACGCCGACCTGTTGGCCCGGGAGGTGGTTGCGCCCGGGACGCCGGGGTTGGCGGAGATCGTGGCGGCGTTCGGCGACGGGGTCGTGGATGCGTCCGGGGCGCTCGATCGGGCCGCGTTGGCCGCTCGGGTGTTCAGCGACGACTCGGCTCGGGTGACGCTCAACGGGATCACGCACCCCCGGATCGGGGCTCGTACCGCCGAGTTGATCTCGGCCGCGCCGTCCGACGCGGTGGTGGTGCACGACGTGCCGTTGTTGGTCGAGAACGGCCTCGCGCCGATGTACCACCTGGTCCTGATCGTGGACGCGGCGTCCGAGGTCCGGGTGGAGCGGCTGGTCGGGCGGGGGTTGTCGGAGCAGGATGCCCGCAACCGGATGGCCAAGCAGGCTTCCGACGCGCAGCGCCGGGCTGTTGCCGACGTGTGGCTGGACAACTCGGGTACGCCCGATCGGGTGCTTTCCGTGGTTGACGCGCTGTGGGCCGATCGGCTGGTCCCTTACGAGGCGAACGTCCGTTTGCGCCGTTTCGCGACCGGGCCGCTCAACGTGCTGCCCTACGACCCGACGTGGCCCGAGCAGGCCGCACGGGTCGGCGCTCGGATCTCACTCGCCGCCGGTCACCGGCGGGTCGAGCACATCGGGTCGACGTCGGTGCCCGGGTTGGCGGCGAAGGACGTGTTGGACTTCCAGTTGGCCGTGACGTCACTGGAGGAGGCCGATTCGTTGGCTTCGGCGCTGGCCGATGCCGGGTTCCCGGCCGTGGGGCCGCTGGAGGACACGCCTCGGTACGGCGAGCCCGCCGAGTGGCACAAGCGGGTGCACGCGGGTTGTGATCCCGACCGGCGGGTTCACCTGCACGTTCGGGTCGAGGGCGGGCCTGGGTGGAACTGGGCGTTGCGGTTCCGGGACTGGCTTCGGGCGGACGCCGCCGCGCGGCAGGAGTACGAGGACCTCAAGCTGGAGCTGGCGAGCCGGCACACCGACGGGATCGCGTACGGGGATGCCAAGGAGCCGTGGATGAAAGCGGCCACGGCCCGGATGGACGCCTTCTACAGCGACGGCCAGACGTCGTAGATGCCCCGGTGGGTCAGCCACACGCCCAGGTCGTGGCGGTGCAGGCTGACCTCCTCCAGCGTGCGGTGCACGGTGCGCAGGGCCTGGTCGGCGTCGTCCGGGTTGAGCACGCGTCCGGCCACGGCCGCGGCGAACTCCTCCGAGCGGACGATCCTGGCGGTGGTGCCGCCGGGCACGGCCAGGCCGAGGAGGAGGTCCGTCGTGCGCCACGAGCGTCCGTCGCGCAGCACGCGCACAGCCGTGAGGACGCTCGGGCCGCTGCGCGCGTGACGGGAACGGGGTCGGTTGTGGGTGAGGCGCAGACCGAGGTCCGGCATCAACCAGGTGACCTCCGAATCGGAGAACGGGTCCTCCGGCGTGGGGCACTCCAACCGCAGACCCCAGCTCTCCACGCGGCACGTCGTGAGATGTCGGGACATGCCCGACGAGTAGCTCCGAACTGCGCTGACGGTGTCGACAACGTCGACCAGCTGAGGTGTGATGACCGCTCCCACGCGACCCGAGGGTAGCCGTAAGTGTGCGGCCGGTAACACTGCGGGTCGATTCGTTACATCACGGTCTGTGGGTGTATTGGTCTCTTTCCGGTGAACGAGCTCGGATGGCGGTTGACCAGCGAGTCTTACCGTCTGTACTACCGGTGACGCCACGTCGTGACGACGCCCTGGGACGCGAGCCACCGCACGACGTCGTGGCCGTGTGCGGCGATGCCGGCCACGGCGCCGTAGGCCGTTTCCAACGCCCACTGCGCGCGGTGTGGCTGGATCAGGTTCTTGGCCATCGCGGCCAACAGCTCGTCTGTGTCCAACACGGTCACGCTGCGGCCTGTGCGCACGATCAGGTCGAGGTACAGGTCGACCGTCTTCCACACGGACCCGCTGGAGGTGATCTCCACGATGTCGACGTACAGGTCGTAGTCGCGCTCGTGCCCGGGGTGCCAGGACTGGCGTGTGACCCGTAGTCCGTGTGACGGGAGCAGCCACGACTCGAAGTGGGAGAGCTGCGGGTGACCGGGCACGGGGCGGAACATGTAGAGCCCGTGCTGGGTCAGCCTGTACTCGTCGACGCCGCGCAGGTACCCCTTGGGGTCCGTGTTGCTCTTGGCGTCGAGGTCGAAGTACTCGATCTTCGGCGGGTGGATGTGCATTTGTGAGGTCCCTGCCGCGCTCAGCGTCACGTCGCGCACTTTAGGCACGGCGGGCCGCCGAACACCCGAATCTGTCACCCGAAAGTATGATGATCCCTTACTCTTCCGCCATGTTCGGGATCATCCGGCCGTGCCGCAACCGCCTGGGCGCGGACCTGCGCGAATCGTGGCTGGCACACCTCTGTGGACTGTGCCTGGCGCTGCGTGACGACCACGGGCACCTCGCCCGCGTGGTCACGAACTACGACGGGCTGGTCATCTCCGCCCTCGTGGAGGCCCAGACGGCCCGTTCCCGGCGTACTGCGGGACCGTGCGCGTTGCGCGGCATGAAGCCCGCAGACGTTGCCGTGGGTGCCGGTGCGCGGTTGGCCGCGACGGTGTCGCTGGTGCTGGCGTCGGCGAAGGTCGGCGACCACGTGGACGACCGTGACGGCGCGTTCTCCCGTGCGCCCGTGCGCGGGATGGGCCGCCAGGTCGCGCGGCGGTGGGCCCGGCAGGCTGCGGCGACTGGGGCCGACCTGGGTTTCGACACCGCCGTGCTGGTCGACGCGGTGCGGCGGCAGACGTCGGTCGAGGAGGCCGCCGGGCTCGGCAGCTCGGTGTTGCTGGTGACCGAGCCGACGGAGACCGCCAGCGGCGAGGCCGTGGCGCAGACGGCGGTCCTGGCCGGTCGGCCCGAGAACGCCGTGCCGCTGCGTGAGGTGGGACGGTTGTTCGGGCGTTTGGCGCACCTGATCGACGCGGTCGAGGACTTGGCGGAGGACCGCGAGTCGGGCGCGTGGAACCCGCTGGAGGCCACCGGCACGTCGTTGGACGAGGCGCGGCGGTTGTGCGACGACGCGGCGTTGGGCATCAAGCTCGCGTTGGGCGAAGTGGACTTCGTGGACGGGCGGCTCGTGCACGCGTTGTTGGTGCACGAGGTGCAGGAGTCGATCCGGCGGGCGTTCGGCGAGCCGCACGCGCACCGGCGGCCCGAGGACACGCCTCCGGGTCAGTGGCAGCCGGGCACCTACTCGCCGATGGGTGGCGCTTACGGCAGCGTGCCGCCACCCGGTCCGGTCCCGCCCGCCGGCGCGTACGGCGGTGGTGGGGACGAGCCGCCGCCACCGCCGACGAAGTGGGACCGGCGGGGCAAGCAGCCCGGTCCTGGCGGCGGGTTGTGGTTCTGGCCGGAGCTGGTCCACCCGCCGAAGGGGCGGGGGCTGCTGGTGGGCTGCCTGGCGGTCCTCTACCAGTGCGGGACCTGCCAGTACTGCTGTCGTGATCCGTACCCCGGGCCGTTCAGCGGCAAGTGGCGGTCGGGTGGTTGTGACTGCGGGTCCGGTGGTTGCGACTGCGGCGGGTCGAACCACGGGCGTGGCGGCGGTGGCGGCGACGGGTGCTGCGACTGCTCGTGCTGTGACTGCTGCAACTGCAACTGAGTCGCTTGTGAGGCGCTGACCTGGGGCGATCGCAGATTGTCGGACCCGAGGCGTACCGTCGTACCCGTGGCTTTTCCTACCGAGATCCCGGTCAAGGCGCACTCGGCGCATCGGCCCGTCGGCGACATCCCGCGCACCGACGGTCAGTTCCGCGTGGTCAGCGACTACCAGCCCGCGGGTGACCAGCCGGCGGCGATCGCGGATCTCGAACGGCGGGTCCGGGCCGGCGAGAAGGACATCGTCCTGCTCGGCGCGACCGGCACCGGCAAGTCCGCCACCACGGCGTGGCTGGTGGAGAAGCTGCAACGGCCCACCCTGGTGATGGCCCCGAACAAGACCCTCGCGGCGCAGCTGGCCAACGAGCTGAAGGAGTTCTTCCCCGAGAACGCGGTGGAGTACTTCGTCAGCTACTACGACTACTACCAGCCCGAGGCGTACATCCCGCAGACCGACACCTACATCGAGAAGGACTCCTCGATCAACGAGGACGTCGAGCGGCTGCGCCACTCGGCCACGATGAGCCTGCTGACCAGGCGGGACGTGATCGTGGTGGCGTCCGTGTCGTGCATCTACGGCCTGGGCACGCCGCAGTCCTACCTCGACCGGTCGATCCACCTGGAGGTCGGTGGCGAGGTCGAGCGCGACCTGCTGCTGCGGGCGCTGGTCGACATCCAGTACGCGCGCAACGACGTGGCGTTCAACCGCGGCACGTTCCGCGTCCGGGGCGACACGGTCGAGATCATCCCGGCCTACGAGGAGCTGGCGCTGCGCGTCGAGTTCTTCGGCGACGAGATCGACAAGCTCTACTACCTGCACCCGCTCACCGGCGACGTGATCAGGGAGGTCGACGAGCTGCGGATCTTCCCGGCGACGCACTACGTCGCCGGCCCGGAGCGCATGGAGCGGGCCATCGGCAACATCGAGGCGGAGCTGGCCGACCAGCTGGCCAAGATGGAGCGCCAGGGCAAGCTGCTGGAGGCGCAGCGGCTGCGGATGCGGACGGCCTACGACATCGAGATGATGCGCCAGGTCGGGTTCTGCTCGGGCATCGAGAACTACTCGCGACACATCGACGACCGCGGCGCGGGCACCGCCCCGGCCACCCTGATCGACTACTTCCCGGACGACTTCCTGCTGGTCATCGACGAGTCGCACGTGACGGTGCCGCAGATCGGCGGCATGTACGAGGGCGACGCGTCCCGCAAGCGCAACCTCGTGGAGCACGGTTTCCGCCTGCCCAGCGCGCTGGACAACCGGCCGCTGACCTGGGAGGAGTTCGCCGACCGGATCGGCCAGACGGTCTACCTGTCGGCGACGCCCGGCCCGTACGAGATCGGCCAGGCGGGCGGCGAGTTCGTGGAGCAGGTGATCCGGCCGACCGGCCTGATCGACCCCGAGGTGATCGTCAAGCCGACCGAGGGCCAGATCGACGACCTGGTGCACGAGATCCGGGCGCGGGCCGAGCGCGACGAGCGCGTCCTGGTCACCACGCTGACCAAGAAGATGTCCGAGGACCTCACCGACTACCTGCTCGAACTGGGCATCCGGGTCCGCTACCTGCACTCCGAGGTCGACACCCTGCGCCGGGTGGAGCTGCTGCGCCAGCTGCGGCTGGGCGACTTCGACGTGCTGATCGGCATCAACCTGCTGCGCGAGGGCCTCGACCTGCCCGAGGTCTCGCTGGTCTCGATCTTGGACGCCGACAAGGAGGGCTTCCTGCGCTCGGGCACCAGCCTGATCCAGACCATCGGCCGCGCGGCCCGCAACGTCTCCGGCCAGGTCCACATGTACGCGGACCGCATCACCGACTCGATGCAGCACGCGATCGAGGAGACCAACCGGCGGCGGGCGAAGCAGATCGCCTACAACGAGGAACGCGGTCTCGACCCGCAGCCGCTGCGCAAGAAGATCACCGACATCCTGGAGCAGGTCTACGCCGAGGCCGAGGACGCCATCGAGCCGGGCGGCTCCGGCCGCAACGCGTCCCGGGGCAAGAAGCCGACCGGCGATCCGGGCGCGAGCGGCCGCAGCTCGGGGGTCCTGACCGAGCGCGACACCAGCACCATGGCGCGGTCCGAGCTGGCCGACCTGGTCCAGCAGCTGACCGACCAGATGATGAGCGCGGCCCGTGAGCTCAAGTTCGAGCTGGCCGGCCGGCTGCGTGACGAGATCCAGGACTTGAAGAAGGAACTCCGGGGTATGGACGCGGCCGGCGTCAAGTAGCGGCTGCGCTGTCGGGCACCGGTTCCCGCTCCCTGTGGTGTGGTGGGAACCGGCTGTGGGGCGATCATGTCGGGCGGTTTTGTCGGTGGGGTGGCTTAGCGTGTCGGCCATGACGTTGGACGACGTGATCGCGCACTGCCTCGCCAAGCCGGGTGCGGAGGAGAGCTACCCGTGGGGTGACGAGGAGCTGGTGTGCAAGGTGGGCGGCAAGGCGTTCGCGTTCATCGGGCTGTCGGCGAAGACCGTGGGCGTGAAGTCCGGGGTGGACGCCGAGGACGCGGCCGAGTGGCGTGACCGGTTCCCCGACGACATCACGGTCAGCGCCTACATCGGCCGCTACGGCTGGAACCGGGTCGACCTCGGCGGTCGGGTGCCGGAGGACGACGTGCGTGAACTCCTCGACCGCTCGTACGACGCCATCGTCGCGAAGCTGCCGAAGTCGAAGCGGCCCGTGGTGTGAGCGTCCGCGCGGCTGCGAAAGATGTGGGGGCCGGCGGCTGTGAAGGGTATGGGGGCCGGCGGCTGTGAAGGTGTGAGGGGGAGGGCTCAGGAGGGGGTCATGCCGGGTTCGGGTTGCAGGACGCCGAACAGGTTGCCCTCCGTGTCGCGGTAGTACGCGACCGTGCCCACGCCCTCCGTCTTGGTCTTCGGCAGGGCCACCGTGCCGCCCGCTTTCTCGATGGCGGCGATGGTCTCGTCGATGTTGGGCACGCCCGTCGTCATCACGTACCCGCTCACCGGGCCGTCCGGATCGGGGTCCGGACCGCGTCGGGGGAGCAGGCCGCCGTTCACGCCCGGACCCTCGTCGCCGGTGATGACCACCCAGTAGGGGTTGTCGCCCCACTGCTCGAAGCGCCAGCCGAACACCGCCTGGTAGAAGGCGATCGCCCGCGCCGGATCGGCCGCGTGGATCTCGAAGTGCACTGGTCGGGGCATGCGCGAGAGGCTACGCCGACCCTGCCGCCAGCAGCAGCACCACTTTGCCGCAGGTTGCGGAATGCGCCCGCGTGACTTCGGTCAGCGCCAGCACGAGGGACGCGGGTTGCCGGTCGTTCGCGCGGATCCACACGTTCGCGACCCGGTTACCCCGCAGCGGCACGGGCGTCGCGGAACCCAGCACCGCCACGAGCGGCCCGCCGCGTCGATCACGCCGTCGACGCCGCCCGGCACGTGTGCTCGCACCGCTCCGCCAAGGTCCGCGACACCGCGCGGCACGAACCAACGGCGGGGGCGTGGGTGACAAGTGGGTCGGGTTGATCCTGGTGGCACTGGCGGACGGGGCCCGGCGGTACAGCGAGCTGCACAGGACCATCACCGGAGTCAGCCAGAAGATGCCGGCGCGGACCCTGCGGTCGCTGGGGCGCAGCCTGCTGCCGGTGATGGCGGCGATCAAGCCGTGGGCGGAGACGAACATCGAGCAGGTGGTGGCCCACCGGGAGCACTACGACTCCCGGTGAGCCGGCACCTCAGCTCGTGATGTCCTTGCGGGCGAACTTGCGGGCCGCCAGGAGGCTGAAGAACGCGCCGAAGGCCAACGCCGAGAACGTGCCCTTGGCCATCTGCGCCCAGTCGACGTCGGACGACAGCAGGTCGGCCCACGCCAGCGCGTAGTGCGTCGGCAGGTAGTTCCGCAGGTCCTCCAGCGCGGTGATCTGGTCGAGGATCTGCGACAGGATCGACGCCAGCACCGCGCCACCCACCGCGCCCAGCGGCGCGTCCGTGGACACCGACAGGTACAGCGCCAGCCCCGCCACCCAGAACAGGTGGATGGAGATGTAGCAGACCGCCAGCGCGATGCCGTAGACCCCGGACCCGAACGACGCCGCCTCGCCGGTCGGGCTGACCGCCTCGCCCGCGCCGTACCAGGCCACGCCCACGCCCAGCGCCACGGCGGGCAGCAGGACCAGCGCGAACACCGACAGCAGCCCGGAGGCCAGCGCCTTGCGGCGCAGTAGCCGGTGCCGCGGGACCGGTGCGGCGAGCAGGTACTTCAGGCTCGACCAGGACGCCTCGGAGGCGATCGTGTCGCCGAAGAACAGCGCCACGATCATCGGCAGCAGGAAGCTCCCGCTGACGAACAGCGTCAGGATCACGAAGTTCACGCCGCTGGCCGTGGCCAGGTCGACGAACCCGCCGGAGCGGCGGTTCGGCGAGGACTGCCCCAGCTCGAACGACACCACCAGGATGAACGGCAGCAGCACCAGGAAGCCCAGCACGAGCTGGGTCCGCCGGCGCCGCAGCTGCCGGATCAGCTCGACCCGGATGGGCAGCGTCCGGCCGGCCTTGTAGCCGACCTTCGAGCCGTCCGGCGCGACCGACGAGTGCTCCTGCTCGGCCGCGTCGGTCAGGTCGGAGATCGCCGACGGATCGGTGTGCACGCCGCCGCTGTCGCCGGTGCCCTTCACGCGCCCGCCCCCTTCCGGTCCGGTGCCGGTCTTTCCGGTCGTGCTCATTCGCCCACCAGTTCCAGGAACGCGTCCTCCAGCCGGCGGCGCGGACCGGCCTGGTCCACCGCCACGCCGGCGGCCACCAGCGCCTGCAACGCCTCGGCGCGCGGGGTGCCGTTGAGGCTGGCGTGCACCTGCTCGCCGTCCACGGCCACGCCGTGCACGCCGGACAGGCCGCGCAGCACGTCGGCCGCCTCGTCGGGCCGGTCGACCCGGAAGCTGGCCTCGCCGCCGCCCGTCGCGATCTCCTCGACCGGACCGGCCGCGACCAGGGAGCCCTTGTGCATCACCACGACGTGGCTGCACGTCTGCTCGACCTCGGCGAGCAGGTGCGAGGACACCAGCACCGTGCGCCCGGCCGCCGCGTAGCGCCGCAGCACCTCGCGCATCTGGTGGATCTGGGGCGGGTCGAGCCCGTTGGTCGGCTCGTCGAGCACCAGCAGGTCCGGCAGGCCGAGCATGGCCTGCGCGATGGCCAGCCGCTGCCGCATGCCCTGGCTGTACGTGCGCACCCGGCGGTGCACCGCGTCGCCCAGGCCGGCGATCTCCAGCGCCTCGTCGAAGTGCGCCTGTTCGGTCGGTCGGCCGGTGGCCGCCCAGTACAGGTGCAGGTTCGCCAGGCCGGAGAGGTGCGGCAGGAAGCCCGAGCCCTCCACGAACGACCCGATGCGGGACAGCACCGGGGCCCCGGAGACGATCCGGTGGCCGAACACCCGGATCTCGCCGTCGCTGGGCTGGATCAGGCCCATCAGCATCCGCAGCGTGGTGGTCTTGCCCGCGCCGTTGGGGCCGAGCAGACCGAGCACCTGGCCGTGCTCGACCCGGAAGGACAGGTCCTTCACCGCGGTCAGGCCGCCGGGGTAGGACTTGGTCAGGCCCGAGATCACCAGCGGCACGCCGGACAGCTCCGGGTCGACGTCGGCGGTCAGCCGGCGGCGGAACCACGCCACCACGCCGACCAGGACGCAGGCGATCAGCACGATCGCGATGCCCCACAGCGCCGTCGTCGGGACCGCGCTGGTCGCGTTCACGCCCGGCACCACCGGCACCGAGAGGTTCGGGTCGGCCAGGCCGATCCGGTAGGCCGCGGGCTCGTTCGCGTTCTGGTACGCCTGGTCGGTGGTGGAGACGACGAGCTGGAAGCGATGCTCGCTCTCCACCGGGCGCACCGCGCCGGGCAGCGTCACGGTGACCTCGACGGGGGTGCCGTCGGCGGGCAGGTCGCGCACCCGGATCGGCGCGACCGCCGAGCCGGGCAGGGTGCGCACGCCGTTGGAGTCCGCGTCGTACAGCTTCGCGAACAGCACCGCGCCCCCGGCCGGCACCGGCTGGCCGGGCACCGCCGAGACCCGCAGCTTCACCGTGGACGCGCCGGTCATCAGGACCTGCGAGGTGAGCGGTTCGGAGTTGAACACGGCGGCCTGGCCGGGCAGGTCCAGCGACAGCCGCGAGGACAGCGAGCTGGACCGGGACAGCGCCGAGCCCAGGCCCGGCAGGTTGCTCACCGCGGCCGGGTTGCCGCCCGCCGGGTTGACCACGGTCTGGTCCCGGCCGGTCAGCGCGACCGTGCGGCGGTCGATCGGGTCCGCGCCGGGCAGGCCCGGGTAGTGCGGCGCGACGACCGTGCGCAGCGACGGCGTGCCGCTGCTGCGGAACGCGCCGATCACCGTGTACTCGAAGCTCACGCCCGGGTCGGTGCCCTTGCCCTCCAGGTGGAAGGACATCCAGTCGGCGATCTGCGCGCGCAGCTCCGGGCCGGGCGAGCCGCCGTCGTGGCCGCCGGAGTACCAGACGACCTTGACCTTCGCGCCGTTGGCGGCGATCTGCCGGGCGTTCGCGTCGGCCTGGTCGAGGCCGAACAGGGTGTCCTGCTCGCCCTGCACGATCATCGTCGGCTGGGTGATCCGGTTGGTCACCGTCGCGGGCGACGAGCGGCGCAGCAGCTCCAGCGTCCGCTCGCTCGCGCGGCCGGTGGTCGCCACGTCGGTGTAGGCGGCGCAGACGTCGGCCTGGAACCGGCCGCACGCGCCGTTGGTCGGGCCGGTCGGCCGGGAGCCGCCCGGCTGGGTCGCGGACGCGTCGGGCACGCCGGTCTCGGTCCGCTGGCCCGGCTCCTGCGCCTCCTGGCCGGGGCTGGCCAGGTCGCCGCCGGACAGGCCGGCGGAGAAGAAGATGCCCGCCCAGGACCGCTTGAACACGCCGTCCTCGCCGAACGCGCCGGGCGAGGGCGAGGCGGTGTCGACCGCGTCGGCGCGCGCCGAGTTCGGCAGCAGCGCCTGGCCGAGGTCGTTGAACGTGATCACCGGGGCGATGGTGTCCACCCGGCGGTCGACGCCGGCCAGCGACAGCGCGAGCGCGCCGCCGTAGGACCCGCCGGTCACGCCGACCTTCGGGTCGCCCGCCGCGTCGGTGAGCACCTCCTCGCGGGTGGCCAGCCAGTCGAGCAGCTTCTGCGCGTCGCGCACCTCGTGGTCCAGCGAGTTCAGCGCGATCTGCCCGCCGCTGCGGCCGAAGCCGCGCGCCGAGTAGGTCAGCACGACGAACCCGCGCTGGGCGAGCTCGGTCGCCTGGCCGGCCACGCTGTCCTTGCTGCCGCCGAAGCCGTGCGGGAGCAGCACGGCCGGCGCGGGGGTGCGTTCCGGCAGGTAGAGCGTGGTGTCGAGCTGGATCGTCCGATCGCTGCCGGGGCTTTCCGGCACGTCGATCAGCGGTTCGCGCTTGGCCACCGGGGGTGGTTCGCCGTCCGACCGCGTCCAGACCACGACGGCGCCCACCAGGGCGACGAGCACGACCAGCGCGGGGAGCGACCACCTGCCGCGGAGGCGGGAGGGGAGGGCCACCTTGATGACCTTAGGCGGAAGCGGGGGCGGCGGCCGGGTTTGCTGAGAACAGGGCGTCACTGGGGTTCGCCGTTCTCAGCGAAATCCGCCACGGGCGGGTGCGTCCGATCACCAAGGCGGGTGGGTCCGATCACCAAGACTGGCGCGAACCCGCAATGATGCGTGAGACTGTGCACAGCGTGGAGGGGAGTACTCCCTAAGCGGCGGTGTCGTCAGCACGGAACCCGACGTCGGGGACCCGGTGCCGCCGGTCGACTCTCAGTCGGCGGAGGAGACCTCCGGTCATTGGCGTGCGCGCGATGTACCGGAGGTGTTTCGATGGCTGTTCCCGCGTGGTTGTGGATCGCGACGATCGCAGGTCTGCTCGTCCTGCTTGCGATCGACCTGTTCATCGTCGACCGCAAACCGCACGAGGTCACCATCGGTGAAGCCGGTAGGTGGGTGACGTTCTACGTCGCGGTCGCGGTCCTGTTCGGTCTGGGCATCTGGTACTTCTCCGGTGGCACGTACGCGGGCGAGTTCTTCGCCGGGTACATCACCGAGTACTCGCTCAGCGTGGACAACCTGTTCATCTTCCTGATCATCATGACCACCTTCAAGGTGCCCGCGATCCACCAGCACAAGGTGCTGCTCGTCGGCATCGTGATGGCGTTGATCATGCGGGGCATCTTCATCGCCGTGGGCGCGGCGGTCATCGCCCAGTTCAGCTGGGTCTTCTACCTCTTCGGCGCGTTCCTCATCTACACCGGCTACAAGCTGGCGCGGACGGACCACAACGAGGAGGAAGAGGACTACAAGGAGAACGCGGCGCTGCGGTTCGTGCGCAAGGTGTTCCCGGTGGCCGACAAGTACCACGACTCGAAGTCGTTCGTGAAGATCAACGGCAAGCGGTTCGTGACGCCGATGTTCATCGTCATGGTCGCGATCGGCACGACCGACCTGCTGTTCGCGCTCGACTCCATCCCGGCGATCTTCGGCCTGACCAAGGAGCCGTTCCTGGTCTTCTCGGCCAACGCGTTCGCGCTGATGGGTCTGCGCCAGCTCTACTTCCTGCTCGGCGGCCTGCTGAACAAGCTGGTCTACCTGTCGATCGGCCTGTCGGTGATCCTCGGCTTCATCGGCGTGAAGCTGATCCTGGAGGCGCTGCACACCAACTCGCTGCCGTTCCTCAACGGGGGCGAGCCGCTGGGGGTGCCGACCATCGGGATCGAGCTGTCGCTGTCGGTGATCGTCGGGGTGCTGGCGATTACCACGGTCGCGTCGCTGATCAAGGTGAAGCGCGACCCGGACTCGGTCAAGCAGGTTGCCAAGTGACGAATACTCCTATTAGCGCGGTGGGTGACCGGTAGGTTCCCGCGCGTGGCGATCGGCCGGTTCTCCCTCGGGAGGGCCGGCCGTTGTCGTTGTTGGTGGGGGGTGGCTCTTGTTGGTGGTGGGCTTGTTGGTGGGTGGGTGGAGGGCTTGTCGGGTGTGTGGTGGTGGCGTTCGGAGGGCGTGTTTTTGAGGGGGTCGGGTGTTCTGGGTGGGTGGGCGTCGTTAGGTGATCGAGTGGTGGCGGAGAGTCGTTTCGGGAAACTGTGAGCGTCAAATTCTCGTGAGCCTTGCTAAAGAGTTCTGCGGTAACGTCCTGATTCGTGCGCCCCGATGACTTGCAGTCGCTGACCCTTCCCGGCTCCGTGTCGGTTCGAGGGGACCTCGTCCTGGTCAACGTCCAGACGCCGGACGTCGCCGCGAACGCCTACCGCGGCGGGCTCAGCGCCGTGCCGCTGGACGGCAGCGGCGCCCGGCCCTGGACGTGGGCGGAGCGCGACCTGGCCCCCCGGATCTCGCCGGACGGGCAGTGGGTCGCGTTCCTCCGCGTCGTGGAGAAGGGGTCCGCGCCGCAGCTGCACGTCATGCCCGCGACGGGTGGCGACGCGCGCAAGCTCACCGACCTGAAGCTGGGCGCGGGCGCGCCGGTGTGGTCGCCCGACTCGACCCGGCTCGCGTTCACCGCGCGCGTGCCCGAGCCCGGCCGGTACGGCACGTCCGCCGTCGAGGGCGAGGACGCGCCGACGCCGGACGCCGAGCCCGCCCGGCACATCCTGCGACTGGACTACCGGTTCGACGACATCGGCTTCACCACCGACCGGGCGCCCCGGCTGTTCACCGTGGGCCTGGACGGTGCCGCGCCGGTCGAGCTGACCGACGGCGCGTTCGACGTGTCGGACCCGACGTGGACGGCCGACGGTTCCGCGCTGGTGTTCGTCGCCGACCGGGACCTGGGCGCGGTGGAGACGCTGCACACCGACCTGTACACGGTGCCGGCGGCCGGCGGCGAGCCGACGTTGCTGGTGCAGTCGCGCGGCCAGGCGTCCTGCCCGGTGGCCTGGTCCGACGGCGTGGTGTTCCTGGCGAACGAGTTCGCGGGCGTGCACAGCGTTGCGCGGAACACGAGCCTGTGGCGGTACTCCGGTGGTTCGCTGACCCGGCTCACGGACGTGGAGACGGTCGACTGCGAGAAGCTCGCCGGACCGCCCGTGGTGGTGGGCGACGGGGTGCTGGTCGCGATCCGCAATCGTGGCGCGGTGGAATTGCGGCGGGTGCCGCTGGACGGGTTCGAGTGGACGCTGTCCGAGCTGGAACTGCTGGCCGGTGAACGGGCGGAGGTCAAGTCGTTCGCCGCGGACGGCGATGTCGTGGTCGCTGTCGTGTCGTGGGCCGACAACACCGGTGAGGTGGTGAAGGTCGGCGGTCTCGGTGGGGACGGTGGTGGCCGTGGTGGTGATGGTGGCGGTGACCGTGGTGGGGTGCTGACGTCGTTTGGCGCGGGGTTGCCGTTGCGGCCGGCGGTGGAGCTGAGCGGTGCGGCGTCGGACGGTTACCCGGTGCACGGGTGGCTGGTGCTGCCCGAAGGCGAAGGACCGCACCCGGTGGTGTTGGCGGTGCACGGCGGGCCGTTCATGTACCACGGGTGGGGGTTCTGGGACGAAGCGCAGGTGTACGCGCGAGCCGGCTACGCGGTGGTGCTGCCCAACCCGCGCGGGTCGGCCGGGTACGGGCAGGCGCACGGGCAGGCGGTGATCGGCGCGTTCGGGACCGTGGACGTGGACGACGTGCTGTCGGTGCTCGACGTGGCGTTGGAGCGGTCGGACCTGGACGCGGACCGGGTCGGGGTGATGGGCGGGTCCTACGGCGGCTTCATGACGTCGTGGCTGGCCGCGCACCACGGCGAGCGGTTCCGCGCGGCGTGGAGCGAGCGCGCGGTCAACGCGTGGGACTCGTTCGCGGGGTCGTCGGACATCGGCTGGTTCTTCACGGACGCGTACTGCGGCCCGAGCCTGGAGACGCAGCGGGCGATGTCACCGCTGACGTACGCGGAAAAGGTGTCACTGCCGTTCATGGTGGTGCACTCGGAGCACGACTGGCGCTGCCCGCTGGAGCAGGCGCAGCGCATGTTCGTGGCATTGCGCCGCAACGGGGTGGAAGCGGAAATGCTCCTGTTCCCGGGCGAAGGCCACGAACTCACCCGCTCGGGCAAGCCCCGCCACCGCAAGCAGCGGTTCGACGCGGTGCTTGAGTGGTGGGGTCGGCACCTGTCCTGACGTCTCGCGTGCGGCGGCGGGGCGGCTCGTGCGTGGTGAGTGCGGTTCGTGGGCGGTGGGTGCGGCTTGGGATGCTGTCCGAGCCGTGTGCCGTGTGCCGTGTGCCGTGTGCCGCGTGCCGCGTGGCGCGTGGCGCGTGGCGCGTGGCGTGAGGCGTGAGGCGTGAGGCGCGTGGCGTGAGGCGTGGCGTGGTTGTCGGTGGTGGGTGGGATAATTGTGTTGGGGGCCGGAGGCCAGGCTGCGTCGTCGGTGGGGTGGTTGGCGTTAGCCGGACGCGGTGAAGTTGGGCGGATCGGGTTCAGGCCGGTCGAACCGCTGAGCGGGGCGGCGGATCGCGGGACACTGGGGTCCTGCGAGGAGGTCGACCATGACCGTGATTCCTACACCCCGCGCCGGCACGTGGCCCGCGGGGACGTTGCTGGACCTGCTGTCCCCTGAGAGCCGGGCAGCGTTGCTGGACCTGGGCGTGCCCAAGGTCTACCGGCGCGGCGAGGTGATGCTCCGCGAAGCGGAGGAGTCCGACCACGTGGTGCTGTTGGTGCGGGCGGTCGTCAAGGCGACCGTCACGCTGGAGAACGGCCGCGTCGCGTTGCTGAGCATCAAGGTCGGCGGCGACGTGGTGGGCGAGATGGCCGCGCTGAGCGGGGAACCGCGCTCGGCGACCGTGACGGTGTGCGGTGACGCCGACGTCCGGGTGATCTCGTCGGTGTTGTTCCGGGAGTACCTGGGCCGGTTCCCCGAGGCGAACCTGGCCCTCACCCGGATGATCATGCAAACGTTGCGCTGGGCCGACAAGCGCCGAACCGACTTCAACGGCTACCCGGCGTACGTCCGCCTCGCGCGGGTGCTCGACGAGCTCGCCGACGGGTACGGACGGGCCGTGCCGGAAGGCGTGACGCTCGACCTCGGTCTCACCCAACGGGAACTCGGTGCCCTGGTCGGGGCGGAAGAAGACACCGCGCGCAAGGAACTCCGCTCGTTGCGTGATCGCGGCGTCATACGGATGGGGTACCGGACCATCACGATCGTGGATCGCGAGGTGTTGAGCAGTATCGCGTACGACTGGTCGGAAACCCGGTGATACCGCTAGTTGTTCCGCGAACCCGGGGCGATGCTGTGCTGGTGATGCTGGACACCGTGACACCACTCGACGGACTGGTCTACCGGCTCGTGGTGGCCGTGGACGTCGAGGGCTACAGCAAGCTCGACGCACTGGACCAGTCGCTGGTGCAGTCGAGACTGGGCGAGGTGCTGGAAGTAGCCGCCCACGAAGCCGGACTGGACCGTTCCCAGTGGTACCGCCAGTTGCGCGGTGACGGGGAACTGGCCGTGCTGCCCGCCGACGCGGACGCGGCCTGGGTGATCGGGCACTTCACCGAAGGCGTGGCACGGGCGCTGCGCGAGCTGCGGCGGGCGGGCACGCCTCTGCGGATGAGACTCGCCATGCACTGCGGCACGCTCACCGCCGGCCGGTTCGGCCTGGTCGGCCAGGCGCCGATCGTGACGTGCCGGCTGCTCGACTCACGGGTCGTGCGCCGCACGTTGGCGGAGGGGGACAGCGACCTGGTGCTGGTGATCTCCGAGCGGCTGTTCGACGACGTGGTGCTCACGCGGTTCCACGAGCTGGATCCGTCGAGCTTCCGCCTGAGCCGGTTCTCGGCGAAGGGGGCGAGCTACGCGGGGTACGTGTGCTCGGGCGAGCCGCGGGTCCTGCCGGAGTTGGTGTAGGGGCGTGGCGTGCGGCGTCGCGTGGGGTGTGGCGTCGCGTGGGGCGTGGGTTGGGCGTGGGTTGGCGTTCAGGTGAGGGGTGCTGTGCTTTCCGGAGTTGGTGGAAAGCTAGCGAACCGGACAGGCTGTGGGGCACGCTCACCGAATGCAGTGGACCGTGCGGGCCGGCCGGCCTGACGACGCGCCCGAGATCGCCAGGATCAACGTCGATGCCTGGCAGCACTCGTACCGGGGGATCGTGGACGACCCGGTGTTGGACCGGATGCTGCCGGAGAGCCGGCTCCCTGCCTGGTCGAGGGTGCTCGGACTGCCCGAGCCCAGCCGGGTGTTCGTGGCGGTGGGCGACGACGGGCGGATCGGGGCGTACTGCTCGGTCGACGCGGTCCGCGAGTCCAAGGACTCGCACCCCGACCTGAACACGGGCGAGCTGGTCGCGATCTATGCGGATCCGAGGTACCGGGGGACCGGGGCCGGTCACGTGGTGCACGAGGCAGGGGTCCGGCACCTCATGGAGCAGGGGTTCCGTTACGCGGTGCTGTGGGTGTTCCAGGACAACGCGCGCAGCCGGGAGTTCTACGAGGCCCACGGCTGGCGGCACGACGGGCTGGTGCACCGGTACGAGTTGGGGGAGCAGGAGCTGCCGGAAGTCCGGTACGCGCGCTTCCTGTCGGCACCTCGGCGGCGGGCTGCTGCCAGTCGTTGACGGCTGGGGCTGGGAAGCGAATCGCGAGAGAGCGAAGAGCGAAGCGCGTGAAGAGCGAAGCGCGTGAAGAGCGAAGCGCGTGAAAAGCGGAGAGCGGAGAGCGCGAGAGGTGAAGAGCGAAGAGCGAAAAGCGACGCTCGCCGCTGGGCAGGCCGCCGGGGGAAGGGCCGTCGTGTTCTCCCCGTATGGCCTGGTCGGGAGACAACCACCCTTGAGTAGGTAGTGCAAGCGGAAAGCGTGCTTGCACTACTTGCTCAAGCGCGGTTCGCTGCGCGCAGGCCATAGGGTTAGCCACATTTGGTGCCCTACGGGGCCGGGGCCATGCGTCGTGGCCATGAGAAGGGTAGTCGCAGGTCAGAAAGTTAGTGGGAGAGTCTTCCCGGTCTAGAGGCAGAGTTTCGGACTAGTAGTCGGCTCCAGAGAAAGTGTCTGCTCGTCACTTCCGGTTTTGGCCGTGTTCGAGATTCAGAGTCACGCCGGTCGTGTAGGCGTGATGCGCCTGCGTGAGTCGTCGTTCAAGTCGTGGAACTACGTACTCTCCAAGCCTGTCGACCGTGACCCAGTTGGTTTCGGCAAGTTCGATACCGTCGAGCCGGATTCGCCGCTCGTCGTCGCCGAGGTCGCCGCAGTCGAACACGTAGAGGACTTTGTCGCCTTCCGATTCGTTCGGTGCCCAATCGTGGACCAGCAGACGCCGGACCGTTCGATTCAATCCCAACTCTTCACGGACTTCCCGCTCGCAAGCGGCGGCAGGCGACTCGCCTCGGTCCACGTACCCGCCGGGAATGTCCCACCCGTTGCCGTAGGTCTTGCGGACCAGTAGCAAGGCGTTGTCCCGGACGAAGAGGGCACCGGCGGCAAGGCGCGGTGTCGCAAAGTTGTCGGCCGGGTCCGTCATTACACCGCCATCGCAATACCGACGCGCTGCGCGAGCTTCTCAAGCTCTACACCGGATTTCCTCGGAGAACTCTGAATCAGCGTCGCGACCACCTTCCTGGCCAGATGATGTTGCCGAACGTGATCAGGAGCCATCCTCTCCGCCTTGATCACCGTACCGAGTGCTTCCTCGTGGTGACCGACCAGACTGTGGGCGCGTGCAATGTCGAGGAAGTATCGAACCCTACGCTCCATCGGGATGACCGGGGAATCCAATTGCAGGGTCGAATCGAGCACCGTCTTGATGTCACCCAACTCCGCCGCCGTGTTCACCCGGTGGATCGCCACGTTGGTCGGCCCGAAGGCGGTCCACAGGTCGTTGGCGTCACGCCCCAGGCGGTCTGCCGCGCTGCTCGCCTCGTGGAGGTAGTCGACCGTCCTCGCGCTGTCGCCGAAACGAGCAGCGGCCATCGCGCCCGCGAGGAACAACATCCCGTAGACCGACAGAGTCGTGCTTCCCTTGCCGATCTCCGGCTCCAGCAGGCGCGCGCCGGAATCGATCAGGCGCATGGCCGGTTCCAGTCGCCCGGTGGACAACAGGGAGAACGCCACAGAGCGAACAAGGGACCCCTGTACAGCCAGGTGGCCGGACCTCATGGCGACGGTCAGGCCCCGCTCGGCCGCCACCCACGCGAGGTCGGCCTCACCGACCTTCACCAGCACCGATGCAGCCGCCTGATAAGAGAGCGCCAGCACACCGAAGACTTCGTCCTGATCCGATTCGGAGCACTCTTCGGAAACCAGTCTCACATCCGCCAGAAGCGTGGACACACGACTCGCGGCAATCGTAAAACGCGATTGCTGATAGGCATCGAACGCCGCCTTGAGATCCCTCTTCAGATCACGCAACTCGGCGTACGCGCCACGCGTACCGGCAGGGCCACGTCCGGGGACGTCGAATCGGTATTCGGTCAACGCGTCCCGAAGTTCGAGGACCGCCGCCGGAGTCGGCATTGCCGGGCTTGCGTCCGCCAGCGTCGAGATCGGCGAGACAGCCCTACGGATCAGGGTTTCACGCCGTGCGCGCTGTTCGTTCTTCGCCCCCTCCCGCAACGCGACCAACGTCCCCCCGGCCCCCAAGGCGGCATCCAGTGCGCGAACAAGGTCGAGGGACGGAAGATTCTTCTGCGGCCGCTCAGCCATGGAGATATATTGCCTGGTGTAGCCGACGAGCACAGCCAGTTCCGGCTGACTCAGGCCAGCCTCACCGCGAAGTCGCCGTATCTCGACGGACAGCAAAACCGCAGCGTCCCCTGCTTTGCCCGCCGTAGCTTGAGAAGCCTCCGCGAAGATTTCACCCAATGCGCCCAGCGGTATTCCGAGCATTTTGGCGATCTTGGGTCGCATCCACGGCAAAGGTTCCCGCTCGTTCCTCTCCCACCGAACGACGGTCGACCGGTCCACGTTCAGCAATTCAGCCAACCGCTCCTGCGTGAACCCCGCCCGCTTCCTGGCGTCAGCGAAGGAGAGCGCGCTGGGCCTCACAGCCCGAAGCCCGCCGCCGGTCTCAACGATGTCTGCCACACCGATCCTCCTGACCACGGAAACGAGACCATCGACTACCGAGTGTAGCGCTGGCTGGTGGACCCGGAAGAAGCGTGTCGACCACGTTTGATCATGACCACCGCGTCCACCCGGACATGCCCGTCCGGCGCCCCACGACCGTCCCCGGTCACAACCATCGCCACCACCTCCGCAGGTCCACCGACAGCAACGGCGACGCTTCCAGCCGTCGATGCACCGCAATCCGCAGCAGAGGCGCACAGACGAACGCCCTCCGTGCGCCACGACGAGGCCGGCACCCGTGGCCCCCGTCCGCATCCCGGGTGGTCTACGCCCCTACAACCCACCTCGGCCACCGGAGGACCCCTCCGTGCAGGGTCTACGTCACCTCTGCCTCGCAGAGGCCGTGTAGACGCCGGAACGGTCCGCATCGGACAGACTGACCCGCGTAGCACGGGCTCTGGAAAAATAAGATCAAAATCTGTTTGCGCAGGTCGTGACCCCGCACCAAATGCGGTAAGCCCTACGGGGAGAACACGACTCGGTGGGGGGTGGGCTGGCCTCTTTTGTGTTTGTCAGCCTAGGAGGGTGTAGTTCAGTTCTTCGCACACCCTTGCCAGGGGGAGGTCCAGGCCGGGGTGTTCCAGTGGTAGCAGGACGTCCGGTGCTGGTGGGAGACCTGTTGCTCCTGGGGGGTCCCACAGGCAGACGGCGGGGGCGCCTGAGTCCATGGACGAGCGGTACCAGAGGCCGTCCAGTTCTGGGTAGGCGGCTCTGATTGCTCTGGCCCATTGTTGGGTCAGGTGTTTCGGGCCTGCGCTGATTTCCTGGGAAGCGCCCACCCTGGTCGGCCACAGGCCCGCGAGGTCGAGTAGTCGCAGTGTTCTGCGTGGGCGGAGGATGACCAGGAACGGGCTTCTGGTGCGGCGGTCCACCACGGAGGTTTGTTGGTACACCTCGGCGATGCTGGTGCGGACCGTCAGGCCGAAGTAGAGGACGCCGTGGTCGTGCGCGTGGGTCGGTGCGCCGTCCGGTGACGGGGGTTGGGTGTCGAACCTCGCGTGGGGCAGGGGGCCGGTGTAGCGGAAGCTGTTCCAGCGTTGGGGGTGCAGGCCCTTCGCCGTGAAGATCCTGACGAGCCTGGTCGCGCGGTGCACGGCCACCACGTCCTCGGTGCGGCGCAGGTTGGCCTGGAGCACGGCAGGAGCGGGCGGCTGGGGGAGCCGGGACATGCGGATCCTGTCGGGGAGGTGATGGTGGCTAGGCCGGCGTGCCCAGTCGGGTGGCCAGGTCCGCTACTCGGCGGGGGTCTCCGCCGGCCAGCAGCCAGTCCCTCGGCGACATGCGTTCGTTCTCCACCAGGAGGTCTTCCTGGTCGGTGGTCATGAAACCCGCCACGACGAGGGCCGGCTGGTCGTTCGGCACGGCCGCCAGGACGGCTTCCAGGCCGGGCAGGACGCCGTTGCCGGCGAACTGCCACGCGGGCAGCCGCCACGCGCCCCGGTCCTTCCAGCCGACGAGCCTGCCCACGCCCAGGCGGTGCCGGATGCGGCTGGTGTCGACGCCCAGTTGGCGGGCCGCTTCGGCGACGGTCATGGCGGAGTCGCGCAGCACGGCGTGGGCCACGACCGTGCGGGCGCGGGGCTGGTCGTCCTCGGTGCGGTGCGGGCTCAGGTCCAGGCCCGCCTCGGTGAGGGCCTCGCGCTGGTCCGGGGTGAAGTAGCCGGCCGGGTCCGGGTGCGGTGGGGCGAGTCGTTTGGCCGCGTCCGCGACGAGGGACAGGAACTCGTCGGGGGTGACCTGTAGGCCTGCCTTGGCCAAAACCGCCTCCAGCGCGGGACTCATGCGCACAGGGTATCCCGATCGTGCGCCCTTGTGCGCATAGATGCCCCGAATGTCCCAAACCATCGACTGTGTGCGCACATCTCGCGACTCTACGTAAACAAGGGAGGCCGAGGCATGGTGACCTCGGACTCATCCGGCCGCTCGTTACGATGCCGGTCGCACCTGGTGGTTAGGGGAGAAGCGTGACTACTGCGGCGGCCTCCGGGCCGGTCCGGCTCGACACTCGCGGGCGATGGGTGCTGATCGGCTGGGCGCTCGTCATGCTCGCCAACGTCGTCAACGTGGCCGTGCGACCGCTGGGCTGGTCACTCGACCTGCGCGTGTACCGGGCGGGCGGTGAGGCGTGGCTGCACGGCTTCCCCGTCTACGTCGACGGCTTCGCGGTGCCCATCGGTGGCCCGGACCTGCCGTTCACCTACCCGCCGATCGCGGTGCTGGTGTTCGCGTTGGTGGCGCTGGTGCCGTTGCCGGTGGCGATCGTGGGCATCGCCGTGGTGAACGTCCTGTCGTTGTCGGCGGTGTGCCTGGTCGCCGCTGTCCGCGTGCACGGCCGCAACCAGCGCGCGTTGCTGTGGGGCCTCGGATCGGCGGCCGTGGTGTCGGTGTTCGACCCGATCCGCGAAACGTTGTGGTTCGGGCAGATCAACCTGATCCTCGCGGTGCTGGTGATCGTGGACTGCCTGCTGCCGCGCCGGTTCGTGCCGCGCGGCGCGCTGATCGGCCTGGCCGCCGCGATCAAGTTGACGCCGGCGGCGTTCGCGCTGTTCTTCGTGGCCCGCCGGGAGTGGCGGCCGGTGCTGACCGCGATCGGGTCGTTCCTGGTCTTCGGAGTGATCGGCTTCCTGGTCATGCCGTCGGACGCCCAGCGGTTCTGGCTGCACGCCCTGCTGGACCCGGGCCGGGTCGGGCGGCTGACCTACGCGAGCAACCAGTCGATGCGCGGGACGTTGGCGCGCCTGGGCCTGCCCGACGGCGCCCAGGTGGTGACGTGGGTGCTGCTCGGCCTCGTGGTGGTGGGGCTGGCGTGGTTCGTCGCGGCCCGGTTCTCCCGGGCGGGGGACGACCTCACGGCGTTCCTGGCGGTGGCGGTGGCGGGCCTGCTGATCTCGCCGGTGTCGTGGGGGCACCACTGGGTGTGGATCGGGCCGGGACTGGTGCTGCTGGGCGCGGCCCGCCGGACCGATCTGCGCTACCGGGTGGTGGCGGCGCTGGTGGTGGCGGTGTTCGCGGTGGGGCCGCACTGGCTGTTCCCGCGTGACAACGACGTCGAGCGTGATTGGGCGTGGTGGCAGCAGGTCGTCGGCAACGCGTACGTGTGGTGCGGGGTCGCGGTGCTGGTGGGGTGGGCCTGGATCGCCTGGCGGGGAATCCGGGGAACTCCGGGGGTGGAGCCGGGGCTTGGCGACTAGTCGCCGGTGATCAGGGCTACCGCGCGGTCCTTTGTGGGCTCGTCCACCTCGGACAGCTGGAACGCGCGGTCGTGGATGTGCTGGACGAGGGCGGGTTCCGGGGGCAGGCCGTGCTTGCGCAGGTAGTGCGGCACGGCGCCGGCCCAGATCCACGTGCCGTCGGTGCGGAAGTTCAGCGGGACGTCCTGGTCGCCGGGGGCGAACTCGTCCGCGTCGAGGTTGCGCGCCGCCAGGACCACCGGGGCCGCTTCCAGGTAGGTCAGCAGCGCTTCGCGCAGTTGCGGGTCCACGGACGGCCGGTTGACGATCGGGCGGCCGGTGTCGTCGCGGCCGTCGTAGACGTTCGCCGTGCGCAGTTCGCCCGGGGGCACGGGCTCGACCCGGGGCGGCAGGCCGACGCGGTGGCGCAGCCAGTCCGGGATGCGCTCGTCGGCCCGGGGGAACGTGCGCAGCTCGTCCTGGAAGCCGATCACCGGCGGCGGGTTGCGCCAGCGCGGCTCGTCCTCGGCGTTGAAGTCCACCGCGAACGCGGCGGGCGCTTCGAGCTCGTAGACCGCGCTGAGCCACGTGCCCCGGTCCGCCGCGTACATGCCCGCGCGCAGCTGCCCGAACAGCTGCACGACCTCCATCGGGGGCCGGACCTGCCGCCACTGGCCGTCGGGACCGGCGAACGCCAGGTCGACCTCGATGTGCCGGCCGGCCGCCCGGTACTCGGCGCGCACCCGCTGCCACCCCGGCGGGAACGCCGGCAGCATGGCCCGGCCGATCCGCCGGACGAGCTGCTGCTGCTCCTGCTCGGACAGCGGTGTGGCTGGCTGGCTCATGCGTCGAACACCCCTTCGGATCCCCCCGGGCAAGTGCCGCTGATCTTAACGGCCGGGAGTCGCGGGTGTCGGGCGGTCGGCCGAGCCCGGAGCGCTCAGGACAGGAACGACTGGCCGCCGAAGTCGTCGTCGTCCTCCGGCCGGCGGCCCGGTGGCCTGCGGGTCGGGGGTGCGGGGGGCGGCGGCTGCTGGCGGTGCCGGGCCGGCGGGGCGGGCTCCTCGTCGATGCCGAAGCTCAGCTCGCGGTTCACCGGCGGCGGCACGTCCTCGGCCGGCGGGGCCGGGAAGTTCTTCTTCGCCTCGCTGAACAGCACGTTCGCCGTCTCGTCCTGGGTGCCGATGGTCTCGGCCATGGCCTGCTGGAGCAGTTCCGGGATCCGGGCCTGGGCGCGCTGAAGGGTGCGCATCACCTCGGCGGACACCTCGGCCATCCGCTTGCCGGCCGCCTGCTCGGCGATCTCCAGGTTCGTCAGGATGCCGTTCGAGCCGATCGTCAGCCGCACCAGGCCGTCCTTGGACGTCTCGGTGATCGACCGGCCCTGCACCAGCTCCGCCATCTGCTGGTAGCGCTGGGCCTTCTGCTCGATGTTCGTCTGCCACTGCTCGAGCATCCGCTCCGACCCGCCGATGTCCTCTGGCACGGCAGCTTCCCCCCTGGTTGTCCCGTTTCCTTCAGTGACGTGGTGGCGCACGGCCCGGTTCCGCGCGGAACCGGGCCGTGCGGGGGCCTAGTTCACGCCGAGCAGGTCCACCACGAAGATCAACGTCTCGCCGGGCTTGATCGCGCCGCCCGCGCCCCGGTCGCCGTAGCCCAGGTGCGCCGGGATGACCAGCTTGCGCCGGCCGCCGACCTTCATGCCGGCCACACCCCGGTCCCAGCCCGCGATGACCCGGCCGCCGCCCAGCGGGAACGAGAACGCCTCGCCGCGGTCCCACGAGGCGTCGAACTGCTCGCCGGTGGAGTGGGCGACGCCGACGTAGTGCACGTGCACAAGCTGACCCGGCGTGGCCTCGGGGCCTTCGCCGACGGTGATGTCCTCGACCACCAGGTCCGCGGGCGCCGGACCGTCGTGCGGTTCGACCACGGGCTTGGTCATGAGCGATCTCCTCGTGATTGGGTGTGAAGTCCGCGCCGAGTCAATCACGTCCACCGGGGCGAGGCCGATCGGCCCGCTGTGCAACGCGCCCGCCGGTCGCCTACGTCCTGGGGACATGACGCGATGGACCTGGGGTAGGCGGGCGGCGCTGCTCGGCGGGGCGGCCCTCGTGGTGGTGGTGAGCACGGCGTCCACCGTGCCCGTGGTGTTCGACGTGCGGCAGTCCGTCCCGGTGCGCGCCGTGCCGGTCGAACTGGTCTCGTACCAGTCGTGCGACGCCGCCCTGTCGGAGCTGCGGGCGGCGATGGCCCCGTACGTCGGCGTGTACGGGCTGGCCGGGACGCGGAATTTCAGCGTCATGGAGGACAGCCGGGCGGGGGTCGCGGTGCCCAAGTCGGCGGCCGACGAGCAGGCCGCGCCCGAGCACTCCAAGACCAACGCGCAGGAGGCCGGCGTCGACGAGCCGGACCTGGTGAAGACCGACGGCAAGCGGGTCGTCACGGTCGTCGACGGCAAGCTGCGCGTGGTGGACGTGGCCTCGCGCAAGCTCACCGGCACCCTCGACCTGCCCGCCGGGTTCGCCACCCACCTGCTGATGCGGGGCGACCGCGCCCTGGTCATCGCCGGGTCGAGCGTGATGGCGGACCCCGGGTTCGCGCCCGGCTCGTTCGCCCCCGAGGGCGCGACGCTGACCATGGTCGACCTGAAGGACGCGCCGAAGGTCGTCGGCACGCTGAAGCTGGACAGCCGCTACATCGACGCCCGGCAGGTCGGCGACGTGGTGCGGGTCGTCGTCCACTCCGGGACGCGCCTGCCGTGGGTCTACCCGGGCGAGGGGCGCGGCGACGCGGAGTCGTTGATCCGCAACCAGGAGATCGCCGCGACCGCCCCGATCGAGGCGTGGCTGCCCAAGTACGAGCTGACCGCCGCCGACGGGTCCCGCACGGCCGGTTCGCTGGTGGCGTGCGACCGGATCCGGCACCCCGAGCAGCACTCGGCGACCTCGATGCTGTCGGTGCTCACCTTCGACTTCCCCGGCGAGCTGGGGTCCGGTGACGCGGTCTCGATCGTCGCCGACGGGGACACCGTCTACAGCACGGACAAGTCGCTCTACATCGCCGACGACCACCACCTGGTGCCCAACCAGAACCGGATGCCCGCGCCGCCGACCACGACGGCCATCCACCAGTTCGACATCTCGCGCCCCGGCCCGCCGCGGCACGTCGCGTCCGGCCAGGTCACCGGCTCGCCGCTGAACCAGTACGCGCTGTCCGAGCACGACGGCCACCTGCGGGTGGCGACCACGGCGTTCACCGCGCCGGGCATCCCGGAGCAGCCGGCCGCCTCGCAGAGCGCGGTGACCGTGCTCAAGCGGGCGGACGCCAAGCTGGTCGAGGTCGGCAAGGTGGACGGGCTGGGCGTCGGCGAGCGGATCTACAGCGTCCGGTTCGTCGGCCCGCTCGGGTACGTGGTGACCTTCCGGCAGACCGACCCGCTCTACACGCTGGACCTGTCGGACCCGGCCAAGCCGCGCAAGGTCGGTGAGCTGAAGATCAACGGCTACTCCGCCTACCTGCACCCGGCGGGCGACAAGAAGCTGATCGGCGTGGGCCAGGAGGCCACCGACGAAGGACGCGTCCAGGGCACGCAGGTGTCGCTGTTCGACGTGGGCGACGCCGCCGCGCCGACCCGCATCGCCAACCACCACGTGCCGGGCGGCAGCTCCGAGGTGGAGTACGACCCGCACGCGTTCCTGTACTGGCCCCAGCGCGACCTGCTGGTGGTGCCGGTCGTGTCCTACGCGACGATGGACAAGCCGTCCGGCCAGATCTCCGGCGGCGTCCTGGTGCTTCGCCTGCGGGACAACGCGTTCACGTCGCTGGGCACGGTGCAGCACGCGTCCGGGCAGGCGTACGACCCCGGCGTGCGGCGGGCGCTCGTGGTGGGCGACGACCTGTGGACGGTCTCGGCGGGCGGGGTCCAGGTGACCCGGATCGACGGGCTGGCCACGCAGGCGTGGGTGCCGTTCGCCTGAGAACTACTTGATCTGGTTGTTGAGCAGGCGGTGCGCGAGGACCGTGCCGCCTGCCATCGCCGCCGGGAACACCACCAGCGCGGCCAGCGGGACGAGGCACAGCAGGTAGGTCGGCACGGCGAAGCCGAGCGTGACGGCGCGGCGTTGGCGCAGCACGCGGCGGCGCACGGAGAGCTTGAGCCCGCGCCGGGTGAACGGGATGCCGGTCAGCTCGATGCCGAGCAGGGTGGCGTTCACGCAGACCGCGACCACCGGCACGACGGTCTGCCCGACGACCGGGATGAACCCGGCCAGGAACAGCGGGATCGCGCACAGCACCGCCAGACCGACCAGCAGGACCGCGTCCCGGATGCCGACGCCCGCCGCGCGCGCCCAGCTCACCCGCTGCGCCTCGGGCACGCCGCCGAGCTCCTCGTCCTCGATCGTCTCGGCGATGTGCTCGTAGAACGGGCCGCCGATGATCAGCGTGATGGCGGAGAACAGCAGCAGGCCGATCGCCAGGAACGCGCCGATGATCGACACCCCGGCGGCGAACCTGGTCGCGCTGCGCAGGGCGTCGTTCCAGTTGTCGGCGAACGGTGTGGCCCACGCGGCGATGTCGTTGATCCACACGCCGAGCGCCACCAGGCCGCCGGTCAGCAGCACGGTGGTGAGCAGCGCGGGGATCGCGCCGATCAGCAGCAGCTTGGGCGACCGGAACACCAGCCCGAACCCCTTGGCCAACAAGCCGACACCGGTCGAGAAGTCGCGCAGCACCCTGATCACCGGCGGAGCATATCCGGCGGGTGGGAGCCGTAGGGACGATTCGGACAGTGATGGGGGCTGGGGACGGTTGGTGGGGGTTGGGGGACGGGTGGCGGGCTGGTCAGGCTGGTTGTCGGTTGCGGGTCAGCAGGCGGTCGAGGTGCAGGGCGCCGTACGCGAGGGCCAGGAAGAGCGCGGAGATCACCAGGCAGTTGACGGCCACGCGGCCGTAGCCGAGTTCGGTGACGTCGACGAACGGGTACGGGTAGTAGTCGATGATCGCGCCGCGGACGAGGGTGAAAGCCAGCCACGCCAACGGGTACACGACCGACCAGCCGATGACCCGCGCGGTGATCGCCCCGCGCGGTCCGAACGCCAGCCAGCCCACCACGCAGAGCACCGGGGACGCGGTGTGCAGCAGGAAGTCCGCGAACGCCGCACCGCCGCCGAGGTCGGCGAGGCCCTTGAGCACGGTGTGGAACACCACTCCGGTCACCGCGATGCCGAGCAGGCCGTCTAGGCGGAGGGTGCGGAAGAGGGTGGACGGGCGGTCCGGGTCGGCGGCGAGGAGGGCGTGCGTGAGCAGGACCAGGACGTTCGACTGGATCGTGAAGAAGCAGAAGAGGTTGACCAGGCGCGGGCCGAGGTCGGGGAAGCGGCCGGCGGTGTTCTGCGAGGTCACCACGACCTGCACGACCAAGCCGACCAGCACGACCAGTGCGGTGAAGGCGAACCACAGCCGACGCGCGTTCATGAGCGCGCAGGTTAATGGCTGGTGGGGCGAATCGCTTGGTCAAAAAGGACTCCCCCTCCTCCCCTGCTCCACTTCGGACGCCGGGGGATGAGCGTCCGAAGTGGAGGAGTGGGAGGAGGGGGAGGTTCGGGGGTGGGAGAGGTTCGGGGGGTGGGGGTGGGGGTTTACCGGCGGCGGCGGAACGAGAGCGAGCGTGCGCCCGTGCCGACTCCCGCCAGGTGCAGCGCCACGCACAGCAGACCGGCCACGAGCAGGGTTCCGCCGTCGATCACGGAGCCGAGCGAGACGTTGGCGAGGTCCAGCAGGAGTGCGAGCCCGAAGATGACCGCGGCGATGATCGCGAACACAGGAGCCTCCTAGGGAATCAGGTGTCCTGTCGATACCCCGTGGTGGGGAGCCCCAAGCAGGCATTCGGCCCAACTTCGCGGACCATTCCAGACGGGGGTGGGTGGGCCTGCCCGTGGGCGTGCTGACGGGCGCGAGGGGCGATCAGCGCGGAGTGGGAGCGGCGCGAGGTGGGAGCGGCGCGGGGGCGGTGGAGAGGTGAGGGGCGCGGGAGCGGAGGGGATCAGGGGTGGTGAGGGCCAGGGGTGGAGGGGGTGGCTACCAGGCGGGGTGGGGTGGGGGTGGTGGTTCCCGCCCAGGTGATCAGGCCGGCGACGTCGATGCCGTGGGGTGGGTTGTCGCGGAACGGTTCGATGTTGTGGGCGCCGCGGTCGAGGAGGGTGTGGGCGCCCTTGGCGTTGCCGCGGGCCAGGTGGGTCAGGCCGACGGCCAGTTGGGCCAGGCCCCGCCAGAGTTCGCGTTCCGGTTCGGGAGCGGTCTTCCACGCGTCTTCGAGGACTTCGTGGGCGTGGAACGGTTTGCCGTCGTCCAGCAGGCGTTGCGCTTCGGCCAGGGCCTCGTCCGGCGGGCGGGGCACGCCCTCGGGTTGGCGTTCGACGCCCGGCGCGCCGTACGGGAGGGGGCGGCCCAGGCCGTCGCGGGGACGGGCGTTGCGGGCTCGGCCGGTGTCGTCGCGGTCGCGGGGGCTGCCTTCCACGGGTTCGATCGTGTCACGGAAGGCAGCCCGCACGCATCACGCGCGCTTGGCGGAGAACCGGAGCTGGTTGCCGGACGGGTCGCGGAACGCGCAGTCGCGCACGCCGTAGAACTGGTCGATCGGCTCCTGGACGACCTCCGCGCCGGTCGCGCGGATCCGCTCGAACGTCGCGTCGAGGTCGTCGACCTGGAAGATCGCGCTGTCCAGCGCGCCCTTGGCCATCAGGGTCCGGACGACCTCGGCGTCCTGCGGGGAACGGCCCATCTCCGGCGCGCACAGCACCAGTTGGACGTCGGGCTGGGTGGGCGGGCCGACGCTGAGCCAGCGCCACGAGTCGAACGGCGTGTCGGTGCGCACCTCCAGGCCGAGGACGTCGCGGTAGAAGGCCAGCGCCTCGTCCTGGTCGTGCACGTGGATGAAGGTGTGGGAGAACTTGATGCTCATGGCGGGAAACCTATCCCCGCTGGTCAGCGTCGCGCTTCTCGAACTCTGCTCGGTCTGGACGCGGATTTCGCCCAGCACCCGGGCACCCCGGCGGTGGCCGAGTGGTCCCGGGCCCGGTAGGCGCTCGGCGACTCGCCGACCAGCTCGGTGAAGCGGGTGCTGAACGAGCCGAGCGACGTGCAGCCGACCTCGACGCAGACCTCGGTGACGCTCAGGTCGCCGCGCCGCAGCAGCGCCTTGGCCCGTTCGATGCGGCGGGTCATCAGGTAGTTGTAGGGGGTCTCGCCGTACGCGATCTTGAACTGGCGGGCGAAGTGCGACACGGACATCAGCGCGGTGCGCGCCATCGCGGGCACGTCCAGCGGGCGGGCGTACTCGCGGTCCATCAGGTCGCGGGCCCGCCGCAGGTGGGCGAGTTCCTCCGGGGTCACGCGAACAGCATTTCACGCACATACTGGTGGACGTGTCCGAACAGGACTGGGTGCTGCACGTGGACCTCGACCAGTTCATCGCGGCGGTCGAGGTCGCGCGCCGGCCCGAGCTGCGGGGCAGACCGGTGGTCGTCGGCGGGAACGGCGACCCGACCGAGCGCGCGGTGGTGGCGACCGCGTCCTACGAGGCCCGCGCGTTCGGCGTGCACTCGGGGATGCCGCTCAAGGTGGCGGTGAAGAAGTGCCCGGACGCGGTGTTCCTGCCGTCCGACGGCCCCGCGTACGAGGCGGTGTCCGCGCGGGTCATGGACGTGCTGCGGGAACTGCCGGTGGTGGTCGAGGTGATCGGCTGGGACGAGGCGTTCCTGGGCGCGCGCACCGACGACCCGGAGGCGCTGGCCGCGCTGGTCCGGGACCGTGTCGAGGAGGAGACCGGCCTGTCCTGCTCGGTCGGCATCGGGGACAACAAGCTGCGCGCCAAGCTCGCCACCGGCTTCGCCAAACCCGCCGGGATCTACCGGCTGACCAAGCACAACTGGGTCGAGGTGATGGCCGACCGGCCGGTGGCGGCGCTGTGGGGGATCGGCGGTCGGACCTCGGCCAAGCTCGCCGAACTGGGCGTGCGCACGGTCGCCGACCTGGGCCGGGCCGACCCGGACGCGCTGGCCCTCCGGTTCGGCCCGGCCATCGGGCCCCACCTGCGCCGGCTGGGGCTGGGTGCGGGCGAGACGGAGGTGAGCGCGACGCCGTGGGTGGCGCGGTCCCGGTCCCGGGAGACCACGTTCCAGCAGGACCTGGCGGACCCGGCGGACGTCCGGGAGCAGGTGCTGGTGATCGCGCGGCGGGTGGCGCTGGACGTGCGGGCGGAGGGGCGGCCCGCGCTGCGGGTGGCGGTGAAGGTCCGGTTCGTCCCGTTCTTCACCGCCACCCGGAGCGTGACGCTGCCGGTGCCGACCGACGACGTCGAGGCGATCGAGCGGGGTGCGCTGGCCGCGCTGGCCAAGTTCGAGCTGACCCGGGCGGTCCGGCTGCTGGGCGTCCGGGCGGAGTTCGGCCCGCCGCCGGACGGCTCCTGAACTGCGCGGACAGCGAGCGCTTGGTGAATCGCGCTTCACCCGGTCGAGCGGTTCTCGTTACCCCTGTGGGTTAGCCCGGGGTGTCTTGTCGCGCGATCCGGCGGACGCGCCCAGAGCATCGTGCGCATGTCCCGCACGCGTGCTCACCTTCTCGGCGTCTTCGGCGCGGTGGCCTTGGTCGCCGCCGTCGGTCTCCAAGGGATCGGTTCGGCCGACCCGCTGCCCGGCGGGCTCGGTCCGTGCGTCGGGTCGCAGTGCCCCGGCACGCACCCGCCGGTGAACAACGACGGCTTCACCGGGCGGGACGAGGGCATCAACGTCTTCGTCGGCGGCGACATGCTGGTCCGGTTCGGCGCGGCCGAGGCCGAGGGCCTGGTGGTCGTCGGCGGCGACTTCGACCAGAACAAGGCGCCGGGCGGCTCGCCCATCTACAACATCGGCATCGTCGGCGTCGGGTCGCGGGTGCCGCCGCCGGACGGCTCGGACTTCCTGGTCACCGGTGGCGGGGTCAGCATCGTGGCCGATCAGCGGCTGGTCGGCGAGGGCGGCGTGGTGCACCACGCCGGCGCGTTGACCGGCCAGGTCGTCGGCGACACCAACGCCGACCCGGACGCGTTCGCGCCGTACACGAACCTGGCCTCGCAGCTCACGACGGCCAGCCAGTGCTACAAGACCGCCGCGGCCACCGGCACCGCCGTGAACCAGGGCTACCAGACGCTGCTCACCGGCGACGGCACGTCCGCGCTCCAGGTGTTCAACGTCGACTTCGACATCGCGAGCGCGAGCGGCGGCGCGCAGGGCATCGAGTTCGCCGGCATCCCGGCCGGCGCGACGGTGCTGGTCAACATGCTCGGCGCGGACCGCAAGATCGTCACCTTCACCGGGGAGCTCGCCGACGGCGGCCCGGTCAACGCGCTGCGCGAGCGGCTGCTGTGGAACTTCCCGGACGCCACGGCGGCGGGCGTCAACGGCAGCGCCCAGTTCCAGGGCAGCGTGCTGGTGGGCAACCCGGCCAGCATGACCACGGTGACCGTGCCGGGTCTGAACGGCCGGTTCTTCTCGGCGGGCTCGCTGACCCACGGCGGTGCGAACACCGGTGGCGGCCAGGAGTTCCACGCGTACCCGTTCAACGGCGACCTGCCGAGCTGCGCGCAGCAGACGACAACTACTACTGCGGAACCGACGACCACGACGACGGAGCCGACCACTACGACCACGACCACCGAGCCGACGACTACGACGACGGAGCCGACCACCACGACGACCACGACGACGACGACCACTACTACGACGGAACCGACGACCACGACGACGACTACCGGGCCGACCACTACTTCGGGTGGGCCGGGCAGTACGACGACGACCACGACGACGATCGGGGCGACCACGTCGTCCACGACGGTGGCGGGTGGGACGGGGACGACGGTCGGGCCGACGACCACGACGGACGTGGTCGGTTCGGGTTCGGACGACCTGGCGCAGACGGGGGCGAACGTCGGCTGGTCGGTGGTGGTCGGCGGTCTGCTGCTGGCCGGTGGCACGGTGGTGCTGGTGCTGTTGGGGCGCAGGCGCAAGAGCTGACGGTGAGGTGCCGGTGACCTGGACCGGCGCGAAGGCCCACGACCCGGATCGCGCCGGGTCGTGGGCCTTCGTCAGGTGCGGGTGGGGAGCCCACCCGCACGGCCGGGTTCGCCGTCGAGGCCGTGCGGGCGGGCCGTCCGGGTGCGGGGATCAGACCCCGGCGACGGACTGGATCCAGGAGCGGTACCGGGTCACGTTGGTGTACGCGGTGGTGGTCTGCCGGTCGCTCGTGGAGGCCACGCCGATCTGCTGGCCGTTGTACATCATCGGGCCGCCGGAGTCACCGCCGGCGGTGATGCCGTCGCCCCGGCGGGCGCACACCGCGGTGCCGCCGTAGGCGTCGGTGCAGGAGCCGGACACGGTCACGTTCGCGACCTTCAGGCGCTGCGACTGGCAGTTGATCTCGGAGCCGCACCGGGAGGTCGCGCCCCAGCCGTAGACCTGCACCGAGGTGCCGGCGCCCGGCGAGGACGCGGCGAGCCGCGCGTAGGTCGCGGACACCGAGCGGTCGAGCTTGACCAGCGCGAGGTCCGAGGAGTGGGTGACGGTCTGGACGCCGTTGGCCATCGTGCCGCCGCTGGTCTGGTCCAGGCTGCCGATCCGGAAGGACAGCCCGCCGCCGCTCACGCAGTGCCTGGCGGTCAGGATCCACAGGGGCGCGATGATGGTGGCCGAGCAGGTCTGCCGGCCGTTGGAGAACAGTCGAGCCGCCCAGGGAGCGTTCGTCGCGTACCCGCCGCCGATGATGTACGGCGTGACGCCACCGTCCATGTTGGCCGGCGCGGCCGACGCGGACGGGACGAGGGTCAGCAACGAGAGGGCAGCGGCTGCGATCGCAGGGATCAACCTGGTGATTCGCAAGGTTCCTCGATTCCGAAGACACGCGATTTCTCGCGCACAGGGTGTCTTTGGTCACGAAATTCGTACCACCCAAATGTGGTAAAAGGGATATACCGATCCGGTTATAGCGCCACGTTAGGCCGACTTTCGGCGGGCCCGCGACCTGGGCCTGAGCAGCGGCAGCGCGGGTTCAACAAGGTGTCGGGTGTGAATGGCGGCGGGCGGTTCAGCCGTTCTGCTGCGGCCATTCGAATCAATCCGGCGCACCCCGAGGCAGAACCCCCGGCGTGGTCGAAAGCCGGGACAGTGGGCCGTTCGGCGGGCATCATCCGGTCATGCTGGTCGAACTCGCTATCGGGGACGCGTACGGCGCGGGCTTCGAGTACGCCGCCGCCGATTTCGTCGCCGCGCACAACACGCTCGCGGGGTACGTGCAGCACCCCACGCACCTCGGGATCGCGCCCGGCGCGTACACCGACGACACCCAGATGACGCTCGCGCTGGCCGAACTGCTGGTCGACGGCGGCCCCTGGACGCCGCCGGCGATCGCGGAACGGTTCGTGGACGCGTTCCACCGCGACCCGCGCGACGGCTACGCGCGGGGTTTCCAGGCGTTCCTGCGCGAGGTCCGAACCGGCGCGGACTTCCTGGCCCGCATCCGGCCGGACAGCGACAAGAGCGGCGCGGCGATGCGCGCGGCACCGCTGGGTCTGCTGCCCTCGGTGGACGAGGTGCTGCTCCACACCGAGGTGCAGGCCCGCGTCACGCACGACACGCCGGACGGGGTGGCGTCCGCATCGGCCGCCGCGCTCGCCGTGCACTACTGCCGGTACGACCTGGGCCCGGTGGCCGAGGTCGGCGGCTGGATCGCGGACCGGCTGGGCTCGCCGGTGTGGGCGCGGCCGTGGGAGGGCAAGGTCGGGTCGAAGGGTGTGATGAGCGTGCGGGCGGCGCTGACCGCGCTCGCCGGGCACGGGTCGGCGAGCGGTGTCCTGCGGGCGTGCGTCGCGTTCACCGGGGACGTGGACACGGTCGCGACCGTCGCGCTCGCCGCCGCGGCCACGTCGTCGCGGGTGGTCGCCGACCTGCCGGCGGTGCTGCACGACGGTCTGGAGAACGGGCGCTACGGCCGCGACCACCTGGCCCGGCTGGACGGTCAACTGCCGTAGCGGCGCTCCAGTTCGGCGAACCGGTCCTCGGGCCACGGACGGTGCTCGCCGAACGTCGCCGCGAACAGCAGTTCCAGCCGCACGTGCCAGCCGGCGAGCGCGGTGGGCGTGAACGCCGGATCGGTGACGGCGTGGGTGAGCTCGACGGACGTGCCGCTGTCCGGGTCGTGCCGGAACTCCCAGCGCACGGTCCCGGTCGGCGAGGCGAACTCCAGCAGCCGGGGCGGGTCGACGGCGATCACCGGGCCGGGCGGGACGTGCGGGGTGGTGGCGTGGGCCGGCAGTCCGGGCGCGCCCGCCGTGAACAACTCCCACACCTCGCCCAGCGGCGTCCACACCAGGTCCCGGACGAACCGCACGAGACCGTCCTCGACGCGGCCCCGGTCCAGGCCGAACGCGCGGACGTAGCGCTCCATCGGGCCGAGCCAGTCGGTCGGCGGCTCGGCGGTGCGGCCGTCGAGGGACGCGTCCAGCGCGGTGAGGCACGTGTCCCAGCCCGCGGCGGTGCGGCCGGCGGCCGGTTCGGCGTCCAGCGCGTGGGTGAAGACCAGCAGGCAGCCTTCGTCGTGCGGCCGCAGTTCGAACCGCAGCACGTCGGAGTTCCAGCGGAACGCGAACACGTTCGGCGGGTCGAGTTCGAGCACCTCGCCGGCGCTCTCGGAATCGGGGAACGTGAACCGCAGGGTGGTCCCGTCGACGGTCACCTCGGCCGGGAACCAGTGCTTGAACTCGGCCGGGTCGGTCACCGCCCGCCACACCTTGTGCCGCGGGTGCCGCAGCACGCGCTCGAAGCGCAGCACCGGTTTGCCGTCGACCCGTCGCAGTTCGGCGCTCATCGGTCCATCCCGTCCAGTCGTCGTTCCAGGGCGTCGAGGCTGTGCTCCCACAGCAGCCGGTAGGGCGCGAGCCACGCGTCGACGGCGGCCAGCGGTTGCGGGCACAGCCGGTACCACCGGCGTTGCGCCTCCCGCCGGACCTCCACCAGTCCGGCCTCGCGCAGCACCTTGAGGTGCTTGGAGACCGTCGGCTGGGTCAGCGTGAGCCGGTCCACCAGGTCGTTGACCGGCCGTTCGCCCCCGCGCAGCACGTCGAGGATCTGCCGGCGGTGCGGGTCCGCCAGCACCGCGAACGTAGATTCCATGACGGCAATATAGCCGTATGGGCATATACGCGTCGATCAGGCTGGTCGTGGGCGTCCCCCACCCCGGGCGGCCCGACTCCCGCGGCACGACCGCGACCCCCGCTCCTCCAGTCCCGAGGAACCACCATGCCCCGAACCGTCGCCGGCTCACCCGTCCGCGACCTGCTCGCGCTCACCGCGCGGCCCGAGGTGATCTCGTTCGCCGGCGGCCTGCCCCCTCCCGAGCTGTTCGACCTCGACGGCCTGCGCGCCGCGTTCGACACGGCGGTGACCCGGCGCTCGCTGCAGGCGTTCCAGCTCGCCGGCGCGCGGGTGGTGTCGGTCGCGAGCGACGAGCGGGGCGTGGTCCCGGCGGCGCCGGCCGAGGTGATCGACCGCGAACGGCCCGAACTGCTCTACCTGGTGCCGACCTTCGCCAACCCCACCGGCCGCACGCTCACCGCCGAGCGCCGGACCGAGGTCGCCGCGCTCGCCGACCGGCACGGCCTGTGGGTGGTGGAGGACAACGCGTACGGCGAACTGCGGTACCGGGGCGAGCACGTGCCCGCGCCGGCCTCGACGAGCGAGCGGGTGCTGCACCTGGGCAGCTTCTCCAAGATCGGCGCGCCCGGCCTGCGGCTGGGCCGGCTGCGCGCCCCCGCCGGGCTGCTGCGCCCGCTCGCGGTCGTGAAGCAGGCCGCCGACCTGCACACCTCCGCCGTCGACCAGGCCGCGGCCGCCGCCTACCTGGCCGCCAACGACCTGTCCGCGCACGTCCGAACGCTGTGCGCGGCCTATAAGGAACGCCGGGACGCGATGATCGCCGCCCTGCCCGGCGCCGTCCCGGACGGCTCCCGGTGGACCGACCCGGACGGCGGCATGTTCGTCTGGGTCACCCTGCCCGGCGAGGTCGACACCGCCGACGCGCCGGCCTCGGCGCTCGCCCGGGACGTGGCGTTCGTGCCCGGCGCGTCCTTCTACGCCACCACCCCGGACCCGGCGACCCTGCGGCTGTCGTTCACCACCAACACCGTCGAGCGGATCACCGAGGGGATGCGGCGGCTGGCCGGGGTCTGGCAATAACCCCGGGACCGGCAACTGAACGGTCCGCAACCGCTCCCGGTGATGCACGATCGACCCGGCCCGGTCGGCGTACCCGGTCTGGAGGAGGCCGTCTTGATCCGGGTGCTGGTCGCCGACGACGAGGACCTCGTGCGGATCGCGCTGGCGTCGCTGCTGCGGCTGGAGATCGACCTGGAGGTCGTGGCGCTGGCGGCGGACGGCGAGTCGGCGGTGACGGCGGCGGTGGCGACCCGGCCGGACGTGGCCGTGGTCGACGCCGTGATGCCCGGCCGGGACGGCTACCAGGTGGCCGCCGACCTGGCCCGCGCGCTGCCCGCCTGCGCGGTCGTCGTGCTGACCGGGCCGGGCCGGCCGCCGCACCCGCGGCGCGCGCTGGCCGTCGGCGCGAAGGGCCTGGTGCCCAAGGGGTCACCGGCCGGCGCGCTGGCCGACGTGATCCGGACGGTGCACGGCGGCGGGCGGTACGTCGACCCGGCGATCGCGGTCCACGCCCTGCTGCCGCCCGCGTGCCCGCTGACCCCGCAGGAGCTGGAGGTGTTGCGGCAGGCCGAGTACGACACGCCGGTGACCGAGGTCGCCCACCGGATGGGCCTGTCCGTCGGGACCGTGCGCAACTACCTGTCGACCGTGGTGGGCAAGCTCGGCGCGACCGGCCGGCAGGACGCCTTCGCGACCGCGCACGACAACGGCTGGCTGTGACCCGGGCTGCCCATCGGGCAGGACGCGCGGAGCTGTGACTCGTGCGCCGGCCCGGCGTCGGTCTAGCGGCCCGAGACCTCGCGCACGCCGCGCACCGCGAGCTGGTCGGCGCGCTCGTTGTCGACGTGCCCCGCGTGGCCCTTCACCCAGTGCCACTCGACCTCGTGCCGTGCGGCGGCCTCACCCAGCCGACGCCACAGGTCGGCGTTCTTCACGGGCTGCTTCGCGCTGGTCAGCCAGCCGTTGGCCGCCCACTTCGCCATCCACGACGTGATGCCGTTGCGCACGTAGGTGCTGTCGGTGTAGATCCGCACCACGGAGGGCCGGGTCAGGCTCTCCAACGCCTGGATGGGTGCCATCAGCTCCATCCGGTTGTTGGTGGTCGGCCCGGCGTCGCCGCCGTACAGGTCCTTCTCGTGCTGCCCGTACCGCAGCACCGCGCCCCACCCGCCCGGACCGGGGTTGCCGCTGCACGCGCCGTCGGTGTAGATCTCGACCTCCACGCCCGGCAACATACAGGTGATCACCCGGAGGCCGCGTCGCGCTTGAGCTTGCGCCACCCGCCCGCCCGGTTGTTCGCGATGATCTGCCGGAACATGGCGACCAGCGCGGGCGCGTTGATCGGCTCGTCGCGCCGGAACGCCACCGTGCGCGCGGTCTTGTTGTCGTGCCCGGCGGTGATGATGCCCTCCGGGTCCGGCACCATCGCCCCGTCGTACAGGAACACGTTGACGTGCGTCTTCGCCGCGAGCAGCGCGCAGACGTTGCCGTCGAGCACGAAGTACGGCCGGTTGGTCCGCTTGATCGTCTCGACCACGTCGGGGTCGGCCTCGTGCACCAGGTCGCGCACCGCGCGGCAGATCTCCCGCTGCCACTGCGGCAGCGCGTCGATGTAGTCGTCGACCCGCGGGTCGGTGGGGTAGGACATGGCGAACCTCCCGGCTTGAGGGACCTTCCACCCGTGAAGTAGAAGCCGGCCGGCCGTTCTCGACACGCCGGGGACGACTTCTTGCGGCCGGCTGCGATCCGGGGCCGTGGACCAGCCCCCGCCGGACCCCGCCGCCCCGACCCCGTCGGCGTGCCGCGCGGCCTGGCCGAGAACCCGGCGCTGCCCGGTTCCGCGATGGCGGCGCTGCCGGCGGGCCTGCCCGCGCTCCCGGACTTCGCCCGCACGCCGGACATCGCCGGCCACCCCGGCCTGTACGAGCGGGAGAACGAGGCCGTCGACCCGTCCGGCGCGCTCTGGGCCGCGCTGCGCACCGACTGGACCGGCCGGACCTTGCCGGACCTGGTCTGCGGCACCGGTTCCGGCTGCCCCGCTACGCCGACGCGGGCCGGGTGCTCGCCGGGTCCGCCGAGCACATCCCGCTGCCCGACGGGTCGTGCCCGCCCGGTTTGCCTGCTTCTTCCCGCCCGACTGCGAACCCGGCCTGCGCGAGGTGCTGCGGGTGCTCAGGCCGGGCGGCGCGCCGGCGGTGATCGACAGCGACTGGCGGGTGACCGTCACCAGCCCTGGCTGATCCGCACCGCCTCGGCCACCAGCGCGGGGTCGGCGGCCAGCAGCGGCAGCCGGACGTCCGGCGTCGGGATGCGGCCCTGGGCGTGCAGCAGCGCCTTGACCACGGTCGGGTTGGGCGCGGTGAACACGGCGTTGGACAGCGCGGCCAGCCGCCCGCCCAGCTCCCGCGCGCGGACCGGGTCGGTGCGCCACGCGTCGACCAGCTCGACGAACGACTTGGTGGCGAAGTGCGCGGACGCCAGGATCGCGCCCTGCGCGCCGAGCGCGAGCAGCGGCGAGATGAACAGGTCGTCGCCGCCCAGCACGGCGAAGTCGGCGGGCGGGTCGGCGAGCAGGTCGACGGTGTCCGCGTCGATCCCGCCGACCGCGTGCTTGACGCCGATGACGTGCGGCAGCGCGGCGATCCGGCGCAGCGCGCCGGCCGACAACGCCTGCCCGGTCCGGTAGGGGATGTGGTAGACGACCAGCGGCACCGGCCCGGTGAGGTGCGCGAAGTGGGCGACCACGCCGTCCTCGCCCGGCCGGACGAACGGCGGCACGACGGCCAGCGCGGCGGTGGCCCCGGTGCCCGCCAGCGCGTCGAGCGCGTCCTGGGTGCTCGCGCCGACGACCAGCGGCGCGGACCGCTCCCGGCACACCCCGCCCACCACGTCGAGCACCCCGCGCCGCTCGTCGGCGGTCAGCGAGGCGGGTTCGCCGGTGGTGCCCAGCGCGACGATCCCGGCCGCACCGTCGTCCAGCACCTCGTGCGCCAGGCGTTCCACGGCGTCGAGCGCGATCCCGCCGGCGGCGTCGAACGGCGTGACCAGTGGGACGTATACCCCCGAGAGCGTCATGAGGACCAGGATCCAGCCCAATCTCCGTAAGGTCCAGTTCACGTATCTGACGTGAACCGTAAGCTGAGCCGATGCTCGACGTCCGCCGCCTGCAACTCCTGTGCGACCTGCACCGCCTCGGCACGATCGCCGCCGTCGCCCACGCCCACACCTACACGCCGTCCGCGGTCTCCCAGCAGCTGTCCACGCTGGAACGCGAGGCGGGCGTCCCGCTGCTGGAGCGCACCGGCCGCCGGGTCGCCTTCACCGCCGCCGGTGACGTGCTGGTCCGGCACGCGGAGAGCGTGCTGACCGCGCTGGAGCGGACCGCGGCGGCGCTCGCCGCGTTCGCCGGCGGCCTGACCGGGCCGCTGCGCATCGGCGCGTTCCCGACCGCCGTGCGCACGGTCCTGCCGCCCGCGCTGGTCGAACTCGGCCGCCGGCACCCCGGGCTGGAGCTCATGGTCACCGAACTGGACCCGGTGGACGTCCCGGCCGCGCTGCGCGACCGGCGGCTGGACACCGGACTGCTCCAGGACTACGACACCCACCCGGTCGGCCCGGACCCGGCGCTGGAGAGCGTGCCCCTGCTGGAGGAGACCGTCTACCTGGCCACGTCCGGCGCGGCCGGCACGCCCGCGGACTTCCGGGACGCCGCGTGGATCATGGGCAGCCCCGGCACGCTCTGCCACGCCGTGGCCGCGCAGGTCTGCCACGACGCCGGCTTCACCCCGCGCACCCGCCACCACGCCGACGACTACACCACCGTGCTGGCGCTGGTCGCCGCCGGCCAGGGCGTGTCGCTGGTGCCCCGGCTGGCCGCCACCGACCCGCCCGCCGGCGTCCGGCTGATCCCGCTGCCGATCCGCCGCCGCACCCGGCTGGCCTACCGGCGCGGCACCGCCGACCACCCGGCGATCGCCGCGTGTGCGGCAGCCCTGCGCGCGTCGGCCGCCACCTACGCCTGACCCGTCACGTCCCGACCGTGCGATCCGCACGGGTCGTCGATGACACCGCGCACGTTCCGGTTGTGCCGCACCGGCACCACCGTGGTCCACATGAACCGCTCATCCTTGATCTCGCTGGCCGTCTCGACCGGCCTGGGCATCGCGCTCGTCGCCGACGGGGACGACGACTGGACCGGCTTCGGCACGTGGGGCCTGGCCGCGTGCGCGTTGGCGTACCTGGTGATCGGCCTGTGCCGCGGGTTCTCCCGGCGGCCGGCGGTGCTCGCGGCGCAGGCGGCGGGCGTGCTGGTGTTCGGGGCGCTGGCCGGCACGGCGCTGCTGCTCGACCCGGACGTCGGCCGGTACGTCGTGGCCGCCGGGTGGCTGGCGCACGCGGCCTGGGACCTGGTCCACTACCGCGCGAACCTGGTCGTGCCCCGGTGGTACGCGCTCGGCTGCGTCGTGGTCGACGCGTTCGTGGGGGTGTCGCTCGCGTGGTGAGGGGGCAGGCGGTGCGCCGTGCGCGCGTGCTGACGTTGCTGTCGCTGGGCGTGGCCTGGTCGACCAGCCTGATCGGTCCCGGGATCGGCCTGCTGCTGGAGACCCGGTCGACGCGGGTCGTGTTCGGGGCGGTCGGCCTCCTGCTGTTCACCGTGACGCACGCCGGCGTCCTCTACGCGACCGTGTCCCGGCGCGGGCGCACCGGGTGGACGGTGGCGTTCGCGGTGGCGACCGCGCTGACCGTGCCGCTGCTCGCGCCGATCGCCCTCGGCCGCTGGGAGACGTGGGCGTGGGTGGGCGCGTCGCTGGTCGGCACAGCCCCGGTGCTCGCCCGGCGGTGGTGGGCGGTGGCGGTCGGCGCGGTCGGCGCGTCGGTCGTCCTCGCGAGCTACCCGCCGCACGGCGCGCTGATCGCCGTGGGTGTCGGCTCCGGGCTGGCGCTGGCGCACGTGCTGCCGGTGTGGCTGTGGGACCTGGTCGTGCAGGCGCAGGACGGGCGGGAGGCGCGGGCCCGGCTGGCCGTGATCGAGGAGCGGCTGCGGTTCGCCCGGGACGTGCACGACCTGCTCGGCCACCGGCTGACCGTGATAGCGCTGAAGGCCGAACTCGCCGAGCGGCTGGCCCCGGTGGACGCGTCCCGGGCCGCTGGCGAGGCGGGCGAGGCCCGCGCGCTGGCCGCGTCCGCCCTGGTCGATTTGCGGGACGCGGTCGACGGCTACCGCGCCGTCGACCTCGCCGACCAGGCGTCGGCGATCGAGCAGGTGTTGACCTCGGCGGGCGTCCGGTGCACGGTGACCCTCCCGGACGAACTGCCGCCGGCCGCCCGTGAACTGTCGTGGGCGTTGCGGGAGGCGGGCACGAACGTGCTGCGGCACAGCCGGGCGCGGTGGTGCACGGTCGAGGTCGTGTGCGGCGCGGACGTCGTCCGGCTGACCGTGGCGAACGACGGCGCACCGGGCACCAAGGGCCGGGGGACGGGCCTGGACGGCCTGTCCGACCGGCTCGCGGGCGCGGGCGGCACACTGGTCGCGGGGCAGGAGGACGGGGTGTTCACGCTGGTGGCGACGGTGCCGACGTGATCCGGGTGCTGCTGGCCGACGACGAGGAGCTGATCCGGGTCGCGGTGGCCGCGCTGCTGGGCCTGGAACCCGACATCGAGGTGGTGGCCCACGCGGCGGACGGTCGCGCGGCCGTGGCGCAGACCCTCGCCCACCGCCCGGACGTCGCCGTGGTCGACCTCCAGCTGCCGCTGCTGGACGGCTTCGAGGTGACCGAGGCGCTGACCCGGGACGCGCCCGCGTGCGCGGTGGTGATCCTGACCGGCCGGGGCAAGCCGCCGCACCTGCACCGGGCGCTGTCGGCGGGCGCGAAAGCGTTCCTGCCCAAGGGTTCTCCCGGCGGCACGCTGGCCGACGTGATCCGCCGGGTGCACGCGGGCGGCCGGTACGTCGACCCGGCCCTGGCCGCCGACGCCCTGACCACCCCGCCGTGCCCGCTGACCCCGCGCGAACTGGAGGTGCTGCGGCTGGCCGAGTACGACACCCCGGTCGCCGCGATCGCCCGCAAGACCCACCTGTCCCAGGGGACCGTGCGCAACTATCTGTCGGCGGCGGTGGCGAAACTCGGCGCGACGAGCCGTGCCGAGGCTTATTTGACCGCCCACGACAACGGCTGGCTTTAGACCGTCCACAATGGACTTGGTTGGCAGTCTTGGTGCCCTGCGGCACACGCCGACCGCGAAACAGCGGCGGGAACCGGCCGCCGGTGCCGGATGCTGGGCGGATGGTCACGATCGAAGTGGTTCAGGGCGACATCACCCGCCAGGCCGTCGACGCCGTCGTCACCGCGGCGAACGAGTCGCTGCTGGGCGGCGGCGGGGTGGACGGGGCCGTGCACCGGGCGGCCGGGCCGCGGCTGGCCGAGGCCGGGGCGAGGGTCGCGCCCTGCGCGCCCGGCGACGCGATCGCCACCCCGGCGTTCGACCTGCCCCCGCCCGTCCAGCACGTGATCCACACCGTCGGTCCGGTGTGGGAGGGCGGCGGCCGCGGCGAAGCCGACGTGCTGGTCTCGTGCTACCGCCGCAGCCTGGAGGTCGCCGACGAACTGGGCGTGCGCAGCGTCGCCTTCCCCGCCATCGCCACCGGCGTCCACGGCTTCCCGGTGGAGGAGGCCGCCCGCATCGCCGTGACGGCCGTCGCCGCCGCCGACACCGACGTGGCGCTGGTCCGCCTGGTCGCCTTCGACCCCGAGACCCACGCCGCGCTGACCGACCACCTCCACCGGCACCTCACCGGCTGATCCGCCGCCGCAGCAACGCGTTCGCGCCGAGCGCCGCCACGAACCCGGCGCACCCCGACACGACGACCACGACCCGCAGCGCGTCGGTGAAACCGGGCCCGGCGAGCGGGCCGCCGCTCAGCGCCGTCAACGCCGAGCCGACCGTCGCCAGCGCGACGGTCTCGGTGGTGAGCCGGGCGGTGTTGACCAGCCCCGCGGCCGTCCCCGCCCGGTCGGCGGGCACGCCCGACAGCGCCAGCCCGTCGACCACCCCCGTCGTGAGCCCGACGCCGATGCCGGTGACCAGCAGCGGCAGCCACGGCGCGCCGTCCGGCCCGATCGTCACCAGCCCGACCACCCCCGCCGACGTGATCGTGACCGCGCCGGTGGACAGCAGTCGGGGCGACCGCTTCGCGACGGCCGCGCCGACCGGCGGGAGCAGCACCGAGGGGACGGTCAGCACCAGCATCCACAGCCCGGCCCGCGCCGGGTCGAGCCCGACCACGTCGATGAGGTACGACGGCAGGTAGACCAGCAGCGGGACGAGCAGCCCCATCATGGTCGCGGCCACCAGCGAGTAGCCGAGGAACGCCCGGTCGCCGAGCAGCGCCAAGTCGAACACCGGCACACCCGCCCGCCGTTCGACCCGCACGAACCCGCCACCGGCCACGACCGCGACCACCGCCACCGCGAGCACCGCCGGGTGCCCGATCCCGAGCGCCGGGGCTTCCACGAACACCCAGATCACCGCGCCGAGCGCGACCGTGAACAGCACGCCGCCACCCCGGTCGACCCGCTGCCCGGTGCCGCGTCCGCCCGGCAGCCCGGGGCACAGCGCCAAGGCGAGCCCGGCGAGCACCGCCGGCGCCCAGAACACCGCCCGCCAGCCGGCCAGGTCCACCAGGAACCCCGACAGCGTGGGCCCGAACGCCACCCCGACCCCCAGCACGGTGCCCAGCGCCCCGAACACCCGGGCGCGCGCGGCACCGTCGAACGCCGAGGCGAGCAACGACTGCCCGGTCGCGGTGGCGACAGCGGCCCCGACCCCGGCGACCAGCCGTGCCGCGACCAGCACCCCGACGTCCCCCGCGACGGCGCACGACGCGCTGCCGACCAGGAACGCGGACACCCCGACGACGTAGAGCTTCCGCCGCCCCAGCGCGTCGGCGAGCGAACCGCCGAACGCCAGGAACGCGGCGAAGCACAGGTTGTACCCGGTGACGACCCACTGCGCGCCGGTCGGCGAGGCGTTCAGGTCACCCGTGAGGTCGGGCAACGCCACCGAAGCGCCGGTGATGGTCAACGGGAACGACAACGACGACAGCAGCACGGCCGCCGCCACGAGAACACGACGATTCACACCGACCACCGGCCGGTGACATCACAGCAGAAGTGCACGAAAGGCTCCGGAACTCGGAATTCGGGAGCCGGGCAGCGCTCAGGGCCACACCGGCGAGGACTCGCGGTGCGACGGCGCGATGCGCTACAAGCCGGGTTTCACGCCGCCGCGAGGGCGGCCACCCTGTCCGAGGCGGGCACGCCCCGAGCCTATCCGACCGCCGCCCCGACGTGAGCCCGACGTCTCCCGCACAGGCGGCGTCGCGGACGTCGCCGTGCTCGCCGTGCTGCCGGCCGTGCTCGCGGTGAGCACCGCCCGCATCCGCCCGGTGGGCCTGCGCGCGGCGCGGAACGTTCCTGCGCACGGCGACCGCCGCGCTGCTGCTCACGGCGGTGACCCGGCCGGCGAAGCACGACCGGGCTTGGACCAGGATGGCCCGGTGAAGTGGACACGTGCGGTGCACCACCTGCGGGACCTGGCGGAGAAGTGCGCGGAACTGGAGGACCGGCCGAACCCGATCCACCGGCTGCGGGTCGTCGCGCTGTGGGCGGTCGGCGACATCCTCGACCGGGCCCGCGACATCGACCGGGTGACCGTCGCGTTGGCGGTCGACCTGCCGGCGGACGACGTCCCGTGGCTGAGCGAGCCGATCGGCGCGGAGCACTGGAGCAACGCGACCCGCCTGTCCAGGAGCCCGATCACGGCCCTGTGGCGCTCGACCCGCGTTCCGGTCTGGAACCACCGGATCGACCGGCCGGCCCTGGTGTGGGACGTGGAGGAAGGGCTCGCCGAGGACGTCCTGTCGGCGTTGGCGGAGGGACGCGGCGACCAGGTCCGCACAGCCGCGCCGAGCGCCGACGACCTGCGCGCCCGCCTGGCCGACGAGCTGGCGTCAAGCCTGCGCGCACTGCGCGAGCGGACCCGCGCCTACGAGGACAAGCGCTGGCAGCCCGGCAAACTGGAACCCGTCGCGGACACCCTGTGGCGCGCCGGCGAGGGCTACCTGGACGTGCTGGACGCCGTCACCCGTTCGACCCCCGACGCAACACCGCGCCCGTGACACGGTGGCGTGCCCGGCTCTAGCGCAGGGCGATCAGGCCGGCGTCGGTAGGGCGGAAACCACAGCTGTCGAAGTAGAACGGCCGGAGGTGCGGGTCGAAGTCGACGTGCAGCCACTCGCACCCGGCGGCGCGGGCGTGCTCCGTGGCGTGGACGATCAACTGCCGCCCCACCCCTCGGCGTCGGACCGCGCTGGTGACCAGGGTGTCGAGCACGAACGCGTGACACGCGCCGTCCCACGCGACGTTCACGAACCCGACGAGCTCATCGTCCTGCCGTGCGCACACCCAGCCGAGACTGTGCCGGTTCACCTGGGCCCACCAGTCGTCCCGGTCGAGAACCGGGTGGTCGAACCCCTCGGCGTGCAGGACGTTCACCTCGACGTTCTCGAACCGCCCCCGCCACTCGTAAGTGATCATCGCGCGCACGCTACGACACCGACCGATCCCACGTCCGCCGGATTTTCCCCACCTCCCACCACCGCGACCGCCTACGCCACCTGCCGCAGCGGGTCGATGCCGCCCATGACACTGGTAGCCGGTCCCAACGACGTGGCCAGCCTTGGTCATTGGGCGACTTCGGCGCTGAGGCTTTCGCGGTGCGCCCGGTTCGTGGCCATGAGGCGGTCGAGTGCGTCCCGGGTTCGGATGAGGTCGGCGATGTGGGCGGAGAGTCGGTCGCGTTCCTGCGCCATTCGTTCCAGGGCGGCGTCCGAGTTCTCCTCGCTGGGCGAATCGACGCAGGGCAGCAGTTCGGCGACGGTGCGGCTGGACAGCCCGGCGGTGTACATCCGCTGGATGAAACCCACCCGTTCGACGTCGGCGGCGGTGTAGTGCCGTTGGCCGCCGGCGCTGCGGGTGCTGGTGAGCAGGCGCTGTTCTTCGTAGTAGCGGAGGGATCGGACGCTGACCCCGGTTCGGGCGGACAAGTCCCCGATGCGCACGTCGTCCTCCGTGGTGATCCGAGGCACAAGCGTTTGCCTCTGACATGGATGTGAGGTTTTAGCGTAGCCGTGGCACCGGCGGACCAGGTGCCGCGGACCGTGAAGGAGCTTCGCCGTGACGACTCTGTTCGACAGCTACCAGCTCAGGGGCCTGACGTTGCCCAACCGGGTCGTGATGGCCCCGATGACCCGGGTCCGGGCCGGGGCCGGCGGGACGGCGACGCCGTCGATGGCGACGTACTACGCCCAGCGGGCGACCGCCGGGCTGATCGTGACCGAAGGGGTCCAGCCGAGTGCGGTCGGGCAGTCCAACCCGGGCACGCCGGGCCTGTACACCGATGAACACGTTGCCGCGTGGCGCCCCGTGACCTCGGCCGTGCACGCCAACGGAGGGCGCGTCTTCGCCCAGATCATGCACGGCGGGCGGGTGTCGCACCCCGACACCACCGGTATGCGCCCGGTCGGGCCCTCGGCGGTGCCCGCTGTCGGCGATGTGTTCACCCCGACCGGACCCCAGCCCGCGCCGACACCGCGCCCCCTCGACACCGCCGAAGTGCCCGGCCACGCCCAGTCGTACGCCACAGCCGCGCGCCGCGCCGTCGACGCAGGGTTCGACGGTGTGGAGCTGCACGGTGCGAACGGCTACTTGATCTCGCAGTTCCTCTCCTCGAACGCCAACTTGCGCACGGACCGCTACGGCGGCTCGGTGCCCAACCGGATCCGGTTCGCGGTCGAAGCGACGTCCGCCACCGTCGAGGCCGTCGGCGCGGCCAGGACCGGCATCCGCCTCTCGCCGGGCGCGACGTTCTGGGGCGTGGAGGAGGCGGACGTCCCCCAGCTCTACGCCGCGCTGCTGGACGAACTGGCCCGCTTGGAGGTGGCCTACGTCCACCTCGAGGCCACGGTCGGCGACGACGTGCTGCTCGACCTCCGCCGCGCCTGGCCGGGCACCCTCATCATGAACCCGGTGCTGCCACTGGGCCCGAAGCAGACCGGGCGCGCCGAGGCCGACCGCTGGCTCGGGCTGGGTGCCGACCTGATCAGCTTCGGCCGGGCCTTCATCGCCAACCCCGACCTGGTCGAGCGCCTGCGCAACGCCCTGCCGATCACGCCCGTGGACGAGAGCACCTACTACCAGGGAGGTGACGAGGGCTACCTGACCTACCCCGCGTACCAGTACACGGCGTGACGCCGCAGCGCTCCCGCCGGAAGTTCGCGTGGACGCCCGGGGCGTGGCGCGGGCTCGTAGGGTCGTGTGGGTGGAGGTCTTCCTGCTGTGGCACGTGCGACATGCCCGCAACCTCGACGGCTCGATCGAGCACGTTGACGTGGGCGGCGCGCTGTCCTGGGACGAGGAGGAGGGCGACGACGTGAAGTTGCTGGGCGTGTACTCGACGGAGAACCGCGCGCACGAGCGGATCGAGCGCGCGAGGACGACGCCCGGCTTCGCCGACGAGCCGAATTGCTTCATGGTCGAGCGGTACGTGGTCGATCAGGACACGTGGACCGAGGGGTTCACCACGGTCTTCCGTTGATCACATCCAGACGATCGGCACCGTCCCCGTGCCTGGTCGTCGCCGCAGCACGAGCCGCGCGCACCGACAAGTTGGACGCGGCGCTCGTGGAGTTCGAGCCGTTCCCGTTCGACGGCCAGGCCGCCACCCGCTTCGGCACGCTGATAGCCCTCACCCTGGGCGCGAAGCGGCACCGCCTGGACCTGATGACCGCCGCGATCGCCTCCGCACGCGGACTGCGCTATACCCGCGCAACGCGAAGGACTTCGGTTCACCAGCTGCGCGAGCGTCACTCGTCCAGGTGAGGGCGCTCCGGGCGTGGAGTCGTCGCCGTGGCCGGGGTAGAACCAGGTGTCGTCGGGCAGTTCGTCGAAGATCCGGGCCGACACGTCGTCGATCAACGACTTCAAGTCCTCCGGTGAAGCGGGTCCGTCCCACACCCCCGGGAAGTGTGAACCACGCGAGCGGTGACCAGGTCCAACGCTTGTAGCTCGGTGTGCTACGTGGCGCTACAATCGGTCGGTGAAGGTCATCAGTCAACGGGAGTTCCGCAACAACTCCGCCGCGGTCATGGATGCGGTCGAGGCGGGGGAGACTTACCACGTCACCCGCAACGGTGTGGAGATCGCCGAGGTCCGTCCCCTGGCCCGTCGGCGGCGCTGGACGGCTCGGGAACTGGTGGAGCGGCACCGGGGCCTGCCGCAGGTCGATCACGACCGCCTGAGGCGTGAAGCCGACGACCTCTTCGGGAGCGAAGACCGGATCGGTGGGGACGACCCGTGGGAGCGGAGTCGTGGCTGAGCGGCGCGAGTCGGGGGTGCTGGACACCTGCACCTACATCGACCTGGGACGGCTCGACCCGGCGGTGCTGCCGGAGATTCCCGAGCTGACCGCGATCACCATGGCCGAACTGCACCAGGGCGTGGCGATGGCGAAGGACGCTGCCACCCGGGCCGCTCGGACCGAGAAGTTGGGCGCGGCGCTGGTGGAGTTCGAGCCGTTGCCGTTCGACGGCCAGGCCGCCGCCCGCTTCGGCACGCTGGTGGCGCTGGTACCGGGCGCGAACCGCGACCCCAAGCCCCGTCGCCTGGACCTGATGATCGCCGCCATCGCTTCTGTGCGCGGACTGCCGCTCTACACGCGCAACGCGAAGGACTTCACCGGGCTCGATGGCATGGTCGAGGTCATCGAGGTGTGAGAAGCGGGGCCGGGCAGGCCCCGCTCCGGGTTCACCAGCCGCGTGCGCGCCACTCGTCCAGGTGAGGGCGTTCCTTGCCCAGCGTGGAGTCGTCCCCGTGGCCGGGGTAGAACCAGGTGTCGTCGGGCAGTTCGTCGAAGATCCGGGTCGACACGTCGTCGATCAACGACTTGAAGTCCTCCGGTGACGTGGTCCGCCCCACACCTCCCGGGAACAGTGAGTCGCCGGTGAACAGGTGGGCTCGGCCGGCCGGTTCGCGGTACAGGAGGGCGATGGAGCCCGGTGTGTGGCCGCGCAGGTGGATCACCTTCAGGGCGACCTTGCCCACTTCCACCGTGTCGCCGTGTTCCGCGAACTGGTCCGGGGGGATCGGGAGGACTTCGGCGTCCAGCGGGTGTGCGACGGTGTTCGAGCCGTTCGCTCCCGCCACCGCTCCCAGTGCTCCCCAGTGGTCCGCGTGGCGGTGGGTGGTGACCACCGTTTTCAGGCGGGGGCGTTCCACGCTGTGGCCGACCAGGTCGGACAGGCGGGTCGGGTCGGCGGCCGCGTCGATCAGCAGGGCCTCGTTCGTCGACCGGCACACGAGCAGGTAGGCGTTGTTGTCCATCTCGCCCACCGAGATCTTCGTGATGGTCAGTTCTTCCAGCGTGCGGCGGGTGGCCGGGCCGTTGGGCTCGACGTGGCCCGTGTAGTCCTCAAGTACGTCCACGACCGCCGACGGTAGCCGAACGGGCACCCTTCAGGGGGCCCACAGGTTCGTCCAATAAGGTTGGTAACGATCAAGCGCTGCCAGACGACCTCACTTGAATACGCTCTGAACTGGGTATCACGCTCTCGTGCCATCACCTCGCCGGATCAACTGGGACGCCCTGCGCGTCCTCGCGGTGGCGGCCGTGCTCCTGCAGCACGCCACCCACGCGGGGCCGTCCGTCCACCAGGAACTCGGCCCGCCTGTGTTCACCGTCTCGCTGGAGATGGGGGCGAGCACGCTCGTCGTCGTCTCCGCGTTCTTCGCCTGCGCCTCCCTGGCCAAGGGCGAACCCGGCCGGTTCCTGCGCAACCGGCTCGCGCGCCTGCTCCCGCCCTACGCCGCGGCGGCCGCGCTGACCTACTTCGTGCTGACCCGGCTCGCCCCCGAGGGCTGGAGCGAACTCGAACCGCGTGACCTGGTCATCAACGTCTTCATGTTGCAGAACTGGTTCCCCGACGCCCGACTGGTCGACTTCTCCTACTGGACCCTGCCCGTGCAGGTGACCGGGTTCGTCGCGGGCGCGGTGCTGGTGTCGCGGGTTCGCGGCAACCCGCTGCGGGTCCTGCTCTGGGCGCTGGTCGTCGGGCCGCTGGTGCTCCGGGTGTGGACCGAGGACCCCGGCCTGGTCCGCACCTTCTACGACGGGCTGGGCATCCACCGCGCGCAGCTGTTCGCCGCCGGCGTCGGCATCTGGCTGTGGTCCAAGGACCGGCTCAACACCGGGCACCTCGGGGCGCTGCTGACCGCCGCGCTGGCCGCCCAGGCGATCCACAGCGCCGACCCGGAGTCCACGCTCGCGCTCGGTGTGATGCTGCTCGCCATCGCCGCCTGCGCGAAGGGGCCCGACTGGGACGTCCGGCCGGTGCGCCTGCTGCGCCGCCCGATCAAGTGGCTGGCCGGCATCTCCTACGGCGTCTACCTGGTCCACCAGGAGATCGGCTACGTGGTGATGGCCGCCGTCGCCGGGTACGGCCCGTGGGTGGAGCTGCTCGCCTTCCTCGGGGTCGCGGTCGCGCTGGGCTGGCTGCTGACGGCGTTCGTCGAACGGCCCGCCCACCGCGCGCTGACCGCGAGTTCCCGCCCGTTCCTGGTGCGCCTGGTGCTCGCGGTCCGGCTGCGCTCGGCTCAGAGCCACCTGGGCAGCGCCGGCGCGCTGCCGTTCAGCGCCGCCCCGCCCTGGCGGCCGGTCAGCCACCCCAGCACGGCCGCCGCCGACCCGCTGACCAGGGTCGACCCGGTCGCCGCGGTCAGCTCCCAGCTGCGCTGACGGCCGTCCGGCAGGGTCACCTCCAGCCGCACGTCCGGCACGTCGGCCCGGTCGGCGTACTGCCCGACCGCGCCGTCGACGAACCCCTCCAGCAGGTGCTCGGGCAGGTCCTCGAAGCCCACGCCCACGGCGAGGTCGACCAGGTGGAACCACACCTCGCGCAACCGCAGCCACGGCACGCGGTGCGCCAGGAACGGCCCGTTGACCGGGTGCGCGACCTCCGCCTCCCACGCCGTCGGCGGCAGCTCGCGGGCCGCCGTCGCGAACCGCTCGCACGCCGCGTCCAGGTCGGCCCGCAGCAGTTGCGGCAGGCGCGCCGCACCCTCGGCGATGTCGGCGTCCCGGTCGGCCGGGCTCGGGTACATCGGGTGCTCGACCCCGGTCTTCGCCCAGGTCAGGAGGTTGACCAGGGCGTCGGCGTTGCGGGCCAGGTGGGTCACCAGGTGCCCCCGGCTCCACCCCGGCAGCAGGCTCGGCCCGCGCAGCGCGGCCAGGTCGAGCTCCGCGACCCGCTGGTAGAGCACCCGGGTCGCCCGGTCGACCTCGGCCAGTCCCGCGACGGCGTCCTGCACCGCGGCGGACCGCTCCCGCGGCGCGGGTACGCTGGTCTCGGCGGACCCGGTCCGGGTCGCATCAGCGAAGCTCATGAGCACCTCATCCCCGACGTCTGCGGCCGAATGGCCTATCGTTCCAGCGTAGGGCCGTCCGCTACCGACCGGTAGAGCCGTTGGCGCACGATCGCGGATCCGCCCGCCCGTTTTTGTCGGTGGTCGCCTTTAGCATGGTGGCCGCCCTCCCCGACAGGCCCGCCGAGGTGGTCCAGTACGCTTTTCGAACGTCTGTTCGGGGGATGGTCGAATACCGAAGGGAACCGTTGTGGCTGACCGCCTTGTCGTTCGCGGCGCGCGCGAGCACAACCTGCGGGGGGTGGACCTCGACCTGCCGAGGGACAGCCTCATCGTGTTCACCGGGCTGTCCGGCTCGGGCAAGTCCAGCCTGGCCTTCGACACGATCTTCGCCGAGGGCCAGCGCCGCTACGTCGAGTCGCTCTCGGCGTACGCCCGCCAGTTCCTCGGTCAGATGGACAAACCGGACGTCGACTTCATCGAGGGCCTGTCGCCCGCGGTGTCCATCGACCAGAAGTCGACCAGCCGCAACCCCCGGTCCACGGTCGGCACCATCACCGAGGTCTACGACTACCTCCGCCTGCTCTACGCCCGCGCGGGCAAGGCGCACTGCCCGACCTGCGGCGAGGCCATCTCCAAGCAGACCCCGCAGCAGATCGTCGACCAGGTGCTGGCGATGAGCGCCGGGACCAAGTTCCAGGTGCTCGCGCCGGTCATCCGGGGCCGCAAGGGCGAGTACGTCGACCTGTTCTCCAGCCTCCAGTCGCAGGGCTACTCCCGGGCCAAGGTCGACGGCGTCGTGCACGCGCTGGCCGAGGTGCCCAAGCTCAAGAAGCAGGAGAAGCACCACATCGCGGTGGTGATCGACCGGCTCAGCGTCAAGGCGAGCTCCAAGCAGCGGCTGACCGACTCGGTGGAGACCGCGCTGCGGCTGGCCGACGGCCTGGTCGAGCTGGAGTTCGTGGACCTGCCGGAGGACGACCCGGCCCGGGTGCGCGGCTTCTCCGAGAACCTGGCCTGCCCGAACGGCCACGCGCTGGCCATCGAGGACCTCGAACCGCGCTCGTTCTCGTTCAACTCGCCCTACGGCGCGTGCCCGACGTGCACCGGCATCGGCGTGCGCAAGGAGGTCGACCCGGAGCTGGTCGTCCCGGACGACGAGCTGTCGCTGGGCGACGGCGCGATCGCGCCCTGGGCGTCCGGCCAGACCGCCGAGTACTTCGGCCGGCTGCTGGAGGCGCTGGCGCTGACCATCGGCTTCCGGATGGACACGCCGTGGCGGCAGCTGCCCGCGAAGGCGCAGAAGGCCGTGCTGCACGGCGTGCCCGAGCAGGTCAACGTCCGCTACCAGAACCGCTACGGCCGCGAGCGCTCCTACTACGCGAACTTCGAGGGCGTCATCCCGTTCCTCGAACGGCGGCAGGAGCAGACCGAGTCCGAGCTGATGCGGGAGAAGTACGAGGGCTACATGCGGGAGGTGCCGTGCCCGGTCTGCCAGGGCACCCGCCTCAAACCGGAGATCCTCGCGGTCACGCTGCACCACGGGCGCAAGGGCGACAAGTCCATCGCCGAGGTGTGCGCGATGTCGGTGGCCGAGTGCTCGGAGTTCCTCGACGGCCTCAAGCTCGCCAAGCGCGAGTCGATGATCGCGGGCGCGGTGCTCAAGGAGATCCAGGCCCGGCTGCACTTCCTGCTCGACGTGGGCCTGAACTACCTCTCGCTGGACCGCGCGTCCGGCACGCTGTCCGGCGGCGAGGCGCAGCGCATCCGGCTGGCCACCCAGATCGGCTCCGGCCTGGTCGGCGTGCTCTACGTGCTGGACGAGCCGTCGATCGGCCTGCACCAGCGCGACAACCACCGGCTGATCGAGACCCTGACCAGGCTGCGCGACCTGGGCAACACGCTGATCGTGGTCGAGCACGACGAGGACACCATCCGCACGTCGGACTGGGTGGTCGACATCGGCCCCGGCGCGGGCGAGCACGGCGGCAAGGTCGTGCACAGCGGCCCGTACCAGGAGCTGCTCAAGAACAAGGACTCGATCACCGGCGCGTACCTCTCCGGCCGCCAGCAGATCCCGATGCCCGCGACCCGGCGCAAGGTCGACAAGAAGCGCCAGCTCACGGTGGTGGGCGCGCGCGAGCACAACCTGCGCGGCATCGACGTGTCGTTCCCGCTGGGCTGCCTGGTCTCGGTGACCGGCGTCTCCGGCTCCGGCAAGTCGACGCTGGTCAACGACATCCTGGCGACGGTCCTGGCGAACAAGCTCAACGGCGCGCGCCAGGTCCCCGGCCGGCACACCCGGATCAAGGGCCTGGAGCAGGTCGACAAGCTGGTGCAGGTCGACCAGTCGCCGATCGGCCGCACCCCGCGCTCGAACCCGGCGACCTACACCGGGGTGTTCGACCACATCCGCAAGCTGTTCGCGGCGACCACCGAGGCCAAGGTGCGCGGCTACCAGCCGGGCCGGTTCTCGTTCAACGTCAAGGGCGGGCGCTGCGAGGCGTGCGCGGGCGACGGCACCATCAAGATCGAGATGAACTTCCTGCCGGACGTCTACGTCCCGTGCGAGGTGTGCAAGGGCGCCCGGTACAACCGGGAGACCCTGGAAGTGCACTACAAGGGCAAGACCATCTCCGAAGTTCTGGACATGCCGATCGAGGAGGCCGCCGGCTTCTTCGAGCCGATCAACGCCATCCACCGGCACCTGCGGACCCTGGTGGACGTCGGGCTGGGCTACGTCCGGCTGGGCCAGCCCGCGCCGACCCTGTCCGGCGGCGAGGCGCAGCGCGTGAAGCTGGCCTCGGAGCTGCAGAAGCGGTCGACCGGCAAGACGGTCTACATCCTCGACGAGCCGACCACCGGCCTGCACTTCGAGGACATCCGCAAGCTGCTCGGCGTGATCAACGGCCTGGTGGACAAGGGCAACACGGTGATCGTGATCGAGCACAACCTGGACGTGATCAAGGCCTCCGACTGGGTGGTCGACATGGGGCCGGAGGGCGGTTCGGGCGGTGGCACGGTCATCGCCGAGGGCACGCCGGAGGAGGTCGCCGAGGAGGCCGACAGCTACACCGGCCAGTTCCTGCGCGAGGTCGTCGGCACGGCCGAGGCCGCCGCGGGCTGATCCACCGCCGCCGCAGACGTCACCCGGTGCGCCCGGTCCGGACGGGTCCCGACCCGCTCCGGCCGGGCGCACCGCCGTCTCGCGGGCGCACCGCTGTCTCGCGGGCGCACCGCTGTCTCGCGGGCGCACCGCTGTCTCGCGGGCGCACCGCTGTCTCGCGGGCGCACCGCTGTCTCGCGGGCGAGGTGCCGGAACGGGAGGCGTGAGACCGGAGCGGCGTGCACGAGGTCGGAGCGGGTGACGGTCCGTAGCGGGTCCGAAGCCGGGTGGAGTGCCACACCACCCGGAATCCGAGTACCGCCCGAATGGCCTACTGGTGCGGCTGTTCGCGCTGGACGACCATCTCGACCATGGCGTTGAACTCGTACCGCTTCCGCAGCGTCTGGCTGGTCGACTCGCCGCCCGGCGAGACCTTCGACGTGCTGGCGGACCTGGCCAGCTACCCGCTGTGGTGGCCGGAGGTCCGCGCGGCGCGGCAGGTCGCGGACCAGGCCGCCGAGCTGCGCTGCCGGTCGCTGCTGCCCTACGACCTGGTCTTCGAGACCTGGCACCACACCAACGACCCGGACGCCGGGGTGCTGCGCGCCGACCTGGTGGGCGACCTGGAGGGCACGGCGAGCTGGCGGGTCGGGTCGGACGGCGTGGGCACCCGGCTGGTGTACGAGCAGGAGGTCGAGGTGCGCAAGGCCCTGCTGCGCCGGCTCGCGCTGATCAGCCGCCCGCTGCTCAAGGCCAACCACGAGCTGATGATGCGCCACGGCCAACGCGGCCTGCGCGCCTACCTGGCGGGCTTCCGGGCGGCTCGCCGGCAGTAGCGGAAAGATCTTCGCCGTCGCGGTGAACCGCCCGGGGGCGGCGTCCGTGTTGGTGGCAAGTCGGTTGCCGCAGCGGATGCGAGCGATCACCCCCAGGAGGTTTGCCATGACCCGCTTTCGTGCGCTCGTTCTCGGGGCCGCGGCCCTCGCGCTGCTCGGTGCCTGCGGCCAGGCAGCCGAGGCGGGCTCGCCGCGGCCCGCCGGTCAGGAGGTCGTCGCCCCGCAACTGGGCGAGGTGGACAAGGTGGCGGGTGACGCGGCCCTGCTGGCGACCGCCGTGGTGCCGCAGCTCGGTACGGTCCTGACCGACGGCAAGGGCCTGACGCTGTACCGGTTCGACAAGGACACGGCGAGCCCTTCGGTGTCCGACTGCGACGGCGAGTGCGCCGAGAAGTGGCCGCCCGTGCTGGCGTCGACCGCCGACTTGGAGGTGCAGGGCGTGGACGCGGCTCTAGTGTCCACTGTGGACCGCAAGGACGGCGCGAAGCAGATCACGGTCGCCGGCTGGCCGGTCTACCGGTTCGCGCAGGACGCCGAGCCGGGCCAGGCCAAGGGCCAGGGCGTGGGCGGCACGTGGTTCGTCGCCGCGCCGGACGGCAAGAAGGCCGCGCCGGCGTCCTCCGGTCTCGCGCTGACCACGGCCTCGGTCGGCAACCTGGGCACCGTGCTGACCGACAAGGAGGGCATGACCCTGTACCGCTTCGACAAGGACGCCACGAACCCGTCGGTCTCCAACTGCAACGGCGAGTGCGCCGTGAAGTGGCCGCCGCTGCTGGTCGGGTCGGAGGACTTCGAGGTGCAGGGCGTGGACAAGTCGTTGGTCGGCACCGTGGTCCGGGTGGACGGCCAGCAGCAGGTCACCGTCGCCGGGTGGCCGCTGTACCTGTTCGCCGAGGACGAGCTGTGCGGTGAGGCCAAGGGCCAGGGCGTGGGCGGCGTGTGGTTCGCCGCCAAGCCGGACGGCAAGAAGGCCGGCGTCTAGACCACCTGAATACCCCTCGAAAAACGCCCGTGCCCGCCGGGACGACCCCGGCGGGCACGGGCGGCAAGGGCGTTCAGACCACCAGGCTGAGCAGGGCCGCGACCGCGAAGCCCACCACGGACAGGATGGTCTCCAGGACCGTCCACGTCTGGAGGGTCTCCTTGACCGACAGGCCGAAGTACCGCGACACGATCCAGAACCCGCCGTCGTTGACGTGCGAGGCGATGATCGACCCGGCCGCGATCGCCATCACCACCAGTGCGAGCTGGGGCTGCGAGTAGCCGAGCTCGCCGACGACCGGCGCGACGATCCCGGTCGTGGTCACGATCGCCACCGTCGCCGAGCCCTGCGCGATCCGCAGCGCGCAGCTGATCACGTAGGACAGCGCGATGACCGGCAGGCCCAGGTCGGCCAGCGACGTCGAGAGCACCTTGCCCACGCCGGTCGCCGACAGCACCGCGCCGAAGAACCCGCCCGCGCCGACCACCAGCAGGATCATCGCCACCGGCCGCAGCGACGCCGCCGACAGCTCGGTGACCTGCTCGCGGGTCATGCCGCGCCGGTAGCCCAGCAGCCAGAACGCCAGCAGCACCGCGATGGTCAGCGCCACGGCGGGCGTGCCCAGGAACGCGAACACACCGAGCGCCGCGGACCCCTTGGGCAGCAGGATGCTGCCGAACGTGCCGGACAGGATGAGCACCAGCGGCACCGCGATGATCCCCAGGACCAGCGACAGCGGCGGCTCGGGCCGGGACTGGTCGCCGCGCAGCTTCTCGGCCGCGGCCAGCATCTCCTCGGGCACCGGCACGACGATCTTCTTGCCGACCCACGCCGAGAACAGCACGCCGCCGATGAACCACGCCGGGATCGCCACGGCCAGCGCCATGATGATGATCCAGCCCAGCGACACGTGCAGCAGCCCCGCCGCCGCGACCGGGCCGGGGTGCGGCGGCATGAACGCGTGCATCACCGACAGGCCCGCCAGCAGCGGCAGCGCGTAGAGCACGATCGACTTGCCGCCGCGCTTGGCCGCCGCGTAGACCAGCGGCGCGAGCACGAAGATGCCGATGTCGAAGAACACCGGCACGCCGAACACCAGGCCCGCCAGGCCCATCGCGAGCGGCGCGCGCTTCTCCCCGAACGCCCGCAGCAGCGTGCGGGTGAGCACCTCGGCCCCGCCGGAGGCCTCCAGGATCGACCCGAGCAGGGTGCCCAGCCCGATGATCGCCGCGACGTGCCCGAGGATGCCGCCGAACCCGTTCTCCAGCAGCGTCCCGGACGCCTTCTGCGCCGAGCCGACGATCTGCTCGACCGGCAGCCCGGCGGCCAGCGCCACGGTCAGGCCGACCACCAGCAGCGCGATGAACGGCTCCACCTTGAGCCGGATGATCAGCACCAGGAGCAACGCGATGGCCAGCCCGGACAGCGTGAGCAGCCCGCCGGTGCTGTGCTGCAGCCAGTCGATCACGCACGACCTCCGGGGTTGCGCAGGGAACGCCCGGCCAGGGCTCCGGTCGGCCGGCCGTCGTCGATCACGGGAACCCCGTTGACCAGCACGTACGGGATGCCCGCAGCGGATTGGCGGGGGTTGTCGAACGTCGCGGTGTCGCTCACGGTCGCGGGGTCGAACAGCACCAGGTCGGCCGCCCAGCCCTCGCGGACCAGGCCCCGGTCGCTGAGGCGCAAGCGCTTGGCGGCACGTCCGGTGAGGTGCGCGACGCACTCCTCCAGCCCCAGCACGCCCAGCTCCCGCACGTACCGGGCCAGGTAGCGCGGGAACGTGCCCCACGCGCGCGGGTGCGGCCGGTCGCCGACCAGCAGGCCGTCGCTGCCGCCGGTGTGCGCCGGGTGCCGCATGATCGCCTGCACGTTGTCCTCGTGGCCGACGTGCATCAGGCACGACGTGCCGAGGCGTTCGGCGATCAGCACGTCGAAGTACAGGTCGGCGGGCGCCCGCCCGGCGGTCCGCGCCGACTCGGCCACGCTGTGCCCGACCAGGTGCGCGTGCTCGGCCTTGCGCACGCCGTTGATCTCGATGGTGTCCCAGTCGACCGGCACGCCGTGGCACCCGTCCGAGCCGGTCTCCTCGATCTCGGCCCGGATCCGCTCGCGGGTGTCCGGATCGGACAGTCGCGCCAGGGTCGCGTCCGGTCCGCCCTCGCTGCTCCAGCTCGGCAGCAGCGCGGACAGGTAGGTCGCGCCGGGCAGGTACGGGTAGGTGTCGAGGGTGATGTCCACGCCGGCCGCGATCGCGTTGTCCAGCAACGACAGCAGCTCGCCCGCGCGGCCCCGGTTGACCTCGAAGTTCATCGTGGCGTGCGCCAGGTGCAGCGGGCAGTGCGACAGCCGCGAGACCCGCACCATCTCCTCGTACGCCTCCAGCGCGCCCGCGCCGTAGCTGCGGTGGTGGGGGCTGTAGTAGCCGCCGAACTCGCCGACGACCCGGCACAGCGCGACGAGTTCGTCCAGGCCCGCGTACATGCCGGGCGTGTAGGTCAGGCCCGACGACATGCCGATCGCGCCCTGCGTCAGCGCGTCCGCCAGGTGGGCCCGCATCTGGTCCATCTCCGCCGTGGTGGCGGGCCGGTCGTCCCAGCCGACGCACAGCATCCGCAGCGTGCCCTGCGGCACCAGGTAGGCGGCGTTGACGGCGATGCCCCGGTCCAGCCGGTCGAGGTACTCGCCGACGGTCCGCCAGTTCCAGTCGAACCCGGGCGGGTCGTCGTTCCACCCGGCCAGTTGACCGCGCAGGGCGGCCAGCACGGTGTCGTTCACGGGCGCGTAGGACAGCCCGTCCTGGCCGAGCACCTCGGTGGTCACGCCCTGCGAGACCTTGGCCAGGTGGTCGGGCTCGGCGAGCACCTGGAGGTCGGAGTGCGAGTGCATGTCGATGAAGCCGGGCGCGAGCACCAGCCCGTCCGCGTCGACCGGCCGGCCCCCGCCCACGTCGCCGATGGCCGCGATCCGGCCGTCCCGCACGCCCACGTCCGCCCGGTAGCCGGGCGCGCCCGTGCCGTCCACCACGAGCGCGCCCTTGAAGACGATGTCCACGCCGCCGTCCTTTCTCAGAAGTACGTGCGCACCAGGTCGACCACGGTGGTGCCGTCGACCACCGGGAGCAGTTGCCACTTGTCGAACACCGTGCAGGGGTGGGACAGCCCGAAGCCCACCCAGTCGCCGACCTCCACCTCTCCGGCAGCGCCCTCCGGCAGCGCCAGGAACGTGTGCTGGTCGTTGAGCGCGGTCACGGTCCCCTTGATCGGCCGCTGCACGCCGTCGCGGCCGCGCACCACCTGCGGCTCGGGCAGGCCCTCGTCGAACGACGCGTCCCGCTTGCCCATGGTCAGCAGCGCGAGGCCCGGCTCGGGCCGGGACGTCACCTGCGCCCACGCCCGCAGCGCCGACCGGAAGGGCTGCTCGCCCGCGACCCGGCCGAACGGCGAGATGCCCCGGTAGAAGCCGTCGTCGTGGGTCACGTACGCGCCACTGCGCACGACGGGCAGCACCGGGAACGGCCACCGCCCACCGAGTTTCGCGGCGACCTGGTCGAAGTACGCGCTGCCGCCGGCCGTGACGATCGGCTCGGCCACCTCGTACAGCTCGTGCAGTTCAATGGCGAACGCGCGCAGGTCGTCCAGGTAACTATCCACAGTGGACAGCGCGGTGGGGGAGGCGTCGTGCGCCAGCGCGCCCTCGTACCCGGCGACGCCGGCCAGCCGCAGTACCGGGCTCCGCTCGACGGCACGGGCGACCTCGACCGCCGTGGCCCGGTCGCGCGCGCCGGTCCGCCCGCCGGGCGCGCCCAGCTCCACCAGCACGTCCACCGGCCTGCGCACAGCGCCGAGCGCTTCGGTCATCCGCTCCACACCCGCCACCGAGTCCGCCCAGCAGGAGAACTCGAACGACGGGTCGGCGGCGAGCTCGGCGGCGACCCAGGCGAGCCCGGCGGGGTCGACGAGCTGGTTGGCCAGCAGGACCCGCCGCACCCCGAACGCCCGGTACACCCGCAGCTGGCTGGTGTTCGCGGCGGTGATGCCCCACGCGCCGTGCTCCAGTTGGCGGGCGAAGAGCTGGGGTGCCATGGTCGTCTTGCCGTGCGGGGCCAGCGCCACGCCGTGCCCGGCGCACCACCGCGCCATGGTGGCCAGGTTGTGCTCCAGCGCGTCGGCGTCCAGCACCACCAGCGGTCCGACGAAGCCGTCCGCGAACAGGTCGGGCCGGCGGTCGGCCACCTCCCCGATGGTCGTGCCGAACGTGCTCGCGGGCAGGCCCTTGAACCGCCAGTCCACGCGCTCCGCGCGGATCGCGGCCACGGCGTCGTGGTCGATGTCCACTGTCTCGCTCCTCACGTTGCGTATTCCGCAACGGCTATTGCGCGATGTGATGATGAGTTGTGTAACATTCGGCTGCCGCCTCGTCAATCAAAGGGCTCGGAGGAGCGGATGCGGTTCGACCTAACGGGCGGCGTGGTGTGCCTGGGCGAGACCATGGTGGTGCTGGTGCCCGCCGAACCCGGTCCGGTGCGCGAGGTGCGCACCTGGACGCGGGCCGTCGGCGGCGCCGAGTCCAACGTGGCCATCCACCTGGCGCGGCTGGGGCTGCGCAGCCGGTGGGTGGGCGCGGTGGGGGACGACGCGTTCGGCGGTGCCGTGCTCGACTTCGTGCGCGGCGCGGGCGTCGACGTGTCCGGGGTGCGGGTGGACCCGACCCGGCCCACCGGTCTCTACGTGAAGGAAGCGGACGCGGCGGGCAGCCCCGTCCGGTACTACCGGCGCGGCTCGGCGGCGTCGGCGATGGGGCCCGACACGCTCGACCGGCTCGACCTCGACGGCGTGCGGCTGCTGCACCTGAGCGGCATCACCGCCGCGCTGTCCGAGAGCTGCCTGGGGTTGCTGCGCGAAGCGCTGTCCCGGCCGCGCCGGCACCTGGTGTCCTTCGACCTCAACTGGCGGCCGGCGCTGTGGCCGGACCGCGACCCGTCGGTGCTGCTGGAACTGGCCGACGCCGCGGACATCGTGCTGACCGGCGCGGACGAGGCCGAAGCGGTCTGGGGGACCGGTGACCCGGCCAAGCTGCGCACCCTGCTGCCCACGCCGCGCGCGATCGTGGTCAAGCAGGGCGACCAGGGCGCGACCCTGGTCGAGGACGACGTGGTCACCTACCAGGAGGCGCTCAAGGTCGACGTCGTGGAACCGGTCGGGGCGGGCGACGGCTTCGCCGCCGGCTACCTGGCCGCGCACCTGGCCGGGCTGGAGCCGACACGCCGACTGCGCGCCGGCCACCTCCAGGCGGCCGCGGCTCTGCTCACCAGCGAGGATGTGGGCGAACCGCTGCCGGCCGGGGTGACCGGGCCGCTGCTGGACGCCGATCCGGCGACGTGGGCCGCCGCGCACCTGAGGAGAGCAGTGGGATGAGTCAGAGCCTGGACCGGGCGTTGACCCTGATGGGGGAGCTGGCGAAGGGCGCCAAGACGCTGGACGAGCTGTCGGCCGTGATCGAGGTGCACAAGTCGACCACGCTGCGGTTGTTGCGCACGCTGGAATCGCACCGGTTCGTCAGACGCGACGGCGTGCACCACTACCGGCTCGGCGCGGCGCTGTTCGACCTCGCCAACCGCGCGCTGGAAGAACGGGACGTCCGCCGCGCGGCCGAACCCGCCCTGCGCGACCTCAACGCCCGCTTCGGGTACACCGTGCACCTGGCGTCCTACGAGGGCGGCGAGGTCATCTACATCGACAAGTACGACAGCACCCACCCGATGCGCATGTACTCGCGGATCGGCCGGCGCGCGCCGCTGCACTGCACGGCCGTGGCCAAGGTGCTGCTGTCGGACCTGCCGGAAGCCCGCCGCCGCGAAGTCGCCGCGACCATCGACTTCGTCCCGCTGACCGCGAACACCATCACCACCCCCGCCGCGTACCTGGCGGAACTGGACCGGGTCCGGGCCAACGGGTACGCCGTCGACAACGCCGAGCACGAGGACTTCATCCACTGCCTCGCCGTCCCCATCCGGGGCGCGCGCGGCGAGTACGTGGCGGCGCTGTCGATGTCGGTGCCCAAGGTGATGCTCGACTTCGACGGCCTGATGGCCCACCTGCCGGACCTGCTCGCCACCGCGCGCGCGGCGTCCCTGGAGTGCGGCTGGTCCCCGCGCGACTGAACCGACACTGCTCAGACCCAACCCACACAGGAGAACAGGCATGCCGAAGACCGAGATCCGCACCGCCAACGCGCCCGCCCCCGTCGCGGCCTTCTCGCAGGGGGTCCGCAAGGGCAACGTGCTGCAGGTCGCGGGCCAGGTCGCGTTCGACCCGTCCGGCGCGATCGTCGGCGAGACCGTCGCCGAGCAGACCAAGCAGGCCCTGGCCAACGTGGTCGCGGTGCTGGAGGCCGCCGGGGCGTCGCTGGACGACGTGCTGATGCTGCGCGTCTACCTCACCGACACCGCCCACTTCGGCGAGATGAACGAGGCCTACGGCCAGGTCGTCACCGCGCAGCCGTTCCCCGCCCGCACCACGGTCTACGTCGGCCTGCCGGCGGGCCTGCTGGTGGAGATCGACGCGCTCGCCGTGGTGGGCGACTGACCGTGACCTCCGCGCGCGGCGCCCACCGACCGGGTGACCCGCGTACTTCTGCCGGTTGTTCTGCGTGGTGCGCGGCCCGGCACGGCGGTTGACTGGGGACATCCCAATCGCGCGCCACGGAAGGACCACACGGCGATGGCCAGGAACGCATCACCGATCGGCTGACCGCGATTCGGCGGCCCGCGAACGGCACTCACCTGCCGCGTCCGGGTCGCCGAGCTCGTCGTGCACGTCGGCCAGCTCCTCGAACATCGCGCCCACCCGGTAGTCCCGGCGCGCGGTGGCGAGATCGGCCGCCCCGGTCAGCTCGGCCCGCGCCCCGACCGGGTCGCCGAGCCGGTGCAGCGCCAACCCGCGCAGGTACCGCGCGTCGTAGGTGGTGGCCGGCGCGGTGGCCGCGACCGAGTGCGCCAGCGCCTCGGACGAGGCTGCCAGCACCTCCGGCCAGCGCTCCAGCTCCACCAGGCTGTCCGCGACCCGCACCAGCAGGCTGGCCAGCATCTCGTCCACCAGCGCCGGCGCGACGTCGAGCACCCCCGACCGGACCTCGGCCACGAGCCGCCGGTGAACCCGCACCGCCTCCTCGTAGCGGCGCAGCCCGTGCAGCACCAGGCCCAGGCACGACAGCGAGATCTGCTCGCCCAGCCGGAACTCCGCGCTGCGGAACAACTCCTGCGCCCGCGCCGCGCTCTCCCGCGCCGCGCCCAGGTCGCCGGACCGCATCTCGGACGCGGACCGGTAGTGCATCGCCCAGCCCTGTTCGACCACGTCCCCCGCCGCGACCGCCGCCCGCCACGCCTCGTCGTGCAGCGCGAGCGCCTCGTGCGGCCGGCGCAGCAGCACGCTCAACGTCCACGTCAGGAAGTTCAGCTGCACGGCCTCGTCGCGGACGCTGCCCAGCGCCCGTGCCGCCGAGACCCCGGCCGTGAACACCTCCACCCACGTGTCGCCGGTCCCGCGCTGGTCGGAGTACCAGTGCACGGCGGTCGCCAGGTCCAGCACCTCGCGGTGCAAGCCGTGCGCGGCGGCCCACCGCAGCGCGCCCAGCCAGTTGCCGGACTCGGCGGACAGCCACGCGTCCGCGTCGGCCCGACCGCGCAGCGGACCGGCGGGCTCGGTGCGGGCCTCCGGCCCGAAGAACCCGGCCGCCGCCACGGCCGTGCCCAGCAGCCACGACACCACCCGCCGCCGGGTGTCGTCGTGGTCGGGCTCCTCGCGCGCCAGCCGCTCCCCGGCGAACACCCGCACCAGGTCGTGGAACGCGTACCGACCGGGCGTGTCCGCGCTGTCCAGCAGGCTCATGTCCACCAGGTCTTCGAGCGTGTCCTCCGCCGCGTACCGGTCCACGCCCGCCGCGACCGCCGCCAACTCCGGCGTGACCGTCGCGCCCGGCGCGAGCGACAGCCGCCGGAACAGCAGCGCCGCCTTGCCGTCGAGCTGCCGGTAGGACATCTCGAACGCGGTCCGCACCTGCAGGTCGCCCGCGGTCAGCGCGGTCAGCCGGCGCCGCTCGTCGGCCAGCTGCCCGGCCAGGTGCGCCACCGTCCACTTGGGACGGCCGGCCAGCCGGTTGCCCGCGATCCGCAGCGCCAGCGGCAGGTGCCCGCACAGCCGGGCCACCTCTCGCGCCGCCGCGTCCTCGGCGGCCACCCGCGACCGGCCCGCGATCGCGCCCAGCAACGCCACCGAGTCGTCGCGCTCCAGCACGTCCAGGCCCAGCCGCGCGACCGCCTCCAGCCCGCCCAGCACCTGCCGGGAGGTGACCAGCACCAGCGAGCCGAGCCCGGTGGCCAGCAGCGGCCGCACCTGCGCCTCGTCGGCGGCGTTGTCCAGCACGATCAGCGTCGAACGGGAGCGCAGCAGCTCCCGGTACAGGTCGGAGCGCTCCGCCTCGCCCGGCGGCGGGTGCTCCACGCCCAGCGCCAGCAGCATCCGGTGCACCACCTCCGTCGGGAGCACCGGCCGCGCGTCCATGCCGCGCAGGTCGAAGAAGAAGCACCCGTCGGCGAACTTCGGCCCGAGCAGGTAGCCGGCGCGCACCGCGAGCGCCGTCTTGCCCGCGCCCGGCGGACCGTGCACCACGACCACCGACGTCGTGCCGGCACCGGCCGCCTCGGTCAACGCGGCCAACTCCGGTTCCCGGCCGGTCAGGTCCGTGACGTCCGGCGGCAACGCGCACGGGGCCACCGCCGGCTGCCGCCGCACCCGGCCTTCCTTCGCCGCCGCCACCAGGGCGTCCGATTCGTCGCGGTCCAGCTCCAGCACCGCGGCCAGCGCCTCCACCGTGCGCCGCTGCGGACCCTTGGCCCGGCCGCGCTCCATGTCGCTGATCGCGCGGACGCTCACCCCGGAGCCCTCCGCCAACTCCTCCTGGGTCAGCTTCCCGTGCCGCCGGTGCTTGCGCAGCAGATCGCCGAAGGTCGTCCCCACGTGTCCCGACACTAGCGGGCGCGGGCACCCGGCCGTGGCCGCCGCGGACCTGCCCCGGCCGGCCCGAGCCGGCCGCACGGGCCGTGATCAGCGGTAACCGCCCGCCCGTAGCGGTGTCGAACCCGGAAGTTCCGTGAGGGTAAGGCGAACCGTTGTCCGAACGAGGCGCGCGGCAACCGTCCGCGGCACCCGTCCGACTGGTATTGCTTCGGGCATGAAGTGGTACGCGGACCGGCCGGGCCGGTTGTGGCGACAGTTGACCGCCGACCTGTTCGCGGCGGCGTGGGTGTGGTTCTGGGTGAGCGCGGCACTCGTCGCCCGGGACACCGTGCTGGCGCTGCGCGCCCCAGGGGACCAGATGACCCGGGCGGGCGGCGGGCTGCACGACACCTTCACCGACGCCGCCGCCAAAGCCCGCGAGGTGCCGCTGGTCGGCGGCAAGCTGGGGGAGGCGCTGGACAAGGGCCGCGACGCCGGCGCCACCCTGGTCGACGCCGGGCGCAGCCAGATCGAAGCCGTCGAGACCACCGCGCTGTGGCTGACCATCGCGCTCATCGCCGTGCCGGTCGCGTTCCTGCTCGTCACGTGGCTCCCGCTGCGGGTCCGCTACGCCCGCAAGGCCGCCGCCACCGCACGGCTGCGCGACACCCGGCGGTTCGACCTGCTCGCGTTGCAGGCCCTCACCACGCTCCCGCTGCGCGAACTCGCCCGGTTCGAGGACGACCCGGCCGACGGGTGGCGGCGGCGCGACGTCGCCGTGGTCGAGGCACTGGCGGCGCGGCAGCTCGCGGTGTGCGGGCTGCGCGCCGCCAGGTAACGCCTCACCGCCCTGCGGTGCCGGTGTGGGTTTTCACTGCTTGCGGTGCCAGAACACCTCTCCGGCGGGGCCGTAGAGCACCACGTTCCCGTCGTCCTGCACCACCAGGCGGTCGGCCGTCGTGCCCCAGGTCCGGGTGGACCAGCGGGCGACCCGGTCGGCCGAGTAGAGCACGACGTTCCCGTCGTCCTGGAGGGTCGCCCGGACGGCGTCGGTGCCGCCGGTGTCGGTGGCCCACAGCGCCTCGCCGTACGCGGTGTACAGCACCAGGTTGCCGTCGTGCTGCATGACCAGCCGGAACCCGCCGTCCGACGAGTACTTGCCCTGCCCCGCCAGGAGCGACTCGCCGCGGGCCAGCCGGTCCGCGCCGGGCGTCTCGGGCGTGACCACCCCGGTGTAGAGCAGCAGGTTCGGCGTCCCGGCGGCGTCCGCGACCCGGCCCCGGGTCGTCGCGTACGAGACCGCCGCGCGCACCGACGCCGGCGAGTCGTCCGGCCGCACCGACAGGTGCAGCGCCACCGCGCCGGTCACGTGCGGCGTGGCCATCGACGTGCCGTCCATGTACATCGTGGACGTGTCGCCGGTGTGCCAGTCGGACCGGATGCCCGCGCCCGGCGCGAACAGGTCCGCGCACGGGCCCTTGTTGGAGAACGTCGCCCGCCGGTCCGAGCTGTCCGTCGCCGCCACGGTCAGCGCGTCCGGCACCCGCGCGGGAGACGTGCCGCACGCGTCCTCGTTGCGGTTGCCCGCCGCCACCGCGTAGGTGATGCCCGCGTCGATCGACCGCTGCACGGCCGCGTCGATCAGGTCGTTCGCGCCGGCGGTCAGGCTCATGTTCGCGACGGCCGGCTTGACGTGGTTCGCGGTCACCCAGTCCACCCCGGCGACCACGCTGGCCACCGTGCCGGCGCCGTTGCAGCCCAACACCTTCACCGCGTGCAGCCGGGCCTGCTTGGCCACCCCGAACGCCGTGCCGCCGACCGTGCCGGCGACGTGCGTGCCGTGGCCGTTGCAGTCGGTGTTGTCGGTGTCGAGGGTGTTGGCGTCGAAACTGGCCCGCCCGCCGAAGTCCTGGTGCGACGCCCGGATCCCGGTGTCGAGCACGTAGACGTGCACGCCCGCGCCGGTCTCGGCGTCGTCGAAGTGGCGGTTGAGCGGGAGGTCGCGCTGGTCGACCCGGTCGAGGCCCCACGAAGGCGGGTCGACCTGGTCGGTCGCGGTGCGGACCACCCGGTCCTGTGCGACGTAGGCGACCTCGGGGTCGGCGGCCAGCCGCTTGGCGGCCGACTCGCTCATCGCCCCGGCGAACCCGTTCACCACGCTCCGGTACCGGTGGGTGATCCGCGCCCCCGCCCGCCCGGCGACGGCGTCCGCCCGGTTCGGCGCCTTGAGGACCACGATGTACCGGTCGGGGATCGCGTCGGTGCTGTTCGCGCCCACGATGACGGGCTGCCGCGCTGCGGGGGATTGCGCTGCGGAGGGCTGCGCTGCGGAGGGTTGAGCTGCGGAGGGTTGAGCTGCGGAGGTTTGTGCAGGGTCGGTTCGTGCGGGGGTGGGCGGGGCGGCGGCGGTTTGGGCGGAGGCCGGTGCGGTCGCGAGCGCCAGGGTCAACACCGTGCCGGCGGCGACCCCGGTCAACGGTCTCCAGCGTCGTCTCCAGGGCGCGCCGAACTCTCCCATGACGGGTCTCCCTATGTGCTGGTACTTCGCGGCAAGGAGGTTCGCGCGAACCGCCGAGAAGCCTAGGCAGCGAGGCCGCCCACCACAATCTCTTCGGGCGATCTGAGAGAAGTCGTAAAAAGGCGTACCCCGGTTGGGAGCACCCCTCGCACATACCTAACCACAGGGGTACGACAGTGCGGAGCGATCAGCACAAGCCGCTGTTCCATCCCGCCGGCCGTGCCCAGTCCCTGGGCCCCGCCACGCCAGTCACGCGCCTTGCACTCCGCCGGCCGTGCCCAGGTCCCAGGCCCTGCCACGCCAGTCACGCGCGTTGCACTCCGCCGGACCGGTGCGTTGGACCGGGAGCGCGGGGGTAGTCGACTGATCCGCGTTGGGTCGGCGGTGGGAGCGGTTACGAGATCCAGGCGAAGAGGTCCAGCGCGTGCCACGCCTTGCCGGTGCTGTGCAGGCGGAGGTGGTTGCCGATCATGCTCACCCGGCGGTCGTCCCCGGCACGCCGCGGTGCCGAGGACCTCTTCGGGAACCGGGGTCAGTAGACCGGGCCGGTGTACTTCTCGCCCGGACCCTGGCCCGGCTCGTCCGGCACGATCGACGCCTCGCGGAACGCGCGCTGCACGGACTGCAGACCCTCGCGCAGCGGGCCCGCGTGCGGCCCCAGGTACTCCGCCGAGGCGGTGACCAGGCCGGCCAGCGCGGTGATCAGCCGGCGGGCCTCGTCCAGGTCGCGCCGGGGGCTCGTGTCGGGGTCCTCGTCGGCCAGGCCCAGGCGCTCGGCGGCGGCCGAGAGCAGCATGATGGACGCCTTGCTGATGACCTCGATGCTCGGAACATCGGAGAGGTCGCGGACGTTGTCGGTAGGCAGGTCGGTCACGGGAGCCATTCTCGCAACCGCCTCGGACGGGTCGCCGGTTCGGGGGTTGACAAGGCCGTCTGGTAGTATTCTCCGCGCGACCAGTCCCCACCCGTGTGGGGACGGCAAGTGGAGCCCCGCTCCCACCCGCGTTCCACCGCCTCAGGTGGCCGGGTCCGGTCACCTCGACGGGTGGACTGCGCCCGTTCGTTGTGCGATCGGTCGGAAGCGGGCCTCACACCGGACAGGTGTGGGGCCTCTTGTCTTTGGCGCACCACGAGTCACAAAGGACGTGAATGACAAGTCCCTCGAACCGAGGTGCCCCCGTCAGCACCGAGCCGCGCATCAACGACCGCATCCGCGTGCCCGAGGTTCGTCTGGTCGGGCCGAACGGCGAGCAGGTCGGGATCGTTCGCATCGAGGACGCGCTCCGACTCGCCCAGGAAGCGGATCTCGACCTCGTCGAGGTCGCCGCGCAGGCCAGGCCGCCGGTCTGCAAGCTCATGGACTACGGCAAGTTCAAGTACGAGAGCGCGCAGAAGGCCCGCGAGTCGCGCCGGAACCAGCAGCTGACGGTCATCAAGGAGCAGAAGCTCCGCCCGAAGATCGACCCGCACGACTACCTGACGAAGAAGGGCCACGTGGCCCGCTTCCTGTCGCACGGGAACAAGGTCAAGGTGACCATCATGTTCCGGGGCCGTGAGCAGTCCCGGCCCGAGCTCGGTTACCGGCTGCTCCAGAGGCTGGCGGAGGACGTCGCGGAGCTGGGCTTCGTCGAGTCGAACCCGAAGCAGGACGGCCGCAACATGATCATGGTGTTGGCGCCGCACAAGACCACGAAGACCCGCCCGGTGCGGCAGGACGGCGGCGACGCCGACACCGACGCCGAAGTCGCGGAGTCTGCCGAGGAGTGAACTCCCGGCCCCCGGGCCGGGAGCACGCAAGGCCGCCCCACCCCGGTGGCTGCACGAGACGAGGACGGACATGCCCAAGAACAAGAGCCACAGCGGGACCTCCAAGCGAGTGAAGGTCACCGGCAGCGGCAAGCTGATGCGGGAGAAGGCCGGCAAGCGCCACCTGCTGGAGAAGAAGTCCAGCAAGCTGACGCGCCGCCTCTCGGGCACCACCGAGGTCGCCAAGAACGACGTGCCGCGCTTGAAGAAGCTGCTCGGGCTCTGAGCCTTCACTCCCCCCGTGAACACCCGGGGCCCTGACCGGCCCCACGAGATCGACAGGATGGACCCGTGGCACGCGTCAAAAGGGCAGTGAACGCCCAGAAGAAGCGCCGTACCACCCTTGAGCTGGCCAGCGGCTACCGCGGGCAGCGTTCGAGGCTGTACCGCAAGGCCAAGGAGCAGGTGCTCCACTCGCTCAACTACGCGTACCGCGACCGCCGCGCGCGCAAGGGCGACTTCCGGAAGCTGTGGATCCAGCGCATCAACGCCGGTGTCCGCGCCAACGGCATGACCTACAACCGCTTCATCCAGGGTCTCCGCCTCGCCGAGATCGAGGTGGACCGCAAGATCCTGGCCGAGCTGGCCGTCAGCGACCCGGGCGCGTTCGCCGCGCTGGTCGAGCTGGCGAAGGCCGCGCTGCCCGCCGACGTGAACGCGCCGGTCGAGGACAACGCCTGAGCACTGCACCACGACCCGAGGACGCTCCGTTCACCGAACGGACTCCTCGGGTCGTTGCCGCTCGACACCTGACCCGCCGCCCCGGCCGCGACCGCGCCGGCCGGTTCCTCGCCGAAGGCGCGCAGGCGGTGCGCGAAGCACTGGCCTGGTCGACCGCCGGGCGGGGACGGGTGCACGAGCTGTTCGTCACCGCGGTCGCCGCGGACCGCAACCCCGAACTGGTGCGCGCGGCGCTCGACGCCGGCGTGCCGGTCAGCGGCGTCACCGACAAAGCGGCGGCGGCCCTGTCGGAAACCGTGACGCCCCAAGGCATCGTGGCCGTGTGCGACCTGGTCGAAGTGCCGTTGGCGCTGACCGGCGCCCGGCTGGTGGCGGTCCTGCACGGCGTGGCCGACCCCGGCAACGCGGGCACGGTCGCCCGGGTCGCCGACGCGGCCGGAGCCGACGCCGTGGTGTTCGCGGGCGACACGGTCGACCCGCACAACGGCAAGTGCGTCCGCGCGTCCACCGGCAGTGTGTTCCACCTGCCGATCTCGCGCTCGCGCTCGGCCGACGAGGTGTTCGCGGCCTGCCGCGCGGCCGGCCTGCGCCTGGTCGCGGCGGACGGCTACGCGGAAGAAGACCTGGTCACGGCCGACCTGCGGGGCGATCTGGAGCAGCCGACGGCGTGGGTGTTCGGCAGCGAGGCACACGGCCTGCCGGACGAGGTGGTCGCCACCCTGGACACGTCGCTGAAGGTCCCGATCTACGGCGGCGCGGAAAGCCTCAACCTGGCCACCGCCGCAGCCGTCTGCCTCTACGCCTCCGCCCGCGCCCAACGCACCAGCCGCTGAACTGCCGGCCCGCTGAGCCGCCGGCCCGCTGAGCCGCAGGTCTGCTGAGCCGCAGGTCTGCGGGTCGCCGAGCCGCGAATCCCCGCGTCCGCTGGTCCGCCGGGCCCGAGCGAGAGCCCGGCACACCGCTAGCACGCAGTGATTCCGCCACGCCGCCGGCCCGCTCCGCGAGTGAGAGCGCTCTCATCGTCCGCCCGGCACCGGACCTCGGTGCCCCGCGCCGGCTCCCAGGTGACCGCGCCGGACTCGTGGCCCCGCACACCCGAGCGGGCGGGCCTCGGTGCCCCGCCTGGTCGAGCGGGGCACCGGGGAGTCGGTCAGTTGTCGAGGCGGGTGGTCAGGGAGCGGAGGATCGGGTCGTTGGCGGTGGGCTTGTCCTGCGCTCGAAGGGACTCCTCCAGGACGTTCGCGGTGTCGCCGACGATCTGCGGTGGCGTCTCGTCGTTCACCAGGGCCGCTGCCCGGCGGGCCTCGGCCTCGGCGTTGGCCGGGTCGCCGCCCTCCAGCAGGAAGCGCGCGCCGCGTTGGGCCAGGAACGTCTGCCAGTCGACGTCCTCCAGGCGCGCCGCCAGCTCCTCCGCCACCCCGTTCTGCTCGATCGCCGCCGCGTGGTCGCCGGCCTGGTAGTGCAGGAACGCCCGGATCGCCGCGATCCGCGCCGCCAGGTGCGTCCGGTGGTCCTCGTCCTCGACGGCGGGCAGCAGCACCTCGGCCGCCTCCAGCGCCTCGACGGTCGCGGTGTGCTCCTCCTTCGGCAGGGCCGCCGCCGACTCGACCCACGACCCGGCGGCCTCGGCCTCGTCCGGCACCTCCTGCCACGCGCGGGCCGCCTCGGCGTACGCGCGGGCACCCTCCAGCGGCTCGTCGAGCCGGCGCAGCACGCCGCCCAGCACGTCGAGCACCAGCGCCCGCCGCCACGGCTCGTCGGCCGGCACCAGCGGCAGCGCCACCTCCAGGTGCCGGCGGGCCGCCTCGTTCTCGTCCAGCCGCGAGCACGCCTGCGCCAGCCGGTACCGCACGGGCACCACGAAGTCGTGCGACACGTCGTGGCCCTCGATGACGCGGACCGCTTCCTCCAGCGCCTCGGCGGCCTCCACGATCCGGTTCGTCTTGAGGTAGCCGCCGGACAGCGCGTGGCACGCCTTCGCCACGTCCTCGGGCACGCCCACCTCGTGACCGGCCGCGATCGCCGCGCGCAGCTCCTCCAGGTGCTGCTCCTCGACGCCGAGCCGCTCGATCGACGCCACCCGCTGCCGGTGCGTCTCGGCGGTCCACGGGCCGCGCGGCGTGCTGAACGCGGTGACGAACTCGGTGGCCGTCTCCAGCGCCGCGGTGTCGCCGCGCACGGTCTCGATCTTCAGCCGCAATCGCAGCGCGTCGAACCGCACCGACGGCGACGGCCCGTCCGCGAGGATGCCCTCGATCAGCGCGGTCGCCTCGTCCAGCTCGCCGATCGTGGCCCGGTGCTGGGCCAGGTCGCAGCGCGCCCGCGACACCAGGTCCGGGACCTCCGCCTCGGCCAGCGCCAGCGCGGCCGCCACCAGCTCGCCCTGCTGGTCGTACTCGTCCACGTCGGCGAGCAGGTCGGCCAGCAGCAGCCGGGACAGCACCCGGGTGTGCGGCGCGCCGGCGCGGTCGGCCTCGGCCACGCACTCGCGCGCCACCAGCGTGCCGGCCTCCGGGCCCTCCTCCTCGGCCAGCAGCACCGCGCCGCGGCACCGGTAGCGGTTGGCCAGGTCGGCCTCGCCCGCCGCGGCCAGCCGCCCGACGGCCGCGTCCAGCTCGGCGCGCACCTCGGCCGGCTGCCGGGACTGCCGGCCGACCAGCGCGCGCCGGGCCGCCACGACCGCCGCCAGGCCCTCGGGCAGCAGCGGTTCCAGGTCGGCGGGCAGCGACCTGAGCAGCCGGATGCCGGTGATGAAGTCGCCCCGGTCGAACGCCTCGCCCAGTTCGCGGGCCAGCTCCACCGGGTCGGCCGCCACCACCGGCTCCTCGTCCGGCTCGGGCTCGGGCTCGGTCGGGACCGGCACCGCCAGCGGCACGTGGGCGGTGTCCTCCAGCGCCAGCTTCGCCTTGATCCGGCGGCTGACCGCGTCGGTGCCGTTGCGCTCGTCGAAGCGCGCCGCGATGGTCAGCGCCCGCTCCTCCAGCAGCTCGCGCAGCGCCCCGGCGGTCAGCACCTCGACCTGGCCGTCCTTGGGCACGGCGAACTCCACCGGCTGCGCGACCCGGCTCAGCAGCAGCGCCGCGCCGGCCGCGAAGTGCATCGCCTGCGAGGGCGACGGGGCGTGGTGCACGCGGTGCAGCTGCCGCTGGAGCAGTTCGACGCCGCGCTGCACGTTCCCCGACGTCGCGCAGAACACGAGGTGGTCGTCCTGGTAGCCGCCGTACTGGTCGTCGCGGACCAGCCGGTAGGCCACGGTGTGCGCCTGCCGCGCCCGCTCCAGCTCGCCCAGCGTCACGAACGCGGGGGCCAGCGTGGTCAGGATGCCCTGCGGCTGGGTCGCGCAGCCGGTCTCCTTCTCCAACTGCTGCTCGGCGTGCGCGACGGCCTCGGCGAACCGGCCCTGCCGGATCAGGTGCCCGGCCTGCTCCTCGACCACGCACGCCTCGCAGTCGCTCATCGGGCCGCGGTCCATCGCCAGGTAGCGCGCGAAGTGCTCGCGGTAGGCCGCCTCGTCGCCGATGTGCTCGGCGAGGTCGGCGCGCGCCCCGTGCACCGGCTGCATCGAGAACCCGTGCTGCTGGTAGCGGGTGGTGAGCTGGTCCACGAACGACCCGATCTGGGCCAGCGAGAACCTCGGGTCGGCGATCAGGCCGCTCACGATCCACTTGTGCGCCCAGTCGTAGCTGTGCGTCTCCCACTCGTCGAACGCGGTCGGGTCGCGCTTCTCGGCCGCGCCGCACCACGCGAACGGGGCCAGCATCAGGTCGTAGCGGCCCAGGTCGTAGGCCGAGCGCAGCAGGGCGATCCGGCAGCTCACGGCCAGCGGCAGGTGGTCCACCGCGTCGGCGGTCCGCGCGGCGCGCTCCAGCGCCTCGTGCCGGGCCATGCCCTCGGGCAGGTGGTACGCCTCGACGAACTGCTGTTCGGCGGCGTTCTTCTCGTCGCTCACGCGTGGCCTCCGACGGCGCGGTCCAGCAGTTCCAGGAACGAGCGGTTCAACGCGGCGGTGTCCTTGGGGCGCATCGGCCGCCGCGCCTGCAGCAGGGCGTGCACGTACAGCGACTCCACCGTCAGCTCCACCAGCGCCGAGTCGTGGAGCCCGGCCAGCCGCCGCACCAGCGGGTTGCGGCAGTTGAGCACCAGCCGCTGGGAGGCGTCGGACTCGGCCGAGACCAGGCTGCCCAGCAGCTCCGCCCACAGCGGGTCGGCCTGCTCGCCGGCCTGCTCCACGTCCCGCTTGCGCTCGCCCTCCACGTTCGTGACCAGCAGCGCGGGCAGCGAACCGGGGTCGAAGTCGCGGGGCACGGCCTCGCAGTCGTGCCGCTCCAGCACGTCCTTGGCCAGCGCCAGCCGGTCCCGCAGGGCCCGCTCGACCTCCGGCTCCGGGTCGCCGAGGGCGGCCAGCACCTCACCCGGCGCGACCCGCCGGGCGGCCGCCGGGCCGTCCAGCGCGACCAGCCGGTCCATGATCTCCACGTCGTAGGCGTAGCCCGCGTTGAGCAGGCCCATGCCCTGCGCGTGCGCGACCGGCGCGAGCTGGCGGAACTCGTCCACGTCCGGCACGAACGAGATCGTGCCGTGCTTGCGCTTGAACAGGCGCAGCGACTGCGCGCCGTCGGTGGTCTCGAACGGCAGCCACCGCTCGACCAGCCGCAGCATCTCGTCGTCCACCCGGGCCAGCGACTTGATGCCCAGGTGGTGCGCGTCGAGCAGGGCGGCCGTGCGGTCCGGGTCGGTCGCGTCCAGCCGGACCAGCCAGTCCCGCACCTGCCGGCCCAGCTCCTCGCGCACCGCGAGCAGCGTCTCGTCCTGGTAGAGCGACTCGCGGCTGGCGGTCGGCCGCAGCGAGGACGAGTCGACCACGCAGCGGATGAAGTACGCCCACTCGGGCAGCAGGCCCTCGATCGAGTCACCGACGAGCATCCGCTTGAGGTAGACGCGGTGCGACTGGCGCGCGCCGGGGTGCACGCCGCGCGGCAGCACGTACGCGACGCCCGTCAGGCCCACGGTCGGCACCTCGACCGGGATCGCGTCGAACGGCTGCACGCCCAGCACCCGCGCCCCGTAGCCGAGCGGGTCGTCCAGCCACGGCAGCGCCTCGCTGGTCAGCACCTCGCCGGCCACCGTCACCCGGTAGGGCAGCAGCTCGCCGTACTCGGCGACGAGGGCGCGCACGACCTCGCGCTCCAGCCAGTGCTCGGAGTCGCGGTGCGGCACCAGTTCGAGGGTGGTGCCGACGGCCACCTCCTCGTCGAGGGTCTCCACCTCGTAGTTGCCGGCCGAGTCGGCGGTCCAGCGCACGGCCGGCCCGCCCTTCGCGGACCGCGACACGAGCCGGATCCGCTCGGCGACCAGGAAGGCCGAGAGCAGGCCCACGCCGAACTGGCCGAGGAAGCCCTGGCGGGCGAACCCCAGCTCGTCGCGCTTGGAGGTGCGGCCCAGGGTGGACAGCAGGTCGTGCACCTCGCGCTCGGTCAGGCCGATGCCGGTGTCGGTGATGCGCAGGGTGCCGCCCGTGCCGGAGTCGATCGGCTCGATCACCACCTCGCCGGGCGCGTCCGGGTGGAGCGCGCGTCGGGCGGTGATCGCGTCCACCGCGTTCTGCAGCAGCTCACGCGCGTACACGCGGGGACTGCTGTAGAGGTGGTGGCTGAGCAGATCGATGATCCCGCGCAGGTCGACACCGAAGGTGTGTGCCATTGGAGTGGAATTCACCTCGGGTCAGGTACGTCGGACAGTCGATTCTAGGTGCGCGTCGACGGCGGCGGACCCGGTTTTCGGCGGTTCGCCCGCCGGGTCGGCGGCTCGTGGCACACACTGTGCCGGCACCCACCGACACTGCGTCCGCGCCGGTGCCCTGACCAGCGCGGACGCCGCCGGTGAGGGGTCGGCGCGGCCCCGCCGGCGGAGATCGACCTCACGGTGGATCACGGGTAACGGGTCAGTCACGGCCGCGGTGGACCCGCTCCCGGCCCGATCACCTAGGATCGACCCGCCGCTCCGTGCCCAAGACGGGGTGGCTCTCACACGGCACGCGACGGGAGCTGTCCACCAACCATGTCCGGAGCCAACGACCCGTACGACCCCAAGCAGGTCGCGGCGCTCTCACCGGAGGCGCTCGACACGGCGGTGGCGCAGGCCCGGGAGGCGTTCGCGAAGGCGGTCGACCTCGACGAGCTCGCCGCCGCCAAGCCGGGCCACCTGGGTGACCGCGCCCCCGTGCTGCTGGCCCGCCGCGAGATCGGCGCGCTGCCGCCGGCCGCGAAGGCCGACGCGGGCAAGCGGGTGAACGAGGCGCAGAACGCGGTCAAGCTCGCGTTCGAGGAGCGCCGCGCCGTGCTCCAGGTCGAACGCGACGAGCGCGTGCTGCGCGAGGAGTCCGTCGACGTCACGCTGCCGTGGGACCGGGTCCCGCGCGGCGCGCGCCACCCCATCTCCACGCTCGCCGAGCGCATCGGGGACGTCTTCGTGGCCATGGGCTACGAGGTCGCCGAAGGCCCGGAGCTGGAGACCGAGTGGTTCAACTTCGACGCCCTGAACTTCGGCAAGGACCACCCCGCGCGCACCATGCAGGACACGTTCTACGTGGCCCCTGAAGGCTCCGGTCTGGTGCTGCGCACCCACACGAGTCCCGTGCAGGCGCGCACGCTGTTGGACCGCGAACTTCCCGTGTACGTGGTGTGCCCCGGCCGCACGTTCCGCACCGACGAGCTGGACGCCACCCACACGCCGGTGTTCCACCAGGTCGAGGGCCTGGCCGTGGACAAGGGCCTGACCATGGGCCACTTGAAGGGCACGCTCGACGCGTTCGCGCGGGCCATGTTCGGCGAGGACTCCCGGACCCGGCTGCGGCCCAGCTTCTTCCCCTTCACCGAGCCGTCCGCCGAGGTGGACGTGTGGTTCCCGGAGAAGAAGGGCGGCGCGGGCTGGGTCGAGTGGGGCGGCTGCGGCATGGTCAACCCGAACGTGCTGCGCAACTGCGGCGTCGACCCGGAGGTGTACTCCGGTTTCGCGTTCGGCATGGGCCTGGAGCGCACCCTCCAGTTCCGCAACGGCCTGCCCGACATGCGCGACATGGTCGAAGGCGATGTCCGCTTCACCCAGCCATTCGGAACGGAGGCATGACCGGTGCGTATCCCGGTTACCTGGCTGGTCGAGCACCTCGAGTTCGCCGAGCTGCCCACGCCTGAGGCGATCGCCGAGGCGTTCGTGCGGATCGGCCTGGAGGTGGAGGACGTCCACACCCTGGGCACCGTCACCGGGCCGCTCGTCGCGGGCCGCGTGGTCGAGGTCGAGGAGCTGACCGAGTTCAAGAAGCCGATCCGGTACTGCCGGGTCGAGGTGGGCCCCGACCAGGTCAACTCCGTCATCTGCGGCGCGCGCAACTTCGTGGAGGGCGACACCGTCGTGGTGGCGCTGCCCGGCGCGGTGCTGCCCGGCGACTTCGCCATCGCCGAGCGCAAGACCTACGGCCGGATCAGCCAGGGCATGATCTGCTCGGCCCGCGAGCTGGGCCTGGGCGACGACCACGCGGGCATCCTGGTGCTGCCCAGCGGCACCGCGCAGCCCGGCGACGACGCCCGGGAGCTGCTCGGCCTGGGCGACACGGTGATCGAGCTGGCGCCCACCCCCGACCGCGGCTACGCGTTCTCGGTGCGCGGTCTGGCACGCGAGATCTCGTGCGCGTTCGACGTGCCGTTCGGCGACCCCGGCCTGGCCGAGGTGCCGGAGGGCGAGGGCGAGGTGCTGCCCGTGCACATCGAGGACCCGACCGGGTGCTCCCGGTTCGTGGCCCGGCGGGTGACCGGGGTCGACCCGACCGCGCCCACGCCGTGGTGGATGCGCCGGCGGCTGATGCTCGCGGGCATCCGGTCCATCTCGCTGCCGGTCGACGTGACCAACTACGTGATGCTGGAGCTCGGCCAGCCGCTGCACGCGTTCGACGCGGCCGCGGTCCGGGGCGGGCTCGTGGTCCGCCGGGCGACCGCGGGCGAGAAGCTGACCACGCTGGACGAGTCGGTGCGCGCGCTGGACCCGGACGACGTCGTGATCGCCGACGACAGCGGCGTGATCTCGCTGGCCGGCGTCATGGGCGGCGCGTCCACCGAGGTCCGCGACACCAGCACGGACATCCTGCTGGAAGCCGCGAACTGGGACCCGAAGTCGATCGCGCGGACCGTGCGGCGGCACAAGCTGCCCTCCGAGGCGGCCAAGCGGTTCGAGCGGACCGTGGACCCGGCGCTGGCCCCGGTCGCGCTGGAGCGCGCCGCGCGGCTGCTGCACCTGCTCGCCGAGGGGAGCATCCGGCCCGGCCGCACCGACGTGGGCAAGCCCGCGCCGCCCTCCCCGGTGACGATGCCGATCGACCTGCCCGACCGGGTGGCCGGCGTGCGCTACGCGCGCGGCGTCACGGCCCGCCGGCTGGGCCAGATCGGCTGCCTGGTCGAGGTGAGCACCGGCGACGACGGCTCGACCCAGGTCACCGCCGTGCCGCCGACCTGGCGGGCCGACCTCACCCAGCCCGCCGACCTGGTCGAGGAGGTGCTGCGGCTGGAGGGCTACGACACGATCCCCTCCACGCTGCCGCCGGTGCCCGCCGGTCGCGGGCTGACCGAGCGGCAGCGGCGCCGCCGGACGGTGTCGCGCGCGCTGGCCGAGAACGGGTTCGTCGAGGTCAAGCCGTTCCCGTTCCTCGCGCCGCCGGTGTTCGACGCGCTCGGGCTGCCCGCCGACGACGTGCGCCGCCGGACGGTCAGCGTGCTCAACCCGCTGGAGTCGGACAAGCACGCGCTGGCCACCACGCTGGTGCCGGGGCTGCTGGAGACCTTGCAGCGCAACCTGGCGCGCGGCGCCAAGGACGTGGCGCTCTACGCGGTCGCGCAGGTGACGTTGCCGCGCGCGCAGCAGGTGCCGGTGCCCGAGGTCGGGATCGGCGAGCGGCCGTCGGCCGAGGTGGTGGCGTCGCTGGACGCCGCGCTGCCGCGGCAGCCGGTGCACGTGGCCGGTGTCTTGGCGGGCCGGCGCGAGTCGGCCGGCTGGTGGGGCGCGGGCCGTGCGGCGGACTGGGCGGACGCGGTGCAGGCCGCGCGGCTGGTCGGCGCGGCGTACGGCGTGGAGCTGACCGTCGTGGCGTCGGACCTGGCGCCGTGGCACCCGGGCCGGTGCGCCGAGCTGCGGGTGGGCGACTGGCCGGTGGGTCACGCGGGCGAGCTGCACCCGAAGGTCGTGGAGGCGCTCGGGCTGCCCAAGCGCGCGGTGGCGTTCGAGCTGGACCTCGACGCGCTGCCGCTGGTCGACCACCGGCCCGCGCCGGTCGTGTCGGCCTACCCGCCGGTCCTGCTGGACGTGGCCGTGGTGGTGGACGCCGCGGTGCCCGCCGCCGAGGTGGCGCGGGCGCTGCGCGACGGCGCCGGCGAGCTGCTGGAGGACCTGCGGCTGTTCGACGTGTTCACCGGCGAGCAGGTCGGCGGGGGCAAGCGCTCGCTGGCCTACGCGCTGCGGTTGCGCGCGCCGGACCGGACGCTGACCGTCGAGGAGGCCACGGCGGCGCGCGACGCGGCCCTGGCGACCGCCGCCGACCGGTTCGGCGCGACGTTGAGAGCCTGACGCACAGTCCCGGGCCCGCACTGGTGCGGACCCGGGACTGGTCCGGCCGAGTGAAGTTCTCGGTGGCCGACAGGGCGAGAACGCGCAGTTCAGAGCACTCAGCGTGAGGTGTCAAGAGGTCTTTGGGCCTGTCTTTCCGGGTCTGCTTGGTTCTTGCGCCGAGGTTGAACGTTCTCCAAGATTGGTTTCGCGGCCCGCTGGGCCGAGGGGCGAAGCGATGAACCGCCGGGCGAGTCTGGTCGCCGGTCCGACGGGGAGCTAGCGGCGAACCCACCGCCTGATGCAGCAGTCGTAGCGAGGTTGCCTCATGCGTAGCTTGGGACCGCGGATGGAAGTCGCGGTGGCGATGACCATCCTGGGGGTGGGGGCCGCCGTGGTGGCCGCGATGCACCTGACCTGGCCCGAGCCCGAACTGCCCGCCATGGCCTACGCGGTCAGCAACGGCGAGGCGGGTGTCGCCGACCTCCAGCCGTTCGAGATCAACGACATCTCCGGCGCCCCGGTCGAGCTCACCCCCGGCAGCGAGGGCTCCCGGCGGGTCCGGCTGTCCAACCCCAACAGCGTCGACATCGTGGTGCTGACCCTCCAGGCGGTGCCCGGCCAGCCGCTGGACGCCGCGCACAACCGGGTCGTGGACTGCCCGTCCGGCGTGCTGACCGTCGTGCCGATGGCGCAGCCGGTGGCGCTCCCGCCCGCCGGGTCGGTCGAGGTGGAGATGGTCGTGCAGATCTCCCCGGACGTGCCGCCGGCGTGCAAGGACTCGGTCTTCCCGCTCACCTACACCGGCCGGGCCGCGCGCGGCTAGCGCGTGTTCACAGGTGCTTGAGCGCCGCGCGCCGGGACAGCGGGGACAGCGCGCGGTGCTCGTCGACGAACGCCCGCACCCAACCCGGGTCGACCCGGGCGTGCTGCCGCAGCGCCCAGCCGATGCCCTTGCGCAGGAAGAAGTCGCCGGTCGGCGATGTTCGCCTCGACGGTGTCGCGCAGCAGCGGGCCGACCCGCCGCGCGGCGATCTCGTCCACGTAGTCCCACCACGCGCCGGTCACCACCAGCTCGTCGTACACCGGCAGCACGGTCGGGTCCTGCCACCGCGGGTACCGGCCGGTGCGCTCCAGCGCGGCGTAGCGCTCCTCGCGGAAACCGGCCTCCCGCCACAGCTCCAGCACGCACTCCAGCCACTGCTCGCGCGAGGTGGGCGGGTGGGCGGCGGACACCGCGCGGGTGATCTTCGCGCGTGCCGACTTGGCCACGCCGAGGAACGGCATCTCCGACTTCATGTACCGCTGCACCTGCGGGGCCTTGGCGGGGTCCGCCGCGTCGGCGAGCTGCCGCCGGATCGCCGCCGCGAGTCCGTTCACGGCGCCACCGCAGGCCGGTCGGGTGTGCGACGCTTCCGGGCATGAGCGAGTACGACTACGACCTGGTCGTCATCGGATCCGGTCCGGGCGGCCAGAAGGCGGCCATCGCGGGCGCCAAGCTCGGCAAGCGGGTCGCGATCGTCGACAAGGCGGACATGGTCGGCGGGGTGTGCGTGAACACCGGCACCATCCCGTCGAAGACGCTCCGCGAAGCCGTCATGTTCCTGACCGGCATGAGCCAGCGCGAGCTGTACGGCGCGGACTACCGGGTCAAGAAGGACATCACGATCTCCGACCTGTTCGCCCGCACCCAGCACGTGATCGGGCGCGAGGTCCAGGTCGTGCGGGCGCAGCTGCACCGCAACCAGGTCGACCTGCTCACCGGCACCGCGCGGTTCGTCGACCCGCACACCGTGGCCGTGCAGGGCGCGCACCGGGGCGAGCACCACACGGTGAGCGCGGAGAAGGTCGTGATCGCCACCGGCACCCGTCCCGCCCGACCGCCGCAGGTCGACTTCGACGAGGAGCGGGTGCTCGACTCCGACGAGGTGCTGGCGCTGGAGGAGATCCCGTCCTCGCTGGTGGTGGTGGGCGCGGGCGTGATCGGCATCGAGTACGCCTCGATGTTCGCGGCGCTGGGCAGCCGGGTGACCGTGGTCGAGCAGCGCGAGCGGATGCTCGAGTTCTGCGACCCGGAGATCGTCGAGTCGCTGAAGTTCCACCTGCGCGACCAGGCGGTGACCTTCCGGTTCGGCGAGAAGGTGGTCGACGTCAAGGTCTCGGAGAGCGGCACGGTGACGACGCTGGCCAGCGGCAAGCGCATCCCGGCCGCCGCGGTGATGTACTCGGCGGGCCGGCAGGGCTCGACCGAGGAGCTGAACCTCGCAGCCGCCGGCCTGGTCGCGGACAACCGGGGCCGGCTCAGCGTGGACGAGCACTACCGCACGCCGGTGGAGCACATCTACGCGGTGGGCGACGTGATCGGCTTCCCGGCGCTGGCCGCCACGTCCATGGACCAGGGCCGGCTCGCGGCCTACCACGCGTTCGGCGAGTCGGCGCGGGAGCTGGCCGCGCTCCAGCCGATCGGCATCTACACCATCCCGGAGATCTCCTACTGCGGCGCGACCGAAGCCGAGCTGACGTCCTCGGCGGTGCCTTACGAGGTCGGCCTGGCGCGGTACCGGGAGCTGGCGCGCGGCCAGATCATCGGCGACGCCTACGGGATGCTCAAGCTCCTGGTGTCCACCGTGGACCGCACGCTGCTGGGCGTGCACCTGTTCGGCACCGGCGCGACCGACCTGGTCCACATCGGACAGGCCGTGATGGCGTGCGGCGGCACGGTGGACTACCTGGTGGACACGGTGTTCAACTACCCGACGCTGTCCGAGGCGTACAAGGTGGCGGCGCTGGACGTGACCAACAAGATCCGCGCCCTGGACCGCTTCGGCGGGTGACCCCGGCCGGCCGGCGGACCCCGGGTCCGCCGGCTGTCACGCCGGTAGGCGGTCGAGGAAGTCCGCGATGAGCGGCGCGATCTCGGTGACGTGCTCCTCCAAGGCGAAGTGGCCCGTGTCGAACAGGTGCAGCTCGGCGTTCGGCACGTCCCGCAGGTACGCCTTCGCGCCCGCTTCGGTGAAGAACCCGTCGTTGCGGCCCCACGTGATCAGCGTCGGTGGTCGGTGGGTGCGCAGCCACTCCTGCCACTCGGGGTAGCGCGCCACGTTGCTGTGGTAGTCCAGCGCCAGCTCGACCTGGACGTCGGCCCGGCCGGGCAGTTCCACGAGCAGTTGGTCGAGGGTCCAGTTGCCGGGGTCGACCAGGGTGGGGTCGGCGGTGCCGCTCTCGTACTGCGCCCTGGTGAACGGCAGCGTCAGCAGGCCGCGCGCCACCTCCGGGTCGCGGTTGGCGATGAACTGCCGGGCGTCGTCGGACAGGCCCTCCTCGTAGGCGTTGGCGTTCTGCACGACCAGGCCGGTGATCCACTCCGGGTGCCTGGTCGCGACCCGGAAGCCGACCGGGCCGCCGTAGTCGAACGCGTAGAGCGCGAACCGGGTCGGCCCGAGTGCCCGGACGAACCCCTCGACCACGTCCGCGAGCCGGTCGAACGTGTGCCGGTCGAGGTCCGCGCTGTGGCCGAAGCCCGGGTAGTCGGGCGCGAGGAGGTGGTACCGGGTGCCCAGGGCGTCGATCAGCCGGCGGAACTGGTGCGAGGTGGTCGGGAACCCGTGCAGCAGCAACAACGTGGGCGCGTCGACGGGCCCGGCCTCCCGGTAGAAGACCCGGACGCCGTCGACCTCGACCTGCCTGTGGAACACCTGGGGGAGGGCCATGCCGCCACGCTACCTAACGGTTGCTGCCGGTTCCAACCATTAGATTGGTGACGAGGTGGAGACGCGCGTCACGCACGTCCCGCAGCGGCGGCACCAACAGGGTCGGCATGCCGACCTCCACGGCCGCCCCGTCGTGCGTCGAGCGGTCGCCGACCATCAGGGTCTCGCCGGGCTCGGTGCCCAGCTCGGCCAGCGCGATCCGGAAGATGGCCGGATCGGGCTTGACCACGCCGTGCTCGAACGACAGCACGAACGAGTCCACCGGCAGCCCGTCGAACATCGGCCGCAGGTCGAAGTGGATGTCGCTGAGCACCCCGACCCGGATGCCGGCGTCCCGCAACGCGATCAGCGTCGCCGGCGCGTCCACCGCGAACGGGTTGAACGCCGGGTCGGACTCCACCGCGTACAGCGCGTCGGCCAGTTCGTCGTCGATGCCCGCCGCCGCGAACCCCCGGTAGTACGTCTCGCGGTGCAGCGCCGCGTCCGCGTCCACGCCCGGCACGTCCAGCCGGTCCTCCACCAACCGCCGCACGACGTCGTCCACGGCCGCCGCGTCGCGCCCCGCCCGCCGCAGCGCCTCGGTCACCCAACCCCGGAACGTCGGCGCGAGCACCAGCGTGCCCCGCCAGTCGAAGATCACCGCTCTCATGCGCTCGACGCTACTAATCCGCTCGACCCGGGCGACCGCCGTTTGCCAGGGTCGCAGGATGGTCGACCGACTGTTCGCCGATCCCGCCCTGGCCGCCCGCTACGACGAGTTCTGCGCCGGCCGCCGGGACTTCGCGTTCTACCTGCCACTGGTGATGTCCGCCCGATCCGTCCTCGACGTCGGCTGCGGCACCGGCGAGCTGCTGCGCCTGGCGCGCGCCGCCGGGCACACCGGACGCCTGTGCGGCCTCGACCCGGCGGAGGGGATGCTCGCGCAGGCGCGCCGGCGGACGGACGTCGAGTGGGTGCTCGGGGAACTCGCCACCACCTCGTGGCACCGGGAGTTCGACCTGGTCGTCATGACCGGGCACGCGTTCCAGGTCTACGTCGGCGACGACGAGCTGCGCACCGCGCTGCACGGCATCCGCGCCGCGCTCGCCGACGACGGCCGGTTCGTGTTCGAGACCCGCAACCCGGCCGCGCGCGCCTGGGAGCGGTGGACGCCGGAGCACGCCGTCGACGTCACGGCCGGCGGCGAGGTCGTGCGGGTGACGACCGAGGTGCACGAGGTGGCGGGCGACCTGGTCACGTTCACCCAGTCCTGGGCCGCGCCGGGCTGGTCCGACGCGAGCCGCAGCACCCTGCGGTTCCTCGACGCCGACCGGCTGGACGCGTTCCTGGGCGAGGCGGGTCTGCGGGTGGCCGACCGGCGCGGCGACTGGGCCGGCGGCGGCTTCACCCCGGACAGCCCCGAGATCATCACCGTCGCGACGCCCGGCTAGCCGCGCTGGTCCGCGTCGGGGTCCTCGGCGCGGCAGCTCCACGCCGCCCGGCTGCGGGCCGGCGGGCCGGCGCGTCGGCCAGGGCTTCGCGCACCCGCCGTCGCACGTCCTACGATGAATGTGACGCCTCCTCCGATTTCCTGCCGCCGAAGTCCGGTCCACATCCCGTCTGGTGTCGGACCCGGACGATGCGAACCAAGTCGGTCACGCGGCGGTGTCGACCGGTGCACACCGGGTGTGGTCTGGCCGACAAAACGGTTTGAGTGACGATGCACAAGCGTGCATACTTATCCGTATGACGGTACGGATCGCGGTCGCCGGAGCCAGCGGGTACGCCGGGGGCGAGCTGCTGCGCCTCCTGCTCGGCCACCCGGGGGTCGAGATCGGCGCGCTGACCGCCGGCGGCAACGCGGGCACCCCGCTGCTGGCCCACCAACCGCACCTGCTCCCGCTCGCCGACCGCACCCTCACCGAGACCACCGCCGAGCGGCTCGCCGGCCACGACGTCGTCTTCCTCGCCCTGCCCCACGGCCACTCGGCCGAGATCGCCGCGCGGCTGGGCGAGGACACCCTGGTGGTCGACTGCGGCGCGGACCACCGGCTCACCGACCCCGCCGCCTGGGAACGCTGGTACGGCGGCGCGCACGCCGGGAGCTGGCCCTACGGCCTGCCCGAGCTCCCCGGGCAGCGCGAGCTGCTCAAGACCGCGAAGCGGGTCGCCGTCCCCGGCTGCTACCCGACCGTGTCCTCCCTCGCGCTCGCGCCCGCCCTGGGCCTGGTCGAACCCGAGGTGACGGTGGTCGCGGTGTCCGGCACGTCCGGCGCGGGCAAGTCGCTCAAGCCGAACCTGCTCGGCTCCGAGGTGATGGGCTCGCTGAGCGCGTACGGCGTCGGCGGCACGCACCGGCACACCCCCGAGATCACCCAGAACCTGTCCAAGGTCGCGGGCCGGCCCGTCAAGGTGTCGTTCACGCCCGTCCTCGCGCCGCTGCCGCGCGGCATCCTGGCCACCTGCTCGGCCACCCTGACCGACCCCGCCGCCGACGTCCGCGCCGTCTACGAGAAGGCGTACGCCGACGAGCCGTTCGTGCACCTGCTGCCGGAAGGCCACTGGCCGACCACGGGCGCGGTGCTCGGCTCGAACGCCGTGCAGCTCCAGGTCACCGTCGACGCCGACCTGAACCGACTGGTGGTCGTCGCCGCGGTGGACAACCTGGCGAAGGGCACCGCGGGCGCCGCGGTGCAGTGCATGAACCTCGCACTCGGCCTGCCGGAGACCACCGGCCTGTCCACCGTTGGAGTAGCCCCGTGAGCACCGAGAACGGCCCCGCACCCGCGCAGCGCCCCACCCGCGACCGCGGCGTGACCGGGCCGAAGGGCTTCAAGGCCGCGGGCGTCGCCGCCGGCATCAAGGAGTCCGGCGGGCTCGACCTGGCGCTGGTCGTCAACGAGGGGCCCGGCCAGGCCGCGGCGGGCGTGTTCACCACGAACCAGGTGAAGGCCGCGCCCGTCCTGTGGTCGCAGCAGGTGCTCCAGGAGCGCAAGCTCACCGCCGTGGTGCTCAACTCGGGCGGCGCGAACGCGTGCACCGGCCCGGAGGGCTTCCAGGACACCCACGCCACCGCCGAGAAGGTCGCCGAGGTCCTCGGCGTGGGCGCGATCGAGGTCGCGGTGTGCTCCACCGGCCTGATCGGCGAACGCCTGCCGATGGACGCGCTCAAGGCCGGGGTCGAGGTCGCCGCCAAGGAGCTGGCCGGCACCGACCAGGCCGGTCTCGCCGCCGCCACGGCCGTGATGACCACCGACACCCACCCCAAGCAGTCCTGGGCGGCGCACCCCGACGGCTGGTCGGTCGGCGGCTTCGTCAAGGGCGCGGGCATGCTCGCCCCGAACATGGCCACCATGCTCAGCGTCATCACCACCGACGCGGTGATCGACGGCGACACGCTCGACCAGGCGCTGCGCGCCACCACCGCCCGCACCTACGACCGGCTCGACGTCGACGGCGGCACCTCCACCAACGACACCGTGCTGGTGCTCGCCTCGGGCGCGTCGGGCGTCGCGCCCACCCCCGGGGACTTCGCCGCCGTGCTCACCGCCGTGGCCGGTGACCTGGTCAAGCAGCTCCAAGGCGACGCCGAGGGCGTGACCAAGGAAATCTCGATCACGGTCACCGGAGCGGCCTGCGAGGACGACGCGGTCACCGTCGCCAAGACCGTCGCCGAGGACAACCTGGTCAAGACCGCGCTGTTCGGCTCGGACCCGAACTGGGGCCGCATCGCGATGGCCGTGGGCCGCTCGCAGGCCACCGTCGACCAGCACCGGCTGGGCATCGCGATCAACGGCGTCACCCTCTTCGAGGACGGCCACAAGGCCGCCGACCGCGGCGAAGCCGACCTGTCCGGGCGCGACGTGGCCATCGTGATCACGCTGAACCTCGGTGAGGGCGAGGCGACCGTGCTCACCACCGACCTGTCGCACGCCTACGTCGAAGAGAACAGCGCCTACAGCTCATGAGCCAGAGCGCGCAGGACAAGGCCGAGGTCCTGATCGAGGCGCTGCCGTGGTTGCAGCGCTTCCGGGGCGCGACGGTCGTCGTCAAGTACGGCGGCAACGCGATGGTGGACGACCGGCTCAAGCGGGCGTTCGCGCAGGACATGGTGTTCCTCAAGCTCGCCGGCCTGCACCCGGTCGTGGTGCACGGCGGCGGCCCGCAGATCGCCGCCATGCTCGGCCGGCTGGGCATCCACAGCGAGTTCCGCGGCGGCCTGCGGGTCACCACGCCCGAGGCGATGGACGTGGTCCGGATGGTCCTGGTCGGCCAGGTCCAGCGCGAGCTGGTCGGCCTGATCAACGAGCACGGCCCGTTCGCGGTCGGCCTGTCCGGCGAGGACGCGCACCTGCTCACCGCCGAACGCCGGGGCACCGTCGTGGACGGCGAGCAGGTCGACCTCGGGCTGGTCGGCGACATCGTCCGGGTGAACCCGGAGGCCGTGCTGGACATCGTCCGGGCGGGCCGCATCCCGGTGGTGTCCACGGTCGCCCCCGACGCGGCCGGCGTGGTGCACAACGTCAACGCCGACACCGCCGCCGGCGCGGTCGCCGTGGCGCTGGCGGCCGAGAAGCTCGTGGTCCTCACCGACGTGGAGGGCCTGTACGCGGACTGGCCGGACAAGTCGTCGCTGCTGCACCGGATCACGGCCGACGACCTGGAGCGGCTGCTGCCCGACCTCGACAGCGGCATGGTCCCGAAGATGGAGGCATGCCTGCGCGCGGTGCGCGGCGGCGTGCCCGAGGCGCACGTCATCGACGGCAGGCTCGCGCACTCGGTGCTGCTGGAGGTCTTCACCTCCGCCGGCGTCGGAACGATGGTGACCGAACAGATGGGGGAGTCATGAACGACCGGCAGCGGTGGCAGGCCGCGATGATGGACAACTACGGCACCCCCGGCCTGACCCTGGTCCGCGGCGAGGGCGCCTACGTGTGGGACGTCGACGGCAACCGCTACCTGGACCTGGTGACGGGGCTCGCGGTCAACGCCCTGGGCCACGCCCACCCGGCGGTCGTCGCGGCGGTCACCGCCCAGATCGGCACGCTCGCGCACACCTCGAACCTCTACATCAACCAGCCCTCGCTCGACCTCGCCGAGCGGCTGCTCGACCTGGCCGGCGTCGACGGCGACGGCCGCGTGCTGTTCTGCAACTCCGGCGCGGAGGCCAACGAGACCGCGTTCAAGCTCAGCCGGCGCACCGGCCGCACCAAGGTCGTCGCCACCGACGGCGGCTTCCACGGCCGCACGATGGGCGCGCTCACGCTCACCGGCCAGCCCGCCAAGCGCACCCCGTTCGAACCGCTGGTCCCCGGCGTCTCGCACGTCCCGTTCGGCGACGTCGCCGCGCTGGAGGCCGCGATCGACGACGAGACCGCCGCGTTCTTCGTGGAGCCGATCCAGGGCGAGCAGGGCGTCGTCGTCCCGCCGGAGGGCTACCTCCAGGCCGCCCGCGAGATCACCGCCCGGCACGGCGCGCTGCTCGTGCTCGACGAGGTGCAGACCGGCGTCGGCCGGCTCGGCTCCTGGTTCGGCTTCCAGCAGGTCGGGATCGTGCCGGACGTGGTCACCCTGGCCAAGGGGCTGGGCGGCGGCCTGCCGCTGGGCGCCTGCCTGGCCTTCGGCCCGGCCAAGGACCTGTTCGGACCCGGCCAGCACGGGACCACGTTCGGCGGCAACGCGGTGTGCTGCGCGGCCGGCCTCGCGGTGCTGGACACCATCGCCGCCGACGGCCTGCTGGAGCACACCGCCGCCGTCGGCAAGGAGATCGCGGCCGGCGTCGAGGCGCTGGGCCACCCGCTGATCTCCGGGGTGCGGGGAGCCGGCCTGCTGCTCGGCATCACGCTGCGCGAGGCGGTCTCGGCGAAGGCCGCGGCGGCCGCGCAGCGGGCCGGCTACCTGGTCAACCCGGTCCAGCCGGACGTGCTGCGGCTCGCGCCCCCGCTCATCCTGGACGAGGCCGACGCCCACCGGCTGGTCGCCGACCTGCCGTCGTTGCTGACCGAGGAGTCCTGATGGTGCGGCACTTCCTGCGCGACGACGACCTGAACCCCGCCGAGCAGGCCGAGGTCCTCGACCTGGCCGACCAGCTCAAGGCCGACCGGCTCGGCCCCAAGCCGCTGGCCGGGCCCAAGTCCGTCGCGGTGATCTTCGAGAAGAACTCCACCCGCACCCGGCTGTCCTTCGAGGTCGGCATCGCCCAGCTCGGCGGCAACCCGGTGATCATCGACGGCCGGTCGATGCAGCTCGGCCGCGAGGAGACCATCGAGGACACCTCGCGGATCCTGTCCGGGTACGTCGACGCGGTGGTGTGGCGGACCTTCGCCCAGAAGCGCATCGAGGCGATGGCGTCGATCTCCCGCATCCCGGTGATCAACGCGCTGACCGACGAGTTCCACCCGTGCCAGGTGCTCGCCGACCTGCAGACCATCCGCCGCGTGCACGGCACCCTGGCCGGGCTCACCGTCACCTACCTCGGCGACGGCGCGAACAACATGTCCAACTCGATCCTGCTCGGCGGCACCACCGCCGGGATGCACGTCCGGATCGCGTCCCCGGTCAACTTCGCGCCCCACCCGTGGGTGCTCGACGACGCCCGCAAGCGCGCCGCCGAGACCGGCGGCAGCGTCGAGGTGGTCAACGACCCGCGCGCCGCCGTCGACGGGTCGCACGTGCTGGTCACCGACACGTGGACGTCCATGGGCCAGGAGAACGACGGCCGCGACCGGGTCGGCCCGTTCCGGCCGTTCCAGGTCAACGCCGACCTGGTCGCCTCCACCGGCGTGAAGACCACCGTCCTGCACTGCCTGCCCGCCCACCGCGGCTGGGAGATCACCGACGAGGTCCTCGACGGGCCCGACAGCGCCGTCTGGGACGAGGCCGAGAACCGCCTGCACGCCCAGAAGGCCCTCCTGGTGTGGCTGCTGGAGCAGTCGCGATGACCCGCACCGCGCGGCAGGCCCGCATCGTCGAACTGGTCAGCCAACGCGCCATCCGCAGCCAGTCGGAACTGGCGAAGACGCTGGCCGTCGAAGGCATCGAGGTCACCCAGGCCACCCTGTCGAGGGACCTGGACGAGCTCGGCGCGGTCAAGCTGCGCGGCGCGGACGGCGGCGCGCCGGTCTACGTGATCCCCGAGGACGGCAGCCCGGTGCGCGGCGTCCAAGGCGGCACGTCCCGGCTCGTGCGGGTGCTCAACGAACTGCTCGTCTCGGTCGACTCCTCGGGCAACCTCGCCGTCCTGCGCACCCCGCCCGGCGCGGCCCAGTTCCTGGCCAGCGCGCTGGACCGGGCCGCGCTCACCGACATCGTCGGCACGATCGCCGGCGACGACACCATCCTGGTGGTGGCGCGCGAACCGCTGACCGGCGCGGAGCTGGCGGCCCGGGTGAGCGCGCTGGCCGCCGGCCAGGAGGACGGCGGTGACTGACCTGGTGGTCCTCGCCGGCCCGTCCGACGACCGGTTCGCCGAGGGCGCGGTGGTTGTCGTGGACCTCGGGCAGGACGAGGACCCCGGGACCGCCCGCGGCACGGCCGAGGTGGTGGAGGTCGACGCGCGCGACGAGTTCGCCCAGCGGTACGGCCTGCCCGCGCTCCAAGCCGGCGCGTCGCACCCCGACCTCGTGCCCGCCCTGTCCCAGCCGCTGACAGCCCACCACGTCGTACGGGTCGCACGGCATCGCGGCGCGACCGCCGTCGCCGAGCAGGAGGTCCGCGTGCTCACCGCCCCGCCCGTCGTGCCGCGACCTGCCCACCCGAACGACCACCACGAACTCGTCGTCACGTTCGACCATGGCGTGCCGGTCGCCCTCGACGGCGAGACGGTCACCGCGCGCCCAGCCGTCCAAGAGCTCGACCTCCGCGCCGGCGGGCGTCACCGCGAGCGGTTCGACGCACGCTCGCCCTGGCCGCGGCCTACCGGCGGTGGGAAGACCTCACCCTGGAACCCGACCTCGCCCGCTTCAAGCGGCAGGCCGGCCGGTGCTGGGGTGAGCTGGTGCTCGCCGGGCAGCGGTTCGCGCTGGTCCGCGCCCCTCGAACAGGCGCTGGACGGCGTCCTGGACGCCGCCCGGCAGCACGTCTGCGGCGAGGTCCGGGTCCTCCTGCCCGGCGGACCCGCCGAGGTGCGGCCGGCCGCCGAACGCGGCGGACACCCGTTGCACCAGACTGTGGCCAAGGGCTTCGTGCAGCTGTGAGGCCCGTCGAGCAAGATCGCAGCGAAGAGGGATCAGAGCAAGTGAGTTCACTTTGGGGCGGGCGGTTCGCCAGCGGACCCGCGGACGCCATGGCACTGCTGTCGGCCTCCACGCACTTCGATTGGCGACTCGCGCCTTACGACATCCGGGGCTCCCGTGCGCACGCCCGCGTGCTCCACCGCGCGGGCCTGCTGACAGCCGACGAACTGGACCGGATGCTCGCCGCGCTGGACGCCCTGCACGCCGACGTCGAGTCCGGGGCGTTCACCCCCACCCTCGCCGACGAAGACGTCCACACCGCGCTCGAACGCGGCCTCATCGAACGCGCCGGACCCGACCTCGGCGGCAAGCTCCGCGCCGGCCGGTCCCGCAACGACCAGGTCGCCACCCTGTTCCGGATGTGGCTGCGCGACGCCGCCCACCGCGTGTCCGAAGGCGTCCTGGACGTCGTGGACGCCCTGGCCGGCCAGGCCGAGGCGCACCCGACCGCCGTCATGCCCGGCCGCACCCACCTCCAGTCCGCCCAGCCCGTGCTGCTCGCCCACCACCTGCTGGCCCACGGCCAGGCGCTGCTGCGCGACGTCGAACGCCTCAAGGACTGGGACAAGCGCGCCGCCGTCTCCCCGTACGGCTCCGGCGCGCTGGCCGGCTCGTCGCTCGGCCTCGACCCCGCCGCCGTCGCCGCCGAACTCGGCTTCGACGCCCCCGTCGAGAACTCCATCGACGGCACCGCCTCGCGCGACTTCGCCGCCGAGATCGCGTTCGTGCTGGCCATGATCGGCGTCGACCTGTCCCGGATCGCCGAAGAGGTGATCATCTGGACCACCGCCGAGTTCCACTTCGCGGTGCTGGACGACGCGTGGGCCACCGGCAGCTCGATCATGCCCCAGAAGAAGAACCCGGACGTCGCCGAGCTCACCCGCGGCAAGGCGGGCCGGCTGATCGGCAACCTCACCGGCCTGCTGGCCACCCTCAAGGCCCAGCCGCTGGCCTACAACCGGGACCTCCAGGAGGACAAGGAGCCCCTGTTCGACTCCGTCGAGCAGCTCGGGCTCCTGCTCCCCGCGCTCACCGGCATGATCGCCACCATCCGCTTCGACACCGCCCGGATGGCCGAGGTCGCGCCCGCCGGGTTCACCCTGGCCACCGACATCGCCGAGTGGCTGGTCCGCCAGGGCGTGCCGTTCCGGGTCGCGCACGAGGCCGCGGGCGAGTGCGTCCAAGCCGCCGAGAGCCGCGGCGTCGGCCTCGACGAGCTCACCGACGCCGAGTTCGCCGCCATCTCCCCGCACCTCACCCCCGAGGTGCGCGGCGTGCTCACCGTCGAGGGGTCGATCGCCTCCCGCGACGCCCACGGCGGCACCGCCCCCGACCGGGTCGCCGAACAGCTCAAGCGGCTGCGCGACCGGTCCGGCCTGGCCCGCCGTGCCTAGACAGCTCACCGAGCAGGAGCTGGCCGTCGACCCCGTCGACGCCGCCCGGCTCCTGCTCGGCGCCGTCATCCAGAGCACCACCCCCGACGGCGTGGTGGGCGTGCGGATCGTGGAAGTCGAGGCGTACCGGGGCGGCGACGACCCGGCGTCGCACTGCTACCGCGGCCGCACCCCGCGCAACGACGTGATGTTCGGGCCGGCCGGTCACCTGTACGTCTACTTCGTGTACGGGATGCACTTCTGCGCCAACGTCGTCTCGTTGACCGACGGCGTGCCCGGTGCCGTGCTGCTGCGCGCGGGCGAGGTGGTGGAAGGCGAAGACCTCGCCCAGATGCGCCGCCCGACCGCCCGCAGCACCGCCGAACTCGCCAAAGGCCCCGCGCGGCTCACCGGCGTGCTCGGACTGCACCGCGAGCACAACGGCACCGACCTCACCGCCGCGGACGCGTCCGTGCGACTGTTCGCGGGCGACCCGGTCACCGAGATCCGCACCGGGCCGCGCGTGGGCGTCGCGGTCGCCGTCGACGTGCCGTGGCGGTTCTGGATCGACTCGCCCGCCGTCAGCACCTACCGCAGGGGGACGCGGCGCACCCGCGCCACCCCGGGATTACCCTCCTGACGCCGGTGCCGCGGGCGTCCACCGACACCCGCGGCACCACCGGCCTCGGTTGGAGCGGCCTCGGTCAGACCTCGCCGAACACGTACGTGCCCGGCGCGTCCTCGTCGTCGCCCGCCCAGAACTCCACCCAGTGCCGGGCGAACTCGCCCTTCGAGATGTGCCCGTCACCGTTGACGTCCAGCCGGGCGAACACGTCCCCGGTCGAGGTCTCCGCCCCCGTCCAGGCGCGGATCATCCAGCTGTACTCCTCGGCCGAGATCTCGCCGTCGCCGTCCTCGTCCACCGCCTCGAACATCGACTCCGCCGTGGCCACCACGAGGTCCAGCATGGTGCCCAGGTTGTCGATCACCGACAGCAGCTCGTCGAAGGTGACCTTCTCGTCCCGGTCCTGGTCGGACGCCGCGAGCAGCGTCTCCCACCAGCCCATCATCAGCTCGCGCAGCCGGGCCTCGCCGCTGTCGCCGCGGATCGCGACCCAGCGGTCGGTGAGCGCCTCGAAGTCCGCCCGCTCCAGGAAACCGTCGTCGTCGGCGTCCATCGCGCGGAACACGATGGAGCCCTTCCGCTTCTGCAAGTCGCTGGCCACCCGCCAAACCTGGCCGCCACGCGCGCGTACGACAATTGGCCACCGGGGCGAATTTTCCTCACCCGAGTGAATCTTGCGGTGACCCTCGGTAGCGCTAGCGCACCGTCCGGCGGTACCAGACCCGCCGTTCACCGGCCGGCAGCGCCACCCGTGTGATCAGGTTCGTCAACACCGCACCGATGATCAGCCACAACACCGCCGCCAGGCCGTCGTTCAGGAGCGTCCGCAGCCCGTCGTTCGCCGGCGTGAACAGGCCCCGCAAGCCCAGCGACACCCCCGCCGACCACGACTCGATCATCTGCGCGAACCCGTTGGACGCGTTGGCACCCGCGATCACCAGGAAGATGTGCACCGCCAGCACGATCGCGAACAGCCAACAGATCACGTCGATCACCGCGCACACGACCCTCACCGCGCGCACGCGGCTGTCCCCGCGCTCCACGACCTCTTCGCGCACCGGCTCGCGCACGGGCTCACGCAGCGGCTCGCGCACCGGCTCCTGCACGGGATGTAAGGCCTCCGTGGGACGGTGGACCGCACGGGGATCGCGATCGGGGTACGTCATCGGCCGAGTCCTCTCAGCTGTTAGGTA